>NZ_JBIDBD010000011.1:0-199650 GCF_043202815.1 Streptomyces sp. NPDC048111
CGCCCCCTGCACCCCCCTTTCGCGCCTTAAGGGCGCTCGTCCTCAATCGCCGGACGGGCTGAGGTGGCCTGGTGCTGCCCAGCACCGAGCAGTTAAGGGGCGCGGGGAACTGCGCAAGGCAGGCCGGGCCACACGTGCTGGCCGGCACCGGTCCTGCCAAGGGGCGCGGGGAACTGCGCGAGGAGCGACCACGGTCCGCAGGCAATTGGGGGTTCAGGGGCGCGGGGAACTGCGCAAGGCGGGCCGGGCTACACGTGCTGGCCCGCACCGGTCCCGCCAAGGGGCGCGGGGAACTGCGCGAGCAAGCCAGCACGGCCCGCTGATGACCGAGGCCCAGGGGCGCGGGGAACTGCGCGAAAAGGCAGCACGGCGGCCCCCCACCCCCACCCCCGGTGGCAAACTAACCCCATGTCCCTTCACGAAAACCTCCTCGGCGGCCCCGCCCCCACCCACCTCCCCGACGACCCCGAGCCCCGCGAACTCCTCGCCTCCGGCACCGCCCCCGCCGACGTCGCCGCGAAGTACCCCACCTCCTCCCTCGCCTGGGCCCAGCTCGCCGACGACGCGTTCGACGGTGGCCGCACCGTCGAGTCGTACGCCTACGCCCGTACCGGCTACCACCGCGGCCTCGACTCGCTGCGCCGCGCCGGGTGGAAGGGCCACGGCCCGGTGCCGTGGGAGCACGAGCCCAACCGCGGGTTCCTCCGCGCCCTGCACGCCCTCGCCCGCGCCGCGCAGGCGATCGGCGAGGACGCCGAGTACGAGCGCTGCACCTCGTTCCTGCGCGACTCCTCGCCCCAGGCCGCCGACACCCTCGGCTGATCCCTTGCTGATCCTGCTGACCCCTGGCTGATCCCCGGCCGACCTCATCGGCGCCGGCCGCGGCCCAACGCGTACGGCCCCCCGGCGCCGACCCGCGGCCGAACGCCCGCCCGCACGCACACGCGGCAGCGCCCCGGGCCCGAGCGCCCCTCGGCCCCCCGGCCCCCCCCCGGATCAACCAGAGACCCCCCGAAGGGAACGCCCCACCCCGTCGGCGCATCTCTATGGCTGACACGAATCGACCGGATGCGCGCGCAGGCGACCCCCCTCCGTGCCCGCATCCGGCCGAATGGACAGGCTGGCGCAGAGGCCCCACTCCTCTCCCCCCAACCCAGCCGGGGACCAGGGGAGAACTCCGTCTTGGGCAAGCGAGGCGCCCGCAGCACCGCCGCGACCGCAGGCACCGGCCGCAGACAGACCCGGCAGCGCAGTCGGCCAGGGCGGCGCGGGCGCGTGCTGCTCGTCGGGGCGCTGGCCGGGGCCGTCCTGCTCGGCGGGGTCGCGCTCGCCCAGTGGCCCGGGGGCGGCGCGAAGTCCGCCGTGGAGCCGGGCAACACCGCGGCCAGCCCCATGGCCGAGCAGTCCCCGCGCCCCCTGGAGCCGGCCGAGCCCGCCTCCTCCGCGGGCACGGGCAGCCCGAAGCCCTCCGCCGTACCGGAGTCCGGCCCCGGCACCTTCACCACCGCCCAGGCCTCCGGCAGGACCGTCGGCACCGGCGGGCCGCTGCGGCGCTACCAGGTGCAGGTCGAGGACGGGGCGGACGTCTCCGCCAAGCAGGCCGCCCTCGACGTCCAGACCATCCTGTCCGACCCGCGCAGCTGGGCCGCGCACGGCAAGGGCCGCTTCCAGCTGGTCGCGAGCGGCGCCGACGTCGTCATCAAGATCGCCACTCCGAAGACCACCGACAAGCTCTGCGCCGCCGTCGGCGACACCGAGGGCGAGCTGAACTGCGAGGTCACGGGGGGTGTCATCGTCAATCTGAAGCGCTGGGTGACCGGCTCGCCGCAGTACGACGGGCCGCCCGCCGAGTACCGCCACCTCATCATCAACCACGAGGTGGGCCACTTGATCGGCTACCACCAGCACATGGCCTGCCCGGGCGCGGGCAGACCCGCCCCGGTGATGATGCAGCAGATCAAGGGCCTCAACGGCTGCAAGTCCAACGCCTGGCCCTATACCGCGCAGGGGACGTTCGTCACGGGGCCCTCGGTGCCCTGACGCGCCGGGCGCGGGCGTGCTTATGATGCCGGTGGGGACCGGGGCTCCGATGCCGACCAAGGAAGGGGCGGACCGCTACCCGGACACATCGAGGAGACAGCGATGTCATCAAAGATGTCCGAACCGGTCGTGCCGCCCGAGCCGGGCGACGAGCCGGAGACCCCGAACCTGGACTTCGAGGGCACGACACCGTACGAGGACTACGTCCAGGCGGACGTGCTCACCCACCTCCAGCACCTGCGCTCGGACGACCCGGGCGAGATGGTCTTCCTGGTCACCACCCAGGTCATGGAGCTGTGGTTCACGGTCATCGTGCACGAGTGGGAGACCGCGTCCCGGGCGCTGCGCGAGGACCGGGTGCCGGTCGCGGTCGACGCCCTGAAGCGTTCGCTGCGGGAGCTGGAGGCGCTGAACGCCTCGTGGACGCCGCTGGCGCAGCTGACCCCGGCCCAGTTCAACTCCTACCGCTCCGCGCTCGGCGAGGGCTCGGGCTTCCAGTCGGCGATGTACCGGCGCATGGAGTTCCTGCTCGGCGACAAGTCCGCCTCCATGCTGGTGCCGCACCGCGGGGCGCCGCGCGTGCACGCCGAGCTGGAGAAGGCGCTGGGCGAGCCCAGTCTGTACGACGAGGTGCTCGGGCTGCTCGCGCGCCGCGGGTACGCGATCCCGGAGGCCGTCCTCCAGCGCGACCTGACCCGCAGGTACGAGCCGGACGCCGAGGTCGAGGCGGTCTGGACCGAGCTGTACGCGGGCGACCAGAACGGTGAACTGGTGCGCCTGGGCGAGGTGTTGACCGATGTCGGCGAGCTCGTGTGGCGCTGGCGCAACGACCACCTGGTGGCGACCCGGCGGGCCATGGGCGCGAAGGCCGGCACCGGCGGCTCGGCCGGGGTCGCCTGGCTGGAGAAGCGGGCCACCAAGAACGTGTTCCCCGAGCTGTGGACGGCGCGCAGCCATGTCTGAGGCCCTGGCCAAGAAGGCCGCGGCGCTGGACGCCGCCGACGAACTCGCCGGGCACCGCGAGCTGTTCGCGCTCGACGACGGGGTGGTCTACCTCGACGGCAACTCGCTGGGCGCGCTGCCCCGGCACGTACCGGCGCGGATGCAGGACGTCATCGCCCGCGAGTGGGGACAGCTGCGCATCCGCTCCTGGGAGGAGAGCGGGTGGTGGACCGCCCCGGAGCGGGTCGGCGACCGCATAGCCCCGCTGGTCGGCGCCGGCCCGGACACGGTCGTGGTCGGCGACTCGACGAGCGTCAACGTCTTCAAGGCGCTGGTGGCCGCGGTGCGCCTGGCGGGCGACGGACGCGACGAGATCCTGGTGGACGCCACGACGTTCCCCACCGACGGGTACGTGGCCGAGTCCGCGGCCCGGATGACGGGCCGCCGCCTGCGGGCCCTGGCCCCCGCCGACATCCCGGCCGCCCTCGGCCCGCGCACGGCGGCCGTCCTGGTCAACCACGTGGACTACCGCTCGGGCCGCCTCAACGACCTGCCCGGTCTGACGGCGGCGGTCCACGCGGCCGGCGCCCTCGCGGTCTGGGACCTGTGCCACAGCGCGGGCGCGCTCCCGGTGGGCCTCGCCGAGCACGGCGTCGACCTCGCGGTGGGCTGCACCTACAAGTACCTGAACGGCGGCCCGGGTTCACCGGCCTACCTGTACGTGCGCGGCGACCACCAGGCCGCCTTCGACACCCCGCTGCCCGGCTGGAACTCGCACGAGGACCCGTTCGGGATGCGTCCGGCGTACGCGCCGGGCGACGGCGCGGTGCGGGGCCGGGTCGGCACCCCGGACATCCTGTCCCTGCTGGCCCTGGAATCCGCGCTCGACGTGTGGGACGGGGTGTCCGTCGAAGCGGTGCGGGCCAAGTCCCTCGCCCTGACGGACTTCTTCCTGGAGTGCGTCGAAGCCCACGTCCCGGCCGGACGGGTCACCTCGGTGACCCCGGCCGCGCACGCCGAACGTGGCAGCCAGGTCTCGCTCGGCTGCGAGGGCGCGGGCGAGGTGATGCGGGCGCTCACCGAGCGGGGCGTGGTCGGCGACTTCCGCCGCCCCGACGTCCTGCGCTTCGGCTTCACCCCGCTGTACGTGGGCTTCGCCGACGCCGAACGGGCCGCACGCGAACTGGGGACGCTCCTGAGCTGATCGGCGGCAACCCCGCCGGGCCGGGCCGCGCCCGGGTGGCCCGGGCGCCCTGATAGCGTCCGTGGCGCCCGGGTGATCAACCGGCTCGGCCTGGTGGGAAGGTGGGGAACGATGGAGCCCGCAGAGCGTGACGCGGCCGAAGAGGCGTCCGCCTTCTCCCATCCCGCCGTCGCCCCGGATGCCACCGCCGCCTACGGCGACCACCCGGACCAGCTGATCGACTTCTACGCCCCGCGGGGCGCCGGCACCGGAGTCCCCCTGGTGGTCCTCCTGCACGGGGGCGCCTGGCGGGGCCCGTACGACCGGACGCACCTCACCCCGCTCGCCGACTTCCTGGCCCGGCGCGGTTTCGCCGTCGCCAACGTCGAGTACCGGCGCGGGAGTCTGCTGCCCCAGCAGGGCGGGGACGGGCCCGTGGCGGGACGCTGGCCGGACACCTTCGACGACGTGGCCGCCGCCCTGGACGCCCTGCCCCTGCTCGTACGGGACGCCGTCGCGCAGGCCGATCCGCGCCGCACCGTCCTCGCCGGGCACTCCGCGGGCGGCCACCTCGCGCTGTGGGCGGCGGCCCGGCACGTCCTGCCCGCCGATTCGCCGTGGCACACCCCGGGGCCCCCGCCCCTGCGCGGCGTGGTGGCGCTGGCCCCCATCGCCGACTTCGCCACCGCCGTCGAGCTGGACGTGTGCGGCGGCGCGGTGCTGCAACTCCTGGGCGGGCAGCCCGAGTTGAGCGCGCGCTCCGCGCACACCGACCCGTCCGCCCTGCTGCCGACCGGCATCGCCACGGCCGTGGTGCAGGGCCGGGACGACATCGTGGTGCCGCCGGCCGTGGCGGAGGCGTACGTGGACGCGGCGGCGAAGGCGGGCGAGACGGTGGGCTTCACCCTCCTCGAGGACATCGGCCACTTCGCCCTGATCGACCCGGCGTCGGACGCGTGCGCAGTAGTGGCAGAAGAACTCGCCCAACTGGCCTACTGACCCCGCCCCCCCTCATCGACCCCCACCCGCCCGTCCCCGGTGCTGCCGGGGGCGCGGGGAACTGCGCGGGAAGCGACCACGGCCCGCAGCCGGCAGGGGTTTTGGGGGCGCGGGGAACTGCGCGAGGAGCGATCACGGTCCGCGGGTGGCAGGGGTTTTGGGGGCGCGGGGAACTGCGCGAGGAGCGACCACGGCCCGCAGGCGGCAGAGGGGTTTGGGGGCGCGGGGAACTGCGCGAGAAGCGACCACGGCCCGCAGGCGGCAGGGGGCCCCAGGAGCGCGGGGAACTACGCGAACGGCCCGCCCTCAAAGGCAAGTTGGGCGAAACGCTCACCCATGAGCCGATGGACACCCGCAGAGGGATGCAGCCCGTCGGGCAACGGCAACCCCTCAGCGTCCCCCTCCCCGTACAGCGAACGCCCGTCCAGGTAATGGAGGTTGGGATCCTCACCCCGCCGCCCCGCGACAACCGCGGCCAACTCCTCGCGGATGACGTTCAGCGTGAGCTTCCCCCCCGCCCGCTCCGCCGGATCCCCCTGCGCGTAGAAGCGCAGCCGCCCCGAGGCGAACGCGGCGCTGTCCATGGCGCAGGGTCCCGGGGTGTCCTCGTGGATGGGGCACAGGATCGGCGAGACCACGAGCAGCGGGGCCGTGGGGTGCCCCTCGCGGATCGTGTCGAGGAACCCGTGCACCGCCGGGGTGAAGGCGCGCAGCCGCATCAGGTCCAGGTTCACCACGTTGATGCCGAGCTTGACGCTGATCACGTCCGCCGGGGTGTCGCGCAGGGTGCGCGCGGTGAACGGGTCCAGCAGGGCGCCGCCGCCGAACCCCAGGTTGACCAGATCGGTGCCGGACAGCAGCGCGGCGACGGCCGGCCAGGTGGTGCTGGGGCTCGCCGCGTCCGAGCCGTGGCTGATCGAACTGCCGTGGTGGAGCCAGACCTTGCGGCCCCGGTCGGGCAGCGGCTCGACGGGGGCGTCGGTGCGCAGCGCGACGAGTTCGGTGGTCTCGTTGTGCGGCAGCCAGATCTCGATGTCCTTGTCGGCGGCGGCGAGGCCGGTGAAGCGCAGGGTGCCGGGCGGGCCCGGGCGGTGTTCGGCGGTCCCGGTGGCCAGGTCGGCGGTCAGGGTGTGGCCGCCGGAAACCGAGCCGTACCCGGCCAAACGCCCGTCCACGAGCAGGTCGTACACGCCGTCGGGGCGGGCCGGGCCGCCGACGTACTCGCGTTTGGTGGGCACGGTGTCCAGCTCGACGGTGGTGGCCCGGGAGCGGAAGGCGACGCGTACGCCGGAGGGCTGGGAGGCGGACGCCAGGATCTGCGGATCGGCGCCGCGCGTACGGGCCGACCGGGGCAGCCGGTGCGGAAGGACGCCGTGCTCCGTTTGCTCCAACTCGATGGAGCCACGCAGGAGTTGGGCGGTGATGGGGGTCTCGATCACGAGGTGTCTCCGGGGTGGGGCGGGGCGGCGCCGGCGTACGCGAACCCGCTTACGGGGTGGGCCAGTTGCGCAGCAGGACGTCGAGCCCGTCCAGGACGCGCTCCCAGCTCTGCTGACTGTCGGGGGCGCTGTGGCTGAACCCGCCGCCCAGCTCCAGGGTGATGTAGCCGTGGAAGGCGCCGCCGAGCAGCCGCACCGCGTGGTTCTGCTCGGCCTCCGGCAGGTCGTAGCCGCGCAGGATCGCCCGGGTCAGCTGGGAGTGCCGGCGCCCCGCGCTCGCGACCGCGTCCTCGGGCGTGAGCCGCAGCTGGGAGGCGGCGTAGCGGCCGGGGTGGGTGCGGGCGTAGTCGCGGTAGACGTTGCCGAGCGCGGCCAGGGCGTCCTTGCCGGAGCGGCCGGCGACGGCGTCGGAGGCGAGGTCGGCGAGTTCCTCCAGGGCGAGCAGGGCGAGCCTGGTCCTGAGGTCCTGCGAGTTCCGCACGTGCGAGTACAGGCTGGCGACCTTCACGTCGAAGCGTCTGGCCAGCGCCGAGACGGTCACCTGCTCGAAGCCGACCTCGTCGGCGAGCTCGGCGCCCGCCTCGACGAGGCGCTGCGTGGTCAGTCCTACCCGTGCCATGCCATGCCCTTCCTCTCCCGCTCCCGCTCTCGTCCTCGCGCAGCCGGTGCCGCTCGCTGCTGCCTGAAGCGATTATGCGTTTGCCTAAAAGGTTTAGGCAAATTACCGTGATGTTTATGAAGCCGCTGACCGAACAAGACATCCGCGCCGCCTTCGTGAACTGCACCAAGGGTGAGGCCAAGCGCCTGGCCGTCCCGCGTGACCTGGCCGAACGCCCCTGGGACGACCTGGACTACCTCGGCTGGCGCGACCCGCAGGCCCCCGACCGCGGTTACCTCGTCGTGGAGCTGGACGGCCGCCCGCACGGCCTCGCGCTGCGCTGCTCGACCGCGGCCGTCGGCCAGCAGCGCCGCAGCATGTGCTCGATGTGCCTGACCACCCACTCCGGCGGCGTCGCGCTGATGGTCGCCCCGAAGGCGGGCAGGCCCGGTAAGCAGGGGAACTCGGTGGGCGCCTACATCTGCGCCGACCTGGACTGCTCGCTGTACGTGCGCGGCAAGAAGGACGCGGGCATGGGGGCGCGGCTGCACGAGACGCTCACGGTGGAGGAGAAGATCGAGCGGACCGTCCTGAACGTCGCGTCGTTCGTCGCCAAGGTGACGGCGGAGGTCTGAGCGCGGTGGCCTGAGCGCGGAGGCCTGAGCGTGGAGGTCTGAGCGCGGAGGCCTGAGCGTGGAGGTCTGCACCAGGCGCTGCGGGAGGTGTGCCGGGGCCCGGGTGGTTGCCCGTACCGTCCGGGTAGTCCCTGAGGCGGACCCCGCAGGATCCGCTTCGCGCCGGACGCCGTGCCCCCGGCCGCCGCCTACGGTGGTGGATGTGAACGAGACGACCAGGCCCCGGCAGGGGAGCGGCAGCACAGCGGCGGGCGGCGGAGCCGAGCGCTCCCCGGAGTTCCGGATGGCGATGGACGCGTACGGGGGGCTGCGCAGGGACCTGTTCCACGACCCGTTCGCCTACCGGCCGCTGCGGCCGCGCCGCACCGACGGGGTCATAGCCCGCCACCTCCCGGGCCGCATGGGCCAGGCCGTGGCCTGGCTGCCGCACGCGACGGTCGGCTTCCTGGCGTTCCTCGCCATGACGTTCGGCTACCAGCGCAGCCTGTCCGGCGTCGGCGGGGGGCTGGCCTTCCTGGTGAGCGGGTTGCTCCTCGCGGTGCCGGTGCTGATGACGCTGGTGCGTCCCATCGGGGCGTTCTGGCTGTCGTGCGGGGTGACGGTCTTCGTCGGGATGCTGGGCGACCACGGCAGCATGAGCCCGTGGACGGCCGGCTCCGCCTTCATGCACTTCAGCGTCATGACGGTGGTGGCCCTGCGCAGCCGGCCGCGGGTCTCGTTCTGGATGTGGGCGGTGACCGTCGGCGTCAGCCTCGTGATGAGCGTGCTGCGCGGACGCGCGGACTCCTTCGGCAGCGTCCAGCTGGCGGTCTTCTACGGCATGGTGCTGCTGGTCATCTCCCTCGTCCACGTCCGCAAGGACGCGGAGCGGCAGGTCAGCGCGGAGAAGTCGGTCACGGCGGTGGAGCGGGACCGGCGTACGGTCCTTGAGGAGCGCACCAACATCGCGCGCGAGCTGCACGACGTGGTGGCGCACCACATGTCGGTGGTCGCCATCCAGGCGGAGGCCGCGCCCTACCGGGTGGAGAACCCGCCGCCCGAGCTGGCCCAGGCCTTCGTCACGATCCGCGAGAACGCGGTGGCCGCGCTGACCGAGCTGCGCCGGGTGCTCGGTGTCGTACGCGCCGAGGACTACGAGGCGCCGGACGCGCCCCAGCCCACCCTCGCCGACCTGGACGGCCTGCTCGCCAACGTCCGCGGGACGGGTCTCGCGGTGGAGAAGGTCATCACCGGTGCGGTGCGCGAACTGCCGCAGGGCGTCGAGCTCTCGGCGTACCGGATCATCCAGGAGGCCCTCAGCAACACCCTGCGGCATGCGCCGGGGGCGGGGGCGCGGGTGGAGATCGGGTACGTTCTGGGCGGGCTCGGGCTGCGCGTCCTCAACGGGCCCGCGCGGACCGAGCCGGGTCCCTCGCAGGGGTCCGGGCACGGGATCACGGGCATGGCCGAGCGGGTGGCGATGCTCGGCGGGGTGATGACGGCCGAGCGGACGGCCGAGGGCGGGTACGAGGTGACCGTCTTCATCCCGGTCGCCCCGGCCGAGCCGACCGGACCGGCCGGGCCGGCTGCTCCGGGTGGGTCGCGAGCGGAGTCCGGGGGCGCCCCGGGCGGCGCGGACACGACGATCAGAATGGACAAGCGGGCATGACGATCAAGGTGCTGATCGTCGACGACCAGATGATGGTGCGCGAGGGTTTCTCCGTGCTGCTCGGCGCACAGCCGGACATCGAGGTCGTGGGCGAGGCGGTCGACGGGCACGAGGCGGTGGCCCAGGTGCAGGCGCTGCGGCCCGACGTGGTCCTGATGGACATCCGGATGCCCGGCATGAACGGCATCGAGGCGACGCGCGAGATCGTGGCGGCGGACGACTCGTCGAAGGTGCTCGTCCTGACCACCTTCGACCTGGACGAGTACGTGTACCAGGCGCTGCGGGCGGGGGCGTCGGGCTTCCTCCTCAAGGACGCCTCGGCCCGCCAACTCGCGGACGGCGTACGGGTGGTGGCCTCCGGCGAGGCCCTGCTCGCGCCCTCGGTGACCCGGCGCCTGATCAACGAGTTCGCCCGGGTGGTGCCCTCGCAGCGGGGTGGGTCGGCGGGGCCGGGGCAGGTGGAGGAGCTCACCGATCGTGAGACGGAGGTGCTCGTGCTGATCGCCCAGGGGTTGTCGAACCAGGAGATCGCTGAGCGGTTGGTGGTGGCGGAGTCCACGATCAAGACTCATGTGAGTCGGGTGCTGGTGAAGTTGGGGTTGCGGGATCGTACGCAGGCGGCGGTGTACGCCTACGAGACCCGCCTGGTAACCCCCTCCTGACCCAACCCCACCCGGGGGGTCTGCCCACCCTGTGCAGGGGGTCGGCCGGCCCAGCTCCCTGGGGCTCCGCCCCAGACCCCGTCGCCGCTTGCCCACCCACCCGCCCGTGCAGCGGGTTGCATCGGCTGAGCCCTGGGGCTGCGCCCCAGACCCCCTTGAGGGGCTCCGCCCCTCGAACCCCGGCGGGGGCTGCGCCCCCTGCACCCCCTGTCGCGCCTGAACGGCGCTCGTCCTCAAACGCCGGACGGGCTGAGGATGCGCATGCGGACCAGCACCGGTCCCGCTAAGGGGCGCGGGGAACTGCGCGAGAAGCCAGCACGGTCCGCGGACGACCGGGGTTGTGGGGGCGCGGGGAACTGCGCGAGACGCGGGCACGGTCCGCAGACGACCGGGGTTTTGGGGGCGCGGGGAACTGCGCAAACCCCGGCCCGCACCGGCCCCGCCAAGGGGCGCGGGGAACTGCGCGAACCCCGGCCCGCACCGGCCCCGCCCAGGGCAACCCCACGACCCCGGGGGGTCACTGCGGCCGGGTCGGGGGGAGGGGCAGGGTTGTGCGGTGGGCGCGCCAGCGGGCCATCAGTTGGGACAGCTCCCCGTGCAGAAAGGCGAAGAACTCCGCCGTCTCCGCCATCCGGGCCCCCGCCCCCGTCCCCGTCCCCCCCGCACTCGCCACCCCGTCCAGCAGCACCTGCTCCCAGCGCGTCAGCACCCGGTCGCGGTTGGTGAAGGTCTCGTACCAGAGCTCGTTGTGCAGCACGTACCGGTCCCGGCGCGAACCGGGCTCACGCTCGCGGCCGACCATGTTGACCTGCGACAGATACCGGACCGCGCCCGACACGGCGGCCGGGCTGATGCGCAGGGCGGTGGCCAGCTCGGCCGAGGTCATCGAGCCGCTCTCCGAGACGAGCAGCGCGGCGAACACCCGGGCCGCCATCCGCTGCATACCGGCCTCGGCCAGCTCGGACGCGAACCGCTCGACAAACCGCCCGACGGCATCCTCATCACGCCCACCCGGCCCATCACGCCTCGCTTCCGGCCCACCCCCAGGCCCCTCACGCCGACCGCCCCCCGCCACATGGGGGTCACCACCGCCACGCATCACCCCTTCATCTCCCCTCGCATCTCCCCTCGCCGCACCGCCACCACCATCGCCGTCACCGTCCCAACCCAGATCCACATCTCCGAGCCTAACGGCCCCTTCGTGGCGTTCCGTATCTTCACAACTTCGTGAAAGTACAGTACGTTCAAAAACATGACGAAGGCAATCACGGTCGCCGGGCTGCACAAGTCGTTCGGGCGGACCCCCGCACTCGACGGTCTCGACCTCGCCGTGGAAGCCGGTGAGGTCCACGGCTTCCTCGGGCCCAACGGTGCCGGGAAGTCCACCACCATCCGTGTCCTGCTCGGGCTCCTGCGGGCCGACTCCGGTGCGGCCCAGCTGCTCGGGCGCGACCCCTGGGCCGACGCCGTCGAGCTGCACCGCCGGGTGGCGTACGTGCCGGGTGACGTGACCCTGTGGCGCAACCTCTCCGGCGGTGAAGTCATCGACCTGTACGGCAGGTTGAGGGGAGGAAGGCTCGACCCATCGCGCCGGCGCGACCTCATCGAGCGCTTCGAGCTCGATCCCACCAAGAAGGGCCGCACCTACTCCAAGGGCAACCGGCAGAAGGTGGCCCTGGTGGCCGCGTTCGCCTCGGACGTCGACCTGATGATCCTCGATGAACCGACCTCGGGGCTCGACCCGCTGATGGAGGAGGTCTTCCAGGGCTGCGTGAACGAGGAGCGCGACCGGGGCCGCACCGTGCTGCTCTCCTCGCACCTGCTCAGTGAGGTGGAGAGCCTCTGCGACCGGGTCAGCATCATCCGCCGGGGCCGGACCGTGGAGAGCGGCTCGCTCGCCGAGCTGCGCCACCTCACCCGTACCTCCATCACGGCCGAACTCATGGGCCCGCCACAGGACTTGGCCGGTCTGCCGGGCGTGCACGACGTGGACGTCCGGGGCGGCCGGGTCACCCTCCAGGCGGACACGGACAAGCTCGGCCCGGTGCTGCGCTCGCTCACCGACGCCGGCGTACGGTCGCTGACCGCCACCCCGCCCACCCTGGAGGAGCTGTTCCGGCGCCACTACACGGAAGCCGGGGGCGAGGTGGTGGTGCGATGACCGCCGCCGCTCTCGCGCCGCCCGCCGCCCGGACGCGTACGCGCCGCGAACTCGCGGGCACCGGCGCCCTGTTGAGGCTCGCCCTGCGCCGCGACCGCGTCATGATCCCGCTGTGGGTGGCCGGCCTCGGCGGACTGGTCGCCAGCGGCGCCAGCACCCTGGAGAAGGTGTACGCCACGGCCGCCGAGCGCGCCGACGTGGCCCGCTCGGCGGGCGGCAACGGCTCGCTGCGCGCGCTCTACGGGCCCGTTCTCGACGACTCGCTCGGCGGGCTCACCGCCTGGCGGTTCGGGGGGTTCGGCTACGTACTCGCGGCCGTGATGAGCCTGTTGATCGTGGTGCGCCACACCCGCGAGGAGGAGGAGACGGGCCGTCAGGAACTGCTGGCCTCGGCGATGGTGGGCCGGCGCGCCCCGCTCGCCTCGGCGCTGCTCGCCGCGTTCGTGGCGAACGCGGCGGTGACCTGCGTCATCACGGCGGGGCTCGCCAAGTCGACCGGAAATACGGCCGGTTCGGCCGCCCTCGGCCTCACCACCGCCGCGACCGGCATGCTGTTCGCCGCGCTGGCGGCGATCATGGCGCAGCTCACCGAGAGCGCACGCCTGGCCAAGGGCCTTGCGGGCGCGCTGCTGGGCGTGGCGTTCCTCCTGAAGGCGGCGGGTGACACCGCGAGCCGGGACGCCTCCTCGGTGCTCGTCCGGATCTCCCCGCTCGGCTGGGCGGAGAACGTCCGGCCATACGCGGGCGAACGCTGGTGGGTGTTGCTCCTGATCGCGGTGGTGGCCCTCGTCCAGGGGGCGGCGGCGTCCGTCCTGGCCGGGCGGCGCGACCTCGGGATGAGCTTCGTGCCACCGCGCCCGGGGCCGGCCGAGGGACGCGTCGCGACGGCGTACGGGCTTGCCCTGCGACTCCAGCGCGGCGGCCTGATCGGCTGGAGCACCGGATTCGCCCTGGCCGGGCTGCTGTTCGGCCACATGGCCGAGGGAGCGGCCGGCCTGGTCGGGGACAACGCGCGGACGCTGGAGATCATCCGCCGGATGGGCGGACAGGCCGGGGTGACCGAGGCGTTCCTGGCGACGATGGTCGGCCTGCTGGGGATGGTGGCCGCGCTGTACGCCACGACGTCGGTGCTGCGGCTGTACGCCGAGGAGACGGCGCAGCGCGCCGAACCGGTCCTCGCGGCCTCGGTGGGGCGGGTGCGCTGGGCGGCCGGACATCTGGTGATCGCGTTCGGCGGGGCGGCGCTGATCATGGTGGTCGGCGCGCTCGGCCTCGCGGCTGGATACGGCGGCCTGCCCGGCCCGATCCTGGGCGCCGCGCTGGTCCAACTCCCCGCGATCTGGACCCTGTCGGGGCTCGCGGTACTGCTGTACGGGGCGTTTCCCGGGCTCGCGCGGGCGGCCCTCGGCGTGGTGGGACTGTGCCTCGCGCTGGGCTGGATCGGCCCGGCCCTGAACCTGCCGGACGCGGTCCTCGGCGTCTCCCCCTTCGGTCACCTCCCGAAGCTGCCGGGCCAGGAGATGGCGTGGCCGCCGGTCCTGGTCCTGACGCTGCTCGCGGCCGCGATGGTGGCGGTGGGGCTTGCGGGGCTGCGGCGGCGGGACGTGGCGGGCTGAGGAGGCCGGGGCCGGCCGGGAGTGGGCGGGGGCGGCTCGGAGGGGGCGGGGGCGGCCGGGTCAGCACGCGAGGCGGAGTTCGGCGAGCCCACGGATGACGAACCCGGGCGCCCGCACGGGCTCGGCGGCCAGCCGCAACCCAGGTGCCTGGTCGAGCAACTCCCGGAAGGAGGCGGTCAGTTCGAGCCGGGCGAGCGGAGCGCCGAGGCAGTAGTGGATGCCGGCGCCGAAGGAGATGTGCGGGTTGTCGGCCCGGGTGAGGTCGAGGGCGGCGGGGCGGTCGAAGCGGGCAGGGTCGTGGTTGGCGGAGCCGAAGAGCAGCGCGACCTCGCTGCCGCGCGGCAGCTTCTGCCCCGCGAACTCGATGTCCTCCAGCACCCACCGCTCGAAGAGCTGGAGCGGGGTGTCGTACCGCATCAGCTCCTCGATGGCGGTGGGCAGCAGCGCCCGCGGCGCCGCCCGCAGCGCGGCGAGCTGCTCGGGGTGGCGCAGCAGCGCGAGCCAGCCGTTGGCGGTGGTGTTGACGGTGGCCTCGTGCCCGGCGTTGAGGAGCAGCACGCAGGTGGAGACCATCTCCTGCTCGCTGAGCCGCGCGGTGCGGCCGGACGCCCCCTCGCTCTCGCCGTCGTACGCGGCGATGAGCGCGGACACCAGGTCCTCGCGCGGCCGGGTCCGCCGCTCCCGGATCAACTCCCTCAGGTACGCGCTGAATTCGAGGGACGCGCGTACGGCGCGGGCGGCGGTCTCCTCGTCCGGGCCGAGCTCGTACATCCCGCAGATGGCGGCGGACCAGGGTCGCAGGAGGGGGCGGTCGGCCTCGGGGATGCCGAGCATCTCGGCGATGACGGCGACGGGCAGCGGCTCGGCGACCTCGGCCACGAGGTCGCCCCCGCCGGCGGCGACGAACCGCTCCACGAGCCCGGCGGCGAGCCGCCGCACGGTGGGCGCGAGCCGCTCCACGGTGCGCGGGGTGAACGCCTGCGAGACCAGGCGGCGGATGCGGGTGTGGTCCGGGGGCTCCAGGTCGAGCATGCCGTGGTCGTTGAGGGTGTGGAAGGGTTCGTGCGCCGGGGGCGGGGGAGTGCGGCCGAACTCCTCGTGGGTGAACCGGTGTTGGTAGCTGCGCCCGAGGCGGCGGTCGCGGAGCAGGGTGGATACGTCGGCGTGGTGGGGGATGAGCCATTGGGCTGTGGGGGGGTGGGGGATGGCTCTTCCCTGGGCTCGGAGTTCCGCGTACGCGGGGTAGGGGTTGGTGAGGAAGTCGGGTGCGGCGGGCCGAAAGGGACTGTCCATGGGCCGACCCTGGCCCCCTGAACCCCCCGAGATCAAGCCCCCCGGGGCCCCGCGCCCCTTGGCGGCCCGACCGCCCCCGGACCCGCGCAGTTCCCCGCGCCCCCTGAAACCCGCCTTCGTCCGCGGGCCGTGCGTGGCTGGTCGCGCAGTTCCCCGCGCCCCTTGGCGGGGCCGGTGCGGGCCGGGTTCGCGCAGTTCCCCGCGCCCCCAAAACCCCGGCCGTCTGCGGGCCGTGGTCGCTTCTCGCGCAGTTCCCCGCGCCCCTGACAGCACCGATGCCGACCCGCACGTGTGGCCCGGCCTGCCTTGCGCAGTTCCCCGCGCCCCTGGCGGTGCTGGGGATGCCCGGGGTTCGCGCAGTTCCCCGCGCCCCTAACAGGACCGGTGCTGGTCCGCATGCGCATCCTCAGCCCGTCCGGCGATTGAGGACAAGCGCCGTTCAGGCGCGATGGGGGTCTGGGGCGCAGCCCCAGGGGCCGGGCCCATCCAACCCCCGTCACGGGCGGGTGGGTGGGCAAGCGCCTCGGGGTCTGGGGCGGAGCCCCAGGGCTCAGCCGGGTCGACCCGCTGCACGGGCGGGTGGGTGGGCAAGCGCCCCGGGGTCTGGGGCGGAGCCCCAGGGGCTAGGGGAGGACGAGGTGCCAGGCGGCCTCGTGGACCGCCCAGGTCCGCGTCCGCACAGGCCCCACCACCACCTGATCCGCCCCATACCGAAACCCCCCCACCGCCCCCGAAACCCGCACGACCCGGGCCGAAGCCCGAACCTCCTCCCCCGCACTCCCCCGCACCACCACCTGCGCGACCCCGCCCCCCGCCACCACCGACACCCCCGCCACCGGCCGGTCCAGGTCGCTCAGGAGCACCCCGTCCGCCTCCACGCGCAGCCGATGGGCCACCGCCGCCGCCACCGGGGCCGGCGCCCCCACCAGGGTGCGTACGAGCGAGCGGGCCGCGCCCCACACCGTCGGCTGCACGGGCCGGGCGCGTACCGGGGCCGGGGCGGGGACGCGCAGCGCCCCGAGGATCACCTGGTCGCTGTCGTCCACCAGGAGGTCGCGAGGGTGCCCGCGCCCCTCCAGGGCGGCCCGCGCCGCCGCGACCGCCCCCAGGGGCACCCCGAGCGTGCGGGCCAGCTGCAGCGCGTCGGCCGTGCCGACGGGAACGAGCGCGAGTTCGCCCCGGGCGAGCTCACGCTCACGGTGCAGCAGCGTCACGGTGCGTAGCAGAGCCCGGTCGTCACCGACCACAACGGTGCGCCGCCCGCCCCGCCGGGCCAGCGCCCGCGCGAACTCCTCCGGGCCCTGTGGCCAGCAGATCTTCGCCTCTGCTCCCGCACACAGCACATCTTTCGCGATCCGCACGGACTCGCCGTCAATACGGCGGGCGACCGGGTCGATGAGCACGACGAGCTGGTGCGCAGCCGACACCTCGGTCCTTCCTCGGGTAGCATCTTTGTGCAAGAGCCCCTTGCGCTATTGCGCCAGGGGCTTCGTCTATTCCGGGGCAAGCGTTCTTCGGTTCAGGCCCATGGTGTACGCATCCACATATGGAACGCGTATGCCCCTGACCTTGGACATGCCCCGCCCGGAAGGGGTGTACGCCTGTGCCCGCACTTGTGCTGCTCGGTGCTCAGTGGGGTGACGAGGGCAAGGGAAAGGCCACCGATCTCCTCGGTGGATCCGTTGACTATGTGGTGCGCTACCAGGGCGGCAACAATGCCGGCCACACGGTTGTCGTAGGCGACCAGAAGTACGCGCTGCATCTTCTCCCTTCCGGGATCCTCTCGCCGGGGTGCACCCCGGTGATCGGTAACGGAGTCGTCGTCGACCCGGCGGTCCTGCTCTCCGAGCTGAGCGGGCTGAACGAGCGAGGCGTCGACACGTCCAAGCTCCTGATCAGCGGCAACGCCCACCTGATCACGCCGTACAACGTCACGCTCGACAAGGTCTCCGAGCGCTTCCTCGGCAAGCGGAAGATCGGCACCACCGGCCGCGGCATCGGCCCGACGTACGCCGACAAGATCAACCGCGTCGGCATCCGCGTCCAGGACCTCTACGACGAGTCGATCCTGGAGCAGAAGGTCGAGGCGGCGCTGGAGGGCAAGAACCAGCTGCTCGCCAAGGTCTACAACCGCCGCGCCATCGAGGTCGGCAAGATCGTCGAGGAGATGCTCCAGTACGCGGAGCAGATCAAGCCGTTCGTCGCCGACACCACGCTGATCCTGAACCAGGCGCTGGACGACGACAAGGTCGTGCTCTTCGAGGGCGGCCAGGGCACCCTGCTCGACGTCGACCACGGCACGTATCCGTTCGTCACCTCCTCGAACCCGACCGCGGGCGGTGCCTGCACGGGCGCGGGCGTGGGTCCGACGAAGATCAGCCGCGTCATCGGCATCCTCAAGGCGTACACGACCCGTGTCGGCGCCGGTCCGTTCCCGACCGAGCTGTTCGACGAGGACGGCGAGGCGCTGCGCCGCATCGGTGGCGAGCGCGGTGTCACCACCGGCCGTGACCGCCGCTGCGGCTGGTTCGACGCGCCGATCGCCCGCTACGCGACCCGTGTGAACGGCCTGACCGACTTCTTCCTCACCAAGCTGGACGTGCTGACCGGCTGGGAGGAGATCCCGGTGTGCGTCGCGTACGAGATCGACGGCAAGCGCGTCGAGGAACTCCCGTACTCCCAGACCGACTTCCACCACGCGAAGCCGATCTACGAGAAGCTCCCCGGATGGTCCGAGGACATCACCAAGGCCAAGACCTTCGACGAGCTGCCGAAGAACGCGAAGGCCTATGTGAAGGCCCTTGAGGAGATGTCGGGCGCGCCGATCTCCGCGATCGGCGTCGGCCCCGGCCGTACCGAGACGATCGAGATCAACTCCTTCCTGTAGGAGTGCTCGCCGAGCGGGGCTCGGGGCGGCCGGTCGGCCGCCCGGGCCCCGCTCAGTCGATTCCGGGCAGGATGTGCGGCTCGGCGAGATCCTCCTCGTATCCCGCCAGCCGGATCGGCGCGCAGTGGGCCCAGGTGTCCAGGCACCTCAACTGCCCCTGTTCCGCCGCGCGTTCGCTGGTGCCACGGGTGGTGAATGATGTGCGGTCGACCGTCCGTTCCGGTGCCATCCGCCGACTCCTTCCGTCCCGACGTTCCGACGTACTGCCGTACTGACGTTCCGGGAACGCTATCCGCCGCGCCTCGACTGCGGACCGCGGCTGCTTCGGAAGGGACAGGCGCCCGGTACCGAAGGTGTCAGCGCCGTCAGTGCCGCCACGATCCGGCCCCCGTCCGTGCGGCCAGGCGCGGGCGGCGCCAGCCGGGCCGGGGCGGCGGGGCGGCCGGTGCGGGCTGCCCGGCGGCGCGGGTGAGCCCGAGCAGCACCGCGGTCAGGGCGGCCAGTTCCCGGGGATCGGGCGCGCCCCGTACGACGTGGAAGGCGGCGGCGCGGTCGTCGGGGGCGCTCATACCGGCGGGTTCCCGTGCTTGCGGGCCGGCAGGTCGGCGTGTTTGCCGCGCAGCATGGCCAGCGCCCGGATCAGCACCGTACGGGTGTCACGCGGGTCGATGACCTCGTCGACGAGGCCGCGCTCGGCGGCGTAGTAGGGGTGCATCAGCTCGCTCTCGTACTCCTTGACGCGCTGGGCCCGGGCCGCCTCGGGGTCCTCGGCGGCCGCTATCTCGCGGCGGAAGATGACGTTGGCCGCGCCCTCGGCGCCCATCACGGCGATCTCGTTGGACGGCCAGGCGAACGAGAGGTCGGCGCCGATGGAGCGCGAGTCCATCACGATGTAGGCGCCCCCGTAGGCCTTGCGCACGATGACCTGGACGCGCGGCACGGTCGCGTTGCAGTAGGCGTAGAGCAGCTTGGCGCCGTGCCGGATGATGCCCTCGTGCTCCTGGTCGACCCCGGGCAGGAACCCCGGCACGTCCACCAGGGTCACCAGCGGGATGCTGAACGCGTCGCAGAACTGCACGAAGCGGGCGCCCTTCTCGGACGCCTCGATGTTCAGCACCCCGGCCACCGCCGAGGGCTGGTTGGCGACGATCCCCACCACCTGCCCGTCGAGCCGGGCCAGTGCGCACACGAGGTTGCCGGCCCAGCCGGAGTGCACCTCGAAGAAGTCGCCGTCGTCGACGATCTCCTCGATGACGCGCCGCATGTCGTAGGCGCGGCCGGGGTCGGCCGGCACCAGGTCGAGCAGTGCCTCGCAGCGCCGGTCGGCCGGGTCGTCGCAGGCGAGCGCGGGCGGGGTCTCGTGGTTGTTGGCGGGCAGCAGCGACAGCAGGTGGCGCACGTCGAGCAGGCAGCTCTCCTCGTCGTCGTACGCGGCGCTCGCCACCCCGGAGAGCCGGGCGTGCACATCGGCCCCGCCGAGCCCGTTCTGGCTGACCTTCTCGCCGGTGACGGCCTGGACGACATCGGGTCCGGTGATGAACATCTGGGAGATGCCGCGGACCATGAAGACGAAGTCGGTCAGGGCGGGGGAGTAGGCCGCGCCGCCCGCGCAGGGACCGAGCATCACGCTGATCTGCGGGATCACCCCGGAGGCGGCGACGTTGCGGCGGAAGATGCCGCCGTAGCCGGCGAGCGCCGACACGCCCTCCTGGATGCGGGCGCCCGCACCGTCGTTGAGGCTGACCAGCGGGGCGCCCGCGGCGGCGGCGAGGTCCATCAGCTTGTGGATCTTCTCGGCGTGCGCCTCGCCGAGGGCGCCTCCGAAGATCCGGAAGTCATGGGCGTAGACGAACACGGTGCGGCCCTCGACGGTGCCCCAGCCGGTGATCACGCCGTCGCCGTAGGGTCGCTTGTGCTCCAGGCCGAAGCCGGTGGCGCGGTGGCGGCGCAGCGACTCGATCTCGGTGAACGAGTCCTCGTCGAGGAGCAGCGCCACGCGCTCACGGGCCGTCAGTTTGCCGCGGGCGTGCTGGCGTTCGGCTGCCTCGGGCCCGGGTCCTTCGAGGGCCCGGGCCCGCAGCCGTTCGAGTTCGCCGAGCCGGGTGTGCGCGTCGGGCCGCTGGTCGAGCACGGTCATGGGTACTCCTGCCTGCGCTGTGGGGCCGGTGCCGGCCGGCCGGGGTGGTGTGGCGGGGGCGGTGAATCCGGGAATCAGCATGCCAGAGATTGATTCCTTCGTGAAGGTATTTTATTGTGGGGCCTGTTGGTGAGGGTGCGCGCACTGCCGGTGCCGCCCCACGGCCCTCCCCTGTTCATACGTACGTCGTCACGCACCCAGCGAGGAGAACGACCGATGCAGCAGCAGGAGACCCGCAGGCGCCGGCACCAGTGGACCGGCCGCGGGCGCCACCAGTGGGTGGCACGTGAACTCCACGACCGGGTCGGCAACGAACTGGCCGTGGCCCAGCGCCAGTTGGAGCTCGTCGAGCTGCATCTGACGCGCGATCCGGCGCTGGCCGCCGAGCGGATCTCCGGAGGCCTGCGGGCCCTGGCCGAGGCGATGCGCGTCACCCGCGAACTGGCCGGACACCTCAACGACGGGCGCGCCCCGCTGGGCCCGCGCACCGGAGCGGCGGGCGGCCTCCCGCCGCTCGCCCGCACCGAACTGGCCGGTGAGCTGCGGGCCTTCGCGAAGGGGGTCCTGCCGTCCGGGACGCGGGTGGTGGTCCAGGTGACGGGGGAGCCCGTGCGGCTCGGGGCCGAGCACCGCGGACAGCTGTTCCTGATCCTGTGCGAGGCGCTGCGCAATGCCGCCGCGCACGCCAAGGCGGAACACGTCGTCGTCTACGCGGACATCACCGACACGACCGCGTCCGCCGTGGTCGAGGACAACGGAAGGGGATTCGACATGAACGGCGCGCCACCGGCCGGCCGCGGTATCGGACTGGGCTCCATGCGCGAACGCGCCCGGAGCCTGGGCGGCACGCTCACCGTGGCCTCCGTGCCGGGCCGCGGCACCCGGGTCACCGCCTGGCTGCCGCTGGAGCCGCGGCCATGACCGCCACCACGGCGCCCGCGGTGCGCATCCTGCTCGTCGACGACCACGCGATCCTGCGCGAGGCCCTGCGCGAATGCCTGGAGGCGGAAGGGGACTTCGAGGTGGTCGGCGACGGCGCGGACGGGGCCCAGGCCGTCGCGCTGTGCGCACGGCTGCGGCCCGATGTCCTGCTGCTCGACGTGGAGATGCCGGGCGCCCCCGTGGGCGTCACCGTCCCCCGCGTCCTCGACGTGTCCCCGCGCACCCGGATCATCATTCTCAGCATGCATGAAAGCCCTGATCTGGTACGGGAGTTGCTGGCGCTCGGCATCCGCGGCTACCTCAACAAGCGGGTGAGCCGGCACCATCTGGCGTCGGTGATCCGCGGTGCGATGCGCGAGGGCGACGAGGTCCAGATCTCGGTGTCGCAGTTCGCCGCGCTCGCCCCGGGCGCGCACGACAGCCGCATCTCCGCGCGCGAACGGGAACTGCTCACCCTGGTCGCCCAGGCACTGAGCAACCGTCAGATCGCGGTGCGGCTCGGCATCACCGAGGGCACGGTCAAGCGCCATCTGCGCAACATCTTCGAGAAGCTGGGCGCGGTCTCGCGTATCGACGCCGTCAACAAGGCGGTCGCCGCCTCGATGATCGCACCGCTCCAGCCGCACGCGCGGTCGGGCCGCGCGCCGCTGCCCGCGGGGCGGGAGAGGTGAGTCCCCTCCCGCCCCGCGCCGGGCGGCGCGGGCGTCAGGCGGTGAACGCCTCGGCGGCCGCGGCGCCGTCCTCGAACATGTGGTAGAGCCGGATCCGGCCCCCGGACACGGCGATGTGCAGGGCGAACTCCGAGCTGAACTTCTTGCCGGTGCGGCGGATGACGTGGATGAACCGTCCGAGCGCGACACCGGTGTCGCCGTCGGCGACGATCCGGTCCACCTCGAACCGCTCGGTGGCCGCCACCTCCTCGCCCGCGCTGACGAAGAACGCCGTCAGCTCCTCCTTGGTGGTGCGCCGGCCGGTCCACGGCACGACGGCCGAGCCGGGGACGTTCCAGTCGACCTCGTCGGTGAACAGGTCGAGCAGGGCGGGCAGGTCGCCCGCGCCGAAGCGCGTGAAGAACTCCTGGATCGTGCCGGCGGTGTCGGTGCCGGCGTCGGTGATCGTCTGGGCGGTCATGGCTGTCTCCTGGTGTTGGTCGGTTGATGCAGGGTCAAGTTGCTTGTGGTGCGGGTGAGTTCGGCAGGTGCAGCTGCCGGCCGGGGCCGCTCCTCAGACGAGGGCGGGCACCGGTGTCCCGGTGGGGGCGGCCTTGCGCAGGAAGCCCTGGGTGCGGGCGGGAGCGGTCATCGGTGCGCGGTGCGCCAGATGTCCGTCGGGGCGTACGGTCGCGATGACCGGCTGCTTGCCGAAGGCCCGGCGCAGCGGCTTCGCCGCGGCGGCGCCGACCTCGCCGAGGTCCAGCACGGCCACCTGGTCGGTGAAGCGCCGCCGCAGCCCGTCGACGGTCTGCGCCCAGTCGGCCGGCGGCCGGTGCCCCGGCCACAGCACGACGGTGTACTTGTACGGGTCGAGCGCCGGAACCCCGGTGTCCTGCACGGGCGGTGCGAACAGCGGCACGCGCTGGCCGACCCGGGCCGGGTGCGGGATGCGGCGGAACAGCGGATCGTTGACCGACTCCGAGTAGTCGACGTCCGCCTGGGCGAGCAGCGGCACCAGGACGCGCTGGAGCAGCCCGGTCCAGCCGGCCGCCATGAAGAGGGCGTCGCGCACCGCGATGCGCAGGGTGGAGCGCTGCATCGCGAAGCGGGCCTGCGCGGCGGACGTCTTCGACATCCGTACGGCGCCGACACTGCGCTCGGGGTGGTAGGTCTCCAGGATCGCCTCGTCGAGCCGGCCCTGGATCACCCCGCCGAGCTTCCAGCCCAGGTTGGCGGCGTCCTGGAAACCGATGTTCATGCCCTGGCCGCCGGCCGGGCTGATCACGTGCGCGGAGTCGCCGACCAGGAAGCAGCGTCCCTGGCTGAACCGCTCGGCCATGCCGAGGCGGGGCCGGAAGGAGCGGGTCCACACCGGCTCGCCCACCCGGAATTGGGTGTGCGCGCGCTGGTTGATGACCTTCTCGATGAGCTCGCGCGACGGGTTGCCCTCGTCCGGGCCCCGGTGCGGGATGTTCGCGGCGATCCGGTAGTGCCCGCCCGCCAGCGGCACCAGGGCCACCACGCCGTCGCGGGAGTAGTAGTACTGCGCGTTGGCGGGCACCCCGCCGGTGATCGGGGCGTCCCCGATCGCGTACGTGACGTCGATGGGCTCGCCGTCGAAACGGATGCCGAGCATCTCGCGGGTGAGCGAGCCGGGGCCGTCGGCCCCCACCAGATAGAGCGGGAGCACGGTCTCGGCGGTGCCGTCGGCGCGGCTGAGCACGGCCCGCGGCAGCGTCTGCGAGGTGGTGTCCAGGTGCTCCATGGTGGTGCCGAACTCGATGGTTCCGCCGAGCTCGGCGAGCCGGTCGCGCAGCACCCGTTCCGTCTCGCGCTGCGGGAGCGTCAGGACGAACGGGTAGGGCGAGTCGGGCAGCCGGTGCATGTGCGCGGTGCCGCGCAGCCGGCCCTCCGAGTAGTAGCCCACCCCCTTGCTGCGGTGCCCCGTCGCGGCCAGGCGCTCGCTGACGCCGATCCGGCGCAGCACTTCGAGGCTGCGGGGCCACACCAGGATGCCCTTGGAGTGCGGGTCGGACTCGTCGATGCGGGTGCGGCGGTCGATGAGCCGGATGCGGACGCCCTGCTGGAGCAGCTCGCAGGCCAGGGTGATGCCGACCGGCCCGGCGCCCACGATCAGCACCTCGGGCGAGTCACCGGCCAGCGGCGCGCGTGCGGTGTCCCACTCCATCACGCCGTCACACCCTTGGTGCTGAGCAGCTCCGCCGCCTCGCCGATGGAGTCGACGGACAGCAGCTCGTCGTCGGTGACGGGGAAGCCCAGACGGCGCTCCAGGATCACGGCGAGTTCCACCATGACGAGCGAGTCGAACTCCAGGGCCTCGAAGCGCGTCTCGGCGGAGAGCTCCTCGGACGGCAGGCCGTACTTGTCGGTCAGGATCTGTATGAGGTCGTCGGCCAGCAGTTGTGACATCGACTTCTCCTTCGTCACATGCTCGAAGTTGCTTGTGGGGTAAGGGAGTTCACTGGGTTCGAGGCGGTGCGCGGGGGCGGCCGTCACACCGGGACGAGTTCGGGCCACACCAGGGCGGCCGAGCCCCAGGTCACGCCGCCGCCGAACGCGCTCATCAGGACGCGGTCGCCCGCGGCGATGTCACCGGCCGCCGCCGCGTCGCCGAGGGCGAGCGGGATGGAGGCGGCCGAGGTGTTGCCGACCTTGTCGAGGTTGATCACGGCGCGCTCGACGGGCACCCCGAGCTGTTCGGCCACGGCGTGCAGGATGCGGACGTTCGCCTGGTGGCCGACGAAGCGGTCCACCGAGTCCACCTCCCAGCCGATGCGGCCGAGCAGCGTGCCGGCCGAATCGGCCATCCGCTTCACGGCGTTGGTGAACACCTGGCGGCCCTGCATGGTGAACCAGGAGTCCGCCGGGTCGGGTGCCAGACCGCCGGCCCGCTGCCGCGAACCGCCGCCGGGGATCTTGATGAGGTCGGCCAGCGCCCCGTCGCTGCCCAGGTCGAAGCCGAGCAGCGCGCCCGGCTCGTCGGCCCGGCCGGCCCGGAGCACCACCGCGCCCGCGCCGTCGCCGAAGATGACCGCGCCCGAGCGGTCCTCGGGGTCGATGATCGAGGTGAAGGTCTCCGCCCCGATCACCAGGACGCGCTGTGCCTGCCCGGAGGCGATGGCCCCGGCAGCGCCCGAGAGCGCGTAGACGAATCCGGAGCAGACCGCGGCCATGTCGTAGGCGGGGACGGGCCCGAGGCCGAGCCGTGAGGCGACGTCCGGCGCGGTGGCCGGGCACGGGTGGTCGGGGGTGGTGGTGGCCACCACCACCAGGTCGACCTCGCTGACGCCGGCGGACTTCAGGGCCCGCTCGCCCGCCTCGACCGCGAGGTCGCTGGTGGCGACGCCCGGTCCGGCCATGCGCCGTTCGGTGATTCCGGTGCGGCTGCGGATCCATTCGTCCGAGGTGTCGAGCCGCTCGGCCAGCTCCGCGTTGGTGACGACACGGGGCGGGAGCGCGGTCCCCAGCCCCTCCAGGACAGCCGTCAGTCGGGTAGTACTATCCATGCTGGACCCTCGATGGTCTGAGCGAGACCATGCGGCGACTGACCGGCGCACGGCGTCAACTGTCTGCCGGTTGGTCGTCGGATGGCTCGTGTGGACGGGTGGGTGGTCAGGCGGCGATCGCCGGCTCGCGCCGCGTCTCGATCGTGGTGTCGATCTGCCCGTACGCCTCCCGTGCCTTCGCTATCGCCTCGTCCTCGGTCATGACCGGGGTCAGACCCGTGATGGCGACGATCTCGCGCAGCCGCTCGGGCAGCGTGCCCCCGACGATGTGCACGGGGATCTCCAGCTCGGCGAGGACCTCAAGGAGCCGCTCGTCGGCCAGGGTGCGGAAGCGGTTGTTGACCGGGCGGTGGCCGTCGGCCGACAGCGGGAGTTCGTTGCGCAGGTGCACGAAGGCGTCGAAGCTCCGCTTGACGTGCTGCTTGAAGGAGACGCCCAGTTGGCGCATCACGGCGTCGAAGAAGGCGATCTCCGCGGTGCGTTCCACGTCCTGGCCCTCGGCCAGGCCCACCGAGTCGTTCGGGTTGATGCCGACGCGGACCCGCAGCGCGCCGTAGATCCACTCCTGGAGCGAGGAGCCGTCGGAGACGAAGCCGTCGGCGAGCTGGTACTCGTACTTCACCCGCTCGGTGTGGCGCACCACGATCATCTGGAGCAGTTCGGCGGCGGTGCACTCCTCCAGGGTCTTGCCGGGGGCGGCCTCGGGAAGGATCTCGCGCATGGTCTTGGCCATGGTGCGCGGCAGGCCGGTGTAGTGGGCGAGGGCGAGCGCGGTCAGGGTCTTCCCGGACGAGTAGGTGCCGGAGATGCCAAGCCTCATGTGAGTGACTGCCTTTGCGACTAGGGGAGTTGGGGAAGCTCAGCCGGCGGCGGTGGCGGCGAGCCGGGGGATCTCATGGGTCACGGAGCACATGACGCGCACGCCGGCGCAGCTGCTCGTGATGTCGGCGGTGCGCCACTGCGCGCCGCGCACGTCGAGGAGCGTGCTGTCGGTGAGCGCGGTGGTGACCCGGAAGGGGGCCTGCGCCGGGCGGTGCGGACCCTCGCACTCCAGGACGGTGCGGCGCATCCACAGCGTGTTGCTGCGGGCGCGGTCCACGTCGTCGAGGCCGTAGAGCAGCGCCTGGCCCATCTGCAGGGCCACCACGAAGGCGTCGATGAAGGACACCGACGGCTGGTAGGAGCCTTCGAGGCCGACCGCGCTGCGGTGCGTGCCGGGCACCGGGACCACCGCGACGGTGGCGTCCGCGCGCCGGGCGGCGAGGTCGACGGTGACCTCGGTGACGGGCTGGCGGCGGTGCTTGAAGCCCTCGCCGTATACGCCCGCCGGCAGCGCGGCCAGCGCGGTGTCGTAGGCGGCGGACGCGGTCGGGGCCGGGCGGCCCGCCGGGTGGACGATGTCGCAGCGCACCCGCATCCCGCCGACCGTGCACTCCAGCACCGAGACGGCGGCCGACGGGTCGCCGTCGTGCTCGCGGGTGCTGCGCAGCCGGGCTTCGGCGGTGAGCGCTTCGAGGTGCTCCTCGTCCGGGGCGTTCCCGGCGCGGACCTCCACCCGGCGCAGCCACAGAGCGGCCCGCTCGCGCTCGCTCAGGCCGTGTCTGCGGGTCAGGAACATCTCGCCTAGGCGGGCTCCGATGACCAGGGCGTCGATGGTGCTCAGATGCGGACGCTGGTCGGTGTCGCCCTTCGTCGACCAGTCGGGCGGACAGATCACCGACGCGGTCGCGGTGATGGCGCCGCTGCCCTGCGGTCCGGGGGCGACGACCACGTCGCCGAACCGGTAGTCGACCCTGCGGTGGCCGTCACCGAAGAACCTGCGCCCCACCGGGCCCAGACGGTCGTCGATGGACGCGAGCGCGGTCGTCGCGGAATTCATGACACTCCTCTCAGCAGGGCCGGGGCTCCGGACATCCGGAAGCTCACCGGTCCCAAGGCGGCGCCCACGACGGGCAGTTGACCCTCGTACGTGTACGGGCAGACCCCGGCCGGCACCTCGATGCGGCCGAGCAGCTGGTCGGTGACCTTGCGCAGCCGGGCCAGGAACGGGCGGTCGTACGCCTCGGACAGGGCCCGGCCCGGGAAGAAGCCGTCGAAGTACTCGCCCGTGACGTGTGCCAGGCCCGGGTCCGTGATCAGGCGCAGCGTGGGTGCCGCGCCCTGCTCGACGGTGGCCAGCGGCTGGATGCGGCTCTCGCGCACCATGCCGGTGTCCATGAACCCGGCCGGATGCAGACAGTTGACGGTGACGCCGCTGCCGCGCAGCTCCTCGGCGAGGTCGAAGGTGAAGGCGACGAGCGCGAGCTTGGAGCGCCGGTAGGCCACCACCCCGCGGTAGTTGTCGTAGAAGGTGGCGTCGGCCGGGTCGAAGGGCGCCTGGCCCGCCGAGCCGATGTTGACGACCCGGGCCGGGGCCGTACGGGTCAGCAGCGGAAGCAGCGAGCGGGTGAGCGCCACCGGGGCGAGATAGTTCACGGCGAACCGGAGTTCGTGCCCGTCCCGGCTCGTCCGCCTGGCCTCGCCGGGCGGACCGAAGCCCACGGCGGCGTTGTTGACCAGGACGTCGAGCCGGGACGTGGCGGCGCGGACCTGTTCGGCCAGGTACTCCACCTCGGCGAGCGAGGACAGATCGGCCGTGCACGGGGTGGCGAGCGTGCCCAGTTCCGCGGCGAGGCGGCGGACCCGCTCGGGGTCCCGCCCGTGCACCAGCACGCGCCGGCCGCCGGCCACCAGCTGGTGCGCCAGGTGGCGGCCGAGCCCGGCGGTGGCTCCGGTGATCAGAACGGTGGGCGTGTTGTCGGTCATGTCCTGCTCCATCGAAGGGGGGCGGGGGCCGGTGCGCCTCAGATGCCGCGCGGCGGGTGGTTGACGTTGGGGATGGAGAAGTTGTTGACGTAGATGTTCGGCCCGTCGATCTTGTTGCGGGCCACCATCTCCAGGAACTCCTGTGCCGGGGCGTTGTTCTGGTGCTGGAGGTAGGACGCCTCGTCGGTGAACGTCGCCTGGAACACCACCCGCGTCGGGTCGTCCTGGTCCGGAACGATGTGGTAGCTGACGGTCCCCGGCTCGTCCCGCAGCGAGAGGTACGCCTCGCGCTGGGCGCCCTCCAGGAATTCGTCGCGGTGCTCGGCGGCTATGTTCTCGAAACTGGCGACGACGGTCAGGGTGATGCCGTCGTCGCCTTCCGAGCCGAGCGTCGCGGGTGCGGAAGTGGCGATGTCCTGCTGAATGGTCACGGGTCTTCTCCCTGAACTCCGTTGACTGCGGCAGTCATGCGGTGCGCTGCCGTCCGACAGAAATCGACAGTAGTGAGCCGCCGACCGCAAAAGAATTCCTCCATGGGCCCTCGGGAGGGTTTCGAAAGAGGCATCGGTATACCCCGTCGGAACAGTTCGCGCTTCTCCTGTGGAGCGGAAAGGGAAGGATGTGGGGCGTAGCGGTTCCTCAAGTTCCGGACACGACAGGAGAATTCACATGCGAGCGATCGTCCAGCAGGCGTTCGGCGGCCCCGAGGTGCTGACGCCGGGTGAGGCGGAGCGGCCCGTACCGCTGCCCACCGAGATCCTGGTGCGGGTCAAGGCGATCGGGGTGAACCCGGTCGAGGCGATCATCCGCAGCGGCGCCTTCCCGCTGCACGGCGAACCGCCCTTCATCCTCGGCTGGGACGTGTCGGGCGTGGTCGAGCACGTGGTGCCGGGCACCTCCCGCTTCCAGGAGGGGGACGAGGTGTTCGGCATGCCGCTGTTCCCGCGCGCGGCCGGCGCCTACGCCGAGTTCGTCGCGGCCCCCTCGCGCCACTTCGCGCGCAAACCGGCCGCGCTGAGCCACGCCCAGGCCGCGGCGGTCCCGCTGGCCGGCCTCACCGCCTGGCAGAGCCTGGTGGAGGTGGCCGAGGTCGGGCCGGGGCAGCGGGTGCTGATCCACGCGGGCGGCGGGGGAGTGGGGCATCTGGCCGTCCAGATCGCCAAGGCCAGGGGCGCCCACGTCATCACCACGGCGAGCCGGGCCAAGCACGACTTCCTGCGCGGGCTCGGGGCCGACGAGGTGATCGACTACCGCGCGGTCGACTTCGAGGACGCCGTCAAGGACGTCGACACCGTCCTCGAGCTCATCGGCGGCGACTACGCGGACCGCTCGCTGCGCACCCTGCGGCCCGGCGGCCTGCTGGTCACCGCCATCGCCCGCTCCGACACCGCGCTGGCCGCCCGCACCCGCGAGGCCGGCTTCCGGTTCGCCGGGGTCTCGGTGGAGCCCGACTACGTGGGCCTGGAGGCGATGGCGGCCCTGGCCGAACAGGGCCTGCTGCGGCCCTACGTCAGTCACGCCCTGCCGCTGGAAAGGGCGGCCGAGGCCCATGAGCTGATCGAGTCGGGCCGGGTCATGGGGAAGGTGGTGCTGGAGCCGTAGCCGTAGCCGGCGTCCGCGGCCGTCAGGCGGCGGCGGGCGTCCTGGCGCCCGCCGCGCCCGCCATACCCGCGGCCCCCGCCGCGCCCGCCCCACCCGTGGCGCCCGCCGCGCCCACGCCCTGCGCGCCCGTCCACCCCACGGCCTCGGCCGTGCGGACGAAGGACGCCGTCAGGCCCGAGCGGTCGACGGCCGCGCGGGCCAGGCAGATCTCCTGCGGAGCGAGGCCGAGCAGCGGCACGTACCGCACACCGGGCCGGGTGTAGAAGACGGCGGCGGACTGCGGGAGCAGGGCCAGCCCGCAGCCGCGCGCCACCATCTCCAGCTCCTCCTCCACCGGCCCCGCACCCCCCGCCGCCCGCAGCAGCGAGGCCTCCCCGCGCACCACGAGGGGCGCCTCGCCGGTCCGGCGCAGCAGCGGCTCGCCCTCCAGGTCCGCGCCGGTCAGCGCGCACGCCCCGGCCAGCCGGTGTCCGGCCGGCAGGACGGCGACGAGGTCCTCGCTGCCCAGGCGGGTGAGGTCGACCCCGTCGCGCGGCACCGGCGCCCGCACGAAGGCGACGTCCACCGCTCCGCGCAGCACCGCTTCCGCCTCGGCGCCCGGCGCCAGCTGGCGCACGTCCACGGTCACGTCGGGGCGCCGCGCGGCGAACTCGGCGGTGATCGCGGCCACCGTCATGCCCCAGCCGAAGCCGACGGTGAGCTGGGATTCGCCGCCCGCCGCCCGGTACATCCGGTGCCGTGCCGCCTCGGCGGTGGTCAGCAGCCCGCGGGCGTCGTCCAGGAATTGCCGGCCTGCGGCGGTGAGCGCCACCGAACGCCGGTTGCGGGCCAGGAGTTCGAGGCCGATGTCCCCTTCGAGGGAGCGGATCTGACGGCTGAGTACGGGCTGCGCGATATGCAGCGTCTCGGCGGCCCGGCCGAAATGCAGCAGATCGGCGACGGCCACGAAGTAACGCACTTTGCGAAGGTCGAGATCCATGGGCGTTCTCCCTTTCCTCTACGGGCGGTTACGGGCGGTCCGGTCATGCGGTCCGGTCATGCGATTCGGGTATTACAGGAAGCAACTTAGGTATTGGACGCGGGAGTTGTGCGGGCTGCATGGTTGACCCATCGGAATTCGTTGTGCCGAACACATGGGAAAGGTACGGAAATGAGCCTTGCAGGAAAGCGCGTGGTCCTCATCGGCGGCAGCTCGGGGATCGGGTTCTCGGTCGCCGAACTGGCCGCCGCCGAGGGCGCGCAGGTGGTCATCGCCTCCAGCAGCCAGGACAAGGTCGACCGCGCCCTCAAGCGCCTGCCCGACGACGCCCAGGGCTTCAGCCTGAACGTCACGGACGAGCAGGAGGTGCGCAGCTTCTTCGACGGGCTCGGCGCGTTCGACCACCTCGTCTACACGGCCGGCGACCCGCTGCAGATCAAGTCGTTCGACGAGACCGACGTGGCGCAGGCGCAGGAGTTCTTCAAGGTCCGCTACTGGGGCGCGTTCACCGCGGCCCGCTACGGCGCCGCCCACATCCGTGAGGGCGGTTCCATCGTGCTGAGTTCGGGCAGCGCCGGCGCCCGGCCCGCCAAGGGCTGGATGGTCGCCGCCTCCATCACCAGTGCCTCCGAGGCCCTCGGCCGCGCCCTGGCCGTCGAACTCGGCCCGATCCGGGTCAACGTGGTCCGCCCCGGGCCGACGCGCACCGAGCTGTGGGACGGCAGCGTCCCGGAGCCGGAGGAGCTCTACCAGGCGCTCGGCGACAAGCTCCTGGTGGGCCGCGTCGGCAAGGTGTCCGAGGTCGCGAGCACCTACGTGTACCTGATGAACAACGGCTTCAGCACGGGCTCGGTGGTCACCGTCGACGGCGGCCACTTCCTGTCCTGAGTCCCCGTTCCCCAGACTCCGGCGGCGGCCAATCCCCCGGGCCGCCGCCGGTACCCGTAGAGGAGGCGCGTTCCCCGATGCGCATCGACCTGGATCACGGCCCGGACCGCACCCCCGGGTTCCTTGCGGTGACGGAGTCCATCGACTGCCTGCTGGACTCCACCCGGCTGCTGTCCATGGCGACCGTCGGCGACGACGGAGCGCCGTGGTCGCACAACGCCTACTTCGCATATGACTTCGACCTCCATCTGTACTGCCTGACGCGGCCCGCCTCCGGGCACGCGCGCAACCTGGCGAACAGTGCGGGCCGGGTCGCCGTGACCGTCGCCGACACCGCACAGGCCGGGACGCCCGGCACCCGGCAGGGACTGCAGCTGCGCGGCCACTGCCAGGTGGCCCGTGGCGCCCAACTGGCGCGCGGAGCCGAGGCGTTCGGCGCGCGCTTCCCCGTCTTCGCCGCGGCCGCGCGCGCCGCCACCGAGCCCGACCCGACCGGGTCGGCCCTGCGGCTCCACGTCTTCGCCGCGCAGGAGTTCAAGGTCTTCGACGAACGGGCCTTCGGCCCCGACACCTGGATCTCCGGCCGCATCCACCGCGAGGCCGCCCGGGCCGCCTGAACCGGTCACCGAGAAACACGACGCTATGCGCTTCGCGGTCCGCCGGGTATTCCGATTGCGTGACACCGGAATACCTCCAGCGGCATGCCCGGATGCGCCCGAAGAGGTATTCCAGGAGGTTCACCATGACCATCGACGCAAGCCCCGCGCCACTCGCCCCGCGCACCGGCGAGGAGGTCTTCCGCGCGCTCGCCGCCGCGGGCGACCGTACGCCGTGGGAGTCCGTCGCCGACCTCGCGCCGGGCCTCGGCGCCCACATCGAGCACGGCCTCGGCGCCCTCGTCGGCGACCCGGGGCTCGATCTGCGCACCCGTGAGCTCGCCACCGTCTGCATGCTCGCCGCACTCGGCGACAGCGCGCCCCAACTGGCCTTCCACGCCGCGGGATCGCTGCGGGCGGGCGCCACCAAGGGCGAGGTCGTCCAGGCCGTCGCCCAGGTCGCGCTGTACGCGGGCATCCCGCGCACCCTGAACGCGCTGGCCGCCGTACGCCCGGTGCTCGACGCCCACCCCGACGCCGCATAGCGGCGAGGGGCCCCGCCCGTACCACTTTCGACACAACGGGACGCCCCCAAAGCGGAATTCCCGCGCGCAGTCGGCGCCACTAGCGTCGAAAGGGCGCCGGGAAAACACAGCAACTGCCCTTACGTAAGGCAATGCGCCTGGAGAAAAGAAAGCAGGAATCGATCGCCGTGACCACGTCCGTCGCGCCACCCAGCAGAGAAAGACTTCCCTCGCTCACCGGTCTGCGCACCGTCGCCGCCCTGATGGTCTTCGCGTTCCACATCTACGCCGTCGCCATCTTCGCCTCGCCCACGGTCAACGCGTGGATGGCGCACTCGGCGAGCCAGGGCGGCGTGGGGGTGACCTTCTTCTTCATCCTCAGCGGGTTCCTGCTCACCTGGACCGCCCGTGCGCACGACCCGGCCCGGAGCTTCTGGCGCCGCCGTGCCGTGAAGATCATCCCCAATCATCTGGTGACGTGGGCCGCCGCGTTCGTCTTCCTGTCGCTGAGCGGTCTGACGCTCACCGGTCACTTCGGCGGCATCGGCCTCGACTCGCTGCCCAACCTGTTCATGATCCAGGACTGGTTCCCCCGCGGCGGCGTGTTCTTCAGCATGAACATCCCCAGCTGGTCGCTCGGCTGCGAGGCGTTCTTCTACCTCATGTTCCCGGCGACGCTGTGGGCCGTGCGCCGCATCCGGCCCCAACTCCTGTGGCCCGCCGCGGTGTTGCTCATCGGTCTCGTCTGGCTGATGCCGGTGCTCGCCAACACCTTCTTCCACGGCGGACCGCCGGTGCCGGGCCTGCCGGTGTCCGAGGACCGCATGTGGTTCGTGTACACCCTGCCGCCGGTCAGGATGCTGGAGTTCGTCCTCGGCATCGTCCTCGCGCTCATCGTCGAGGCCGGCCGCTGGCCGCGCATCAGCCTCGGGGCCGCCACCGTGCTGTCCCTGGCCGGCTACATCGGTTCGTCCTACCTGCCGTACCTGTTCGGCCTGGTCGCCGGCGCCGTCATCCCGCTGGCCCTGCTGATCCCGACGGCCGCGGTCGCCGACATCCGGGGCAAGGCCTCGCCGTGGCGCGGGCGGACCATGGTGTGGCTCGGCAACGTGTCCTTCGCGTTCTACATGGTCCACCAGCTGGTCATGCGCTGGGTGCACTACGCGCTCGGCGCCACCCGCTCCTGGGACACCCCCCAGGCGATCGGCGTGACCGCGCTGATCCTCGCGCTCTCCCTGCTCGCCGCGACGGTCCTGTACTACGCCGTCGAGATGCCGCTGGTCCGCCTCCTGAGCCGGCCGCGCCGCCAGGCGCCCGCCGCGCCGCCCGTCCCCGCTGCCGCGGACGAGGTGGAGGTGGCACGCCCCTCGCTCACCCTCCAGCGATGAATCCCCCCACTGCCATCACCACAGCCCGTCCCGTGTAGGAGTTGCCATGTCCGCAACCGTCAGTGAAACACCGGCCATCGCCTCGGTGGCCGATCCGCCCCAGCCGCGCATGACGTCCCGTCAGCGCCTCATCCTCGTCCTGCTCCTCGGCTCGCAGTTCATGCTCGCCGCGGACTTCTCGATCCTGAACGTGGCGCTGCCCGACATCGGCACCGGCCTCGGCTTCTCGATCGGCTCGCTCCAGTGGGTGACCACCGCGTTCGCGCTCGCCGCGGCCGGCTTCACGCTCCTGTTCGGCCGCGTGGCCGACCTGTTCGGCCGCCGCCGGCTGTTCCTGACCGGCATGGGCATGCTGACCCTCGCCTCGCTGGTCGGCGGCCTCGCCACCTCGCCCGAGATGCTGCTCGTCGGCCGTGTCGCCCAGGGCCTGGCCACCGCCATCGTCACCCCGGCCGCGCTGTCGCTGCTCACCACCACGTTCTCCGAGGGCCCGCTGCGCGCCAAGGCGCTCGGCCTCAACGGGGCCATGCTGTCGGCCGGCTTCATCACGGGTGCGGTCCTCGGCGGCGTCCTGACCGACCTGCTGAGCTGGCGCTGGACCTTCTTCATCAACGTGCCGGTCGGCGCGGCCGTGTTCTTCATCGGCCTCTCCGTCATCCAGGAGAGCCGCGGCTCACGCACGGCCAAGCTGGACGTGCCCGGCGCCATCACCGTCTCCGCCGGCCTGCTCGCCCTGGTCTACGGCATCAGCACCGCCCAGGAGAAGGGCTGGACCAGCGCCGCCACGCTCGTCCCGCTGATCGCGGGCCTGGCCCTGCTCGCCCTGTTCTGGGCGATCGAGCTGCGCACCGCACAGCCGCTGGTCTCGGTGCGGGTGGTCAAGCGCCTCACCGTGCGCTGGGGCAACCTCGCGGGCATCGTCACCTTCACCATGGCGAGCAGCCTCACCTTCCTGATGACGCTCTACCTCCAGCGCGTCCTCGGCTACTCCCCGCTCGTCACCGGCCTGACCTTCGGTCTGCTCGGTGCCGCCGCGTTCGTCGGCGGCACCGTGGCCCCGCGCCTCATCGGCCGGGTCGGCGGTCCCGGCGGCCTCGTCGTCGGCCTCACCATCCAGGCGTCGGCCAGCTTCATGCTGTTCTTCGTCGGCGACACCAAGAGCTGGCTCACCCTGGTCCTGGTCGGCACCGCCGTGTCCGGCTACGGCCACATCACCGCGGTGGTCTCCTACATGGTGACCGCGACCTCCGGCCTCCCGGACGAGGAGCAGGGCCTGGCCACCGGCCTGACCACCCTGACCCAGCAGGTAGGCCTGACCCTGGGCGTCCCGGTCCTCAGCACCATCGCCACCGCCCACGCCGGCGAACCGCACCCCGGCCGCACCGACGCGCAGGTGGTCCTCGACGGCGTGCGCACCGCGACGCTGGTCAACGGCGGCGTGCTGCTCGCCGGAATGATCCTGCTCGCCGTGTTCTTCCTGCCGAAGTCACGCCGGGCCACGGCCGACGCGTAACCGGCCCCCTCCGCGGCGGGGCCGTGCCACCCCCCGGACACGGCCCCGCCGCGAGGCGACCGCACCACGCGGCCGTCCTCCCCCTGCACCCCCAACCACCCTGATACGAAAGGCGATCGAGTCATGCGCGCGATTGTTGTGAAGGCCTTCGGAGAGCCGGACGTCCTGGAGGTCGCCGAGGTGGCGCTCCCCGAGCCGGGCGCCGGACAGGTACGCATCCGGGTCGGCGCCGCCACGGTCAACCCCGTGGACGTGGCCACCCGGGCCGGCGCCCTCGCCCCGTTCCTGCCGGAGCTCGACCAGTACCCGCTCGGCTGGGACGTGGCCGGCACCATCGACGCCGTCGGCGAGGGCGTCACCGACTTCACGCCCGGCGAGGCCGTGATCGGCCTGTCCGACTGGTTCGCCACGATGGCCGGAGCCCAGGCCGAGTACGTCGTCCTGAACGCCTCCGCCGTGGCCATCGCCCCCACCGGCGTCCCGGTCGCCGAGGCCGCCACGCTGCCGCTCAACGGGCTCACCGCCCTGCAGGCGCTCGACCTGCTCGGCCTGTCCGCGGGGCAGAGCCTGGTCGTGACGGGCGCGGCCGGTGCGGTCGGCGGTTACGCCCTCCAGCTCGCCGCGCGCCGCGGCCTGCGGGTCTTCGGAGTGGCCGGCCCCGAGGACCGCGCCTTCGTCACCGAGGCGGGTGCCACCTTCATCGCCCGTACCGACAACGTGGCCGAGGCCGTCCGGGCGGCGCTGCCCGAGGGCGCGGACGGCGTCCTGGACACGGCGGTGCTCGGCGCGGACGCGCTGGCAGCGGTCCGCGACGCCGGCGCGTACACCGGGGTGTTCGGGCCGGCCGCGCCGGAGTCCGAGCGCGGCATCCGGGTCGGCGCCGTCTCGGTCCAGAGCAACGCCGACCAGCTCGCCGAGCTGGTGTTCCTGGTCGAGTCCGGCGCGCTGACGCTGCGCGTCGCCCGCACCTTCGGCCTCGACGAAGCCGCTGAGGCGCACGCCCTGTTCGCCAAGGGCGGCACGCGCGGACGGCTGGTCCTGGTGCCCTGAGGCACCCCCCTGGTCCGGTGCGGCGGGGCGAGCGGCGGCGGCCGCCCGTCCCGCCGCACCTCGGTACGGGCGTCGATCCGGAGGAGGGGACAGAGGTGAGGCAGATGGTGGGTGTGGCTGGTGTGGCTGGTGTGGCTAGTGTGGTCGGTTCGGTCGGTTCGGTCGATGCTGTCGACGTGGCCGGCGTGATGGGCACGGGTCGGGCGGGACCGGCGCCGGGCACGGACCCGGGGCCGCACGCCCTGTCCGTGGTGCGGCCTCGGCCGGTGGCCGACCCGGTGATGCGGATCTTCCTGTTGCACCACGCCGCCGGTTCGCACCGGGTGTTCGCGGACTGGGTCCAGCACTTCCCGCCCGACTGGGAGGTCTGCCTCCTGGAGGCACCGGGGCGCCGACGGCTGAGCGCCCTGCCCGCACTCCAGGACGCACGGGCCCTCGCGGCGTACTTCGCGCAGGCCATCGCGCCGAGCCTGGACCGCCCCTACGCCCTCTTCGGCCACAGCATGGGAGCGGCCGTTGCCTACGAACTGACGCACCGGCTCGACGAGTTGGGCAGCCGGATGCCGCACTGGCTGGGTGTGTCCGCCTGCCGGGCCCCGCTGCTCGCGGCGGAATCCTGGCGGGGGCGCCCCGTCCACAGCCTGCCGGACCGTGAACTGCGTACGGCCCTGGCCGAGATGGGCGGGATGCCGGAGCGGGCGCTGTCCGACGACGACGTGTGGCGGCGCATCGCCCCGCGCGTCCGGGACGACTTCCGCCTCGCGGAGGGGTGGCGGCCGCGGGCGGCTCGGCTGCCGGTGGGGCTCTCCCTGTTCGGGGGGGTGCGGGATCCGGTCGTCTCCGCGCGGCAGTTGGGGGCCTGGTCGCAGGCGACGACCCGGCCCGGGGGGCAGCACTTCTATCGGGGTGGGCACTTTTATTTTCGGGGGTGGGTTGGGGGGGTTGTGTCTCGGGTGGTCTCCGAGGCGCGCCGCCATGGTGCTCCGCCCCCGTAGCGGGCGCGCCCCGGGCCGCTCGCCGTTCCCCGCGCCCCTGGGTGGGCCGGTGCCGGGCGGCTTGCGCAGTTCCCCGCGCCCCTCGAACCCCCTCGGTCGGGTGCGGACCGTGGTCGCTTTTCGCGCAGTTCCTCGCGCCCCTGAACCCCCTGTTGTCTGCGGGTCGTGGTCGCTTTTCGCGCAGTTCCCCGCGCCCCTCAAACCCCCTGTTGTCTGCGGACCGTGGTCGCTTCTCGCGCAGTTCCCCGCGCCCCTGAACCCCCTGTTGTCTGCGGGGCGTGGTGGCTTCTCGCGCAGTTCCTCGCGCTCCTCAAACCCCGGTCGGGGCACCCCGGTTTTGCGTGGGGTTGATTGCTTCTTGGGGTTGGCCACACCCCCTGTACCAACCCCTGGAACCGGGGTGCCCACCCCCGCCCCCTCGTCCGATGATCTGCCGCGCCCAGCGCGCACCCCCCCTTCACGTCGACCAAGGAGTCACCATGGCCCAGCGTTCCGCACCGGCAGCCGCCTTCTTCGACGTGGACGAGACCCTGGTGACGCAGAAGACGCTCTTCGACTTCCTGCGCTTCCACTACGAGTCCACCGGCCGCCCGCCGACCGCTCACGCGCGGGCCCGCGCGGCCCTGACGCGTCTGCGTGAAAAAGGTGCTCCCCGCGAGGAGGCGAACCGTGCCTATTACGCGCTGTACGCCGACGCCGTCGAGCAGGACCTCACCGTGCAGGGAAGCGCCTGGTTCCAGGAGCAGTTGAGCGTCGGCGGGTTCTTCCACCCGCCCGGTGTCGCGGCCCTGCGGGCGCACCAGAAGGCCGGGCACGCCACGGTCCTGGTGTCGGGGTCGTTCTTCCCGTGTCTGCTGCCCATCGCCCAACACCTGGGCGTGGAGGACGTGTTCGGCACGGCACCGCTCGTCGTGGACGGCCGGCTCACCGGTGAGGTCGTACGCCCGATGATCGGCGCGGCCAAGGCGGAGGTCGCCCTGGACTGGGCGGCCGGGTACGGCGTGGACCCGGCGGACTGCTTCGCGTACGGCGACCATTCCTCGGACCTGCAACTGCTGAGCGCCGTGGGCCACCCCGTGGTCGTGGGCGACGATCCGGCCCTGCGGGCGCACGTGGCCCGGGCGGGGGGCCGCACGCTGCCCGGCGTTCCCTAGGGGCGTAGCGTACCGGGCCCCAACTGCCCTGCTGGAAAAGCCGGTTCAGGGCGCCGTCCGTTCGCGGCCGATCATCGACAGGACCAGGTCCCACACCCGGTCGAGCCAGGGCTGCAAGGACTCCTCGGGGTCGGGCGCCAGCGTGGCCGCCGACTGCGCGCCCAGGACCACCGACAACAGCAGCTGGGCGATGGCCTCGGCGCGGTACGCGGTGGTCACCGCACCCCTGTCCTGGCCATGGCGCACCCGCGCCACGATGGCCCGGCGCACCTCGCCGAGCAGGCACCCCGCGCCGGGGCCGTCCCCGGTCAGGAGCTCGTCGTTGGCCAGGCGGAAGGCCGCCCGCAGCCGGGTGTCCTCGTGCAGCGCGTGGGCCAGGCCGACGGTGAGGGTGCGCAGTGCGGCCATCGGGGAGATGCCGGGCCGCTCGGCGTCCTGGAGCAGCCGCGTCCAGCGCTGGGAGCCGGCGGCCAGGAGCGCGTCCGCGAGCTTCTGCTTCGAGGGGAAGTGCCCGTACAGCGCGCCCTTGGTCATCCCGGTGTGCGCCGCGACGACCTGTACGGCGGCGTCGGCGTACCCGTGCCGGGCGAACTCCTGCGCCGCGGCGTCCAGCACCCGCTCCCGGGTGCGCCGGGATCGCTCCTGCTGGTTCATCGGTCACCCTTCCGGCGAGCTGCGCACTTTTCCCAAAAGATACCCTCTGGAAGGAATCTTTTTAACCGCGAAAAGTTGCCACTTCCGATGCATCGGACCCGATGCATCGGTGGCGGCGCGCCGGGTCCGGGCCCGGACCGGCGACGGCCGGTACGGACCCGGACAACGATGTCCTGCCGGGGGCGTCAACCCGCTGGTCGGCGCGCTGTGTTGGGCCCCGGCGTGAAGGCGAACGGCGTGAAGGCGAACGGCCTGAAGGCGAACGGCGTGAACGGGCGCCTCAGTTCGCCGCGTCCGACACGGCCGACTCCTGCGCCACCTCCGACGCCTGCGACAGCCCCGGCAGGACCGTGGCCAGGATCTCGTCCACCCGCTGGGTGATGTCCGCCCGGTCGTTCATCACCCACGACATGTGCTGGGCCCCGAAGAAGGCCGCGACCAGCACCCGGCCCACCGCCTCCGGATCGCTTCCGGCCGGCAGCGCGCCCTGCGCCGCGGCGGCCCGCAGCAGATCCGTGACCATCGCGGTGTAGCCGAGGAACGGGGTCGGCAGGTCCGCGTCGATGAGGGAGTGCTCGATCTGGAGCCTGGCCCCGGCCCGGATGACGTGGTCGTCCCGGAACATCACGCCCGTGCGCATGAGGAGCTCGCAGACGGCGGCCCCCGGGGGCAGTTCGCGGTCCGCCACGTCCTGCGCGGCGGACCGCAGACGGACGTAGAACTCCTCGGTCACGGCCGCCGCGAGGGCGTTCTTGTTGGCGAAGTGGAAGTACACCGCGCCCTTCGTCGCCCCCATCAGCTCGGCCACGTCGAGGATGGTGGTCGCCGGATAGCCCTTGTCCGCGAACGCGCGTGCCGCCGCGTCCAGGATCAGGGCGCGGGTCCGGATCGCGCGCTCCTGTTTGAGCTCGGAGGCGGCGGGTTTGCGGCGGGCCCTTGTGCTCATGCCCAGTCCCTTCTGTTCTCTGTGCGATGCCCGGCGCCATGGATCCGCGCCGATAAGGCTTTCCCACAATACCTTCTTGAAGGTATGTTCTTGGAAGGCCTGGGGCGCGGATTCCCGCACTCTGGCTGGTTCACTCACTTCATTGGGGGATTTTGTGAGGAAGACGATCAGCGCGCCAAGACCGGTCCTGGAGCTCGCGGAACCGGCTCTGACCAGCCCGTACGTCACGGAGGGCGCGCAGGCGCTCGCCTTCCAGCAGCCCGTGCCCCGGCACCTGGTCCACCGGGCCTCGGTGGCCGAGGTGCTGCTCACCGACAGCGTCCGGCTCGACGACGGACGCTTCCTGGTCGCCGCCCAGTGGCCCCGCGACCACGCCCTGCACAACCCCGACGCGGCCGGCCGCACCGATCCGCTGCTGTTCGCGGAGACCATCCGGCAGATGTTCGTCTACCTGCCGCACACCTACTTCGGCATCCCGCTGACGCACCGCTTCATCGGCGACCGGCTCACCTTCGACATGGACGACGCCGCGCCGCTCCGCGTCGGCGCGGCCCCGCTGAACCTGGTGCTCGAAGCCGAGTGGACCTGGGAGGGCAACCGCCCGCCGAACCGCTACGGAATGCGCCTCGACGTGACGCTCACCATCGACGGCAGGGTGTACGGGCGGGGCATGATCAGCGGGATCGCCGTCGACGACCGCCGCTACTCACTGCTGCGCCGCCGCACCACCCGCGGCCTCGCCGCCTCCGACCTGGCCCACCGTTCGCCGGTAGCGCCGTCGGCGGTGGGCCGGCTTCGCGACAAGGACTGCGTCCTGGCCCGGGGTTTACTCAACAGCGGTGCCTGGGACGGCAGTTGGTGGCTGCGGCTCGACACCGAACACCCCATCTTCTTCGACCACCCCAGCGACCACGTGCCGCTGATGGTCGCGATGGAGGGTGCCCGCCAGCTCGGGCACGTCCTGGTCCACGAGAGCAATCCGGGTGCCCCGCTGGCCATGGTGTCCGCCCAGGTCGAGTGCCTCGCGTTCGGCGAGCTGGACCTGCCGAGCCGTCTCGTGGTCGAGGAGGCCGACGAGCCGACCGGCGACCCGTCGCTACGCCGGCTGCGCATCGCCGCCCACCAGAACGGACGCCCCTTCGTCAGCGTCACCACCCTGTGGTCGCGCCCCCTCGCCCCCCGGCTCGCCTTCGTCCCCCAGCAGAAGGGGCGGGCATGACCCTGAGCATGCCGAAGCAGGCCGCGACGGTCGACCGTCGGCAGCCGAGCCCGTTCCCGGGCCCCCTGATGGAGCGCGCCCTCGCCACAGCCGCGCGAGGGGCCGAAGTGGCCGAACAACAGCGGCAGTTGGGCGCGGACACCGTCGAGGCCCTCACCGTGGCCGGGTTCCCCGCCCACTTCGTGCCGCGCCGCTGGGGAGGGGCGGAGGGTGGCTTCGCCCCGCTGCTCAGGGCCGTCGCCGAGGTGGGTGAGGCCTGTGCGTCGGCCGCCTGGTGCGCCGGCCTCTGGGCCGCGCACGGCAGGTTCGGCGCGTACCTGCCGCCCGAGGGGCAGCGCGAGCTGTGGGCGGACACGCCCCAGGTGCGCATCGCAGCGGCCCTCGCGCCGCACGGCGCCCAGGGGGTACGCACCGGGCGCGGCGACTGGACGGTGAGCGGAACGTGGGACCTCGTCAGCGGCATCGACCACGCCCAGTGGGTGCTGCTCGCCGCCGCCGTGCCCGAGGCGCCGCAGGAACGGGGCGGGGTGCGCGTCTTCGCCGTGCCGTACGAGGACGTCCAGGTCGTGGACACCTGGCACAGCACCGGGCTGTGCGGAACGGGCAGCAACTCCGTTGTTCTGAAGCCCACTTCGGTGCCGCACCACCGCACCTTCCTGCTCGCCGACCTGCTGGCCGGCCGGGCGGGCGAGGGCGCCGCACGCTGCCACGCGGCCCCCGCGCAGCTGGCCGGCGGGCTCATCTTCGGCGCCCCCGCGGTGGGCGCTGCCCGCGCCGCCCTGCGCGCCTGGACCGCATGGGCCGCCCCGCGTGCCGCGGCGGGCGCGGCGGCGTCCCGCGGCCCGCTGCACCGCGGCCTCGCCCGGTCCTCGGCCGAGGTCGACGCGGCCGGGCTGATGCTGGCGGAGGCGGCCCGGCGCGCGGACGAGGACCCCGTCACCCGGCTCGGCGTCGCCCGCAACCACCGGGACGCGGCGGTGCTGGTGGACCTCGTGGTGACGGCCGTCGAACGGCTCTTCCGCACCGGGGGACTGCACGCCCGGGACGGCGCGGGCACGGTCCAGCGCTGCTGGCGCGACGTCCACAGCGTCGCCGCCCACGCGGTCCTGCAGTTCGAGGAGGCGGCCACGCACTACGGGACCGAGGCGCTGGCCCGCTAGACCCGCCCGGCGCGCGCCGCCGCCCCGCCCAGCTCGGCCCGGCCCGGCGCGCGCCCCGGCCCCGGCCTGCCCGGGCGGCTGGGCGAGTGCGGGGTCGTGTGCTTTTCCCCACCCCGCCCCTTCCCGAAAGCCTCCGGCGGGTGGGGTGGGGCCGGGTTCTTCGGCTCCGTCAACTACGTTCCGTACCTGTCCAGTTCAGGAAGGCTGACCAGGTGCCCGCCGTCACCATGAAGGAGGGACCGTCCGCCATCTTGGAGTCCCGCACGTGGACGGCCTGGCAGCAGGGGGTTACCTCGACGCAGTCCCCGCCCCCGCTGTCGCTGTAGGAGGACTTGCGCCAGGGGAGGGCCACCTCTACGCAGTCCCCGCCCCCGCTGTCGCTGTAGGAGGACTTGCGCCAAGTGAGGGCGACCTCGATGCACTGCCCCCCGCTGCTGTCGCTGTAGCTGGACTTGAACCACCGCAGGGTGCTGCTGCTCATCTCTGCTCTCCCGCCAACTCCTCGATGAGGCCCAGTGATGCGCGAGGATCCAGGGCCTGTGCTCGGATCTTTGCATAGCGTCGGGCAAACGTACTCACCTTTGTCGGGTCAGTGATGAGCAGGCTTTCACCTTGCATTTCGAAGTACCCGACGCGGTCGTGCTCCGAGGTTTCCACCAGGGTCATCCCGCCTTGGTCGCCGGCATGCTCTCCGCCCGCCCCGCAGTCCAGCGGCAACACCGCCAGCGTCACGTTTCGCCTGCGGGCGCACGTGGCGAGGTGCCGCAGTTGATCACGCATGATCCGGGAGCTGCCGATGGGCCTACGCAGGACTGCCTCCTCCAGGATCAGCTCAATCGTGGCGATCGGCTCGCGGTCGAAGAGCGCCTGCCGTTCGATGCGTGCCTGCACCAGTTGCTCGACTCGCTGCTCGGGCAGTGGTGGGTAGCCGCCTCCGATGACGGCTCGCGCATAGTCCTCCGTCTGGAAGAGACCGTTGACGAGGAGGATGTCGTACATCTGGAGAACGACAGCACGCTGCTCCAAGGGCGCGAACCCCTTGAACTGTTCCGGATACTTCTCCAGCCGCATCGGAACGCGCGCATCCTCGAAGATGTCCAGCCCATCCCCCAGCACCCGCTCCAGCTCGACCAGCATCTGGTCACTCGCAGGCTGAGCCAGTGTCTCCATCGCGCTCACCGCCGCGCCGGAGAAGCCGATCTCACTGCCCAACTGCTCCTGCGTCCACCCCTTCCGCACCCGCAATTTGCGGGCGAGGTTGGCCACCATCTGGGCCGTGGGGCCCGCCGATTCCTTGTTTTCCGCTCGTGCCATGGCGATCACACTCCGACTCGACCGGACTCAACCGGTCATGACTCGACCCCACCGAATTCGACCCGCCTCCAAGGGCGTTGGGGCTGGTCAACGGGTGCCCGACGGTCCTTTCGAGGCCATGGAAAACGCTAGCGGGGCGGGCTGAAACTGGCCCCGTGGATACGGAAATCGGCGGGCTGAACCTCGACTGGATCCCGCTTTCGGGCATCCGGCTGGCGAAAGCGGGCGTGCAATTCGACGCGGTACGGATCGACGGGGACGCGGGGCGGTGCGTGGCCGACGCGATGGAGGAGCTGACGGGGGGCGACCCGGGGCCGATCGTCGCGGACGCGCTGGGCAGCAGGGCGGTGTACTTCCTGGTGCCGCCGCGCAGCACCTCGCACCGGTCCTGGCCGGCCGTCGCCGTGCCCTTCAACTCGGGCCCGAGGTACGCGAGTTACGTGCCGGTGCCCGCGCTGAGCGGGCGGACCTGGCCGTTGTCGTGGCGGTTCCCGCCCTCGGGGCCGGATCGGTTCGTGCACACGCCGTTGCTGAACTCGGTGGTCCAGCAGCTTCGTTGAGGAGCAATTGGCCCAGGATGCCGGTGCGTAAATGGCCTGGTGGGGTGGACGCTCATGATCGTAAAGTCGAGCCATGACCACTCAGGAGAACGCCTCCCCGTCCATCCCCGCCGCCCCCTTCGCCCCGGTGCTCACCCGCCACGACGAGGCCGAGACATGTGCGGACCCGAGCAGTGTGATGCGGCTGTTCGCCGACTCGGACGGTACGGCCGACGGGTTCACGAGCTACCGCTCGACCTTCGCGGAGGGGGCCGTGGGGGCGCCGGCCCACTTCCACACCAAGGCGACGGAGCTGTTCTTCGTGATCAGCGGCGCGCTCCAGGTGCTGGTGGGCGAGGAGGTGACCACCCTGGAGGCGGGTGACTTCCTGGCCGTGCCGCCGCACACCCCGCACGCCTTCGCCGCCGCGCCCGGCCGCGAGGCGGACGTCCTGTTCGTGTTCACCCCGGGCATGGGCCGCTTCGACTATCTGCGCCTGCTGGGGCGCGTGATGCGCGGCGAAGCCGACCCGGCCGAGATCGCGGCGTCGGGGGAGCGTTACGACAACCACTACGTGGACAGCCCCGTGTGGCGGGCCGCCCTGGAGGCCTCCGCGTGATCGACGCCGCGACCCATGTCCGGGTGGCCCGCCCTTCGCGGGACCTGGCCGCCGCTGAACACTTCTACGTGGACGGCCTCGGCCTGGACGTCCTGTGGCGCACCACCGAGCGCGTCCCGGGGGAGCACGACCTGGTGATGGTCGGACTGCCGGGCGCCGCCTGGCACTTCGAGCTCACCCACGACCCCGAGCACCCGCTGGATCCCACCCCGACCGTGGACGACCTGTTCGTCCTCTACCTCGGCGCGCCCGTGGACGAGGCGCTGGTCGAGCGCCTGACGGCGGCCGGCGGCACCCGGGTCGCCGCGCACAACCCGTACTGGGACGAGCACGGCGTCACCGTCGAGGACCCGGACGGCTACCGCCTGGTGCTGTGCAAGCGCACGTGGGGGTGAGCGGAGGTCAGTCGCCCGCCTTCGTGTAGTCGACGTACTCACCCGTGTCGTCGGTCTCGCGGTGCAGGCGGCCGTCCGGGAGCAGGGTGAGGGTGCTCGGTTCCCCCGGGGTGCACGCGCCCGTCGAGCCGGGGCTCACCTCGGAGGGGCCCAGGTGGAGGGGCGTGGTGGGGGAGGCCGCGGCCAGGCGGGCCTCGAAGACGCAGTGGTAGTCGCGGCCGTCGGCGGTCAGGGTCAGCACCCTGTCGCCCACCCGGCCCGGCCTGATGGTCAACTCCCTCGTCGCCGTACCGCTGTTGCCCTGGATCGACGCCGACCACCTGCCCACGTACGGCCGGGGAATCGTGTTCTTCGCCGTCGCGTCGGGAGTGGCCGGTGCGTCCGGGGTGGGTATGGAAGTCGCCTGTGTGGTTGGGGAGTTGGGTGAGACCGGGGCCTGCTTGGGCGGGCCTCCGCTCATGAACGCGTACACCGAACCGCCCGCGCCCACCGCCACCACCAGGGCCACCGCGATCAGTGCCGCCGTGGACTTCGCACTGCGGGGCTGCGCGGGCTCGGGCGGGGGCGGGTCGTCGTAGTACGGGGTGTACGGGGCCGGCGGTGGCGGTGGCGGCGAGGTGGGGCGGGCGGGCGCGGGGGGCGTCGGCGCGTCCGGGCGGGCCGGGGCCTCCACATGCAGCAACTCGGCTGCCTCGCTGCCCAGTTGGGCCACCAGGGTGGCCGGGAGCCACGGGTCGGGGGCGGTGGCGGGAAGGCGTTCCAGGATGCGGTCGAGGGTGGGGCGGGCCGCCGGGTCCTTGTGCAGGCAGTCGGCGATCAGCTCCTGGAGCGACTCGGGCACGCCGTCCAGGTCCGGCGGCTCCTGGGCTATGCGGAACATCAGGGCGTGCGCGCCGCTCGCGGCCTCCCCGAACGGCAGCCGCCCGCTCGCCGCGTACGCCAGGACCGAGCCGAGGCAGAACACGTCGCAGGCGGGGGTCACCGGATCGCCCCGCACCTGTTCCGGGGCCATGAACCCGGGGGAGCCGATCAGGGCGCCGGTGCGGGTCAGACCGCCGTCGGTGCCGGCCTCCAGGGCGCGGGCGATGCCGAAGTCGATGACGCGCGGGCCGTCGATGGTGACCAGGACGTTGGAGGGCTTCAGGTCGCGGTGCACCAGGCCCACCGCGTGGATGTCCTTCAGGGCGAGGGCCAGGCCGCGGGCCAGGGCGTGTACGGAGTGCTCGGGCAGCGGGCCGTGGGGGCCGCGCACGACGGTGTGCAGGGAGGGGCCCGCGATGTAGCCGGTGGCGACCCAGGGGACGGGGGCCTCGGTGTCCGCGTCCAGGACCGGCGCGGTCCACAGCCCGCCCACTCTGCGGGCCGCGAGTACTTCCTGGCGGAAGCGGGCGCGGAAGTCGTCCTGGTCGGCGAGGTCGGGGCGGACCAGCTTGACGGCGACGGTGCGGCCGCGGGCCGAGCGGGCGAGGTAGACCTGGCCCATGCCGCCTGCGCCCAGGCGCCTGAGCAGGCGGTAGCCGCCTATTCGCTCCGGATCCGCCGGGGTGAGGTTCTGCGTGCGATCCATGGCGGGCCTCCCCCGCGGTTGGCCGTTCCAACGGGGTGAGGATAGTGCGGGGGGTCGGGGGGCGGGGTTCGCGCAGTTCCCCGCGCCCCTTTCACCCCGCTTTCGCCCGCGGGCCGTGCTCGCTTCTCGCGCAGTTCCCCGCGCCCCTGAAACCCGTCTTCGTCTGCGGGCCGAGGTCGCTTCTCGCGCAGTTCCCCGCGCCCCTGAAATGCGACCACCCCGGCCAGGAGCGCGCCCCAGGGGCGCGGGGAACTGCGCGATCAGCCCCTACGGCCCGCGGACGAAAGGGGGTTTAGGGGCGCGGGGAACTGCGCGAACGGTCCCTACGGCCCGCGGACGAAAGGGGGTTTAGGGGCGCGGGGAACTGCGCGAACGGTGCCCGCGACCGGGGGGTTGGGGGCGCGGGGAACTGTGCGGCAAGGGGGTTCGGTCTGTGGTGGGCCGAGGGGGCGACAGGGTGCCGAGGGATGGGGAGGTTGGTGGACAGGGTGGTCATGGTGGGCGGGCGGGCGGGGTACTTACCCTGGGCGTATGACCCCTCAAGGCACCCCCAAGACCGGCGCAGCCGTCAAGGCCGCGGACCGCGCGCACGTGTTCCACTCCTGGTCCGCACAGGGCCTGATCGACCCGCTCGCCGTGGCCGGCGCGGAGGGGTCCTACTTCTGGGACTACGACGGCAACCGCTACCTCGACTTCACCAGCGGGCTGGTCTTCACCAACATCGGCTACCAGCACCCCAAGGTCGTCGCCGCGATCCAGGAGCAGGCCGCGACGATGACGACGTTCGCGCCCGCCTTCGCGGTGGAGGCGCGCTCCGAGGCGGCCCGGCTCATCGCCGAGCGCACTCCGGGCGACCTCGACAAGATCTTCTTCACCAACGGCGGCGCGGAGGCCGTGGAGAACGCCATCCGCATGGCCCGGCTGCACACCGGCCGCCACAAGGTGCTCAGCGCGTACCGCTCGTACCACGGTGGCACGAACACCGCGATCAACCTCACGGGCGACCCGCGCCGCTGGGCCTCCGACAGCGGCGCCGCCGGTGTCGCGCGGTTCTGGGCGCCGTTCCTGTACCGCTCGCCCTTCCACGCCACCACCGAGGCCGAGGAGTGCGAGCGCGCGCTCAAGCACCTCGAGGACACCATCGTCTTCGAGGGCGCCGCCACCGTCGCCGCGATCATCCTGGAGTCCGTGCCGGGCACGGCCGGGATCATGACGCCGCCGCCCGGCTATCTGCCCGGCGTGCGCGCGCTCTGCGACCGGTACGGGATCGTGCTCGTGCTCGACGAGGTCATGGCCGGGTTCGGGCGCACCGGCAAGTGGTTCGCCCTGGAGCACTACGACGTGGTGCCCGACCTGGTGACCTTCGCCAAGGGCGTCAACTCCGGTTACGTCCCGCTCGGCGGCGTCGCCATCAGCGCGGAGATCGCCGAGACCTTCGAGCACCGGCCGTTCCCGGGCGGGCTCACCTACTCCGGCCACCCGCTGGCCTGCGCCGCGGCCGTCGCCACCATCAACGTGATGGAGGAGGAGGGGATCGTCGAGCAGGCCGCCCACATCGGGGCGAACGTGCTGGAGCCGGGGCTGCGCGAGATCGCCGAGCGCCACCCCTCGGTCGGCGAGGTGCGCGGCACGGGCGTCTTCTGGGCGCTGGAGCTGGTGCGCGACCAGGAGACCCGCGAGCCGCTCGTCCCGTACAACGCGACCGGGGCGGACAACGCGCCCATGGCCGCGTTCGGCGCCGCCTGCAAGAAGAACGGGCTGTGGCCCTTCATCAACATGAACCGCACCCACGTCGTGCCGCCCTGCAACGTCACCGAGGCGGAGGCCAAGGAGGGCCTCGCGATCCTCGACGAGGCCCTCACGGTGGCCGACCAGCACACCGTCTGACCCGGCCGCGGTGCGGTGTCCACCCGCGTCCTCGCAGCTCAGAGGGTGCGGCGCCCGCTCTCCTTTGTCCGGTTTCCGGGGCACCCCATAAGGTGGCCCGGAGCCGGAGGAGGGGAGCGAGCCATGCCCGCGAGCGGAGCGGTCACCCGCAGCACCCTTCGACAGCAGATCGCGGACGCACTGCGTGACGAGGTGCTCGCGGGGCGTATGCAGCCCGGCGAGGAGTTCACGGTCAAGCAGATAGCCGAGCAGTACGGCGTGTCCGCGACGCCCGTGCGCGAGGCGCTCGTCGACCTCTGCGCCCAGGGCCTGCTCGACTCCGACCAGCACCGCGGCTTCCGGGTGCGGGTGTTCACGGTCGAGGACTACCGCGGCATCGTCGAGGCCCGGGCCCTGGTGGTCGACGGAATGTTCCGGCGGGCCGCGGCCCCCGGCTCGCTCGACACGCACGGCCCGGCCCTGGTGTCGGTGCGGCGGCGCGGCGAAGAGGCCGCGCGGGCCGCCCGCTGCGGCGACCTGAACATCCTGGTCGGCTACGACCTGCGGTTCTGGCGGGAGCTGTGCGCGCTCGCCGGCAACACCTACATCTCCGACTTCCTGCACCGGCTCCGCATGCAGAGCTGGGTGTTCGCGGTGCCGCACCTGCGGGCGCACGGCGAGCTGAGCGACTGGTTGTGGACCGGCCACGGCGAGGTCGTCTCGGCGCTCGCCCTCGGCGACTTCGAGGCGGCCAGAGCGCTGATCGCCGCCTACAACGACGAATCCCTGATGTGGGCGGAGCGGCTCCCGCGGTGATCACCGATCCGGCCGGACAGGTCGAACTGAGCGTCGTCGTCCCGGCCTACAACGAGGAGCTGCGCCTCGCGCCCACCCTCGACGCGATCCGCGCCCACCTCGGCGACGGCTGCTCGTGGGAGCTGATCGTCGTCGACGACGGTTCGGCCGACGACACGGTACGGGTGGCGAAGGAGGCCGCGGCCCGCGATCCCCGCATCAGCGTCGTGGTCAGCGACACCAACCGCGGCAAGGGCCACGCCCTGCGGCTCGGGGTGCTCGCCTCCTACGGACGCCGGGTGCTGATCACCGACGCCGATCTGGCCACCCCCATCGAGGAACTCGACCACCTCGCCAAGGCGATGACCGAGGACGAGACGGCCGCCGCGATCGGCTCGCGGGCCCACCCCGAGGCCCGTATCGAGGTCCACCAGAGCCGGATGCGCGAGACGCTCGGACGGATGGGCAACCGGCTGATCCGCGCCGTGGCGGTGCCCGGCATCCGCGACACCCAGTGCGGCTTCAAGCTGTTCGACGGCGACAAGGCGCGCGCCGCGTTCTCCGACGCCCGCCTGGACGGCTGGGGCATCGACGTCGAGATCCTCCAGTTCTTCCGGCGCCGCGGCTGGCCCGTCGCCGAGGTACCGGTGCGCTGGTCGCACCAGGACGGCTCCAAGGTGGGCGCCGCCGACTACGGCAAGGTGCTGTGGGAGCTGGCCCGGCTGAAGGCGCGCGCGGTGCGCCGCGTCGACCTGGTGCTCGGCGCCCTGTTCCTGCTGTCGTCCGTCCTGCTCTACAAGAACCTGTGGGACGGCCTCGGCCGCAGCTACCTCACCGACTCGATGCAGGACCAGAACCAGTGGGAGTGGTTCTTCGCGGTCACCGCGGACAACGTGGCCCACCTGCGCGACCCCCTGTTCACCACCGTCCAGAACTTCCCCGACGGCGTGAACCTGATGGGCAACACCCCGATGCTGGGCCTCTCGGTGCCGCTGACCCCCCTCACGCTCGCCTTCGGGCCGAGCCTGACCTGGGCGCTCGTCCTGACCCTCGGCATATCGGCGACCGCGTACGCCTGGTACTGGCTCTTCGCCCGCCGCGTCACGGACAACCGCTGGGCGGCCGGGCTCGGCGGGGCGTTCGCCGCGTTCGCGCCGCCGATGATCTCGCACGGCACCGCGCACCCGAACTTCTGCGTCCTGTTCATGCTCCCGCTGATCATCGACCGGGCGCTGCGGCTCTGCGAGGGCCGTGACGTGCCCCGCGACGGGATCGTCCTCGGCCTGTTCACCACGTACCAGATCTTCCTCGGCGAGGAAGTGCTGCTGCTCGCCGCGCTCGGCATGGCCCTGTTCGCGCTCTCCTACGCCCTCGCCCGGCGCGACGTGGCGCGCGCCGCGATCCGGCCGCTGGCCCGCGGGACGGCGTACGCGCTCGGGGTGTGCCTGCTCCTCGTCGCCTATCCGCTGTACCGGCAGTTCGCGGGAGCGCAGAGCTACCACAGCGTGCTGCACGGAGACAGCGCGGGCAATTCACCGCTCGCCCTGATCGAGTTCGCCGGGCGCTCGCTGGCGGGCGACGAGGCCACCGCCGACAAGCTGGCCCTCAACCGCACCGAGCAGAACGCCTTCTACGGCTGGCCGCTGGCGGCGCTCGCGCTCGCCCTGGTCGTCCGGCTGTGGCGCCGGCCGCTGGTCAAGGCGCTGGCGTTCACCGGTGTCGCCGCGGCGGTGCTCTCGCTCGGCCAGAAGATCCGCCTCCCGTACACGGACGTGGTCTTCCCCGGGCCCTGGAAGCTGCTCGCCCACCGGCCGCTCTTCGAGTCGGTGATCGAGGGCCGGGTCGCGATGATCTGTGCGCCTGTGCTCGGCGCCCTCCTCGCGCTCGGCGCGGGCCGGCTCGCGCTCAGCCGGACGCGGGCGGTGCGGGCGGCCGGCTTCACCGCCGTCGCGCTCGCCCTGCTCCCCGTCGTGCCGACCTCCTACCCGACGAACGCGCGCCCCGAGGTGCCCGCCTTCATCACGTCCGGCCAGTGGAAGCAGTACGTGGGCCCCGGCGAATCCCTCGTCCCGGTGCCGCTGCCCGACCCCGGCTCGGCCGAGGCCCTGCACTGGCAGTCCTCGACCGGCCTCGGCTTCCCGGTGCCCGGCGGCTACTTCAACGGGCCCTGGGGACCGGACCGGATCGGCATCTACGGCGCCTCCCCGCGCTGGACGTCCAACCTGTTCGGCGACGTGCGCTCGGGCAAGCCCGTCCCCGACATCGGCACCGACTGGCAGAACCAGGCCCGCGCCGACCTCGCGTACTGGCACGCGGGCGTCCTGGTCCTCGCCCCGCAGCCGCGCGCCCCCGAGCTGTACGAGACGGTGACCCGCCTCCTGGGGGGGCGGGCCGGCACCCGGGTGGGCGGGGTCTGGATCTGGGACGTGTCCGACGTGCGGTAGGCGGATCGGCCCGGCGCCGGTCCCCGGCCCGCCCCGGCGGGGGCACGCTTCCGCGTGGGGGCGGTTCGGTGCGGGCCGGTCGCTTTTTGCGCAGTTCCCCGCGCCCCCTGACCCCGCTGTCGTGTGCGGGCCGTGGTCGCTTCTTGCGCAGTTCCCCGCGCCCCTGACCCCGTCGGTCTTGTGCGGACCGTGCCCGCTTGCTCGCGCAGTTCCTCGCGCCCCTGGCAGGGCCGGTGCTGGCCCGCACGTGTAGCCCGGCCTGGCTCGCGCAGTTCCCCGCGCCCCTTGGCAGCACTGGTGCTGGGCAGTACCAGGCCACCTCAGCCCGTCCGGCGTTTGAGGACGAGCGCCGTTCAGGCGCGACGGGGGGTTCGGGGGCGCAGCCCCCGAGGGGGGAGCGGGGCCGTGGCCATGGGACGGCGTCCGAGTAACGGACCCGCGCGTGGGTAGACCCACCCGACCGGGCCGCGGAGCGAACCGGTCACCCCGGCAAGGGAGTTGACCGGCCCTCTTCGCCGAGCGTGCCCAGCGCATTACGCTGTTGCGACCATCGCACCGAACGAGTGAGAGCGAGCCCGTCTTGGCCTGTGACCTGTGGCTGGTGCCCCTCGTCGATGTGCTCTGCCACAGCCCCGACAATCCGTTCGCGGAGGAGATCGCCTCGTACGACAAGGCGCTCGGCGAGGCGGGGCTGCCGCCCGTGCCGGTCTTCGCGTACATGCCGGGCCTGTCCGGGGACGTGGCGCCGGTGGCCGGGTTCGACTACGACGCGCTGCACTTCCTGCGCCGCGCCTACCTCTTGCAGCTGTGCGGGCTAGCGGTGACGCCCGTCGACGAGCTCGGTGGTGACTACGAGCAGCTCCTGGAGATGTTCGAGCCGACCGCCCAGCAGTCCCACCTGGTCTGGCACTACGACCACGCCGGGGCCTATGTGCCGGTCGACTTCGCGGCGCCGCTGTCCAACGAGGAGCTGCTCGCGGGCGGCGGCCCGCTCGGCTCGGCGCAGGGACTGCTGCGGGAGCTGCAGTTCGTCGGCCCGGCCATCGGCATCGATCCGGCCAATCCGCCCACCGCGCCCGCGCCCCCGGCCCGCCCGACCTCCCTGGAGGAGCCGGCCGGACCCATCCCGTACGACGAGAGCCCCTTCGCGCGCGAGCGGCACGTGTGGCTCGGTCTGCACGCGGCGGCCACCCGAAGCCTCGCCCAGGGCTCGATGATCATCTTCAGCTGAGAGCCCGCCGCCGCGGGGCGGCTCAGCGGGGCCCCTCCGGCGGGCGCTGGCGCGGCATGTTCGGGCGGGTGGCCGGGGGCATCGGGAAGCGGCCCGGGCCGGGCGCGCCGTCCGTGCGCGGGGCCGCCGTGCTCAGGCTCTGCATCACCAGCGGCGCGGGCCCCGGGCGGAACTCCACCATCCAGTCCGCCGTCTCCGAGCGCACCAGCTCCGTCACGTCCTCGGTGAAGCGGCGCAGCACCGACAGACAGCGCTCGGCCGCCTCGCTCGCGGTGCCCTCGGTCGGCCCGAGCACCTCGCGCACGCTCTCCGAGGCCCAGTCGAACTGGAGGGCCTGGAGCCGGCGCTGCACGGCCTGCGCGGTCGCCACGTCCCGCATCCAGCCCGAGGTGAGCCCGAAGTAGCGGTCACAGGCCAGGCACGCCCCGGCCAGCAGCAGGCACACATAGCCCCAGCCCGCGACCCCGCGCGCCGCGCCCGTCAGGTCGAGCAGCGGAAGCACCGCGCCCGCGATCGTGCCGCTCGCCGTGCCGCAGCGCAGGGCGCGCGCCCCGCGCCGCTTCCACAGCCGGTCCGCGAGGTACCAGTCGGCGGTGCGCAGCGCGCCCGTCTCCACCCAGCGGTACAGCTCGTAGAGGCGCTCGGCGGGCTCGCCCCAGTCGCCGAGCGGGAACGGCCGCCCGGACAGATCGCCCGTCCGCGCACCCTCGTCCCGCCGGGCCTGGCCCGGTGGCCCCTCGGGCTGCATGTCAGGCTGGCTCACCCGGCCGCTCCCTCCGCACTGCTGCTGTGACCCTCTGCGACATCGCGTGACGTACGGGCACCCGGGCATCCGCCCGCCCGCGGACGCCGAGGCGTACTGGACGTAGTAAACGACGTGCCGCCGGCCGTCACCGGCGGGGCGCCCGGGCGTCGGAACGCCCGGTGGTGCGCCCGAGCGCCATTCCTACCGCCGAATGGAGGGGCCGGGACTCGCCATCCAGGTATTTCCGCCCGGAAGTGGGCCTTGATCAGGTATACGGACACGCATCGCATCACTCGAAAGAGTCGCGGAGCAGGGGGCCTGTGGACCACGTAGGCTCGGAGTGCCGAACGCGGTGGCCCGGTGGCCGCCGCGGTGAACCCGTTCTACCGAGACCCGGAGTGAAACGTGATCCCTGGTGGTGGCCAGCCCAACATGCAGCAGCTTCTCCAGCAGGCCCAGAAGATGCAGCAGGATCTCGCCCTTGCCCAGGATGAGCTCGCGGCGACCGAGGTCGAGGGCCAGGCCGGCGGCGGCCTGGTCAAGGCGACCGTGACCGGCTCGGGCGAGCTGCGCGCCCTCGCCATCGACCCCAAGGCGGTCGACCCGGAGGACACCGAGACCCTCGCCGACCTGATCGTCGCGGCCGTCCAGGCGGCCAACGAGAACGCCCAGCAGCTCCAGCAGGAGAAGCTCGGCCCGCTCACCCAGGGCCTGGGCGGCATGCCGGGCCTGCCGTTCTAGGCCCCGGCCCCGGGCCGCGTGCGCCCCGCGCGCACGCAGCCCTGCGCCTGCCCTACTGAGGCGGACGTCCAGCAACTACCGTAGGCGTCAGAACAACCCACGAAAGGCGTTCCGTTGTACGAAGGCGTGGTTCAGGACCTCATCGACGAGCTGGGCAGGCTGCCCGGCGTCGGTCCCAAGAGCGCGCAGCGGATCGCCTTCCACATCCTGCAGGCCGAGCCGACCGACGTGCGCCGCCTCGCGCACGCCCTCCTCGAGGTCAAGGACAAGGTCCGCTTCTGCGCGGTGTGCGGCAACGTGGCCCAGGAGGAGCGGTGCGCCATCTGCCGCGACCCGCGCCGCGACCAGACGGTCATCTGCGTCGTGGAGGAGCCCAAGGACGTGGTGGCCATCGAGCGGACCCGCGAGTTCCGCGGCCGCTACCACGTGCTCGGCGGCGCCATCAGCCCCATCGAGGGCGTCGGCCCGGACGACCTGCGCATCCGCGAGCTGCTCGCGCGCCTGGCGGACGGCACGGTCACCGAACTGATCCTGGCCACCGACCCGAACCTGGAGGGCGAGGCCACGGCGACCTACCTCGCCCGCATGATCAAGCCCATGGGCCTCAGGGTGACCCGGCTCGCCAGCGGCCTGCCGGTGGGCGGCGACCTGGAGTACGCCGACGAGGTCACCCTGGGCCGGGCCTTCGAAGGAAGGCGGCTGCTCGATGTATGACGCCCCGCAGGAGTACGCCCGGGAGGGCCACGAGGAAGGTCGACCCGATGTCTGACGCAACGCTGCACGCGACCACCCAGGACCCGGACTCCTTCGCGGTCCAGATCGCCGACCAGGTCGAGTCCTTCATCGTCGCGGTCACGGAAGTGGCCAAGGGCGACGAGCCCGACAGTGCCGTGCCGTTCCTCCTCCTGGAGGTCTCCCAGCTGCTGCTCGCCGGCGGCCGGCTCGGCGCCCACGAGGACATCGTCCCCGACGAGCGCTACGAGCCCGACCTCGGTCCGGAGGCCGACGTCGACGAGCTGCGCGAGCGCTTCGCCCGGCTGCTGGAACCCATCGACGTGTACTCCGAGGTCTTCGACCCGTACGTGCCGCGCAAGGCGCCGGTGCCGTGCCGGATCTCCGACGACCTCGCCGACGTGGTCACCGACCTGCGCCACGGCCTGGCCCACTACCGCGCGGGCCGCACCAGCGAGGCCCTGTGGTGGTGGCAGTTCTCCTACTTCTCCAACTGGGGCTCGACGGCCTCCGCCGCGCTGCGCGCCCTCCAGTCGCTCGTCGCCCACGTCCGCCTCAACCAGCCCCTCGAAGAGCTGGACGGCCTCGACACCGACGAGGACCTGACGGAGGACTCCCTGGAGGAGGAGGCCGGCCGCGTCATGGCCGAGGAGCTCGCGGGCCCGCTGGGCCTGCACGACCTGAAGTAGGCGCCCGCCGCCCCCGGGCGGGCGCCCCGCGGCCGCCGCGGGCTGTGACCCCGCCCACAAGTCGCGTACAACCGGACCGCTCGGGCAGGCGGACCTCGCGAGCGGTCCGGAGATCGCCCGGTGAACGTCGTGATCATCCAGTGAGCGGGACATCTCACGAAGTGATACGGCCCGGGCGATTCCGGCCCGCTCGTTAAACTGAGCCGACCGCAGTAATGAATTGAGCGAGGAGCGCACGTGGGCCTTGTCGTGCAGAAGTACGGAGGCTCCTCCGTTGCCGATGCCGAGGGCATCAAGCGGGTCGCCAAGCGGATCGTGGAAGCCAAGAAGAACGGCCACCAGGTGGTCGTCGTGGTTTCCGCGATGGGCGACACGACGGATGAGTTGATCGAGCTCGCCGAGCAGGTGTCCCCGATGCCTGCCGGCCGGGAATTCGACATGCTGCTGACCGCCGGAGAGCGGATCTCCATGGCACTGCTTGCCATGGCGATCAAAAGCCTGGGCCACCAGGCCCAGTCGTTCACGGGCAGCCAGGCCGGTGTCATCACCGACTCGGTCCACAACAAGGCGCGGATCATCGACGTCACCCCCGGCCGCATCCGGACCTCGATCGACGAGGGCAACATCGCCATCGTCGCCGGGTTCCAGGGCGTCAGCCAGGAGGGCAAGAACATCACCACGCTCGGGCGCGGTGGCTCGGACACGACGGCCGTGGCGCTCGCCGCCGCCCTCGACGCCGAGGTCTGTGAGATCTACACGGACGTCGACGGCGTCTTCACCGCGGACCCCCGCGTCGTGAAGAAGGCGAAGAAGATCGAGTGGATCTCCTTCGAGGACATGCTGGAGCTGGCCGCGTCCGGCTCCAAGGTGCTCCTGCACCGGTGCGTCGAGTACGCGCGCCGCTACAACATCCCGATCCACGTGCGCTCGTCCTTCAGCGGGCTCCAGGGCACCTGGGTCAGCAACGAACCACGTACCCCGTCGGAAGGCCAGCAGGTGGAGCACGCCATCATCTCCGGAGTCGCGCACGACGTCTCCGAGGCGAAGGTCACGGTCGTCGGCGTCCCCGACAAGCCGGGCGAGGCCGCGGCGATCTTCCGCACCATCGCCAACGCCGAGATCAACATCGACATGGTGGTGCAGAACGTCTCCGCCGCCTCGACCGGTCTCACCGACATCTCCTTCACCCTGCCCAAGGCCGAGGGCCGCAAGGCCATCGACGCCCTGGAGCGGATGAAGCCGACCATCGGCTTCGAGTCGCTGCGCTACGACGACCAGATCGCCAAGATCTCCCTGGTCGGCGCCGGCATGAAGACCAACCCGGGCGTCACGGCCGGCTTCTTCGAGGCGCTGTCCGACGCGGGCGTCAACATCGAGCTCATCTCGACCTCCGAGATCCGCATCTCGGTCGTCACCCGCGCCGACGACGTCAACGAGGCCGTGCGCGCGGTGCACTCCGCCTTCGGCCTCGACTCCGACAGCGACGAGGCCGTCGTCTACGGAGGCACCGGGCGATGACCCGCAGACCGGCGCTCGCGGTCGTCGGAGCGACCGGGGGCGCCGGTGCGGTGATGCTCCAGATCCTGTCCCAGCACGCGGACGTCTGGGGCGACATCCGGCTGATCGCCTCCGCGCGCTCGGCCGGCCGCAAGCTGCTCGTACGGGGCCAGGAGTGCGAGGTGCTCGCGCTCGGCGAGGAGGCCCTGGAGGGGGCCGACGTCGTCGTGTTCCTGGTGCCCGCCGAGACCGCCGCCCAGTGGGCGCCGGTCGCGGCCGCCAAGGGCGCGGTGGTGGTGGACAGTTCGGCCGCCTTCCGGATGGACCCGGACGTCCCCCTGGTGGTGCCCGAGCTCAACCCGCACGCCGTGCGGATGCGTCCGCGCGGCATCGTCGCGAGCCCGCACGCCTCCACCCTCGCGATGATCGTGGCGGTGGGCGCGCTGCACGCCGAGTTCTGTCTGACCGAACTCGTCGTCTCCACCTACCAGGCCGCCAGCGGCGAGGGCCAGGCCGGCGTCGAGGCGCTGCGCCGGCAGATCTCGCTGGTCGCCGGGACCGGGCTCGGCACCAGCCCGGGCGATGTGCGCCGGGCCGTCGGCGACGACCTCGGGCCCTTTGCGGCGCCCATCGCGCTGAACGTGGTGCCCTGGGCCGGTGAACTCGCCGACGACGGCTGGTCCTCGCAGGAACTCGGGCTGCGCGCCGAACTGCGCAAACTGCTCGACCTGCCGCGCCTTCCGGTCGCCGCGACCTGTGTGCGGGTCCCGGTGGTCACCACCCACTCCGCCTCCGTGCACGCCCGCTTCGAGAACGAGGTGGACGTGGCGCGGGCCCACGAGATCCTGGCGACCGCGCCGGGCGTGGTGCTCTTCGACGACCCCGCCGCCGGCGACTTCCCCACCCCCGCCGACGTGGTGGGCACCGACCCGACGTGGGTCGGCCGGGTCCGCAGTTCGCCGGACGACCCGCACGTGCTGGAACTCTTCGTCTGCGGCGACAACCTCCGCAAGGGCACGGCCCTGAACGCCGCGCACATCGCCGAGTTGGCGGCCCGCGAATTCACCGGACGCTGAGTCCCGCCGGTTTGTAGGATCTGTGAACGCTCTGTGAGCAAGTCGCTGGTCTGTACCACTTGAAGTGCGCCAATGCCTTGTTACACGATTCATGTCCGTGTCCCTGCAACCGCAGACCGGCATGGAGCGTCTATGCGGTCGCCCCTCAAGGTGCCGTGACAATCGGGGCATTGGGGAAGAGCGGGTACGGATGAGGGCATTTTTCGCACCGCCAAAAACAGTGTCGTACGCGTACAACCCTGACGGGGAGGAACGTGTCCAACAGGCGTGGCAGAGGTACTCGACTTCAGAGCGGTACCGGCACGCGGCGCCATGGCAGTGCGCCCGCGCCGGCGCCTCGGTGCGCCCGGCGGCATGCCGGTGATCGCGCCCATGCCCGCCACCCGTCCCGCCGCCCTCGTCCCCTCCCCGGCGACCTCCCGCGGGAGCGCTGACGAGGTCATGGCGGCCGGCACCACCGTGGACCATCTGACCGAGACCTACCGCGCGCACTACCGCTCGCTGCTCGGGCTCGCCGCCCTGCTCCTCGACGACACCGCCTCCTGCGAGGACGTCGTGCAGGAGGCGTTCATCCGGGTCCACTCCGCGCGCAGCCGCGTGCGCGAGCCGGAGAAGACGCTCGCCTACCTGCGCCAGACCGTGGTCAACCTGTCGCGCTCGGCGCTGCGCCGCCGCATCCTCGGGCTCAAGCTGCTCTCCAAGCCCATGCCCGACATGGCCAGCGCCGAAGAGGGCGCCTACGACCAGCTGGAGCGCGACGCCCTGATCAAGGCGATGCGCGGGCTCCAGCGCCGCCAGCGCGAAGTGCTCGTCCTGCGCTACTTCGCGGACATGACCGAGGCCCAGGTCGCCGAGACGCTCGGCATATCCCTGGGCTCGGTCAAGGCGTACGGCTCGCGCGGCATAGCCGCCCTGCGCGTCGCCATGGAGGCGACGGCATGAAGGGGCCCGACAGGAACGGCGACAGGAGGCCGCGGGATCACGGGGTGAACGGGCCGGACCAGCGGCCCGGGAATGACCTGAACGACCTGACTGGATACGGATTCGTGGACAAGACGCCGGAAAAGAACAGCGCCGGCAGCCCTCTCCCCGGCGCTCCCGCCGAGGGGAGCCCCGACGCGGCCGACGAACGGGCCCTGCGCGCGCTCCTGCACGGCGCGGTCGGTGAACTGACGCCGTCGGAGGGCGCGCTCGAACACCTGCGGGCCGCGGTGCCCGCGCGACGGGCCCGCAAGCGGCAGGCCGTCGTCGGCTCCGTCGCCGCCGCCCTGCTGGTGGCCACCGCGGTGCCCGCGTTCCTGCACGTCGCCAACACCTCGGGCAGCGCGGGCGACCAGCCCGCCGTCGCCGGGCACGGCGAGCGCACGCACGGCACCCCCGGCACCGCGTCGGACACCGTGGAGGGCACCGACGAGAGCGGCCGGCCCGCCCACCCGGGCAACGCCCCCGGCACGCCCGGCGCCAAGGGCCCGGTCCCCACGCCCAGCAAGGACGCGACCGGCGGCACCGCCGGCGGCGCGACCGGCCCGGGCAGCGGGCCCGTGAAGGCCGACTCGCCGGCCTGCGAACCGGGCGAGCTGAGCGTGAAGTCGGCGAAGGTCGGCAAGCCCGACGCGACCGGCAAGGTCTACGGTGCCTTCCGCATCGTCAACGCCTCCGCCAAGCGGTGCGCGATCGGCGGGGTGGGCCGGTTCAACGTCCGGGCGCAGGGCGCGGCCGACCCGGCGAAGATCACCGTCGTCGAGCACGCGGCGGGCGACCCCGCCCCCGGGCTCCCCGACCCCTCGCAGGACACCGCGCACCTGGTCCTCGCCCCGGCCGGCGCGTACGAGGTGCGATTCGCCTGGGTCCCCTCGGACACCTGCCCCAAGGCCACCCCGACACCCGACCCGACCCCGTCGACCGGCGGCTCCGGCAGCAACAGCGGCATCGTCGCCCCCACCACGGGCGGCGGCGCCGGCCCGAACCAGCCCGTCACGGATGCCGGGCCCCCGGCCGACACGGCCAACGGCACGATCGCGGTGACCCACGTCGCCGAGCCCGGCGCGCCGTCGGCGGAGGCGAAGATCCCGAACGCGTGCGCGGGAACGATCTACAAGACGGGCGTCCTGGACGCGAGCGCCCAGCCCTCGACAACGCCGTAGGGCGGGGGAGGGGCCGGGGCCGGCGGGCCTTGCGCGGGGAGGTGCCGTGGGGCCGGGGTGGCTGGCCGGCCCGGCCCGGCAGGCGCAGTCCTAGGTGGTCTTGGTCTCGGCCAGGGGGGCGGACGCGGCGCCGTCCTCCGAGCCGGGCTCGCCCGACTTGGCGGGCCCGTCCGGCTCGACGAGGCCCAACTCGGCGTCCTCCAGGGCCTCGGCCTCGCGGCGCACCAGACGGAACCACATGAACACCACGAACCCCGCGAAGACGAACCACTCGCCGGTGTAGCCGAGGTTCTGGAACGCCTTGAGGTCGAGCCCGCTGTTCTGCGGCGCGCTGGCCGGCACCGGAGTCATCCCGGAGTCGGCGCTGGGCAGTGTCACCCACGCGTCGTACACCGGATACGGCACGAGGTTGACCAGTGCCGCCGCGCTGATCATGCCGACCTGGCCCCGGGGGAGCCCGCCCTGCGCGTGCACCCCGGCCGCGCCGACCGTCTCGGACGCCTGCAGAACACCGGTCACCGATACCTCGCCCGCGGGCGGGGCCGGGGCGGCGGCGCCCCGCGGGATCCAGCCGCGCACCACGGGCAGCGCCTTGCCGCCGTCGGTCCGCAGCAGCGTCAGGACGTAGCTGCCCGGCCGGCCGTCGACCTCGCGGTCGGGCACCAGGAACTGGTCGGCGTACCGTCCGCGCGCGGAGGCCGGCCGGCCGGAGGTGCGCTGGTCCACGGGCAGCAGCGAGGCGAGGGGTTCGGCCGCGCGGGTGGCGGGGTCGGGGGCCTTCGCGGCGGCGTCGTGGGACTGCACGCGGTCCTCGAAACGGCCCAGCTGCCAGGAGCCCATGAAGACGCATACGGGGATGGCGAGGAGGACGAAGAGGTGGATTCCCCACCAGCGGGGGGTGAGCAGGAACCGGTACACACCACCACGGTACGGAATCCCGCCCCCACCCCGCCCACAGGGTCCCCCTCCACCCCCGCAGCGCCCCTCGCCGGGGCGGCCCGGGGGAGGGCCGGGGGTGGCCGCCTTTGCGCAGTTCCCCGCGCCCCTGGGGGTGCTGGGGGCGCCCCGGGGTTCGCGCAGTTCCCCGCGCCCCTGGCAGGACCGGTGCGGGCCGGCGCGTATGGCCCGGCCCGCCTCGCGCAGTTCCCCGCGCCCCTCAACCCGCTGTCGGCCTCGCGCCGTGCGTGGCTGGTCGCGCAGTTCCCCGCGCCCCTGGCGGGACCGGTGCGGGCCAGCGCGTGTGGCCCGGCCTGCCTCGCGCAGTTCCCCGCGCCCCTCAACCCGCTGTCGGCCTCGCGCCGTGCGTGGCTGGTCGCGCAGTTCCCCGCGCCCCTGGCGGGATCGGTGCTGGCCCGCACGTGTGGCCCGGCCCGCCTCGCGCAGTTCCCCGCGCCCCTTAACTGCTCGGTGCTGGGCAGCGTCAGGCCACCTCAGCCCGTCCGGCGATTGAGGACGAGCGCCGTTCAGGCGCGATGGGGGTGCAGGGGGCGCAGCCCCCGCCGGGGTTCGAGGGGCGGAGCCCCTCAGGGGGTCTGGGGCGCAGCCCCAGGGGCCGCACCCTTCAACCCGTTGCACGGGCGGGTGGGTGGGCAAATCCCCCAGGGGGCGGGTTACGGCAAGTGGCGGGCCGCGAAGGCCAGTTCGAGGCGGACCTGCTTGATGCGCTCCTCGACCACCAACGACCCATGCCCCGCGTCATACCGATAGACCTCATGCACCACCCCCCGCTCAACCAACCGATCCACATAGTTCTCCACCTGCCGAATGGGGCAACGCGGATCATTGACCCCCGCCGAGATGTACACCGGCGCCGTCACGGCATCGACGTACGTCAGGGGAGAGGACACCCGGAACCGCTCGGGAACCTCCTCCGGCGTACCCCCGAACAGCGTCCGGTCCATCGCCTTCAGCGCCTCCATCTCGTCGTGGTACGCCGTGACGTAGTCCGCGACCGGCACCGCCGCAAGACCCAGCGCCCACGCACCCGGCTGGGTGCCGAGGCCGAGCAGGGTCAGATAGCCGCCCCAGGAGCCCCCCGCCAGGACGAGCCGCGCGGGATCGGCAAGACCCGAGGACACCGCCCAGTCACGGACCGCCGCGATGTCCTCCAGCTCGATGAGCCCGACCCGGTGCTTGAGCGCGTCCGTCCACGCCCGCCCGTACCCGGTGGAGCCGCGGTAGTTGACCCGTACCACCGCATAGCCGTGGTCGACCCAGGCCGCGGGACCGGACGCGAACGCGTCACTGTCGTGCCAGGTCGGCCCGCCGTGGATCTCGAAGACCGCCGGGAACGGGCCGTCACCCGCGGGCCGCTGCACCAGCGCGTGGACGCGCCCGCCCGGACCCTCCACCCACACGTCCTGCACCGGCACCGACCCCGGCGCCTTGAAGCCGGGCGGGTCGAGCACCACCTCACCCGTCGTGGAGCGCACCTCGGAGGGGCTCGCCGCCGACGACCACAGGTACTCCACCGTGCCGTCCGGCCGCGCCGTCGCGCCCGAGACCGAACCCGCCGGGGTGTCGATCTCGATCAGCGACCGCGTGGCCAGGTCGAATCGGAACAGGCCGCTGCGGGCCTCGAAGCTGTGCACGACCAGCAGACCCGAACCGTCCGGATACCACTCCGCCGAGACGTCGCCCGGCAGATCGAGCGCCAGGTCGCTCTCCTCGCCCGACGTCACGTCCCAGATCATCGGCTCCCAGCGGCCCCGGCGCTGGTGCGCGACGAGCAGCCGGGTGTCCCCCTCCAACGGCGCGAAGCCGAGGACTTCGAGGCCCAACTCCTCGGCGCCGCCCTTGGTGTCGTCCAGCTCGGCCACCACCGTGCCGTCCAGCCGCAGCACCCGCACCGCCGAGTGCATCGCGTCGCCGTGCTCGGTGTGCTCGACGGCGATCAGCGTCCCGTCGTGCGACAGGTCGCCCACCCCCGCCGACTCGCGGTGCCGGTAGATCTCGACGGGCCCCGCGCCGGGGCGTACGACATGGACCGTCGAACCGTCCTCGTCGGTGGAGCGGCCCACCACCGCCGTGCCGTCCCGGCCCAGCGCGAGACCGGCCGGATACGACGGGTCGAGCCCGGGCACGGCCGCCTCGTCGTCGCCGCCCGCGAACGGCTGGCGGCGCCACACCCCGAACTCGTCCCCGTCGGTGTCGTCGAACCACCAGATCCACTCACCGTCGGGCGTGAGCACCCCGTCCGTCGTGCCGTTGGGCCGGTCCGTGGCGCGGCGCTGGGCGCCCGTCGCGCGGTCCCACGCGTACAGCTCGTACGTCCCCGTCGCGTTGGACACGAACAGCGAACGGTCCGGGGCGTCCTCCGCCCAGTCGGGAAGCCCCACCCTCGGCGCCCTGAACCGCTTCTCCCACTCCGGCATCTCGCTCATGTCGCTCATGCCCCCATCATGCGCCGAACCGCCGACAGCCCGTCCGCGTCCCCCTCAGCCTGTGGAAAACCCGCCCTACGCGGACAGCAGACGAGCGAACCGCGCCATGTCCACATTGCCGCCGCTGACGATCACGCCGACCCGGCCGCCCCGGTACCGCTCGGCCAGTTCGCGCGCCGCGGCCAGGCCCAGGCAGCCCGTCGGCTCGGCGACGGTCTTCAGGCGCGACGCCAACAACCGCATCCCGTCCACCAGTTGAGCGTCGGACGCGGTCACGATGTCGGTCACCCGGTCACGGATCACCGCGAAGGGGTAGGCGCCCAGGTGCTGGGTCTGGGCGCCATCCGCGAGCGTCTCGGGGGTGTCGATGTGCACGATCCGGCCCGCCCGCAGCGAGCGCAGCCCGTCGTCGCCCGCCTCCGGCTCGACCCCGTACACCGCGCACGAGGGCGCCAGCGCACCCGCCGCCAGCAGACTCCCGGACAGCAGACCGCCCCCGCCGAGCGGCACGAACAGCGCGTCGAGCGGACCGGTCTCCTCGAACAGCTCCTTGGCGGCGGTGCCCTGGCCCGCCATCACATCGGGATGGTCGTACGGCGGGATCAGGGTCAGACCCCGCTTTTCGGCGAGCGCCCGCGCGATCTCCTCGCGGTCCTCGCTCCAGCGGTCGTAGCGGACGACCTCCGCCCCGTACCCCTTCGTCGCGGCGAGCTTCGCCGCCGGTGCGTCGTGCGGCATCACGATCGTCGCCGGAATGCCGAGCAGCGCCGCGCCCAGCGCGATTGCCTGGGCATGGTTGCCGGAGGAGTAGGCGATGACCCCCGCGCGCCGCTGCTCCGCGTCGAACCGGGACAGCGCGTTGAACGCGCCGCGGAACTTGAACGCCCCCATCCGTTGCAGGTTCTCGGCCTTGAGGAACAGGCTCAGACCCAGCTCGGCATCGGTGAGCCGCGAGGTCAGGACGGGGGTGCGGTGGGCGTGGGAGGCGATCCGCTCGTGTGCGCGGACCACGTCGTCGTACGTCGGCAGCTGCTCCATGGTCGCCGAGCCTACGGTGCCGACATGTCCATGGCACGGGTGCGCCTACGGTGCCGGCCGGTCCGCGGACCGGGTGCGCCTACAGTGCCGGCCTGTCCATGGTGCGGGCGTCCCGATGGGGCCGGCGTCGCCATCGAGCCGGCGTCCCATCGGGCTTGCGTCCCTACGGGGCGGGCCGCGGGGGAGCGTCCGCCGCCGTGCGGTCCGCCGGGTGGACCGTGGCCGCGGCCGGGGTGACCTGCGGGGCCGGGGCGGCGGCGGGCGCCGGTTCGGCGTCCTCGCGCATCGCCTTGGTCTCGCTCTTGAGGATGCGCAGGGACTTGCCGAGCGCGCGCGCCGTGTCGGGCAGCTTCTTGGAGCCGAACAGCAGGATCAGCACCACGCCTACGATCAGCAGGTGCCAGGGCTCAAGGCCGTTGCGGAGGAACATCCCGCCGTCCTTCCTCGTTCGTGTCCTACGGCCCTGTCGGCCGGCCGTTGCGGCCGGGCGACCGGGGCCGCCCAGGGTGCGGCCGGTGTGCGACCGCGGTCGCGGCCGGGCCGAAGGCTCTCAGTGAGACTTGCTACATTGCGCAACTGTACAACCAGAGGGTGCGACTCACCGTCTCCTCTACAGAAGAGGCGCGAATGAGGGATGAGGGGTCCGATGGCCGGCAGCCACAAAGCGGGGGCGTCCAGCAGGCGTGAGAGCGGTGGCTCCGCCACGCCACGGCGCCGCGAGAAGCGCAGTCGCGCCCGCCTCGCCGGGATCACCGGCCTCTCGGTCGTCGTCCTCGCGGTCGCCGGAGGCGGCTGGATCTACCTCAAGCTGAACGGCGACATCAAGACCTTCGACGACGGCGGCATCTCCGCGGACCGCCCCGCCGCCACGACCAACGGCTCCAACGTCCTGATCATCGGCTCCGACACGCGCTCGGGCGACAACGCCCGGTACGGCCACGGCGAGGGCGACATCGGCCGCTCGGACACCGCGCTCCTGATGCACGTGTACGCCGACCAGAAGCACGCCGTCGCCGTCTCCATACCGCGCGACTCCCTGGTCGACATACCCCCGTGCAAGCTCCCCAACGGCAGCTGGACCAAGCAGCAGCACAACCAGATGTTCAACTCGGCGTTCGAAGTCGGCGAAACGGTCGAGGGCAACCCCGCCTGCACCCAGAACACCGTCGAGAAACTCACCGGGCTGCGCGTCGACCACACCATGGTGATGGACTTCGAGGGCTTCTCGAAGATGACCGAGGCCGTCGACGGCGTCGAGGTGTGCGTGCCGAACAACGTCTACCAGGGCGACCTCAACCCCAAGCTCGGCCACAAGGGCAGCCTGGTCTTCGCCAAGGGCGAGCAGAAGGTCTCCGGCCAGAAGGCGCTCGACTACGTCCGCATCCGGCACGGCATCGGCGACGGCTCCGACATCGGCCGCATCCAGCGCCAACAGGCCTTCCTCAGCAGCCTGATCAAGAAGGTCAAGGGCAACGGGCTCGACCCGACCACCCTGCTGCCGCTCGCCAACGCGGCCGTAAAGTCCATGACGGTGGACCCGGGCCTCGGCTCGGCGAACAAGCTGATCTCCTTCGCGATGTCGATGAAGAACATCGACCTGCACAACACCAAGTTCGTCACCCTGCCCTGGCGGTACGAGGGCGCGCGCGTCGCCGTCGTGAAGCCCGAGGCGGACGCCCTGTTCGCCGCGCTCCGCGCCGACCGCACCGTCGACGGCCAGGACGCCGCCGCCAAGGGTGCCTCGGCCTCCCCGACTCCGGCCGCCGCGGCCTCCGCCTCGGCCCCCGCCCCCGCCTCCGGCAAGGGCATCTCCGTGGCCGTCTACAACGGGACCGTCACCAAGGGCCTCGCGGGCCGGGTCGCCGAGTCCCTCAAGACCGCGGGCTTCACGGTGACCGGCGCCACCACGGCGGCGACCCAGGACTACACGCACACGGTCATCCAGTACGGTCCCGGCGACGACGCGAAGGCCAGGACGCTCGCCACGCACTTCCCCGGGGCGCTCCTGCGCCAGGCGAAGGCGCCCGGTCTGAACGTCGTCGTCGGCACCCAGTACAAGGCGGACGACGCGTCGTCGACCCCCAGCGCCCCGGCGTCCGTGCCCCCCTCGGTGGCCGACAAGGCCCGCTCGGCCGACGACAACATCTGCTCCAACCTGTCCTACGGGTGACGGGGGAGGGGCGAGGGGTGGCGGATGACGGATGACGGATGACAAAAGTGGGACGGCGGACGGCGGGTGTCGGACGATGCCCGAGCAAAGCGCCGGAACGCAAACGTCATGCGGGAGGTAAAGGCGTTCGCCCGGCGGTCGCCTGAACCCCCCGGTCCGTTCACATGCGACTCATAGCTTCGCCGCCATGAGACAGAAGGCAATGAAGCTGCTCGCGGTCGCCGCTGCGGCCTCCGCGGTCGCCGCGGGCTCCACCGTCACCGCCAACTCCGCTCCCCGGCACGGCGACCACGGCCACGACCGCGAGATCCGCAACGTCATCTACCTGCTCGGCGACGGCATGGGCCGCACCCACGTCACCGCCGGCCGCGAGCGCTTCTACGGCGCCCAGGGCAAGCTGAACATGGAGAAGCTGCCCTACACCGGCGCGGTCGCCACGTACGCCGTCGAGAAGGGCAGCGCCCGCCCCGCCCTCGTGACGGACTCGGCGAGCGCCGCCACCGCCTGGGCCTCGGGCGTCAAGACGTACAACGCCGCGATCGGCGTGGACAGTTACGAGAAGCGCCGGGTCACGCTCATGGAGCAGGCCAAGGCGGCCGGTTTCGCCACCGGCAACGTCTCCACCGCCGAGATCACCGACGCCACGCCCGCCGCCCAGTTCAGCCACGCCCTGCTGCGCGGCTGCCAGGGCCCCACGTACTCCGACGCGGCCTGCCTGCCGAAGAACGCCGACGGCAGCTACGAGAAGGCGCCCGCCGACAAGACGCTGATCACCCCCATCGCCGAGCAGATCGCCCGCAACGGCACCGCCGACGTGGTGCTCGGCGGCGGGCTCGCCCGCTTCGAGCCGGACGACCAGAAGGCGTTGCAGAAGCAGGGCTACCAGGTCCTCGGCTCGTTCGGCGACCCCGGGCTGCCCGCGCAGACCGCCGGTTCGCAGCGGGTGGCCACCCGCGCCGACCTGGACCGGGCGCACGGCAGGAAGGTCGTCGGGCTCTTCAACCGCGGCAACCTGACCGTCGAGCAGGCGAAGGCGAACCTGCCCGCGGGCGCGCCGCAGAAGCAGGAGCCGACGCTCGCCGAGATGGCGAAGAAGTCGATCGACCTGCTCGACGGGCGTTCCAGGAAGGGCTTCTTCCTCCAGATCGAGGGCGCCCAGATCGACAAGCGCTCGCACGCCAACGACGCGGCGCAGACGCTCGCCGAGGTCAAGGCGTTCGATGACGCGGTCAAGGCGGCCACCGACTTCGCCAAGCGGGACGGCCACACCCTGGTCGTCGTGACCGCGGACCACGAGTGCGCGGGCTTCAACATCGTCGAGAAGGGCACCTACACCAACGCCGAGGCGGTGGCGCCCCCGGCGAACACGGACGGGGGCAACCCGGCCAACAACTCGGCGCCTTCGCGGTCGAGTTCGGGCGCACTCGACCCGTCCCGCTCGACGGGCATCGCCAACGGCGCGGGCGCCGGCAACACGAAGAACTTCGCCCCGGCCACCTTCCGCACCCCCGACGACCCCAAGGGCGTCAAGGACGGCAGCCCCGAGGCGAGCCTGTGGCTGACGTACCTGTCCGGCAACCACACCGGCGCCGACGTGCCGATCTTCGCCTACGGTCCGGGCGCCGACCGCTTCGCGGCCAGCCAGCTCAACACCGACCTGTACGGCAAGATGTACGGCTCGCTCTTCGGCCGCGCCCCGCGCGGCTGACCCTTACGCCCCCGCCACCTCCCCGGGCCCGGCCGGACCCCTGCGGGCCCGGGGAGTCGCGTGCGGGCGCCGCACCCCAACTCCCCCTCCGTCCACACCAGTTCGCAGGAGCCGTACGCCATGAGACGCATCGCCCCGGCCGCTCTGGCCGCCCTCGTCCTCGCCCTGGTGGCCGCGTGCGGCGGTGGTGCGGGTGAGCGGGCGAAGGACGTGCCGGAACCGGCCCCCTCGGTGAGCTTCGCCGCGCCGCGGCAGGCGGCGGCTCCGGCCGCGTTCCGCAAGCTGGCCGGTGGTGAAGTGAGCCTGGAGCAGGGCCCGTTCACCGACCGGATCAAGGTGACGGGTACCGCGCTCGCGGGCGGCGCCGTCACCGGGCACCTCGCGGTCACCTCGGACGTCAGCGAACTGATCGCCCTCGAACTGCGCGCCGCCTATTACGGCGCGGACGGGCGGCTGCTCGGGACCGGCTCGTTCCAGTACGCCGAGGAGGGCCACGACGAGCACTCCGGCGGCCACACTCCGGCCGCCGAGGGGCCCGGCATCGACTTCACGGTCCGGCCGGGGCCCCTGAGCGGGACCCCGGCCGGGGCGGTGCTGTCCGTGCCCGTGCTCGTCAACGAGTAGGGCACACGGGGGAGTTCAGACGCGGGCCGCCAGCGCGCTGAGCTCTTCGTCCAGGTGTGGGCCGGCGTTCCAGCGGCCCACGCCGATCTCCGCGGTGATGCCGGGCCCGAACCCGGCGATCAGGCCGCGCGCGCCGTCCTGCATGCCGCCCTCCTCGAAGAGCCGGTCCAGCGCGTCGAAGACCACCGAGCTCGCGATGTTGCCGCGTTCGGTGAGGGTGCTGCGGCTGAAGCGGAACATCTCCGGGCCGAGGTCCAGGAAGTGGCACAGGTCGTCCAGGATGCGCGGGCCGCCCGCGTGCACGATGTAGAAGTCGAGCGCGCCGACCTCCCAACTGTGCTGAGCCACCAGCGTCTTGAGGGCGGGTGCCAGCATCTCCATGGTGCCGGGGACGCGATTGTCGAGCTGGAAGTGGAAGCCCGTCTCGCGCACGGCGTAGGAGATCCAGTTCTCGGTGTCCGGCACCAGGTGCGAGCCGTTGCGCTCGATCCGCATGCCGGTGCCGCCCTCGCCGCGGACCACCGCGGCCGACAGGGCGTCCCCGAACAGGCCGTTGGAGAGCAAGGAGCCGACCCCGATGTCGGTGGGCTGGTAGAGCAGCGAGCAGAACTCGCAGGACACGATCAGCACGTTGGAGCCGGGATAGGCCGTGATGAAGTCGTGCGCGCGGTTGATGGCCGCGCCGCCGGCCGCGCAGCCGAGCTGGGCGATGGGCAGCTGGCGGGTGTCGGAGCGGAAGCCCATCGTGTTGATCATCCAGGCGGTCAGCGACGGCATCATGAAGCCGGTGCAGGACACGTAGACGATCAGGTCGATGTCGGCGGCCTCGACGTCGGCGTGGGCCAGCGCCCGGCGCACCACCTCGGGCACCCGCCGCTTGGCCTCGGCCTCGTACACCTGGTTGCGGATCTCGAACCCGGGGTGGGCCAGGGTCTCTTCGAGGGGCTGCACGAGGTGGCGGGTCAGGACGCCGGTGTTCTCGATGAGGCGCAGGACCAGGGGGAGCTGGGGATGTCCCGCGTGGGTCTCACGGGCGATCGCCAGGGTCTGTTCCTGGGTGATGACGTGGTCGGGCACGGCGACCGCCGGGCGGCACAGGGTGGCCATCTGACGTCCCTTCGGGGGTGGGGGTGTTGGGGTCACCAGGCGACCGGGAGGCTGAGCGGGTGGCGCCAGATGGAGTGGGTGTTCCAGGGCACGTCGCCGGGTTCTCCGGCGAGCCTGAGGTCGGGGAAGCGGGTCAGCAGGGAGGTGAAGGCCACCTCCAGTTCCATCTGGGCGAGCGGGGCGCCGAGGCAGTGGTGGGCGCCCCAGCCGAACGTCATGTGCGCCACCGTGCCGCGGTCCGGGTCGACCTCGTGGGGGCGGTCGAACTTGCGGGGGTCGCGGTTGGCGGTGAGGTACGAGACGTGGACGATGTCGCCGGCCCGGATGAGGACCCCGCCCAGTTCGACGTCCTCGGTGGCCACGCGGGGGATGCCGACGCCCTTGCGGAACGGGATGAAGCGGAGCAGCTCGTCGAGGACGGCGGGGAAGCCGGCCGGGCGCGCACGCAGCGGATCCAGGATGTCGGGCCTGGTCAGCAGCGTGTACGCGATGTTGCCGAGCTGGTAGGTGGTGGTGTCCTGGCCGGTGATGAGCAGGACCATCGCCATCACGGCGAGTTCTTGGTCGTCGAGGAGTTCCTCGCCGTCGCGGGCGGTGGCGAGGGTGGAGATCAGGTCGTCGCCGGGGGAGCGGCGGCGGGCCGCGGTGAGGTCGGTGAAGTAGGCGCGCAGTTCGGCCTTGGCCCGGACGGCGGCCTCGCGGCCCGCGGCGCCGATGTTCATCATGGTGAGCGCGTGGGCGCGCAGCCAGTCCCGTTCGCCGTCCGGGATCGCGAGGACCTCGCAGATCGTGACGAGCGGGAGCGGGGCGGCGAGGTGCTCCACGAAGTCGGCGGGCGAGCCGTGCGCGGCCATCGTGCCCAGCAGGTCGTCGACGACGCGCTGGGTGCGGTCGCGCATCCGGGCCACGTGCTTGGGCGCGAAGCTCTTGGCGACGAGGCTGCGCAGCCGGCTGCTGGCGGGCGGGTCCATCAGGTTGATCGACTCGGCCTGCACGATGGGCTCGGGGGTCATCCGCGGGAAGTCCCGGCCGATGACGGCGCTGCGGCTGAACCGGCGGTCGGTGGTCACCGTCCGCACGTCCTCGTACCGGGTGACGAGCCAGGCCTCGCCCTCCCCGTAGGCCATGCGGATCCGGGCGACGGGTTCCTCGGCCAGCATCCGCTGGAGCTGCGGGTCGAATTCGAGGGCGTCGGCGTAGTCGAACGGGCAGCTCCACGCGGTGTCGGTGGTCTCCACGAGGTGTACTCCGGTGTGTCAGGGACGGGCTGGGCAGGGAACGTGCCCTGTATCCCCGAGCGCGGTCATGGGCATGTCCGCCGTCTTCCGAATTAACCGATTAGAGGGAGAGCGCGGAGCGGAGCGGCGCGGCCCCCGCGCCGAGGCGCCCGTCCGTGCTCCGGCGCTGGTGGGAGCGGGGGAGGTTCAGGGCGCCTGGGGGTGCCGGAAGCGGTCGAGGACGTGCAGGTCGGCCTCGATGGCGGACGCGGCGGCGCGCAGTTCGGGCAGCAGCTCGGTGCGGCACTGCGCCGGAGTGCGCCGTGTGGTGTGCATGGCCACGTTCACCGCGGCGACGGCGCGTCCCTCGGTGTCCCGCACCGGTACCGCGAGGGAGCGCAGGCCCTCCTCCAGCTCCTGGTCGACCAGTGCGTACCCGTGCCGCGCGACCTCGTCGAGGACGGCCGTGAGCTGGGCCGGTGAGGTGATGGTGTGCGCGGTGAGCGCCGACAGCTCCGTACGGCCGAGCCGCGCCGTGCGCCGCGCGGCGGGCAGGTCAGCGAGCAGGACCCGGCCCATGGAGGTGGCGTACGCGGGGAAGCGGGTGCCGGGGGTGATGTTGACGCTCATGATCCGGGTGGTGGCGACGCGGGCCGTGTAGTGGATGGCGTCGCCGTCGAGGACCGCGAGCGAGGCCGAGTCGTGCACGGTGCGCACCAGGGCGGCCAGGTGCGGCACGGCGATGTCGGCGAGCGTCGTGCGCGACAGCGGCGGGCAGCCGAGCGCCAGGACCCGCGGGGTGGGGCGGAAGACGCGGCCCTCGGTGGCGATCAGGCCCAGATGGTCCAGGGTGATCAGGGCGCGCCGGGCGGTGGCGCGGGGCAGCCCGGTGGCGGCGGCGACGGCGCTGAGCGTCAGCTCGGGCCGCCCACTGCCGAAGGCGGTCAGGACGGTGAGGCCGCGGGCCAGCGACTCGACGAACCCGGCGCCCAGTTCCTGCTTGGAGGCTGCGGTCCAGGCGGCGAGGCCGGGGGCCTTCGCGGGGGCGGGGCCGGTGCCGTCGGCGCGGGCGGGGGCCTTCGCGGGGGCGGGACCGGCCGCGGCCCGAGTGTCCGCCCCGGCCCCGCCGTGTTCGTCCCCGGTGCGGGCGGGCGTGGCGCGGTCGAGTGCGGACTGCATGGTGCGGGCCGCCGCGCGCAGGCGGGGCAGTGCGCTCGCGCGCAGGGACGCGGCGCTGTGGCGGCTGGTGTGGCTGACGACGGTGAGGGCGCACAGCGGCCGGCCCGCCGGGTCGCGCAGCGGCACGGCCACCGCGACGAGGCCCGGCTCCAGGTACTGGTCGTCCACGGCGAAGCCGGTGTCCCCGGCCTCGGCGGCCCGCTCCTCGAAGCGGTCGCCCGCGCCGGGCGCCACACCGGGGAGGCCGGGGTTCTCGGGGGCGGCGGCGCGGCGCTGGTGCCAGGACCGCCACCGCTCGGGCGTCCAGCGGGCGGCGAACAGCGCGCCGGGCGCGGTGCGTTCGGCGGGCAGCAGGTCGCCGATGCGGAAGGTGAGGGACATCGTGCGGCGCCGGGTGCTCTGCTGGACGTAGCGGATCCCGTCGCCGTCCGGCACCGCGAGGCAGACCGACTCGTCCAGTTCTTCGGCGAGTCGGGCCGCGTACGGGCCGAGCAGGTCGGGCAGTGCGAGCGCGCCGAGGTAGGCGTTGGCGAGCTCCATCAGCCGCGGGGCGAGCGTGACGGCCGACTCGTGCGGGCGCACGTATCCCATGCGGGCCAGCGTGGCCACGATCCGGTCGACGGTGGAGCGGGCCAGCCCGGTCGCGCGGACCAGTTCGCCGAGCCCGAGCCGTCCGTCCGCGTCGCTGAGCGCGCGCAGGACGGCGACGCCGCGGACCAGGGGGCCGACGGCTTCGGCGGGCGCGGTGCTCATCCGGTCTCCGGGGGTGGGGCGTGGGGTGGCGTGGGCGGCGTCAACAAGCCTGCTACACACGCGAGTTGACGTGCGATGCGCGCCGCACGCACCCGCGGGCGGAGCCCTGAGCCCTGGTTCATGGGGCGGACGTCCTTGACGCGCCGGCGCTCAGACCCGGTCCTCCAGCTCCCGCGCCCGCAGCCCCGCCTGGAAACGGGACGTCGCTCCGAGGGCCGTCATCAGCTCGGCGACCCTTCTGCGGTACGTCCGCAGGGACATCCCCAGCTGCCGCGCGGCCACTTCGTCCGTGTGCCCGGCGCCGAGCGTCCGCAGGATCCGCCGGGCGTCGGCACCCAGCGCCTCGGGGCGCCGGCGCAGATGCGTGGCGAGGTCGGGCGAGGACTCCCACGCGGCGTGCACGAGCGCCCTGAGTCCGGCGACCACGTCGGGGGTGCGGATCACCGTGTAGGTGCGCGGGCCGTGGCCGGGGGCGCCCGCGAGGATGGCGGTGCGGCGGTCGAGGACGATGGTCTCCTGGGCCAGCGGCGTCGCGCAGATCCGGATGTCGGCGCCGCCCGCGGCCATCCTGGTCAGTCGCCGCTCGGCCCGCGCGTCGGGCAGGGCGTCGGGCGTGTAGAGCTTGCGCAGGGCGAGGCCGCCGGGCCCGGTCGCGGGGCGCAGTCCGGCGGCGAACGCGGTGCGGACCCCGGTGGACCAGGTCAGCGGGTCGGCGGCGGCGACCAGGAACTCCTGGCGCGCGCCCGCGAACAGATGCCCGGCCCGGTCGATGAGGGCACGCTCGCCGTGCAGCGTCACGATCGGTTCGTCGTTCATGGTCCGGTCAGTGTGGGGCGCCCGCGACATCCGGTCAACGCGCGCGGGGCGGGCTCCAGTCGGGACGCGCGCGCCCCCGGGGCCGCTGCCGCCGCCGTGCGCCCCGCCCTTCCTCCCACCGCCGTGACCTGCCACGCTGATGCGATGACAGAGGTGTTCTTGCGGCGGCTCTCGCGGTGGCAGGCCGAGCAGCAGAGGGAATCCGTCGCGGACCTGTACGCGGCGGCGTACGACGGGGTGCCGGGGCAGGAGTTCCTGGGGCGGGACGGGTTCCTGCGCCGTTTCGCCGAGGACGTCCAGCGTCCCGGCTTCGACATGGTCATCGCCGGAGACCCGTTCCTGGCGGGCTGCGCCTACGGCTATCCGCCCGGGCGCGAGGGCGAGTGGTGGCACGGCTTCCGCGGCGCGGCGACCGACGGTACGGAGGAACTGGCCACCTCCGACCGGGTGTTCGCGCTGGCCGAGCTGATGGTGCTGCCGGACAAGCGCCGTGCGGGCATCGCGACGCGTCTGCACGAACGCCTCCTGGAGCGCCAGGAGGCCGACCTCCTCACCGCTCTGGTCTCCCCCGCCAACACCGCGGCGGCGGCGGCCTACCGCTCCTGGGGCTGGACCCGCTCCCCCCGTCCGGCCGCGCCCGCCCAGGGCTCCGCCCCCGACGCCTGGACGCGCCGCCCGTCCTGAGCCCGGGCCCGCCGGCCGGGGCCCGCCCGAGCCCTCGGCCGCCTCACCCGCCCGCCTCCCGGTACGCCTCGCCCAGGGCCGGCAGGCTCTGGTTCAGGCCGGCGCAGGTCACCGTCGCGTAGCTGAGGACCAGGGCGGGCCGGCGGGTGGTGTCCGTCAGGGTGTAGAAGGCGCCGCCCCTGGTCAGGACCGAACGGCGGCGGGCCGCGCGCAGCAGGGCCTTCTCGTCGATGTGCGCGGGGAGTTCGACGTAGGCCTGGAGGCCGCTGTCGCCCCCGGTGAGGCGGGCGCCGGGCAGGCAGGCCTCCACCTGGCGGCGTACGGTCTGGCGGCGCCGGTGCAGTTCGGTGCGCAGCTGGCGCTGGTGGCGGTCGAGGGCGCCGGTGTCGATGAAGCGGGCGAACGCGAGCTGTTCGAGGCCCGAGCAGCCGATGTCCCAGCCCGCCCGCACGTACTCCACCGACGCCATCAGCTCCGAGGGCGCCGCGAGCCAGCCGAGCCGCAGCGCGGGGGCCAGCGTCTTGCTGGCGCTGCCCGCGTAGACGACCCGGTCGGGGGCGAGGCTCTGGAGGGCGGGGAGGCGGTCCGAGCGGTGCAGGAAGGCGCTGTCGAAGTCGTCCTCGATGATGTATCCGCCGACCTCGCGCGCCCAGGCGATCAGCCGTTCGCGCCGCTCCGCCGCGAGCCTGACCCCGGTCGGGAACTGGTTGGCCGGGGTCAGCAGCACCGCACGGACGCGGCTGCGTTCGAGGAGGTCGACCCGCAGCCCGTCCCCGTCCACCGGGATGCCGACCACCTTCAGGCCGGAGCTGGTGACGAACTCGCGCTCGCCCGGGTGGCCCGGGTCCTCCACCGCGAGCGTGGTGTGGCCGCGGTCGAGCAGCACCCGGCAGATCAGGGCGAGGCCCTGCGCGAAGCCCGCGGTGACCATGACGTCCTCGGGGCGGCTGCGCACCCCGCGCACCCGGCCGAGGTAGCCGGTCAGGACCCGTCGGGTCTGGGGCACCCCGGCCGGCGGCGAGTAGCCGAGCTCCTGCCGGCTCGCGTCGGCGACCACGGCCGTCATGCAGCGGATCCACTCCTGGCGCGGGAAGTCCACGACGTTGGACGTGCCGGTGCGCAGGTCCCACATCGCCTCGGGGGCCGGCTCCGGGTCGGGCGGAATCAGCCGCGAGGCCGAATCGGGTGTCCCCGCGTGCTCGGCGACCGTCGTTCCCGAACCGTGCCGGGTGCGCAAATACCCTTCGGCCACGAGCTGTTCATAGGCCTCCACCACCACACTGCGCGACACCCCTATATCCACAGCGAGTTGACGGCTCGACGGAATCCGGGTGCCCGGCCACAGCGTTCCGTCCTCCATCAGTTTGCGCAGCGAATCGCGTATTTGCAGAGCGAGCGGCAGGCGTGATTCCGGGTCCAGGGTGAGGGCCAGCTGCAGCGTCAAAGTGGTCTCCTTTCCGGAGGCCGAAGTGGTATGGCTGGGCCGGTGCCCCCTTTGATGAAGTCAGGGGGCACACACATGCGTCGCCGGGGGAACATCGGCGGGCGGGGGTGGCGCGGGGGAGTCCGGGAGAGCGGCCCGGACGGGCGTGACGTGCGGTGCCGTGCCTTCGGCGCGCCGTCGACGTGCTCATTCATTCCTCGAAGCCCCTACGGTCCAGTCGGATCAGGAAGGCTTTCGACGTGTCCTTGTTGTCAGAACTGCCAGAGCTGTCGCAGCGGTCGGATCGGTCAGAAGTCGCGGAACTCTCCGGTCCGCCAAAAGATCATGTACGGCCCGAACCACCAGCGTACGACGGGGAATTGGCGGGCGCCGAAACGGTCGCGCGCATTCCGGTCCGGGTGGACGACGCGGAACTTCCGCAGGTCGACGCGCTCGGCCTCTACGAAGCGCTCTCGCGCACCCGCGAACAGGGCGAGGTCTATCTCTTCGAAAGCCTCGACGGCCCCGACCAGGACCGCCACTACGCCGCCGTGGGCTGCGGGCGGCTGGCCGAACTGCGCGTCCACGCCACCCGGCTGGAACTCGACGCCCCCGGACCGCTCGGCGACCTGCTCGCCCGCACGGTCGGCGGCGCCCTCGGGGCGCCGGGCAGCCCGCCGGCCGGGGCGGACGACGGCGTCCGGCAGTGGACCATCGACGGCTCCGCGGCCGTGTGGCGGGTGCTGCGCGCGGTGCAGGGCGCGTTCGACCTCGACACCGACGTGCCCGCCGACACCTTCGCCTTCGGCTTCCTCGCCGCCCTGTCGTACGAGGCCGCCTGGGCGATGGAGGACCTCCCGGCGCCCAAGCCCGGCGCCGACCTGCCGCGCTGCACGCTGACCCTGTTCCGCGACACCGTCTGGTACGACCTGAAGAGCGGCAAAGTGCGTCATCTGGCCGCCCGGGGGCCACAATTGGGCAGTGAGGCGGGACAGCGTCCGCTGCGGGACGTCGTCGAGGAGGTGCGGGCGGCGGCCGGGGGCGGGGAGTCCGTACCCGAGGCACCTGTCGCCGTCTCCGTGCGCGACACCGTGGACGAGGCCACCTTCGTCGAGCGGGCCGAGCGCTGCCTGCGCCACATCGGCGTCGGCGACAGCTATCAGATCCAGATCGGCCACCGCATCGACGTCGTCACGGAGTTGACGCCGCTTCAGGTGTACCGCCGGCTGCGCCACCGCAATCCCTCGCCGTACATGTACCTGGTTCCCTGGGCGGGCCGCACGGTGATCGGGGCGAGCCCCGAGCTGTTCATCCGGATCGAGGGCGACGCCCTGTCGATGCGGCCCATCGCCGGAACGGCGCGGCGCGCCGCGGACCCGCACGAGGACGCCCGCCGGGTGGCCGAACTGCGCGCGAGCGCCAAGGAGCGGGCCGAGCACGTGATGCTGGTCGACCTGTGCCGCAACGACATCGGCCGCGTCTGCGAACCCGGCACGCTGCGCGTGGAGACGATGATGGAGGTCGAGCCCTTCGCCTACGTCCACCACCTGGTGTCGACCGTGTCGGGGCGGGTCAGGAGCGGCACCGACGTGTGGGCGGCGATCTGCGCCACCTTCCCCGCCGGCACCATGACCGGCGCGCCCAAGCTGCGCGCCATGGAGATCATCGACGGCATCGAGGAGCACCCGCGCGGCATCTACGCCGGAGCCCTCGGCCTGGTCGACGTCCGCGGCTTCGCGGTGCTCGCCCTGTGCATCCGCACCGCCGTCCACGACGGGGTCCGCTACAGCACCCAGGCCTCCGCCGGTCTGGTCGCCGACTCCGAGCCCGGCGCCGAATGGCGCGAGACACTGGCCAAGATGAGCGCCACGTACTGGGCGCTGACCGGCGAGGAGCTGCAGAAGTGAAGGTCCTCCTCGTCGACGCGTACGACAGCTTCAGCCACATCATCGACCAGTACCTGCTCAGCCTCGGCGCCGAGACCGACGTGGTGCGCTCGGGCACCCGCCCGGTGGAGCAGCTGGTCGCCTCCGCCCCCGACGCGGTCGTCCTCGGCCCGGGCCCCGGCCACCCGGCGGACTCCGGGCACGTCGAGCTGGTGCACGCCTTCGCCGGCCGGGTGCCGCTGCTCGGGGTGTGCCTGGGACACCAGGCGATCGGCCTGGCGTACGGGGCGCGGGTCGGGGTGGCCCAGCGGCTCATGCACGGCAAGACCAGTCCCGTGGCGCACGACGGGCTCGGGGTCTTCGCGGGCGCCGCCCGGCCGCTGACCGTCACCCGCTACCACTCGCTGATCGTCACCGACCCGCCGGCCGATCTGGTGGTGACGGCGACCTCCGAGGACGACGGCTACGTGATGGGGCTGCGCCACCGGACGCTGGACGTCGAGGGGGTGCAGTTCCACCCGGAGAGCGTGATGACCGAGGACGGAATGCGGCTGTTCCGCAACTTCCTCACACCCAGCGCCCCGCGCGCCCCGCGGACCCCGGTGGCTCCCGGCCCCGGCTAGCAAGTGGACTCCTGGATTTGCCGGGAATTGGCCACAGCCCGGAGCCGGTCCGCTCCCTAGGGTCGGACCGTCCTTTGGCCCGCGCCCGGCACCGGCCCCGGAACCCCACCCGCGAAGGAAGCCACGTCCATGGAGAGCTCCACCAGCGCCCCCGGCGGCGTCCACCCCCTCACCGTCACCGTCGATCCGCGGGTCCACGCGCGGGTGCCCGGCTATGTGCTCGGTCTGATCGCGGTGGCGGACATCGAGGTGGCCGGGGCGAGCGGCCCGGTGGACGGTCTGCTCACCGCCGCCGAGGACGCGCTGCACACGGCAGGTCTCGGCAAGGCCGAGGTCAGCGCGCTGCCCGCCGTCGCCGCCTGGCGCGAGGCCTACCGCACGGTCGACGTCAACCCGAACCGCTTCCCGTGCGCGGCCGAGTCGATCCTGCGCCGGGTGGCCAAGGGCGACCGGCTGCCCCGCATCAACGCCCTCGTCGACCTGTGCAACGCGGTCTCCCTGGACAGCCGCCTGCCCGTCGCCTCCTGCGACGTGGGCGACATCGCGGGGGAACTCGCGGTGCGGCCCGCCGACGGCACCGAGGTCTTCGCCCCGCTCGGCGCGCCCGACGCCACCGAGTGCCCGGACCCGGGCGAGATCGTGTACGCCGACGGCCGGGGCCGCGCCCACTCGCGGCGCTGGAACTGGCGCCAGGGCGACGTCGTCAAGACCGGCGCCGGGCGGCGCAGGCTGCTGCTCACCGTGGAGTGCGCGCACGAGGACGGCCGCCCCGCCGTCGAGGAGGCGCTGGAGCGCCTCGCCGCCGCGCTGGCCGGGCTCGGCGCCGACCAGGCACCGCCGGTGGTCCTGGACCGCACCGCCCCGTACGCGACCCTGTTCGCCCCCTCGGCCGCCACCGTCCGCTGACGCCGCCCGCCCCTAGGAGCACACCGTGAACCCCTCGATCCTGGTGGTGTACCGGCCCGCCGCAGGGCGCTACACCGCCCAGTTCCGCGCCGTCGTCGCGGCCGCCGCCGAACACGGCGTGGCCACCGTGGTGCTGCTGCCCACCGGCTGGGAGGCCCCCGAGGCCGACGGCCTCGCCCGCTACCACGCCGACCTGGACGACACGGCGGCCGTGCGCGCCGCCGTCACCGCCATCGTCGCCGAGCACCGCATCGAGCGGATCTTCCCGCTGTTCGAGGGCGACGTACTGCCCGCGAGCCGGGCCCGGCGCGACCACGGCATCCCCGGCCTCACCCCCGACCAGGCCCTCAACTTCCGCGACAAGAACGTCATGCACCGCAGGGCCGAGGAGCTGGGCGTGCGGGTGGCGCGCTCGTGCCGCCCCGACACCCTCGGCGCGGTCGCCGAGTTCGCCGAGCAGGTCGGCTACCCCGTCGTCATCAAGCCGTACGCGGGCTGGGCCTGCGGCAACACCTACCGCGTGGACGACCGGGCCCAACTCGACCGCGTCTGGGGGGAGATGGGGGACGACCGGCACGAGTACCGGGTCGAGGAGTTCATCCGCGGCGCCGAGTACCACGTCGACTCGCTCTTCCAGGACGGCGAGGCCGTCTTCGAGCAGCTCTCCCAGTACACCTACTCCGTCCTCGACTACCGCGACGAGCCCGGCGGCACCATCTCGCGCAAGCACGGCCTCACCGCGCGCGAGCGGCGCATCCTGGAGCTGAATGCGGTGGTGCTGCGCGGCTTCGGCCTGAGCACCGGCGTCGTGCACGCCGAGTTCTTCCTGCTCGACGACGGCGCCATCGTCTTCGGCGAGGCGGGCGCCCGGGCCGGCGGCGGCTCCATCGTGCCGGCCGTGGAGGCCGGGCGGGGCATCAACCTCGCGGGCGAGTGGTGCCGCCTCGAACTCGACCCCGCCCACCGCCCGGCCGCCCGCCTCGGCCCCGAGATCGGCACCGAATACCTGTCGTCCGGCGAGTACGGCACGATCACCTCGATCACCTCGGCGCAGGAACTCTGCGCCCTGGAGGGGGTGCTGGACGCCGATGTGTGGAAGCGGGTCGGCGATGTGCTCGCCCCGCCGACCGCCTCCAACGACGTGCTCGGCTGGTACGTGTGCGAGGGCGCCGACTTCGAGGACGTGAAGGCCCGCTTCAAGACCGTGCGCGACAGCTTCCGCGTAGAGACCGGGGGCTAGCCATGGCCTGGGTCGCCCGCTTCAAGGAACTCCCGCTCCCGTTACGGGTGTTGTTCCTCGCCTCGTTCGTCAACCGGGCCGGCATGTTCGTCTTCCCGCTGCTCGCCGTCTACCTGGTGCGCGGCAAGGACCTCAGCCCCGGCGAGGCGGGCCTGCTGATCTCCGTCGGCAGTACGGGGCTGCTCGTGGGCAGCCTGCTCAGCGGCCCGCTGTGCGACCTGAGGGGCCGGCGCACCGCGCTGCTCGGCGCGCTGCTCCTGAACGCGGGCGGCTACCTCGGCCTCGCCCTGCTCGACGGCGCGCCGTGGACGTACGCGGCCCTGCTGTTCGTCGCCCTGGTCGGGATGGGCATGTTCAGCCCGGCCTCCAACACCCTGGTCGCCGACCTGACCACCCCCGAGCAGCGCCCGTTCGCCTACACGATCAGCTACGTCGGCAACAACCTCGGCATGGGGGTGGGCCCGCTGCTCGGCGGGGTCGCCGCCGCGTACTCCTACCACGTCATGTTCGCGGGCAACATCGCCGCGGGCCTGCTGTGCGCGGCCATGATCCTGTTCTGGGTGCCCAACGACCGCCGCAGGCGCGACCCCGACCCGGCGTCCCGGCGCGGCCGTTCGGGACCGCTCGGCCACCGGCACGTCCTGCTGCTCGTGCTCGTCTCGTTCTTCTACGTCGTGCCGCTCATCGGCCTCGAATACGCCCTGCCGCTGGCCGTCACCACCGTCCTGCACGATTCGGCGGGGCTCGTCGGCGCCGTCTACACGATCAACAGCGTCGTCGTGGTCGGCCTCGGGCTGCTCATGGAGAAGCACATGCGCGGCCGCGGCACCAAGGCGCTGCTCCTGACCGCCGGACTGCTGTGGACGCTCGGCCTGTCCGTCATCGTCTTCGGGTTCTCGCTGCCCGCGCTGCTGCTGTCCACGGTGGTGTGGACGCTCGGCGAGATCATCGTGTCCGTCGTCGTGCCGACCTATGTCGCCGACCACGTCGACGAGCACCGCGTCGGCCGGTTCATGGCGCTCAACGGCTTCGTGCTGGGTCTGGCCCGGCTCGTCGTGCCGGCCGGGCTCGGCGCGCTGTGGACGGCCCACGGCCACCGGCCCGTGTTCCTCACGCTCCTGATCGCCCCGCTGCTCGGCATGGCCGCCTTCGCCGTGCTGCGGATCAGGCCGCCCGCAGCCGCGACCGCACGCGCCGGCACCGAGCAGGACGCCGCCCCCGCGGCCACCTAGGCCGTCCCGTACCGGCGGCCACCCGGACCACCGCACCGCCCGCACCAGCACGTCACGCGCTCCGCACCGGTTCCCTTCTCTCACAGGAAAGTTCCCATGTCGCAGACGAAGTTCCTGCTGTCCGAAGCCCAGATCCCCACCACCTGGTACAACGTGGTCGCCGACCTGCCCAAGCCGCTGGACCCGATGCTGCACCCGGGCACCCGCGAGCCGATCACCCCGGCCGATCTGGAGCCGCTGTTCCCGGCGGAACTGATAGCCCAGGAATTCTCCACCGCCCCCGAGACCGACATCCCGGGCGCCGTCATCGACGTCTACCGCCAGTGGCGGCCCAGCCCGCTGGTGCGGGCCCGCCGTCTGGAGCAGGCCCTGGACACCCCGGCCCGCATCTACTTCAAGAACGAGGGCGTCAGCCCGGCCGGCAGCCACAAGCCCAACACCGCCATTCCGCAGGCGTACTACAACAAGCAGGCGGGCGTGGAGCGCCTCACCACCGAGACCGGTGCCGGTCAGTGGGGCAGCTCGCTCGCGCTCGCCTGCCAGTACTTCGGCCTCGTCTGCGAGGTCTACATGGTGAAGGTCAGCTACCAGCAGAAGCCCTACCGCCGGGGCCTGATGGAGACGTTCGGGGCGAGCGTCACCGCGAGCCCGAGCGAGCTGACCGATGCGGGCCGCGCCGCGCTCGCCGCCGACCCCGACTCCCCGGGCAGCCTCGGCCTCGCCATCTCCGAGGCGGTCGAGGCGGCCGTCAAGAGCGGCGGCAGCGCCAAGTACGCGCTGGGCTCGGTGCTCAACCACGTGCTGATGCACCAGACGATCATCGGCAAGGAGGCCCTGCTCCAGATGGAGCTGGCCGAGGACTACCCGGACATCGTGATCGGCGCGGCCGGCGGCGGCTCCAACTTCGGCGGCCTCGCCCTGCCGTTCCTCGGCGAGCAGCTGCGCGGCGGGCGTTCGGTGCGGGCCATCGCGGTGGAGCCCTCCTCCTGCCCGACCCTGACCCAGGGCTCCTTCGAGTACGACTTCGGCGACACCGCCGGGATGACCCCGCTCACCAAGATGCACACCCTGGGCCACACCTTCGTGCCCCCGAGCATCCACGCGGGCGGCCTGCGCTACCACGGCATGTCGCCCATCATCAGCCAGCTCAAGGAGCTGGACCTGCTCGAAGCGCGGGCCGTGCCGCAGACCGCCTGCTTCGAGGCCGGCGTCACCTTCGCCCGCTCCGAGGGCATCGTGCCCGCGCCCGAGTCGACGCACGCCGTGCGCGCGGCCATCGACGAGGCGCTGGCCTGCAAGGAGTCCGGCGAGGCGAAGAGCATCCTCTTCTCGCTGTCCGGGCACGGCCACTTCGACATGCAGGCCTACATCGACTACTTCGCCGGAAAGCTCTCGGACTGATCCGGCGGGGACCCGGGGAGAGGGGGGACCGGAATGCAGGGAGCACGGAACGACCGGAACGACCGCGACGACCAAGGCGACAGACCCGTCATCGGCGACCACGACGACAGGCCCGTCATCGGCGACCACGACGACAGGCCCGTCATCCTCGGCATATCGGGGTCCGAGCGGGCGGGGGGCAACACCGACCTGGCCCTGGAGTACGCGGGGGATCTCGTGCGGGCCCGGGGGGCCGAGTTCCGCACGCTCCACCTGCGCGAGCGGCGCATCTCGCCGTGCAGCCCGTGCGGCGACTGCAACAGCCGTGTCCTGCCGTGCGCGCTGGCCGACGACATGCCGGCCGTCGTCGAGGAGATGCGGCGCGCCGACGGGATCATCTACGCGGTGCCCGTGCACGGCTTCGGGCTCGCGCACCTGATGCAGATCTTCATCGAGCGGGCGGGCGTCGGGTTCCTGCGCTTCGACCGGCCGCTCGCCAACAAGGTCGGCGGCATCATCGTCACGGGCCGGCGCTACAGCGACGCCTCCGTGCACAACCAGCTCGTCGACAACCTGCTGCTCAACCGCATGATCCTGGTGGGCAGCGGCTTCCCCGCGCTGCTGCGCAACACCACCGACAAGCCGGGCCTGAACGACACCGAGGGCCTCGACGCCCTGGAGCGGATGGCCCACCGCATGATCGACATGACCCTGCTGCTGCGCAGGCACCGCGCGGACACCGGGGAGCCGGTGCTGCCCCTGGACGACCGCAACGAGCGCGTGGAGCGCAGCCGTTCGCTGTCCTGAGCCACGCCGTCGACCGCCCCGCCCGGACCCCTCGCGTCCGGCACACCACCCGACACCATCGGAGGACCCTCTGTGAGTACGACCCCGCCCGCCCTGGTCGGCATCGACTTCGACGCCATTGCCTGGGAGAAGTGGCACAAGCCCGGCGCCGACGGCCGGGTGAAGATCGCCTACACCGGCGGTCTGCGCATCCGCCTGATGGAACTGCCCGCCGGATTCAACGAGTTGGAGTGGTGCGAACGCGGCCACCAGGGCTATGTGCTCCAGGGCGAGTTCACCATCCACTTCGACGACCGCTCCGTGCCGTGCCGCCCCGGCATGGGCTTCATCATCCCCGGCGACGAGCGCCACCGCTCGCAGGGTTCCGACGACGAGGCGACCGTCGTCTACGTGATCGACGAGGTGCCCGCCCCGTGACCACGCCCTCCACGACGCCGGCGACCCCGTCCGCGACCCCGTCCTCCACCACGCCGGCGGCCACGCCCGCCGCCGGCCCCGAACGCATCGGCGAGCTGCGCCTGTCCATCGACGCGCTCGACCGGCAGATCATCGCGCTGCTCGCCCGACGCACGGCGGTGGTGCGGGAGTTGACGACGTACAAGAACGACGAGGAGACCGTGCGCTCGCCCGGCCGGGTGGCCCAGGTCATCGACAAGGTGCGCGCCATCGCCGAGGCGGAGGGCATGCCGCCGGGCATCGCCGAGAGCGTCTACCGCACCCTGATCGGCGAACTGACCGACCTCCAGATGGAGCTCCTCGCCGAGCGGCGGGCCGCGGCGCGCACGGGCCCGGCCGGCGCCCCCGGGGGCGCGGCATGACAGGGCGCCGGCTCGCCGACCTGCGCACCGCGCTCGCCGGGCTCGACCCGATGCCCGGCGAGCTGGTGCGGGAGCGGGCCGAGGTGCCGGCCCGCTACGGGGTCTCGGCCCGGTACGCCAAGTGGGCCGGCACGCCCGCCCCGCCGCCGACCGGGCCGGGCCCCGCGGTCCTGTTCGAGCGGGTCGTCCCGGCGGGCGGGGGCGCCGCCCGCGCCGTGCTGATCGGCCTGTACGGCACCCGGCGCCGGGCCGCCGCCCTGCTCGGCACCACCCCGGCCCTGCTGCCGCACCGCATCCTGGACGCGGTGCGGCGGCCGGTGGCCCCGGTGCGCGGCCGGGGCGCCCGGGAACCGGTGCGCACCCTGCTCGCACCGGACCTCACCGCGCTGCCGGTGCCCGTCCTCACCGACGAGGACGCGGGCCCCTACCTCACGCTCGGCTCCGTCCTCGCGACCGATCCCGACACCGGGGTGCGCAACCTGTCCGTCCACCGGATGTGCGTCCAGGGCCCCGACCGGCTCTCGCTGTGGATGGTGCCGGGCCGCGACCTGGAGGCCGCGCACCGGGCGGCCACCCGCCGCGGCGAGAGCCTGCCGGTCGCGATCCACCTCGGCCTCGGGCCCGCGGTCCTGCTCGCCTCCTGCTGCCCGGCCTCCCTGGTGCCGCCCGACATCGACGAACTGGCGGTGGCGGGCGCCCTCGGCGGAGCGCCGGTCGAACTCACCGGCTGCCGGACCGTGGACGCGGAGTGCGTGGCGCACGCCGAGTACGTCATCGAGGGCGAACTGCTCGCCGACACCGCCCCCGAGAACCCTCAAGGCCCGTACGCCACACCGGAGTTCCTCGGCTACCGGGGCCGTGCGCACCCCGCCCTGCCGACCGTGCGGGTCACCGGGATCACCGCGCGCGAGGGCGCCATCCTCCAGACGGTCTCGGGGCCCGGGTACGAGCAGTCGGTGCTGCTCGGCTTCGGCATGGAGGCGGCGGTGCTCGCCCGGCTGCGCGAGCTGGACGCGCCGGTGGCGGGCGTGCACTGCCACACCGCGGGCGGCGGCCAGCTCATGGTCGTCCTCCAGTGGCGGGCCAAGCGTTCGCCGGCCGACGACGAGACCGTGCGCAAGGCGGCCGAGTCGGTCCTGGAGGAGTTCCGGATGGCCAAGCTCGCGGTCTCGGTGGACGAGGACGTCGACATCGAGTCGGACGCCGACCTGTGGTGGGCGATGACCACCCGGCTCCAGGCCGACCGCGACCTGAGCGTGCTGCCCGACCGGCTCGGCTTCCCGCTCGACCCGACGCAGTCCACCGCGTACGCGCCCGGCCTGTCCGCCGACGGCCGCACCGCGAAGGCCCACTTCGACTGCACCGTCCCGTACGGCCACGGCCCCCGCTTCCACCGCCCGCGCTTCACCGAGCCGTCCCAGCAGGGGAGTTGAGGCCTAGGTATCCGTCCCGGCGGACGCCGTCGGCCCGCCGCCGCGCCCCGTCGCCTCCCGCACCGCGTCCGCGAGCAGGGCGACGCCGCGGGTGATGCGCGGGGCGGGCAGCGCCGCGTAGCCCATCAGGAACGTCGGGCCGTCCGGCGGGTCCTCGACGAAGTAGCCGGACGCGGGGTAGATCCGCACCCCACGCCCGGCCGCCACCTCGGCGATCCGCTCCTCGGCCGTGTCGCGCGCACCGGTCAGGGTGACCAGCACGTGCAGGCCGGCCGCCTCGCCCGAGATGCGCACCTCCGCCCCGAAGTGCTCGTACAGGGCCTCCAGGAGCCGGCCCCGGCGCTGGCGGTACAGCCGGGTCATGCGGCTGATGTGACGGGCGTAGGCGCCGGTCGCCACGAAGTCGGCCAGCGCCTCCTGGGCGACCGTCGGGGTGAGCCGGTCGGTGATCCACTTGATCCCCAGGAAGGGCTGCACCAGCTGCGGGGGCAGCACCGCGTAGCCGATGCGCAGCGCCGGGAAGAGCGTCTTGCTGAAGCTTCCGACGTACACCACGGTGTCGCGGTGCCGCTCGGCGGCGAGCGCGGGAAGGCGCTCCCCGGTGAAGGTGAACTCGTTGTGGTAGTCGTCCTCCAGGACGGTCGCACCGCGCCCGTACGCCCATCGCACCAGCGCCCGGCGGCGCTCCCCGGACAGGATGACGCCGGTGGGGAACTGGTGCGAGGGCGTCACGTACACCAGCTTCACGCCCTGCGGGTCGTGGCCGTGGGCGCGGACGGCGGCGTCGATGTCGCCGACCCGCAGCCCCTGTTCGTCCACCGGCACCGGCACGACGTGCGCCCGCGAGCAGCCGAAGACCTGGCGCAGGACGGTGTGGCTCGGGTCCTCGATCACCACCACGTCACCGGGCCCGACCAGCATGCGCACCAGGATGTCCAGGGCCTGCGTGGCGCCGCTGGTCACCATGATGTGGTCGGGCGAGGCGTCCAGGGCCCGGCTGCGGCGCAGCAGCGTGGCGATCTCGGTGCGCAGGGTCGAGGACCCCTCGGCGGGCCCGTACCCGAGCGCGGCCACATCGGCCCGCCCGTACGCGTCGTGCAGCGACTGGCGCCAGCGGGCCACGGGGAACTCGGCGAGCGCCGGCGTGCCGTGCCGGAAGTCGAGCGCGCCGCTCGGCCGGTGCGAGGGCGCCGGCTCCCAGGGCTGCCACAGGGCGCTGCTGCCGTCAGTGGGACGCGGCGGCTGCGGAGCCAACTCGGCTCGTTGTGCGGGGGGTTGAGCGATGCCCCGCTCAGCGGCCCGGGGCGCGATCCGGGTCCCCGAACCGCGCTTGGCCACGATGACGCTGTTCGCGCGCAGCAGTTCGTAGGCGCGGGTGACGACGGTGCGGGACACATCGAGCTGCTGGGCCAGCTCACGGGAGGCGGGCACGCTGTCCCCCGGCCGTAGCCGGCCCGCGCGCACCAGGGCCGTGATCTGATCACAGAGCTGTTGCTGCAACGGCGTGCCGCCGTCCCGGTCGAGGACGATGAGCAACTCCGACGACCCCACGCCGTTCCCCCTTCGGCAGGCACCCCTGCTTCGGCAGGCACCCCTGCCGAGTGTGCCACGAGGAGGGGGTGGTTCTGCGGGGGTGGGTGGGCGGTGGGTGGGTGCGGTCCGTGGGGGTCGGGTGCGGGCGGGGTGGCGCTGGCGGGGCCGTGTGGGGTGCGAGGGGGCGTCGGCCGTCCGGACCGCCATGCCTGCGGTCTGGGACCGGTACGGCGGGGGCCCCGTGGGCTACGAGGGAAGGTCGGCCAGCCAGCGCGCCACGCCGCCGTGGTGGGAGCAGGTGCCGCGGCGGTGGGCGGAGTAGCTGTACGTGCCGTCGACGCACTGGGCGGTGGCGCCGGAGGGGGCGTGCTGGGAGCCACTGGAGGAGCTGCCTCCGGATGTGGTGCTGCCTCCTGTCGAGGAGTGGCCGGAGCCGCCGGTGGAGGAGGTCGAGCTGGAGGAGTGGCCGGTCGACGGGGTGGAGCCGCTGCGGCCGGTGGACGGCGAGCTGCCGGTGGTATCGCGGTGCCCGCCTGCGCCTGCGCTTGTGCCGGAACCGGCTGCCGGGCGGCGCGAACTGCCGTCACTGGAGGCAGAGTTGGTGCCATCTCCGCCAGGGCTTCCGGTGGCGGTGGCGGTGGGGGTGGGGGTGGCAGCGGAGGGCGACCCGGCGGGGGTGGAGGCCGTGCAGGTCTCGCCCTCGCTGGACTTGACCGTGTCGAAGCGGAGGGTGTCGGCGGCGGTCATGGTGGTGCCGGCCGCGGGGGTCTGGGCGCAGACGGTCCAGTTGCGGTCCCACAGCTGGCTGCGGTGCCGGCCGGTGGCGTCCGTGGAAGCGAGCTTGGAGATGCCGTCGCTCTGGGCGGCGTCCTGGGCGGCCTGGAGCCCCATGCCGACGTAGCTCTTGACGGCGATGGCCGCGGAGGCGCCGGTGGACGCGGGTGCTGGGCCGCCTCCGCCGCCCCCGTTGATGAGGGCGCCGCACCCGCCGATCCCGAGCAGCGCGGCGAGCAGGATGCCGCACCCGACGAGCGCGTTCCGCTGGTCTCGCGCCGTGGGCCGGGGCCTGCGCTGTGGTGGTGCCATGTGGGTCCCCCTAGTTGCGCCACCCGCGGCCCACTCCCCGGCACGCGCGCACGCACGGTCCGGCCGTAGAGCGGGGAGCAGGTGTTTGCCAGGGCGATGACTTTAGGGCGGTGCTGGGTAATAGGTGAGCGTTCAATGAAATTGGGGGCGTGCGCCGGCGCTGTGGTGGTCCGGGGGTACTCCGAAGGGCGGTCCGGGTGCGGATCGTGCTCGCTTCTCGCGCAGTTCCCCGCGCCCCTGGCGGCGCTGGAGTGGCCGAGGTTTGCGGAGTTCCCCGCGCCCCTAAGCAGCACCGGTGCTGGCCAGCATGCGCACCCTCAGCCCGTCCGGCGTTTGAGGACGAGCGCCGTTCAGGGGCGAAGGGGGGGCCGGGGGCGCAGCCCCCGAGAGGGGTGCAGGGGGCGGAGCCCCCGCGTGGGCCCCCGGGAGCCGAACCACGGCCGGCCCGCCCGTCCCCACTTCGGCAGCGTCAACGGTGTTGAGGTGTCAACGGGCATAAGCGGCGTCAGGCGGCGGCAGCCCCGCCCCCACGCTGCCCGGCCCGCCACTCCAGGGCCTGCGGCTCCTCGGTGAACTCGATCAGGTGCTGCCCGGCGAACCGCTGGAGCGCCTGGCGCACCTCCGCCGGGGTGACGTAGAAGAACTCCTTGCGACTGTTGACCTGATTGACCCGCCGCGAGGCGAACTGACGGTGCAGGTCCGCCTCCAGGCCGACGGCGTCCTTGCTGAAGATCAGCGCATGGACGTCGAAGCGGAAGGGCACGGCCGCGCCGCTCAACTCGTAGACGCGCTCCAGGGGTTCGAGACGCCGCGTCATGCCGATCTTCACCATGCGATCGCCGAAGGCGCCGATGTTCGAGATGACATAGACGTAGCCGGCGCGGATGTTGGCGGCCCGGGAGTCGACGTCCCGCAAGGCGTCGTCGATCTCGGCCAGTTTGGCCTCCATCTCCGCGACGGCCGCCGCGTCCCCGCGCTCGCGCAGACGCTCAAGGGCCGCCTGGTAGTGCCCGAGCTCCTTGTTCAACTTCTCGCGCTGCCGGTCGAGTTCCCGCTGGACGGCGGCCTCCTCGCGCTCCCGGGCCCGCACTTCGCGCTGCGCCTCCTTCTCCTCCTCCTTCTTCTGCAGGAAGTCGGCGGTGAGCTCCAACTCCCGTACGCGCGCGTTGTGGTACTCGTCGGTGATCCGGATGTGCATGGTGGCGCCGAGCCTGGCGATCGTCTCGCGGCTCTTGAAGAGCCGGTCCACGAGGGAGCTGAGCCGGTGCGGACGCATGGACCGTACGGCGTAGTCCGCCTCGGCGTTGTAGGCGCGCAGCATGAGCTTGGAGAAGTCGCGGACCATCTTCATGCCCTCGCGCTTGGACCCGTTGACTGTCCAGTCGGTGGCCGCCTGCACGGCACGGCCCGCGCGGGCGAGTTCCTTGATCTCGTTCTGGAGGGTGTCGAGCCGGCTGCGGTAGGCGATCGCGTCGTGCAGGGCGTGCCGGTAGGCGTAGATGCCGGCCTCCTGGAGCATCGCCGTCTCGTCGGCGTTGACGATCCGGGCCTGCAGCTCGGCGAGTTGGCGTCCCGCGTCGGCGAGTTCCTTGCGCTGCCGGTCGGCGTCCTTGCGGGTCCGTTCCGTCTCCTTCGCGGTCCGCCGGGCGTCGTCGAGGATCTCCTTCGCCGTGTCGCGGGCGTCCTTGAGCACCCCCGCAGCCACCTCGGCGGCCTCGGCGGACGCCCTCTCACGCAGCGCGCCGGCCTCCGCCTCGACCTGCCGTACGAGATCCGCGACCCGAACGGCGTCCAGCCCCTGCGTCTGCGCGATCCAGGCCCGCAGGGCATCGGCCTCGGACAGCCCGTCCACCCGCCGCCGCCCAAAGAGCCCGGCCTTGCGGGGGGAGGGGAGGGGGGTGGGAGTGCCGGGGCCGGGGGCGCTGCCGGGGCCGACGCTGGTCCACGCCCCGGGAGCGATCCCGGGGTCGGTACCGGGGCCGTTGCCGGACCACGTCCCGCTGTACGTCCCGGGTCCCGCCCCAGCCCCGGGCCCCGCGAGGGGCATGTCGACGGGGGCGCCGGCGGATCCGGCGGGCGACCCGTCCTCCAGAATCCACAGCTGCCATCCCGCGGGCGGCGGAGGCCAGGAGGGCTCGGGCCGCCAGTCCGGAGGCGGCACCCATCCCGGGGGCGGCGCGGGCCACCCGGAGGCGGATTGAACCGATAAGCACCCATGTCCCCACCTCTCATCGTCACGGCACGCGGCACACCAGCACCGCACCCCCGGACAATCCCGGCAAACGCAGAAGGACATCGTCTTACCGCGCGGGAATGTGAGCGCTGGCATATTCGGGGTTGTAACGCATTCGTGACGATGCGTGAGGAGGACGGGCGTGGACGGTCCCGCGCTCGGTCGCCCCGAGCCGGGCCTGGCTGGGCTGAGGGCCAGGTTCGGCGGGACTGCCGTCCCGAGGAGCAGCACCGAACCGAATATGCGGAGCGTCCGTCCCGAGCAGCAGCACCCGAACCGCTTATGCGGAGCGTCCGTCCCGAGGAGCAGACCCGAACCGCTTATGCGGAGCTGTCGTCCGGAGGACAGACACCCCCACACTCCGCACCTTCGCCTCACTTCCTGCGGCGCCCCCGCACCTTCTTCTTCAGCTCGGCTTGTCCGCGCTTGGTCCAGTCACCCTGGTGGAGGTGGCAGCGCGATGTGCCCTTCATCGTCTTGTTCCGGCAACGACCGCCGGCCGCGGTCGGCCACCGGCAATACCCTTGCTTCCACTCACCCATGGTGAACCCCCAGCGCCCGCCGGCCAGTTGTCTCCTGTCGACAATCAGCGTGAGGGCAGGCCCGGACTCGCGGCAGGGCGCATGGGAGGCGCCACCCGGCCCGGCGCGCACGCGGTCAGTACGTTCGGCGCGTCTACGGGAGCGAGGGCGGCCAAGGAGAGCGCGCCAGTGTTGACCGGTACCCCGGAGTCGACCGGTACCCCGGAGTCGACCGGTGCCCCAGAGCCGACCGGTGCCTCAGACCGGGCCTGCCATGAGCCGTTGCCGAGCATCAACCCAAACCACCTCGAACTCCCGCAACGTCAGCGGCACTTCGACGTGCCCCTCCCAATCGGTGACGGGCGACTCGGCAGTGAACCCGTATCGAGCATCGTCGTCTTCGGCGGTCGCGGCTGCGACGGGGCGCAGCGCGGGCCCCTCAAGTTCGATCTGCCGACGGACCCAACCGTCGTCACCCACCTCGAAGTAGAACCAGGTGTCTGCTTCGCCCCAGTAGCTACGGAACCATCGCATCGATTCCCCATCCTGTGACGGCACCCCCATCTTCAGTACTTCCAAACCCAGTTGGACCTCATCCCGGGCCGGATGTTCTCCGGACGCCGCTCGCACTGCACCTCTGGGGCCCCAGGAGGATGCCATGGGCAGCTATGAGCCCGCGTGGGGAGGCCAAGCCGCTGCATCGCCCGACGGCGGCTCGGGACAGGAGCCGTCCATCTCATCCGGTTCGGGCGCTGGTGTCGCGTCGAACTGGCCACCCACCAGTTGTAGGGCCATCTGGGCACGCACCTGATTGCGCAGCGCTCCGTCAGTGATGTTGTCGGACAGGACGCCGGCAGCCTTCAGGCTGCGATCGAACCTGCTGTCGTCGCGGAGCATGACGCCCTGCGCCCCCATGTCGCGGCGCGTGCGATTCGATTGCAGGAAGAAGACCCCGGCCAGCAGGTTGATGACCGCTCCAGCAGTCTGCGTCACGATCGCCCCGTACCGACTCCCGTCGCTGTCTGCGTGCATGATCGCCAGGGCGACCCCGGTCAGCAGAACGGCCGACCCCACCATCCCGAACACGATGCTGACGAAGAAGCTGACCTTCGCCTGAGCGAGACCGTGCGCGTAGATCTGGGTCAGCATCGAGACCTGAGGGTCGGGTTCCAGGAGCGCCGCGGTCCCGAACTGACCACTTTTCGCCGGGGAATCACGGGGCTGAAGGTAGATCTGGGCGCCGTTGCCGGTGATGTTGAAGTTGGGAACGTCGACGGCCTCGACGTGGCTCTGCGCACTGGCCGCCTCTGTGGTGAAGGCTCGATTTGCCGCCCACAGCAAGGACGCGACGACTCCGACTATGCCCACCAGTACGGCTGCGGTCGTTGTCGCCGTCTCCAACCAGGCACGCCGCTGAAGGTTGTCGTACGCCGGCCCGTTCGCCTCCACCAGCGCCCACAGCACAAAGGCGAACACCACCGACAGCACCGTTCCGAGAGCGGCGATCAGGGGTGCCTGGAGTCGGCGTACCCGTCGCGCCGCGCTCACTAAGACCGGAGGGGAGGAGCCCTGGTCCGCGTTTCGATCCGTTCCGGACAATGTGTGTTGAACCTTCCTCAAGGGAACGCCACGAGCGACGGGATCTGGTTCGACCCCCATTCTGCGCGACGCCCCCGGGCGCCCGCGACGCCAACGCCAGTCGCGACCCGCCGGGCCCTGCTTCTCCTAGGGGACGACAGTGGTTCAAGGCTGGACGGGGGTCACTGACAGCAAGTCCGTGTTGGCGACGGCCTCGTCGGCACGGTGCCTCAGTCGACGACCGACCTCTTCGTCCCGAAGCAACTCGGGATGCTCGCTCACCTTGGGCTGCTGTGCCTTCCACCTGCGCTGATAGTCCACTGGCGTCCACGGTTGTTCGCGGTTGTCACGCAGTTAGACACTCACCGCCCACCCGTCACTGGTTCGTTGGCAACTCGGAGATCTGCCGCGCAAACTCCTCGACGACCTGCGGTACAACGCGTTGGGCGTCCTCTGTTTGCAGAGCTTCAACGAGCGCCTGGTGCACTTCGGCATACGGCTGTCCACCATGCGAGGCGCGAGTGCGATCAACCGCCCGCTCGACCTTTGCGAGGTGCGCCGCAACGGCCGGCATGGACTTGTCGTACTCGCTCGGATCGGTGGCCACATGCTCAGCCGACCAGTGCGGAGCGATTGGGTCAAGGCAGGAAGACACGAGCTTGGTAAGCTCCGTAGATCTAAGGGTAGTTGGATGCCTGACCTGCGGCAGAGCGATTCGATAGGCTCGTGGTGTCGGCGCCTACCCCACCGTGCTTCCTCCGGCCGATCTGACACGGGTCTGGCACAGGCAGTTGCCCTGGTTCGGTTCGCGCTAAGCGCCGCTCAGCTATGCGGGCCCGCTCCGACTCGGTTGCGCAGCCACTCGAACCAACCCACGACGAACCAGCGCCACTTCCACCACCAGCCTCTACGTCTGCGCTTGGGTGGGGGAACAGGGGTGACAGTTACTCGTTGCGGTCTCGCCGGCGCGAAGTTTCGAGGCCTTCTAGCGCCTGCACCACCCCCGTGCACGTGGCAGAACCCGCTTCGTCCAGCCGGGTTCCCGCAGCCATGCCGTTGCCGTGTAACGCCAGCACACCGCCTCATGGACGGAGTTTGGCAGAGCTGGCGGGAGTAGGAGCCTCGATTAGGAAACCTGCTAGTTGCCCCCGTACGCCCACCCGGTCTGAGCGGAGTGGGCGTGCGGGGGCTTCTGATCCGTAGCTCTATGTGGATCGGTCGCCAGCGGTCGTACCAGTCGCCTTCGGGTTCCCGCGGGGGTCTCCCGGGACGTAGACGTTTGCTGAGGTTGCGGTACTTCGCTGCTGTACTGCAAAGCTCTCAATCACGCGTGCCCGGTCCTCGGTTCCCGCAGGAAAGCGCGAATCGGTAGTCGGCCTGCGCTGTCAGATCTACCCTGATGCCAGATCATCAGGGGGTTGCCTATGGATCTCAATGGGGTGGGTTCGGCTGGAGAGCTGCTTGCTCAGGCTGAGCGTCCGTCGTTCGAATGGGCCTACGTAGACGAGACCGGGGACTCTGGAATGTCCACTGGAGGCTCATCTACGTACATCCTGGCTTGTGTGCTCGTTCCGGCTGATGGCTGGACTCAGAGGCTGGATGTTCTCGCCAAGATGCGCCGCTCGATCGGCAAACAATACGGCGTGCGGTTGCGAGACGAGATCAAGGCTAATTACCTGCTCAGGAGCCGGGGAGATCTCAAGCGCTACGGCTTGGGGGATGGCCAAAGACGAGACATCTACCAGACGCACATGAAGACGCTGATTCTTGTTTCTTCTGGCGTTTTTGCCGTGGTCATCGATAAGCGCAAGATGACCAAACCGCGTGATCCGTCTGAGATTGCATGGAAGTACTTGATGCAGCGGCTACGCGAGCGATCTACACAGTCGAGCGTTCCGATCGCCCTCGTGCATGACGAGGGCGAGGACAAGAAGATCAAGTCCCTGCACAGGGCGTTTCGGCGGGTCAGTTGGGATGCACGCGGGGCTTTGGTTCAGGCTCCCTACTTCGTAGAAGATCCAATCTCGCGCAAGTCTGACGACTCCTACTTCATCCAGCTTGCCGACCTATGCGCTTATGCCGCGTATAGAAGGATCGTGCCACCGGAGGGGAAGTCGGGAGCGGTGTGCAACGAGAAGATGTGGGGGGAATTGGGGTCCCGGGTTTTGGCTGAAGTGTCCACAAGCCGCCCCGACGGGATCGTCCATTGGCCTCGTTGAGGCAAAAAAGAGGCCCTCCGTAAAGGAGGGCCCTGATCGCAGACCTACACCTGTCAAGGAGGACAGGTTCAGCCCGCACCTCGATAGAACTCGATTTGGGAGATCAAGTCAAGTCGGCCGTCGAGTGATTCATAGCCTGCCTCACCCCACCACTCTCCCCTGCTCCCATCCCGTCCGCCATCGACCCACACACCGTGGAGCGGACGTGGTTCATGGCGTCCAGGTGGAGCGCGCCACTGTACGAACGACCTGGACGCCATGGGCCGCGTCTGCTCGGCTCTGCCTGGGTCGACGGCGGACGGGATGGGAGCCCCCCACGCTCACCACGATGTGCCCGCGGCCGGGAACGGAGCCCCCCTCCCCCCGGTGCCGGCCGATCCCCCGCCGGAGGCATCATCTGTGACCGTGGGCCGCGTCGTCGGGGGCTCGACTCATGACCTCCGGGCCTATCCACAGTGGGCGGGCGTCGGCGCAGCCGGGAAGCCCGCCCGCCGGAGGGGAGCGCAGCCGGGTGCTTGCTGAAGTAGGGAAAGTTCTACCGTGCTGCGATCGGGCTCTTGCCGTCATGGCTCCGCACATGAGGACCGTTGCCGTCCAACGCGTCCAGGAGACGGATCGCGAAGACCTCGCCATGCGCTCGCTGACCTCTTCCAGCGTGAGCCAGCCGACCGCGGTTGATTCGCTGGACGTGCACTCGGTGCCGCCTGAGGGCTTGCAGCGGAAGACCAGGGCGACGATGCCCCTGGTGGTGTTCTTGTAGGCCCCGGTGAGCTGGTCCACCTCTACATGGATGCCCGTCTCCTCGAAGACCTCGCGGGCGACGCCGGTCTCAGGAGTCTCGTTGAGTTCGGATACGCCGCCCGGGAATTCCCAAGTGCCTTTGTCAGCACGGCGGATCGCAAGGAGTCGGCCCTTCTCGCCGATGCAAGCTGAAGGAGGTGCTGCGCGATCACGAGGACGGGCTCACCATCGCACCCACGAACTGCACAGTCGCGGATGCGGTCAACGACTGACTTGCCTACGGCCTGGCGGGGCGGGACGACCGCACGATCGAGACTATTACTGGGCTGAGTCGAACTCACGTGATCCCGAGCCCGGGAGCCGGAAGCTGCGTGATCTCAGTGCGGAGGACGTTGATCGCTGGCTGGCTATCAAGGCGAGATCGCTCAGTACGCGCACGGTGCAGAGTGTGCACTCCTGCCTGAACCGTTCGGTCAAGTGGGCCATGGCGCGAGACACGGTGAAGCGCGACGTCGTCGAGCTGTGCTCCTTCCGGCCGTCCGTCGGGGGTGTCCGTCCAGGACGTCCGTCCAAGGCGTTCACCTTGGGGCAGGCAGAGGCCGTGCTCAAGGCTGCTGAGGGGAGTTCCATGTACGTGGACATCGCCGTCGTCCTTCTGACCGGTGCTCGTACCTCTAGGGCAGGTCGGAGGCCAATCCTCCGTAGCCTCCGCACATCGCCGTGTGGCGCTCGGGCCGGCGTGGCGGGGACACCAAGGCGGGGAGGTCCCGGCGGACGCTTCGTCTCGCTGCTCTCCGACAGTGGCGTACCCCTGGAGGAGATCTCTCGACTCGTCGGCCACTCCGGTACTGCCGTGACCGAAGAGGTCTACCGGAAGCAGATCCGCCCCGTGATCCAGACCGGAGCGACCGTGATGGACGGCATCTTCAAGCAAGATCAGAAGCCGTAGTCACGCAGATGGACACGCACAACGAATCAGGGCCACCGACTCACGTGAGTCGGTGGCCCTGATCTGCTACTTAGCTGTCGGGGTGGCGGGATTTGAACCCACGACCTCTTCGTCCCGAACGAAGCGCGCTGCCAAGCTGCGCTACACCCCGATTGTCTCCGCTTGTCGCGGCGACGTCGTTTACTTTAGCCCACTGGCGGCCGGAGACGAAATCCGGTTTTCGGGGCCGTGCGGGCAGGGGCGGACGCGGTCGAGGCCGGTGATCGTCAGGGCCAGGGCGTAGAAGGCCGCGCCCAGGATCAGCGCGTTGGTCAGGACGGCCGGGTAGCCGTGCTGGGCCACGTCGAGGAAGGGGTACGGGTAGCGGCCCGCCGTGCCGGGGGTGATCAGGGCGCCCCGGATCAGGGCGAAGGCGAAGTACGCCAGGGGGTACAGGAGCCACTGCGCCGCGTGGCGGGGGCGCAGGCCGCCCGGGCGGGTCAGGAGCAGCCAGTCCAGGAGGGCGCCGAGCGGGGTCACCGTGTGCAGGAGCTGGTTCGAGGCGGTCCGCCAGCCCGTCACCAGCGCCGTCGGGTCGTCCGTCATCGAGAAGCCGCTCGCGCTGTTCGCCAGGATCAGGTGGTACACCAGACCCGTGATCGCGATGTACAGCAGGACGCCCCCGGTCACGCGCGGCGGCAGCGGCGGGGCCGCCCGCCACGCCCGCACCGCCGACCAGCCGAACGCCACCGCCACCAGTACGTTCGACTGGATCGTGAAGTAGCTCAGGACGCGCAGCGGGCTGCCGGTGACCAGGTCGATCACGATGCCCGTCAGTGCCGCCACGCAGATCAGCGCGCGGAACGCCGCCGCGTACGGGCGGCGCCGGTTCGGCAGGACCACGGATGGGGGGACGTGGGCCGTGCGGGCTGTGCGGGTGGGGCGAGTTGTGCGGGTGGCTCCGGTGGTGCCAGTGGCTCCGGTGGCTCCCGTAATCCCGGTGGTGCCGGAAATCCCGGTGGTGCCGGTGGTTCGGGATGTGCGGGGGACGAGTTTTTGGGGGGATATCTGGTCGTACCGCATCCCTTCACCGTAGGGGGTACGGGCCGCTCCTGCCGTCCCCGGCCGGCCCCGCTCAGCCCTGAGGGCGAGCCCCCGCCCAGCCCGGCCAGCCGCCCCCGCCGGCCAGCCAAGCCCCCAGGGCGAGCCCCAGCCGGGCCTCCCAGCCGGGGCCTCCCGGCCGGGCCCCGCCGGCCGGCCAAGCCCCCGCTACCCCCGCCGCCCCACCAACGTCAGCAGCGTCGCCTCCGGCGGGCAGGCGAAGCGGAGGGGGGTGTAGCGGTTCGTGCCGCAGCCCGCCGATACGTGGAGGTACGCGCTCCTGCCGTCCACCGTGTGGCTGGACAGGCCCTTCGCCCGGCCCGTGTCCAGGTCGCAGTTGGTGACCAGGGCCCCGTAGAAGGGGATGCACAGCTGGCCGCCGTGGGTGTGGCCGGCCAGGATCAGGGGGTAGCCGTCCGTGGTGAAGGAGTCCAGGGAGCGCAGGTACGGGGCGTGGACCACGGCGATCGACAGGTCCGCGTCGCGCTCCGGACCGCCGGCCACCCGCGTGTAGCGGTCCCGCTTGATGTGCGGGTCGTCCAGGCCCGTGAAGGCCAGCTCCATGCCGTCCAGCTTGAGGCGGCCCCGGGTGTTGTTCAGGTTCACCCAGCCCGCCGCGTCGAACGCGTCCCGCAGGTCCTCCCACGGGTTGTGGACCACGCCCACGGCGGGCGCGTTCCCGTTCAGGCCGTGCTTGCCCTGCGCCTTCTCGAACAGGTACCGGGCGGGGTTGCGCAGCTTCGGGCCGTAGTAGTCGTTGGAGCCGAAGACGTAGACGCCGGGGAACTCCATCAGCGGGCCCAGCGCGTCCAGCGCCTCGGGGACGCCCTCCGGGTCCGACAGGTTGTCCCCGGTGTTCACCACGAAGTCGGGACGCAGGCCCGCGAGCGACTGCAGCCACGCCCGCTTCTTGCGCTGGCCGCTCACCATGTGGATGTCCGAGACCTGCAGTACGCGCAACGGGCGCGCCCCCGGCGGCAGCACCGGCACCGTCACCCGCCGCAGCCGGAACGATCTGGCCTCGAAGCCCGCCGCATAGGCGAGTCCGGCGGCCCCGACCGCCGTGATACCCAAGGGAATTCCGTATCGCGCGCGCATGTCCCCATCGTCGCAGACCCGGCCGCGACGGCATTAATCGGCGGGCGGGCGGCCCACCGCACCTGACACACTGGGCACATGACCACGCTCAAGGCCCGACTCAAGGACGACCTCACCACCGCCATGAAGGCGCGCGACGAGCTGCGCTCGTCCACGCTCCGGCTGACCCTCACCGCCGTCGCCAAGGAAGAGGTCGCCGGTACGTCCGCGCGCGAGCTCTCCGACGACGAGGTGCTCAAGGTGATCGCCAAGGAGGCGAAGAAGCGCCGCGAGGCCGCCGAGGCCTTCGACAAGGGTGGCCGTGCCGAGTCCGCCGCGCGCGAGCTGGCCGAGGGCGAGATCCTCGACGCGTACCTGCCCAAGCAGCTCTCCGACGACGAGCTCGCGGGCATCGTCGCCGAGGCGGTCGAGCAGGCCCGGGCCGCCGGGGCCGAGGGGCCGCGCGCCATGGGCGCCGTCATGAAGATCGTGAACCCGAAGGTGGCCGGCCTCGCCGACGGTGGGCGCGTCGCGGCAGCGGTCAAGCAGCGCCTGGCCGGCTGACCCCGCTCACGCGGAACCCGGCCGCCCAGCCGGCCGAGCCCGGCGCCAAGCCCCACCCGGCCCAGCGGGCCGAGCCCGGCGCCAAGCCCCGCCCGGCGCCAAGCCCGCCGGGCCTCGCCGAATCACTCCGCACAAAGGGGCGCCCCAGGGATCCGATCCCCGGGGCGCCCCCTTGTGTTCGGCCCGTGCGGACGGGGCTACCGCGGCGGCCACGCCCCGTTGTCGCCGCCCACCACACCCGGCGGCAGCGAGATCCCCGGGAACGGGTCGTTCCCGCCCTGGCTCGGGGGCTTGTTGTCGCCGCCCGGCTTCGGCTTGTGCTTGCCCTTGTTCTTGCCCTTGTCGGTGGTGTTGCCCGGCGCCCCGGCCGTCGCCGGGTCGGCGGGCGGCTTCTGGCCGCCCGCGTCGGGGATGTTGACGCTCACGAAGGGCGGCGAACTCTGGCCCTGGAGCGCGCCGGTCATGGCGTCGCGCCAGATCGGACCCGGGACCTGACCGCCGTACACCTGCTCCTGGAACTGCCCGCCGATGGTGATGTTGTTCATCTCCACGCGCTGCGACGGGCTGCCGACCCACACCGCGGCCGACAGGTTCGAGGTGTAACCGACGAACCAGGCGTTCTTGCGGGCGTCGGTGGTACCGGTCTTGCCCGCGTTGTCACGGTCCTTGAGGCCGGCCTCGGAACCCGTACCGGAGTCGACCACGCCGCGCAGCAGGGTGTTGACGCTGTCCGCGGTGCTCTGCGACATCGCCTGCGAGCAGGCCGTCTTGGGGACCGGCACCGACGAGCCGTCGGCCTTCTTGATGGACTCGATGGCGATCGGGCTGCAGTACGTGCCCCGGTTGGCGAAGGCCGCGTACGCGGAGGCCATCGTCAGGGGCGAGATGCCGGTTGAGCCGAGGGTGAGCGCCGAGGGCACCAGGGGCAGCTTCTCGCCGTTGCCCTGACGGACATTCAGCTTGTCCGTCATCTGCGAGACGGGGCACATGCCGATGTCGCCGAGCATCTGCACGAAGTAGGTGTTGACCGACTTGGCCATCGCGTCCTTGAGCGCGAACGGTCCGACCTCGGACTCGTTCTCGTTCTCCAGGTGCGCCGGGTGCTTGGGGTCGTTCACCCACGGCTTGCCGCTGCACGTCTGGACGGAGGCGGGGTAGTCCATCTCGTACGGCGAGGGGTACTGCTGGGTCGGCGGCTTGCCGCCCTCGATGGCGGCCGCGGCCAGGAACGGCTTGAAGGTCGAGCCGACCGGGAAGCCGTAATTGGAGCCGCCCATCTGGCGGTTGACCGAGAAGTTGATCTGCGTCTCGTTGTCGCCGAAGCCGTACGGCTTCGACTGGCCCATGGCGAGGATCTTGCCGCTGCCGGGCTGCACCAGCGTGACGGCGGTCGCGACGCTGTCCTTCTGGTAGACGTGGCTCTTGATCGACTCCTGGGTCGACTTCTGGGCCTGCGGGTCGAGCGTGGTCTGGACGGTGAGCCCGCCCTGGTTCCACAGCTTGGCCCGCTCCTCCTTGGTCTTGCCGAAGACCGGGTCGGACAGGAAGACCTCGCGCACGTAGTCGCAGAAGAAGCCCGCGCCGTCGACCGCGGTGATGCAGCCGTTCTTCGGCTTGCTCACCTGCAGCTTGATCGGCGCCTGCTTGGCCTTGTCGGCCTCGGCCTGCGAGATGTCCTTCATGTCGGCCATCCGCTGGAGCACCGTGTTGCGGCGCTTCTTGGACTCCTGCGCGTCGTTGACGGGGTCGTACCGGCTGGGCGACTGCACGATGCCGGCGAGCATCGCCGACTCGTCCAGGGTGAGGTCCTTGGCCGACTTGGAGAAGTAGCGCTTGGCCGCGGCCTCGATGCCGTAGGCCTGCTGCCCGAAGAACGTGATGTTGAGGTAGTTCTCCAGGATCTTCTTCTTGCCGAGCTCCTCCTCGACCTGGATCGCGTACTTCAGCTCCTTGACCTTGCGGCCGATCGTCTGCTGAGTGGCCTCGGCGACCTTGTCCGGGTCGTCGCCGGCCTCCTCGACGAAGACGTTCTTCACGTACTGCTGGGTGAGCGTGGACGCGCCCTGGGCGACACCGCCGCTGGTCGCGTTCTTGTTCATCGCGCGCAGGACGCCCTTGAGGTCGATCGCGCCGTGCTCGTAGAAGCGCGAGTCCTCGATCGCGACGATCGCCTTCTGCATGTAGGGCGAGATGTCGGCGAGCGGCACCACCGTGCGGTCGCGCGAGTAGACCTGGGCGATCGTGCCGCCCTTGCTGTCCAGGACCGTGGTGCGCTGGCTCAGCGGCGGGGTCTTCAGATTGGCCGGGATCTCGTCGAAGCCCTCGACCGTGCCCTTGGCCGCGAGCCCCAGCGCGCCGGCCGCCGGCAGGGCGATCCCCGCGAGCACGGCACCCGCCAACACACTGACGCCGAGGAACTTGGCTGCCTGCTGGGACCCGGTCAGGCCGCCGCCCGATCGCTTCTTTGCCATGGGGGCAGCCTACGTTCTCAATCGCCGGACACGGGTGAAGGCTCTGGCCTAAGCTGCTCTCAACTGTCACAGCAGTGCGGCTGTGCATCAAGTCCCCGGCCGCGCGTGGAAGTGTTCCGCCGTCCCCGAATCCGGCAGGAAACAACCCGGTTGGCGTCCGTTTCCGCCTCATGCGTCACCTGACGTCCGTTCTGGCTCAACTGATACGTCCGGATATTCCGGATGTGTCGCGCATGTCCTCGGCTCACTCCGTTGGGTGATCTGCTGCGTACGCATAGTCCGTTCGGGCCATTCAAGATTGGGCCCGACGGGGGTGTTGCGCTGTCCCTACCTTCCGTAACGTCCTCAACTGGCAGCGGTGAATATGCCGCTGCCGCCGTGGGGGAGCCTCGATTCGGGAGAGGACGGCGCCGGCATGGGCTGGGTAACCGACTGGAGTGCGCAGGCAGCCTGCCGCACTACCGATCCGGACGAACTGTTTGTACAAGGCGCAGCGCAGAACAGGGCCAAGGCGGTGTGCACCGGATGTCCGGTGCGTACGGAGTGCCTGGCGGATGCGCTCGACAACCGCGTCGAGTTCGGCGTGTGGGGCGGAATGACGGAACGGGAGCGGCGCGCCCTTTTGCGCAGGCGTCCCACCGTCACCTCGTGGCACCGCCTCCTCGAAACCGCGCGCACCGAGTACGAGCGCAGCACGGGGATCCTGCCCGTGTGCGCGGAGGAGGAGTCGGAGTACGACTACCCGCACTCCTTCGGGGACGAGGCGTTCGCGGCGGTGGGCTGACGGGGCCGCGGGCGCCCGGGGGACAAGAGGGCGCCGGTGGACCGAGGTGCCGGTGGGACGGGACGGCGCCGGTGGGTCGGTACCGTGCGACGGTTCAGGAAGCTCCGGCCGGGGATCCACCGGCCGCGAGCCGTTCCCCGATGGTCCGCAGCCCCGTGAGGTCGTGCACATCGCCGGGCAGGGCGGCCACTTCGGTGACCCTGACCTCGGGGTGCAGAGCGGTGAAACGGTCGCGCGTCCGCTGTTCACGCGCGAGCACCTGCATCCGCTCGGCATGCAGCCGCAGCAGCCCTGCGGTCAGCCGCTGTACTGATTCCTCGGTGTCGACGTCCGGGTTCGGGTCGGTGCCCGCGTCGGTGTCGACGTGCGTGCCCGCGTCGATGTCGGTGTCGGCGTTGGTGGCGACTGCGGTGTCGATGCCGGCCTCGGCTTCGGGAGAGGGGGCGCCGGGGCCACGGTGTCCAGCTTTCCCGGGCTTCTGATCCACAATGCCGGGCTCGTCAAGATTTTCCTGCGGCCCCTCAGCGAGGCCCCGGGCGGCGTACTCCGCCGGATCCTCCTCCAGGCTCTCCGCCGCCGCGAGAGCCCGCTCGGCCGAGAGACGGGCCGCGGCACTGCCGTGCACCCGGTTCAGGACGAGCCCGGCCAGCGGCATGTCGTCGGCGGCCAGACGCTCCACGAAGTACGCGGCCTCGCGCAGCGCGTCCCGCTCGGGCGCGGCCACCACCAGGAACGCGGTGCCCGGCGCCTGCAACAGCCGGTAGGTGGCGTCCGCCCTGGTCCGGAAGCCGCCGAACATGGTGTCCATGGCCGCGACGAAGGTCTGCACGTCGTGCAGGAACGGTCCGCCGAGCAGCTTGCCGAGCGTGCCGGTCATCATCGACATGCCGACATTGAGGAACTTCATCCCGGCCCGGCCGCCCATCTTCGCGGGGGCCATGAGCAGCTTGATGAACGTGCCGTCGAGGAAGGACCCGAGCCGCTTCGGGGCGTCCAGGAAGTCCAGCGCGGAACGCGACGGCGGGGTGTCGACCACGATGAGGTCCCACTCGTCCCGGGCCCGCAGCTGGCCCAGCTTCTCCATCGCCATGTACTCCTGCGTGCCCGCGAAGCCGGCCGACAGGGACTGGTAGAAGGGGTTCGTCAGGATCGCCTTGGCGCGCTCCGGATCCGCGTGCGCCTCGACGATCTCGTCGAAGGTCCGCTTCATGTCGAGCATCATGGCGTGCAGTTCGCCCTCGCCCTCGACGTCCTTGACCCGGCGCGGGGTGTTGTCGAGCGAGTCGATGCCCATGGACTGGGCCAGTCGGCGCGCCGGGTCGATGGTCAGGACCACGACCCTGCGGCCCCGCTCGGCGGCCCGAACTCCCAGTGCCGCGGCGGTGGTTGTCTTGCCCACGCCGCCCGAGCCGCAGCACACGACGATGCGTGTCCCCGGATCGTCGAGCAGCGGATCGATCGCCAGTGCCCCGGCCGCGTCCAACGTCACTCACCCACCCCGAGCTTGCGCAGTTCCGTCGCCAGGCGGTACAGCCCGGCCAGGTCCATTCCCTCGCCGATCAGCGGCAGTTCGTGCGTCGGCAGCCCCAACTCGTCCAGGACCGACCGCTGTTCGCGCTCCAGCTCCACCCGCGCGGCGTGCTCGGCGGCCTGCTCCAGGAGCGGGGTCACCAGCTTCGCCGAACCCGTCACCCCGGCCCGCGTCAGCGTCCTGGCGACCTCCTTGCGCCGGTCCCCGGTCACCGTGCGCACCGCCGCCCCGTCCAGCAGGCGCGGACGGACCATGTTCACGATGACCCGGCCCGTCGGCAGCTCGGCGCCCCGCAGCTCGGCGATGCCGTCCACGGTCTCCTGGACCGGCATCTCCTCCAGGAGGGTCACCAAGTGCACCGCTGTTTCGGGGGACTTGAGGACGCGCATGACCGCCTGCGCCTGATTGTGTATCGGGCCGATCTTCGCCAGGCCCGCCACCTCGTCGTTCACGTTCAGGAAGCGGGTGATGCGGCCGGTGGGCGGGGCGTCCATCACGACGTAGTCGTACGCGTACGCGCCCTGCTTGTTCTTGCGGCGCACCGCCTCGCACGCCTTGCCGGTCAGCAGCACGTCCCGCACGCCGGGCGCGATGGTGGTGGCGAAGTCGATCGCGCCGAGCTTCTTCAGGGCCCGCCCCGCTCCGCCGAGTTTGTAGAACATCTGGAGGTAGTCGAGCAGGGCCCGCTCGGCGTCGATGGCCAGCGCGTACACCTCCCCGCCACCGGGCGCGACCGCGATCTTGCGCTCCTCGTACGGAAAGGCCTCCGTCTCGAAGAGCTGCGCGATGCCCTGTCTGCCCTCGACCTCGACGAGGAGCGTGCGCCTGCCCTCCGTCGCGAGGGCGAGCGCGAGTGCTGCGGCGACCGTGGTCTTGCCGGTACCGCCCTTGCCGCTGACGACCTGGAGCCTGCTCACACCTTCGAGCCTAACCAGTCCGCCCACGGCCTACGCATGTGGTCCGGGTAAGGCGCCCGCGCCAGGGGGCGGCGGCCAGCGGCTACAGTCGGGCCCATGACCAAGTGGGAATACGCGACCGTGCCCCTTCTCGTGCACGCGACCAAGCAGATTCTGGACACCTGGGGCGAGGACGGCTGGGAGCTGGTCCAGGTCGTTCCCGGGCCGAACAACCCCGAGCAGCTCGTGGCCTACCTGAAGCGGGCGAAGGCATGAGCGCCGTCGAGGCCAAGCTGGCCGAACTCGGCCTGACCCTGCCCTCGGTGGTGCCGCCGCTCGCCGCCTACCAGCCGGCCGTGCGCTCCGGGGCGTACGTGTACACCGCGGGCCAGTTGCCCATGGTGGAGGGCAAGCTGCCGGTCACCGGCAAGGTCGGCGGCGAGGTGACGCCGGAGGAGGCCAAGGAACTGGCCGCCACCTGCGCCCTGAACGCGCTCGCCGCGGTGAAGTCCGTCGTCGGTGACCTGGACCGCGTCGCACGCGTCGTGAAGGTCGTCGGCTTCGTGGCCTCCGCGCCCGACTTCACCGGCCAGCCCGGTGTCATCAACGGTGCCAGTGAGCTCCTCGGCGCGGTCCTCGGCGACAAGGGCGTGCACGCCCGCAGCGCCGTCGGCGTCGCCGTGCTGCCGCTGGACGCGCCCGTCGAGGTCGAGATCCAGGTCGAGATCGAGGGCTGAGCCCCGCCGTCCGCCCACGGGGGGCCGGTCCGTATCCGTACGGGCCGGCCCCCCGTGGCATGGGCCGTGGCGTGCCGCGCCGCGTGTGTCAAAGGGATGTCACCTACACACACCCCCTCGAACATCCGCACGTCACCCCGTAGCATCCGCCCATGCCCCATGGTCAGTGGTATCCGCCGGAATGGCCGGACCGCATCCGCGCCCTCGCCGCAGGCGAGCTCACCGCCGTCGAGCCGCGCCGCGCCTCGACCGTGATGCTGCTGCGGGACGCGGCGGGCCCGGACGCCGGCGGCCCCAGCGTCCACATGCTGCGCCGCCGCACCTCCATGGCCTTCGCCGGCGGTGCCTACGCCTACCCGGGCGGCGGCGTGGACCCGCGCGACGCCGAGGACTCCGCGCTGCGCTGGGCGGGCCCGGGCCGCGAGACCTGGGCCGCCCGGCTCGGCACCGACCCCGCCTCCGCCCAGGCCATCGTCTGTGCTGCGGTGCGCGAGACGTACGAGGAGGCGGGCGTCCTGCTCGCCGGGCCCGACGCGGACACCGTCGTCGGCGACACCACCGGCGACGACTGGGAGGCCGACCGCCAGGCCCTGGTGAGCCGCGGCCTCAGCTTCGCCGAGTTCCTCGACCGGCGCGGCCTGGTGCTCCGCTCCGACCTGCTGGGTGCCTGGGCGCGCTGGATCACCCCCGAGTTCGAGCCCCGGCGCTACGACACCTGGTTCTTCGTGGCCGCGCTCCCCGAGGGCCAGGTCACCCGCAACGCCTCGACCGAGGCCGACCGCACGGTCTGGATCCGCCCCGCCGAAGCCGCCGCCGGCTACGACCGGGGCGAGCTCCTGATGATGCCGCCGACCATCTCCACCCTGCGCGACCTCCTGCCGTACGCGACGGCCGCCGAGGCGCTCACGGCGGCGGCCGGGCGCGATCTGACCCCCGTCCTCGCCCGGGCCCGCCTGGGCGAGGACGGCGAACTCGTCCTGAGCTGGCCGGGCCACGACGAGTTCACCAAGCACATCCCGGCCGGGGGCCGGCCGTGACGGGCCGCCCCTTCCGCCCAGCACCGGCCCCGCCACCCCTGGAGACGCCGTATGAGTGAGGCAGCAGCTCTTCCCGGGCAGCCGCGCGGCGGGGTCCTCCCGGGCCCGGCGACCGCCCGCGCGACCAACGTCCTCGCGCCCAACCCGTCCGCGATGACCCTGGACGGCACGAACACCTGGATCGTCGCCGAGCCCGGCTCCGACCTCGCCGTCGTCATCGACCCGGGCCCGCTCGACGACGGGCACCTGTCCCATGTGATCGCCACCGCCGAGAAGGCGGGCCGGCGCATCGCGCTGACCCTGCTCACGCACGGACACCCCGACCACGCCGAGGGCGCGGCCCGCTTCGCCGAGCTGACCCGCAGCCCGGTGCGCGCCCTCGACCCCGCGCTGCGGCTGGGCGACGAGGGCCTGGCCCCGGGCGACGTCATCACGACCGGCGGCCTTGAGCTGCGGGTGGTGCCGACCCCGGGCCACACCGGCGACTCGCTCTGCTTCCACCTGCCGGCCGACCGGGCGGTCCTGACCGGCGACACGGTGCTCGGGCGCGGCACGACCGTGGTGGCCCACCCCGACGGGCGCCTCGGCGACTACCTCGACTCGCTGCGCCGGCTGCGCTCGCTGACCGTCGACGACGGGGTGCACACGGTGCTGCCGGGCCACGGCCCGGTCCTCGACGACGCCCAGGGCGCCGTCGAGTTCTACCTGGCCCACCGCGCCCACCGGCTCGCCCAGGTGGAGACGGCGGTGGAGAACGGCCTCCGTACGGCGGCCGACGTGGTGGCCCGGGTCTACGCGGACGTCGACCCCTCGCTGTGGCCGGCCGCCGAACTCTCGGTGCGGGCGCAGCTGGAGTACCTGACGGAGCACGGGCTCATCTGACCGTCCGGGGGCGGCAGTTGGGCCTTGGGGCGTGTCTTTCGGATCCGGCCCGGGCCGCGGGGGCCGGCACGCGCGTACGCCCGAGGGGCCGGTCTTGTAGGAGACCGGCCCCTCGGGCGTGTCACAGGCGGGCGGGCCGCCGTGGCCCTCGCGGGCCGGTGGATCAGCGCGAGCGCTTCGCCAGGCGCTCCACGTCCAGCAGGATGACCGCGCGGGCCTCCAGGCGCAGCCAGCCGCGCTGGGCGAAGTCGGCGAGCGCCTTGTTGACCGTCTCGCGGGACGCGCCGACCAGCTGGGCCAGCTCCTCCTGCGTCAGGTCGTGCACGACGTGGATGCCCTCCTCGGACTGCACGCCGAAGCGGCGCGACAGGTCGAGGAGCGCACGGGCGACACGGCCCGGCACGTCGGAGAAGACCAGGTCGGACATCTGGTCGTTGGTCTTGCGCAGGCGGCGGGCGACCGCGCGCAGCAGCGCCGTTGCCACCTCGGGGCGGGCGTTGAGCCAGGGCTGGAGGTCACCGTGGCCGAGGCCGAGCAGCTTGACCTCGGTCAGCGCGGTGGCCGTCGCGGTGCGCGGGCCCGGGTCGAACAGGGACAGCTCACCGATGAGCTCGCCCGGACCGAGGACCGCCAGCATGTTCTCGCGGCCGTCGGGCGAGGTGCGGTGCAGCTTCACCTTGCCCTCGGTGACCACGTACAGGCGGTCACCCGGGTCTCCCTCGTGGAAGAGCGCGTCGCCGCGGGCGAGCGTCACTTCACTCATCGAGGCGCGCAGCTCCGCGGCCTGCTCGTCATCGAGCGCCGCGAAGAGCGGGGCGCGCCGCAGAACGTCGTCCACGAATCTCTCCTTGTGACCGGTATCAGGGGATCCAGTTCCCCATTTTGCCGGACGGTATAAACAGTGCGATCAATCACAGGATGACGTACTGGAGTGCCGGACCGTGAGTCAGGGGGCCGATTGGGGCCGTGATTCGCGGTGGCCGGGGCGGATGTCGGTGCCGGGCTCTAGGCTGGCCGAGTGTCCAATTCGCCGGTGAGAGCGCAGGCCAGGGGGGCTGGAAGAGTGTCCGCAGAGATCGATTCCGCTGTGGGCGAACAGCCCGCGTCCACGCCGAAAGTCTCCGCGAAGAGGGCGCCGCGGGCCACCCGGGCCGCCGCCTCGCCGGAGCCCGCCGGGGGTACGGGCGCGCCGGGGAGCGCTGTCGGCGGGGACGCGGGCGCCGTTAGCTCCGGGGCCCGCCGGGCAGCCGTCAAGAAGTCCGCCGTGCCGAAGCCCACCACCAAGAGGTCAGCCGCTGTGAAGCCCGCGAAGAAGGTTGCCTCTGCGGAGGCTGGTCCGGTGAAGAAGGGGGCCTCTGCGGAGGCGGGCCCCGCGGAGGGGGCCGCCCCCGCGCAGGCCCGTCCGGCCGGGAAGGCCGCCGCCACGACGGGGGCCGCTGCGAAGAAGGCCGCTGCCGCCAAGGCCGGCTCCGCGAAGAAGGCCGCCGCCGCCAAGGCCGGCCCGGCGAAGAAGGCTGCCGCCGCGGAGGCCGGTTCCGGGAAGGCCGGCCCGGCGAAGAAGGCCGGCGCCCCGGCAGGCCCCGCCAAGAAGGGCGCTGCCGCCAAGGCGGGCCCCGGTACGAAGGGTGCCGCTGCCAAGAAGGGCGCCGCCAAGGAGACCGGTTCCGTGACGCCCGTCCCCGCCGCGAAGGTCTCGGCCCGGGGCGAGTCGCGGGTCGCCATGGTGCGGCGGGCCCGGCGGATCAACCGGGAGCTCGCCGAGGTCTACCCGTACGCCCACCCCGAGCTCGACTTCCGCAACCCGTTCGAACTGCTCGTCGCCACGGTCCTGTCCGCGCAGACCACCGACCTGCGCGTCAACCAGACGACCCCGGGCCTGTTCGCCGCGTACCCGACGCCGGAGGACCTCGCCGCGGCGAACCCGGAGGCGGTGGAGGAGCTCATCCGGCCCACCGGGTTCTTCCGGGCCAAGACCAAGTCGATCATGGGCCTCGCCACGGCCCTGCGGGACGAGTTCGGCGGCGAGGTGCCGGGCCGCCTGGCGGACCTCGTCAAGCTCCCCGGGGTCGGGCGCAAGACGGCGAACGTGGTGCTCGGCAACGCGTTCGGTGTCCCCGGCATCACCGTCGACACGCACTTCGGGCGTCTCGTGCGCCGGTTCGGGTGGACCGAGCAGCAGGACCCGGAGAAGGTCGAGGCGGAGATCTGCGAGATCTTCCCCAAGAGCGAGTGGACGATGCTCTCGCACCGGGTGGTCTTCCACGGCCGCCGCATCTGCCACGCCCGCAAGCCCGCCTGCGGGGCCTGCCCGATCGCACCGCTGTGCCCGTCGTACGGCGAGGGCGAGACCGACCCGGAGAAGGCGCGCAAGCTGCTCAAGTACGAGAAGGGCGGCTTCCCCGGCCAGCGGCTGTCCCCGCCGCCGGACTATCCGGGGCTGCCCGCGCCACCGCTGGGAGCCGGCTGACGTCACCCGGAAGACGGACATCGGGGCCGGCCGGAACGAATGTGACCGGCACGGGCGTTGTGGACGATGAACGACGGGGGTGCAGATGACGCACACGAGCGAGACCTACGACGGTGATCTGAGCGGAATCGGCGGCCCCGGCCGCACCGCCGGCCGGGCGGCGGCCGAGCGCGCCCACAGCGGCGGCCCGAGCGGGCACGGGTCGGCCGGCGGAGTGGGCGGGCACGGGCCGGGCGTCGGGGTGGACCGGTACGGGCGCGAGCGGGTCGGCGCCGACGACGACGGCGGACCGGTCGTCAGCGGCGACGGGCTGCCCGATTGGCTGGTGCCGGTCGCGCGGGCCGCCGATTCCGTGGCGCCCGAGCAGATGAGCCGGTTCCTGCCCCCGGAGAGCGGCGCCGGGCGCCAGTCCGCGGTGCTGGTCCTGTTCGGGGACGGGCCGCGCGGGCCCGAGCTGCTCCTCATGGAGCGGGCGAGCCAGCTGCGCTCGCACGGCGGCCAGCCGTCCTTCCCGGGCGGCGCCCTCGACCCCGAGGACGGCGACCCGGCGACGACCGGCCCCCTGCGGGCCGCGCTGCGCGAGGCCGAGGAGGAGACGGGGCTCGACCCGGGCGGCGTCCAGCTCTTCGGCGTACTGCCCCGGCTCTACATCCCGGTCAGCGGTTTCGTGGTGACGCCGGTGCTCGGCTGGTGGCGCGAACCCACGCCGGTGCGGGCGGTCGACAGCGGTGAGACGGCGCGGGTCTTCACGGTGCCCGTGGCGGATCTCACGGATCCGGCCAACCGCGCCACGGCCGTCCACCCGCGGGGCCACGCAGGCCCGGCATTCCTGGTCGAATCGGCGCTGGTCTGGGGCTTCACGGCAGGTGTGATCGACCGGATCATGCATTTCGCGGGGTGGGAGCGCCCCTGGGACCGAGCCAAGCGGGTGCCGCTCGACTGGCGCGCGTGACAGGCTGGGGCCCGTGAACGTGCTGGACATCCTGTTGCTGGTCGCCGCCGTGTGGTTCGCGATCGTCGGCTACCGCCAGGGCTTCGTCGTCGGCATCCTGTCGGTGATCGGGTTCCTCGGCGGTGGCCTCATCGCCGTGTACCTCCTCCCGCTCATCTGGGACCAGTTGACCGACGAGTCCCAGGTCTCGACGACGGCGGCCATCGCCGCGGTCGTCGTGGTGATCGTCTGCGCCTCGGTGGGCCAGGCCTTCACCACCCATCTGGGCAACAAGCTGCGCCGGTACATCACCTGGTCGCCCGCCAGAGCCCTGGACGCGACGGGCGGCGCCCTGGTCAACGTCGTGGCGATGCTGCTCGTGGCCTGGCTGATCGGCTCCGCGCTGGCCGGCACCGCGCTGCCCACGCTGGGCAAGGAGGTCCGCAACTCCAAGATCCTGCTCGGGGTCTCCAACGTGATGCCCCAACAGGCGTCCACCTGGTTCAGCGACTTCTCCTCGGTCCTCGCGCAGAACGGCTTCCCGCAGGTCTTCACGCCGTTCTCCAACGAGTCGATCACCGAGGTCCAGGCGCCCGATCCGAAGCTCGCCGGCAGCCCGGTCGCGGCCTCCGCCCAGAAGTCCATCGTCAAGGTCGTGGGCATGGCCCCGAGTTGCGGCAAGCGCCTCGAAGGCACCGGCTTCGTCTTCGCCGACCGGCGTGTGATGACCAACGCCCACGTGGTGGGCGGGGTCGAGGAGCCGACGATCCAGATAGGCGGTCAGGGACGCACCTACGACGCGAAGGTCGTGCTCTACGACTGGCGCCGCGACATCGCCGTCCTCGACGTGCCCGATCTGAAGGCGCCCCCGCTCCAGTTCACCTCGACCGACGCCCGCACCGGCCAGAGCGCGATCGTGGCGGGCTTCCCCGAGGACCACCCCTACGACGTCCGCTCCGCCCGCATCCGCGGCCGGATCAGTGCCAAGGGCCCGGACATCTACCACCGCGGCACAGTCCGCCGCGACGTCTACTCGCTGTTCACCACGGTCCGCCCCGGCAATTCGGGCGGCCCGCTGCTGACCCCCGAGGGCAAGGTGTACGGCGTGGTCTTCGCCAAGTCGCTCGACGATCCCGACACGGGATACGCGCTGACCGCCGACGAGATCCAGAGCGACATCCAGCAGGGCCGCACCGCGGGCCAGCAGGTCGACACCCAGCAGTGCGCCCTGTGACCCGCTGACGACGACGTTCCGACCCCCCGACGAGAAGGCTGCGATGCGACTGACGATCCTCGGCGGGGGCGGCTTCCGCGTCCCGCTCGTGTACGGCGCCCTGCTGCGCGACCACGCGCCCGGGCGGGTCACCGAGGTGGTCCTGCACGACCTGGACGCGGCGCGGCTGCACGCCATCGGCCGGGTCCTCGCGGACCGGGCGTACGGGATCGAGGACGCGCCCGCGGTGCGCACCACCACCGACCTCGACGAGGCGCTGCGCGGCACCGACTTCGTGTTCTCGGCGATCCGCGTCGGCGGCCTGGAGGGCCGGGCGGCCGACGAGCGGATCGCGCTCGCCGAGGGAGTGCTGGGCCAGGAGACGGTCGGCGCGGGCGGCATCGCGTACGGGCTGCGCACCGTGCCGGTGGCCGCCCACATCGCCCGCCGCGTCAAGGCGCTGGCCCCCGACGCCTGGGTCATCAACTTCACCAACCCGGCCGGCCTGGTCACCGAGGCGATGGCCGAGCACCTGGGCGACCGCGTGGTCGGCATCTGCGACTCGCCGGTGGGTCTCGCCCGCCGCGTCGCGCGGGCCGCCGGCGTCGACCCCGGCGCGGCGCGCCTCGACTACGTCGGGCTCAACCACCTGGGCTGGCTGCGCGGCCTGTACGACGGCGGGGAGAACGTGCTGCCGCGCCTGCTCGCGCAGGACGACGAGGTGCTGACCTCGTTCGAGGAGGGCAGGCTGTTCGGCGCGGAGTGGCTGCGCTCGCTGGGCTCGGTGCCCAACGAGTACCTGCACTACTACTACTTCAACCGCGAGGCGGTGGAGGCCTACCAGCGAGCCGGGCAGACCCGCGGCGCCTTCCTCAAGGACCAGCAGGAACGCTTCTACGCGACCGCCGAGACCGTTCCCGACGCCTCGGTGTGGGCGGCCTGGGACCGCACCCGGGCCGAGCGCGACGCCACATACATGTCCGCGAACCGCAAGGCCTCGGGCGGGGGCGAACGCGCCGCGGAGGACCTGGAGTCCGGCGGGTACGAGAACGTGGCGCTGGCCCTGATGCGGGCCATCGCGCGCGACGAGGCGGCCACGCTCGTCCTGAACGTGCGCAACGGATCGTCGCTGCGCGCGCTGGACGAGCGGGCCGTCATCGAGATCCCGTGCCGCGTCGACGCGCGGGGGCCGCGCCCGCTGCCCGTCTCACAGCTGACGGGCCATGAGGCGGGCCTGGTCGGCGCGGTGAAGGCGGTCGAGCGGTGCGTCCTGGAGGCGGCGTCGAGCGGCTCGGCGCGCGCGGCGGTGAAGGCCTTCGCGCTGCACCCGCTGGTCGACTCCGTCCAGGTCGCCCGCAGGCTCCTGGACGGCTACCGGGGCGTACACCCCGGACTCGGCTACCTCAGGACCGACCAGGCCGGCCCGGCCCCGCGATCCTAGGTCCGCGCGTGCCGCAGCCGGGCCGAGACCCAGCGTGCCCGGCGCCGCAGGATGCGCGGAATGCCCACCTCCCGGGAATCCGGGGAGGCGTGTGGCAGCCCTTGTTCCTGAGGGCCGCCCCTCTCGTACGAGACCGGCCCTGCGGCCGTTCGGCGGTTGCGTGCTGCATCACCGTAGTCGTGCGTCCAGCCCATACCCCGACGTCTGCCCGGGGCCCATGGTCGGTAACCGCTTCGGCGGGGGCCAATTGGCCTATGCGCCGGGCATTTGGCCGTTCGTAGGACAACCGTTCCCCCAGGGCCACCGTGCGTCAGCGATCCGGTTCCGGATCCTTCAGCCAGTTGACCAGTTCGGTCGAGAAGGCGACCGGATCCTCCTCGTGCGGGAAGTGCCCCAGACCGTCGAACAGCCGCCAGCGGTACGGGGCTTCGACGTATTCGCCCGATCCCGCGGCGCTGCGGGTGCGCATCACCGGGTCGAGGGAGCCGTGCAGGTGCAGCGTCGGCACCCGCACCGGGCGCTTCATCCGCCGGTTGAACTGGATGCCGTCGGGCCGCGCCATCGACCGGACCATCCAGCGGTACGGCTCGATCGAGCAGTGCGCCGTGGACGGGATGCACATGGCCCGCCGGTAGGTCTCCACGGCCTCGTCCTCGGGACGGCGCGGACCCGACCAGTCCCGTACGAGCCGCCCGACCAACGCGCCCTCGTCGGCGACCAGTTGACGCTCCGGCAGCCAGGGACGCTGGAAGCCCCAGACGTAGGACCCGGCCGCGGTCTGCTTGTGGTCGGCGAGCATCGCCGAGCGCCAGCGGCGCGGGTGCGGCATCGACGACACGACGAGCCGGCGCACCAGCTTGGGGCGCATCACGGCGGCCGTCCACGCCAGATAGCCGCCGAGGTCGTGGCCGACCAGGGCCGCGTCGGGCTCGCCGAGGGAGCGGACGACGCCCGTGATGTCGAGCGCCAGGTTGGCCGGGTCGTAGCCGCGCGGCGTGCGGTCGCTGCCGCCCACACCGCGCAGGTCCATCGCGACGGCCCGGTACCCGGCGTCGGCGAGCGCGGTCAGCTGATGACGCCACGTCCACCAGAACTGCGGGAAGCCGTGCAGCAGCAACACCAGCGGCCCGTCGCCGAGTTCGGCGATGTGGAAGCGGGCACCATTGGCGGCCACGTCCCTATGGGTCCAGGGACCATCGATGCGGACGGGGCTTCCGGTGCCGCCGGGGCTTCCGGTGCCGGTGTCGGGGGCGGTCATGCAGACGAGCGTGCCACAGTGGCGCCGCTGTCCGTGACCGTCACCTCGATGGTGGCCGGGCGCGGGTGCGGCTTGACGCCCTGGAGCGTGGCGGCCGTCGCCTTGGCCGAGGCGATCGACTTCTCCGGCGGCTTGACCTTCTTGAACTTGGTCACCGCCAGCACCCCGAGCAGCGCCGCGAGCAGCAGGAACGCGCCACCGACGATGAGGAACGACCAGGCGAGCCCGAGCCCCAGGTTGTGGATGCCGTACGCCGCCGCGAAGCTCAGCACCGGCAGCGAGAACAGGGCGAGCACCCCGGCCGTACTGATGGCGATGCCACCGATCGCCCCGCGCTTGACGTCCTGGCGCAGCTCCGCCTTGGCCAGCGCGATCTCGTCGTGCACCAGGGCCGACATCTCGGCGGTCGCGGAGGCGACCAGCTGACCGAGGCTGCGCTCGGCGCTGCCGGCGTTGTGGCTGGGGTCGCTCATCGCTGACTCCCTCATCTCTTCTCGGTTGCCGACGGGTCGATCACCGACGGTTCGGTCAAGACCAAAAGGTCCGTGGTCAGATCATGCCGGACTGTCGCCGTCGTCGCGCCCCGCCCCCGCCAGTTGCGCAAGCCGGCGGTGTTCCGCGGCCTTGTTCTCGTAGATCGCGGCCATCCGCAGGTGGTACTCGGGCTTGTCCGCCTCGTAGATGTCGGGGATGCCGTCCTGGTCGTCGTCGCGCTCCTCGTCGTCGACCAGCTGTCGGTACTTGCGCACCCGCAGCTTGAGCAGCACGGTGGCCAGCACCGCGGCGGTGAGCGACCCGACGAGCACGGCGGCCTTCACCTCGTCGGTCAGCTGCTCCTGGCCGTCGAAGGCGAGCTCCCCGATCAGGAGCGAGACCGTGAAGCCGATGCCGGCGAGGGAGGCCACGGCGAAGACGTCGGCCCAGGCCAGTCCCTCGTTCAGCTCGGCCCGGGTGAAGCGGGCGGCGAACCAGGTGCCGCCGAAGATGCCGAGCGCCTTGCCGACGACCAGACCGAGGACCACGCCCAGCGTCTCGGGACGGGTGAAGACGTCGGCCAGGGTGGAGCCGCTGATGCCGACGCCGGCCGAGAACAGCGCGAAGAGCGGCACCGCGAGCCCGGCCGACAGCGGCCGCACCAGGTGCTCGATGTGCTCGCCGGGGGAGTGCTCCTCGCCCTCGGTGCGGTGGCAGCGCAGCATCAGGCCCATCGCGACGCCGGCGATCGTGGCATGGACGCCGCTGTTGTACATCAGCCCCCAGATGACGAGCGCGAGCGGTACGTAGATGTACCAGCCCCGCACGCCCTTCCTGAGCAGCAGCCAGAAGACGGCGAGGCCGAGGACCGCGCCGCCCAGCGCGGCGAAGTCGAGGTCGCTGGTGAAGAAGACGGCGATGATCAGGATCGCGAACAGGTCGTCGACCACGGCCAGGGTGAGCAGAAAGGCGCGCAGCGCGGAGGGCAGCGATGTGCCGATGACCGCGAGCACGGCGAGCGCGAACGCGATGTCGGTCGCGGTCGGTACGGCCCAGCCGCCCAGGGATCCGTCCCCGAGGACGTTCACCAGGGTGTAGACGAGCGCGGGCACGGCCATGCCGCAGACCGCCGCGATCACGGGCAGCGCGGCGGCCTTCGGATCGCGCAGTTCGCCCGCGACGAGTTCACGCTTGAGTTCGATGCCGGCGACGAAGAAGAAGACGGCGAGCAGCCCGTCGGCCGCCCAGTGCTGGATCGAGAGGTCCAGGCCGAGCGCCCCGATGCCGAGGTGGAAGCCGCGTACCGACTCATAGCTCGCGCCCAGGGTGTTCGCCCAGATCAGGGCGGCGATGGCGGCCACCAGGAGCAGCACACCGCCGACCGTCTCGGCGCGCAGTGCCTCGGCGATGTAGGTGCGCTCGGGGAGCGGCAGGCGGCCGAGGAGCTTGCGGTTGCTGGGGGCGGGTGCGGTCACGGGGGCGGCCTCCGGTCGGTTCGGCGGGCATGGCTGAGCACATTGCCGACCAGACTTCCCGGCGCACCTGACGTTCCTGTCGCGTCCTTGACGCTTTGCTTAGATTACCTAACCTTACGGTCGGATGCGTCGTCCGGGTGGATCCAGTGATCATCACTTTAGGGGCAGAGCGGACACGCGGCGCGCGACAGGGGCCCGGCCGCGCCTGCGACCGGGCCCCCGCCGTGCTCCTGCCGCTCAGTCCTCGCTGGAGGCGCTCGGCAGCTTCGTCTGGATGAGCGCCATCACCGAGGAGTCGGTCAGCGTGGTGACGTCGCCCAGCTCACGGTTCTCGGCCACGTCGCGCAGGAGGCGGCGCATGATCTTGCCCGAGCGGGTCTTGGGCAGCTCGGCGACCGGCAGGACGCGCTTGGGCTTGGCGATCGGTCCGAGCGCTGAGCCGACGTGTGCGCGCAGCTCCTCGACCAGGCCCTCGGTCTCGGCCGCGCTGCCGCGCAGGATCACGAAGGCGACGATGGCCTGCCCGGTCGTCTCGTCGGCGGCGCCGACGACGGCGGCTTCGGCGACCGAGGGGTGCGAGACCAGGGCGGATTCGACCTCGGTGGTGGAGATGTTGTGGCCGGACACCAGCATCACGTCGTCGACGCGGCCGAGCAGCCAGATGTCGCCGTCGTCGTCCTTCTTGGCGCCGTCGCCCGCGAAGTACTTGCCCTCGAAGCGCGACCAGTACGTGTCGATGAACCGCTGGTCGTCGCCCCAGATGGTGCGCAGCATGGAGGGCCACGGCTCGGTCAGGACGAGGTAGCCGCCCCCGCCGTCCGGGACCTCGCGGGCCTCGTCGTCGACCACGGTCGCGGCGATGCCGGGCAGCGCGCGCTGGGCGGAGCCCGGCTTGGTCTCGGTGACGCCGGGCAGCGGCGAGATCATCATCGCGCCGGTCTCGGTCTGCCACCAGGTGTCCACGATGGGGCACGTGTCGGCGCCGATGTGCTTGCGGTACCACATCCACGCCTCGGGGTTGATCGGCTCACCGACCGACCCGAGGACCCGCAGACTGCTCAGGTCGAACTTGGCGGGGATGTCGTCGCCCCACTTCATGAACGTGCGGATCGCGGTCGGCGCGGTGTAGAGGATGCTCACGCCGTACTTCTGCACGATCTCCCAGAACCGGCCCTGGTGCGGGCTGTCCGGGGTGCCCTCGTACATGACCTGGGTGGCGCCGTTGGCGAGCGGCCCGTAGACGATGTACGAGTGCCCGGTGACCCAGCCGATGTCGGCGGTGCACCAGTAGACGTCGCTCTCGGGCTTCAGGTCGAACACCGCGTGGTGGGTGTACGCGGCCTGGGTGAGGTAGCCGCCGGAGGTGTGCAGGATGCCCTTGGGCTTACCCGTCGTACCGGACGTGTACAGGATGAACAGCGGGTGCTCGGCGTCGAAGGCGGTGGGCGTGTGCTCCACCGACTGGCGGCCGACGATGTCGTGCCACCACACATCGCGGCCCTCGGTGAACGCGGTGTCCTGGCCGGTGCGGCGCACCACGAGGACGTGCTCGACCTGCGGGCAGCGGGCCACGGCGTCGTCGATGGCGGGCTTGAGCGCGGACGGCTTGCCGCGGCGGTAGCCGCCGTCGGCGGTGATGACGAGCTTGGCGTCGGCGTCCTGGATGCGCGAGGCGACGGCGTCGGCCGAGAAGCCGCCGAAGACCACGGAGTGCGCGGCGCCGATGCGGGCGCATGCGAGCATCGCGACGGCCGCCTCGGGGATCATCGGCATGTACACCGCGACCCGGTCACCGGCCCGGACGCCCAGCTCGGTCAGGGCGTTGGCGGCCCGCGACACCTCGTCCTTGAGCTCGGCGTAGGTGATCGCGCGGCTGTCGCCGGGCTCGCCCTCGAAGTGGATGGCGACGCGGTCGCCGTGGCCGGCCTCGACATGGCGGTCGACGCAGTTGTACGCGACGTTCAGCGTGCCGTCGGCGAACCACTTCGCGAACGGCGGGTTCGACCAGTCGAGCGTCTCGGTCGGCTCGGTGGCCCAGGTCAGGCGCCGGGCCTGCTCGGCCCAGAAGCCCAGCCTGTCCGCCTCGGCCCGCTCGTACGCCTCCGCGGTCACGTTGGCATGCGCGGCCAGCTCGGAGGGCGGCGCGAACCGCCGCTCTTCCTTGAGCAGGTTGGCGAGGCTTTCGTTGCTCACGACATCTCCCTTTCCCAGGGCGTCTTCTGTGCGTATGTGTCCCGGCCATAGCTCATCAGTCCGGAGGGCCGGGTGACAAGAGCCTCCGGGAAATTGGTTTAGACCTGTAGGGGTTCCCGACCCTCGGCGGAGCACGGCGACGGCCCCTGCCACGGCGCGGAGGGCGCCGGACAGAGGCCGTACGGAAGTGCCGCGCGCGGCACGGATTCAGGCGGGCGTGTTCTCCAGGAGGTTGACGCCGACGCCCTCGAAGACCTCTTCGTGGTCGTCCGGGGAGAGCAGATAGGCCTGCGCCTCGCCGACGTGGAAGTACATGCCGTGCAGGGCGAGGGTGCCGGCCGCGATGGCCCGGGCCACCGACTCGTGCCGGCGCAGATGCTCCAACTGCTGGACCACATTGGTCAGACAGAGCTGTTCCACGGCGTCGGCGGGCAGCCGCCCGGCGATCCGGGCCCAGGCGTGCCGCCGGCTCGCCATCCGCTCCAGGCTCGGTGCGCCGTGCCGCAGCCAGCGCCGCAGCGGGGTCATCGGCGCCTCGGGCGCGCCGTTGAGCAGCGCCTGCATGGCGCCGCAGCCCGAGTGCCCGCACACGGTGATCGACTGGACGTGCAGGATGTCGACCGCGTACTCGATGGCCGCGGCCACCGAGTCGTCCGCGCCCGGCGGCGGGACCAGGTTGCCGATGTTGCGCACGGTGAACAGGTCGCCCGGACCGCTGGCCGTGATCATGCTGGTGACCAGGCGCGAGTCCGCGCAGGTGATGAAGAGCTGCTGAGGGCGCTGGCCCTCACGGGCGAGCCGGGCCAGCTCGTCCCGTACCAGCGGCGCGGTGTTGCGCTGGAACGAGCTGAGCCCGCTGGCCAGTTGGTGCCCCTGGACGGGCCGCGGCGGCTGGTCCTGGCAGTGGTGGTTGCGCCACGGCGTCCAGGGCCGGCAGCAGCTCTGGGACGCGGCGGCGGGCTCGGCCACCCGGGCGCCGGCCCGTCCGGTGACGCGGACCTTGCCGCCGCGCGCGTGATGCGCGTCCTGCCAGCTCTGCAGGGCTTCGAAGGCGGCGTGATCCATGAACGATCCGTCCAACTCCACGATGGTGTCCGCTCCTTGGGGGACATGGCCGAGCGTCCGGGTGAGCCGGGGCACGGCGAGAAACGTCAACTGGCCGCGGACGCGCACCAGATACCTGCCGTCGGTCTCCTCATGGGTGGTGATCCGCGTACGGGCGAGGCGGTGCAGCGCGACGGCGACGGCCACCGCGATGCCCAGGAGCACGCCCTGCAGCACACCGAGCAGCAGCACACCGCCGACGGCGGCCACGTACACCGGGAACTCGCGGTGCTTGTGGACGTTGCGGATGTGCGCGAGGTTGACCATCTGGATGCCGACCATCATCACGAGGGCGGCGAGCGCGGCCAGCGGGATCCGCTCCAGGACCGGGACGAGCAGCCCGGCCGCGAGCAGCACCCACAGGCCGTGCATCACGGTGGAGGCCCGGCCGGTGGCGCCGGCGCGGACGTTCGCGCTGCCGCGCACCGCGCCGCCGGAGACCGGCATGCCGCCGAGCAGTCCGGAGACCGCGTTGGCGATGCCCTGGCCGCGCAGTTCGCGGTCGAGGTCGGCGCGCGGGACGGTGCTGCCCGGCCGCTCGGCCGCGAGGCGGTCGACGGCGACCGCCGACAGCAGCGACTCCAGGCTCGCGACCAGCGTCACCGTGAGCACCGCGGTGAGGAGCCCGAGCACCGGGCCGTGCGGCACGGCGGGCAGGACGTGCGCGTCCCAGGAGGGCAGGTCGACCCGGGCGATGCCGGGGGCGGCGAAGGCGGCGACGGCGGTGGCCAGGACGACGCAGGCGAGCGCCGCGGGGATCGTGCGCAGGGCCTTGCCGACCCGCCCCGGCAGGCGCGGCCACAGCAGGAGCACGGCCAGGGTGAGCGCGCCGATGAGCGGCTCGGCCGGGCCGACCTGGGCCAACTGCCCGGGCAGCGCGAGGGCGTTGTCGACGGCAGAGCTCTGCGGGGAGCCGCCGAGGACGATGTGGAGCTGGGCGAGCGCGATGGCGGCGCCGATGCCGGCCAGGGTGCCGTGCACGATGGCGGGGCTGACCGCGAGGGCCGAGCGCGCCGCCTTCAGGGAGCCGAGGGCGACTTGGAGCAGACCCGCGCCGACCGTGATGGCGCAGGTGGTGCGCCAGCCGTACGACTGGATCATCTCGGCGGACACCACGGTCAGGCCGGCCGAGGGGCCGCTGACCAGGAGCGGCGAGCCGCCGAGCAGCCCGGCGACGATGCCGCCGATGCCGGCGGCGATGAGGCTGGCCTCCAGGGGTGCGTCGATGGCGACGGCGAGGCCGAGCGACATCGGGACGGCGAGCAGGAAGACGGTGATGGACGCCGACACATCGGCGCCCTTGATGCGCAAGCGGCGCCCGGATCCGTCTCCCGAAGGAGCGGAGCGGCGCGGTCGCCGGATGCGGGGCGGACGAGCTGGTGGCTGGGCGCGAGTGGGTACGCAAGCAGGCATGTTCCCGTCTCCTCCGGGGCAGCGCGGTCGCGGAACGAGGGGTCGCGGCCGTGGGTCACGGCAGTGCAGCGGCGGGATTCTCAACTCTCGGTAAACGAATCGTAATGCAGAGTAAAGCGACATAAGTGTTGTTTAGGGCAAACAGGCCAGCGATTCACTCTCAGGGATGAATAGGCAGCTTTTAGTTCGGCTTGTCGTGCCGAAATCGTTCAATGTGCATGCGACTTTTGCGGCGCCGTGACGGCATTCAACGCACGAAACCGCAAGGAAGAGGTGGGCGGATGATCGCCGCCAGGCATGTCAGGCACGCCGTGCACGCCCCGCGCATGGCCATGAGGATCGTCGTCGGAGTCATCGCCGCCGCCCTCGCCGCCGGAGCGGCGGGCTGTTCCGCGGGCAGCCCCGCCCCCGCCAAGCCGGGCACCCCGGCCGGACAGCAGGGCGCCGCTCCCCAGCTCGCCCCGCACGTCATCGGGGACGGCTCGACCGCGTACACCGGGCTCCAGCCGCACCTGCTCAAGCCGCAGAAGCTGAAACCGGGCCAGCAGCCCCCGCAGTTCGTGGTGTTCTCCTGGGACGGCGCCGGCGAGGACAGCCAGAAGCTCTTCTCGCACTTCCGCCAGGTCGCCAAGGAGTCCAACGCGACCATGACGTACTTCCTGAGCGGCGTGTACATGCTCCCGGACGCGAAGGCGAAGCTGTACACCGCGCCCAAGCACTCCGCCGGCACCTCGGACATCGGCTTCAACGACGTCAAGGGAATCAAGGACACCGTCACCCAGCTGCGCGCCGCGTGGCAGGAGGGCAACGAGATCGGCACCCACTTCAACGGCCACTACTGCGGGCCCGACGGCGGCGTCGGCACCTGGTCGGTGGACGAGTGGAAGAGCGAGATCGCCCAGGCCAAGTCCTTCGTGAAGAACTGGAAGACCAACTCCGGCCTGAAGACCGAGGCGCCGCTCCCCTTCGACTACGACAAGGAGCTCGTCGGCGGCCGCACCCCGTGTCTCGAGGGCCGCAAGAACTTCGTGACGGCCGCGGGCCAGCTGGGCTTCCGCTACGACACCAGCGCGGTCAACGACCAGGTGTGGCCGAAGAAGAACGACAACGGCGTCTGGGACCTGTCGATGCAGCTGGTGCCGGTCCCGGGCCGCGGCTTCGAGACGCTGTCGATGGACTACAACTTCTACATGAACCAGTCCAACGCGATGACCGGCGACGCCGATCAGCAGGAGGGCTGGGGCAACCAGATGCGCGACGGCCTGCTCCAGGCCTTCGACCGCTCCTACGCCGGCAACCGAGCCCCGCTGATCGTCGGCAACCACTTCGAGTCCTGGAACGGCGGCGTCTACATGAAGGCCGTCGAGGACACCATCCGCACGGTGTGCGTGAAGCGCGACGTGCACTGCGTCTCGTTCCGCCAGCTCGCCGACTGGCTGGACGCGCAGGACCCGCAGGTGCTCGCCAAGTTCCACTCGCTGAAGGTGGGCGAGGCGCCCAAGGGCGGGTGGGCAGCCCTGGAGGCCGCCCGGCCCGCCGTCCCGGCGAAGCCGGTCGCCCCGCTGAAGCCCGCGGAGCCGGCCGTCCCCGCCATCAAGCAGGCTGCGGCTCGCTGACCTCGTCCAGCAGCTCGCTGAGCACGAAGCCCGGGTCGACCTGCGCCGCCAGGTCGGCCCCGGTCTTCGCGTTGCCCCAGCTCTCCGCGTTCTTCAGGTGGAAGTGCACCATCTGCCGCGTGTAGCGGCCCCAGTCGCGGTCCGCGTACGAGTCGTCCGCCGCGTTCTGCAGCGCCTGGAGGGCCAGCCGGTTGTCGGCCTCCAGGAGTTCGAAGCGCGGCGGGCTGCCCTTCTCCATGGCGCGCACCCAGTCCGAGTGGCCGACCGTGACCAGCAGGTCGTCGCCGACCTCGGCGCGCAGGAAGTCCACGTCGTCCTGGCCCTGCACCTTGTTGCCGACGACCTTGAGCGCGACCCCGTAGTCCCGGGCGTACTCCTTGTACTGGCGGTAGACCGACACGCCCTTGCGGGTCGGCTCGGCGACCAGGAACGTCATGTCGAAGCGGGTGAACATGCCGGAGGCGAACGAGTCGGAGCCCGCCGTCATGTCGACGACGACGTACTCGTCCACCCCGTCCACCAGATGGTTCAGGCACAGCTCGACCGCGCCGACCTTCGAGTGGTAGCACGCCACCCCGAGGTCGGACTCGGTGAACGGGCCCGTCGCCATCAGGCGGATGTCCCCGTCGTCCAGCACGACGCGGCGCGCGCACGCCTCGAACACGGGGTTCGCCTCGCGCACCCGCAGCAGCCGCGAGCCGTGGCCGGGCGGCGTCGTCTTGATCATGGTGTCGGTGGAGGCGATCCGCGGGTTGGTGCCGCGCAGGTACTCCTTGATGAGCGGCAGGTGCGCGCCCATCGCGGGCAGGGCCGCGGCCTCCTCCTCGTCGAGCCCGAGCGCGGCCCCGAGGTGCTGGTTGATGTCGGCGTCGACCGCGACGACGGCGGCCTCGTTGGCGGTGAGGTGGCGGATGAAGAGCGAGGACAGCGTCGTCTTGCCGCTGCCGCCCTTCCCCACGAAAGCGATCTTCATGTTCACCAACGGTAATCGCATGGTGGCACAAAGTATGCGAGCCGAGTGAAGAAGACCACTCGAAGGTGGGGCGCGGCTTGCGGACGCGTAGCCTCCTTACCTATGAGTACGAACGCCGCTGACCCACTCGTCGCCCTCGGCGGGCTGCCGGGCGTCCCGGACGCCGTGGACTCCGTGCGCAAGGCCGTGGACCGCGTCTACGGGCACCGCGTGATGCGGCGCCGGAGCAACGAGATCACCTCGGAGGCGGCGCTGCGCGGGGCCCGCGGCAGCGCGGCCCTCTCGGGCGCGGACTGGGCCCTAGAAGAGGTGCGGCGGCGGACCGACTTCGGCAGCGAATCCGAGGCGCGCGCGGTCGGCGCGGCCCTTCGCCTGACCGCCGAGGCGGGTCAACTCCTGTCCATCTGGCGGCAGTCGCCGCTGCGCGTGCTGGCCCGGCTGCACCTGGTCGCGGCCGCCGACGCCGGTGACGCGGTCGGCCGGCCGCGCCGGCACGGCGAGCCGGTGGACGAGCCGCTGATCGAACTCCCGCTGCCCGACGCGGACGAGGTCGCGGGCCGCCTCGACGGCCTCTCCCGGCTGATCATCGCGGGCGGTTCGGCCCCCGCGCTCGTGACGGCCGCCATCGTGCACGGCGAACTCCTGGCGCTGCGCCCCTTCACCTCGTACAACGGCCTGGTGGCGCGCACCGCCGAGCGGATCGTGCTGATCGGCAGCGGCCTCGACCCGAAGGCGGTCTGCCCCTCCGAGGTCGGCCACGCGGAGCTGGGCCGGGCCGCCTACGCGGCGGCGCTCGACGGGTACGCGTCGGGGACGCCGCAGGGCATGGCGGCTTGGATCACCCACTGCGGCAAGGCCGTGGAACTGGGCGTGCGCGAGTCGACGGCGGTGTGCGAGGCGCTCCAGCGCGGCGCTGCCTGAGCGGGTGAACTCGGCCTGGGCGGCCGGGAAAAGGGTTGCGGCGGTATCGATGTCCGATACCGCCGCTGGCATGTTCACCGGGTTACCAAGCGTCCTCGAAAGTTGCCCATCAGGCCGGGATTCTCTGCCCGTTCACCTGGTGCGGCTGGCCCGTAATCGACGGGTCGACGTCGCGTGGGTGCTCGATGTCCATGCTCGGTCCGTGGGGCCTTGCTGCGTAGAAGGTGATCCTCTCGGATGTCCCAGGTCTCGCGGGCCGTTGAGTCCTTTCTACTCCCGTCCGGCCGGAAGCGAAACCCCTGATCACCGTTCTTTACTTTTAGCTTCAAACAGGGGTGAAACGGACGTCTGTGTACGGCGGCATCCCGTGCCCCGCGCATCCGCTGCCTCGCGCATCCCCGTCCCTGCGCCCCCTCTTCCTCGAATCCCTCGTGTCCCTCGGCGGAGGCGCTGTGCGCGCAGGCCGCCTCGCGCCGTCGGTCAGGCCGCCTCGCGCCGCCGGCTCGCGTACCAGACGAGGCCCGCCGTCGCGGCGGCGGCGCCGACGGCCGCGGCGGCGAGCAGTGCCGAACGCGGCGGCATCGAGAGGGCGGGCAGCCGCTGCTTGAGGCTGACCGGCCTGTTGAAGACGAGAATCGGCCACTGTCTCGCGGTCGCCTCGCGGCGCAGCGCCCGGTCCGGATTGACCGCGTGGGGGTGCCCGACGGACTCCAGCATGGGCACGTCGGTCGCCGAATCGCTGTAGGCGTAGCAGCGCGACAGGTCGTAGCCCTCGGACGCGGCCAGCTCCTTGACGGCCTCGGCCTTGGTCGGACCGTAGGCGTAGTACTCGACGTCGCCGGTGAAGCAGCCGTCGTCGCCGACCACCATCCTGGTCGCCACCACCCGGTCCGCGCCCAGCAGTTCGCCGATCGGCTCGACGACCTCGGCGCCGGAGGTCGACACGATCACCACGTCGCGGCCCGCGGCGTGGTGCTCCTCGATGAGGGAGGCGGCCTCGTCGTAGATGATCGGGTCGATCAGGTCGTGCAGGGTCTCGGCGACGATCTCCTTGACCTGCTGCACGTTCCAGCCCTTGCAGAGGGCGGACAGATACTTGCGCATCCCCTCCATCTGGTCGTGGTCGGCACCGCCGGCGATGAATACGAACTGCGCGTAGGCGGTGCGCAGTACGGCACGGCGGTTGATCAGCCCCCCTTGATAGAAGGACTTGCTGAAGGTCAGCGTCGACGACTTGGCAATGACTGTCTTGTCCAAGTCGAAGAAGGCGGCGGTACGCGGCAACGAGTGGTTTTCCACGAGGTCGAGCATAGGCGCCCACCATTCGGCGTAAGCTGTGGCGCGTGGGTTTGCCTGAGAAGGCTCTCGGGTACACCATGGAAGTCACGGATCGTTCGCGACCGTGCTAACCCGGCCCGACTCCTCCCCCCCCGAGTCGGCCGTGGGGACGACCCCCGCTCTCCCCCCCGGCGGGGGTCGTCGCATGTCCGGATGCGTTTTCGGCCCCGGTTCCGATCGTCTCCCCCTCTCTCAGGCTCTCGTGAGCCCGCCTCCTCCCTCTGAGAACTCGTCACTGTGCGTAGTCGTTGCGCTGCGCTCCGGAAGTCACCGGTATAGGTGAGCGGGATATTCACAAGGCGGTAGTTGTCCACAGATTCTGATCAAGATCCACATTATTTCGGGCCTCCCTCCACCGTGATTCCAGTTCGCGATGTGCGCGGACACGCAAATCACACGGAGAGGGGCCGAAAATCGTGGACGGAGTCATGGCTTCCGAACGACCGCCGGGCGCGGAAGGGCAGCGCGGCGGACCGCTGATCGTGACCGAGGACGAGGAACTGCTCGACGATCTGCTGCGGCTGTGCGCCGCGGCGGGCACCGAGCCTGAGGTGTGCCACGGGGTGCCGGGCCGGGGTGGCGGCTGGGAGAGTGCGCCGCTGGTGCTGGTCGGTGACGACGCGGCACGGCGGCTGCTCGGCTCGGCGCGCCGAAGCGGTGTGCTCCTGGTGGGCCGGGACCAGGACGACCCCGGGGTGTGGCAGGCCGCGGTGGAGCTCGGCGCCGACCATGTGCTGCGGCTGCCCGACGCCGAGCCCTGGCTGGTCGACCGGATCGCGGACGCGGCCGAAGGGGTCGGCCGCCCTGCCCTGACCGTCGGTGTGATCGGCGGGCGCGGCGGAGCCGGCGCCTCGACCCTGGCGTGCGCCCTCGCGGTGACCGCCGCCCGCGCCGGGCGGCGCACCATGCTGATCGACGGTGATCCCCTCGGTGGCGGCCTCGATGTGCTGCTCGGCGGGGAGCAGGCCGACGGCAGGCGGTGGCCGGATTTCGCCGCTTCACGCGGGCGGGTCGCCGGGGGCGCCCTGGAGGAGTCCCTGCCTCATCTGCACCGGTTGCGGGTCCTGAGCTGGGACCGGGGCGACTCGGTGGCCATCCCGGGCGAGGCCATGCGCGCCGTCCTCGCGGCGGCCCGCAGGCGGGGCGGCGTGGTCGTCGTGGACCTGCCGCGCCGGGCCGACGACGCGGTGGTCGAGGCGCTCGCCCAGCTCGACCTCGGCCTGCTGGTGGTGCCGGCCGAACTGCGCGCCGTCGCCGCGTCGGGCCGCGTCGCGGCCTCGGTCGGCATGGTGCTGCGCGATCTGCGCGCCGTGGTGCGCGGGCCCTTTGCGTCCGGGCTGGACGAACAGTGGGTGGCCGACGCGCTCGGGCTGCCGCTCGCGGGTGAACTCCCGCTGGAACCAGGACTGTTGGAGGCCCAGGAGAGCGGCGCTCCTCCAGGGAGCGAGCCACGGGGTGCCTTGGCAAGATTCTGTACGGCCTTCTGGGACCAGGTCCTCATCGGTGATCTCGCCGGGGGAGCGCTGTCATGAACGCGGGATGGGAAGCGGGACGGGCGGGCGCGTCTCCCCCTACACCGGCTCATGCGCAGGGTCAGGGGCCAGGGCCCGGGCCGGGACAGGTGCGGGGGCCGGGACAGGTCCATGGGCAGGCCACGGTCCACGCTCAGGGGTCCGTCGTCGGCGGCGCCCGGACGGTGGGACCGCCCGGCGGTGCTGCGGGCCCGCCCCTGCTCGACGCCGTACGCCGGCGCCTGGCCGAGAGCGGCGCCGAGCCCACCCCGGCCAGGGTCGCGGCGGCCCTGCGCGCCCAGGGGCGGCTGCTCGGGGACGCGGAAGTGCTCGGCGGAGCCCAGGAGTTGCGCTCCGAGCTGGTGGGCACGGGCCCGCTCGAACCGCTGCTCGCCGACCCCGAGGTGACGGACGTCCTGGTGTCCGGGCCCGACCGGGTCTGGGTCGACCGGGGCGGTGGCCTCGAACTGACCGGGATCCGCTTCGCCGACGCGGTGGCGGTGCGCAGGCTCGCCCAGCGCCTCGCGGCGGTCGCCGGGCGCCGGCTGGACGACGCGCGGCCCTGGGTGGACGCCCGGCTTCCGGACGGCACGCGGATGCACGCGGTCCTGCCCCCGATCGCCGTCGGCTCGGCCTGCCTCTCGCTGCGCGTGGTGCGGCCGAAGGCCTTCTCGCTCGCCGAACTCGCCGAGGCCGGGACGGTGCCGCCCGAGGCCGAGCCGCTGCTGCGGGGGCTCATCGACGCCCGGGTGTCGTTCCTGATCAGCGGTGGCACCGGCACGGGCAAGACCACCCTGCTGTCCACCCTGCTCGGCCTGGTCGGGACGGGCGAACGGATCGTGCTGGCCGAGGATTCGGCCGAGTTGCGGCCCGACCACCCCCATGTGGTGCGCCTGGAGTCGCGACCGGCCAACCAGGAGGGCGCGGGCCTCGTGACCCTGCGGGACCTGGTGTGCCAGGCGCTGCGGATGCGGCCCGACCGTCTGGTGGTGGGCGAGGTGCGGGGCGCCGAGGTGGCCGATCTGCTGAGCGCCCTGAACACGGGCCACGAGGGAGGTTCGGGCACGGTCCACGCCAATTCGGCGGCGGACGTGCCGGCCCGCCTCGAAGCGCTCGGCTCGGCGGCCGGGCTTGACCGGGCCGCGTTGCACAGCCAGGTGGCCGCCGCGCTCTCGGTGGTGGTCCATCTCGTACGCGACCGGGAGGGCCGGCGCCGGATCTCCGAGGTGTGCGTCCTGCAGCGCGATGCGGTGGGCCTGGTGCGGACCGTGCCTGCGCTGCGCTGGGGGGCCAAGGGCTGTGTGCGCGACGCGGGTTGGGAGCGGCTGCGGGCGCTGGTCGGGGGTGCGCTGTGACGGGTCTCGTGATGGGCCTTCCCGCCTGGGCCGCGATGTGCGCGGGGGCGGCGGCCTGGCTGTGGACGGGCCACGACCAGGGCGTGCGCAGGGCGCGGCTGATGTTCGCGGGCGCCGGAAGTGGCGGCGTCGGCGGCACCGATGTCGGCGTCGGTGCCGGTGCCGGTGTCGGCGTGAACGGCAGGACGGGCGGCGGGTTTTGGGCTTCGCCGCTCGGGCGGTGGCTTGAGCGGGTGCGTGATCCGGCGCGGCGGCGGGTGGAGTGGCTCTGTCTTCCCCTCGGCCTGGTGCTGGCCCTCCTGGGCGGATCGGTGCTGCCGCTGGTCGCGGCAGCCGCGGCCGTCCCGCTGGTGGGGCGCAGGCTGCGGGCCCGTGAGCGCGAGCGGGCCAGGGCGCGGCGGGCGGACGAGGTGATCGTCTGGTGCGCCGCGGTCGCGGGCGAACTGCGGGCGGGCCGCCAGCCCGGCCCCGCACTGGCCGTGGCCGCCCGCGACACGGCGGCCCTGGGGGCGGCGGCGGGGCCGGTGGTGGCGGCGGCCACGTTCGGCGGCGATGTACCGGGGGCGCTGCGTGAGGCGGCCGGGGAGCCGGGCGCCGAGGGCCTCGCCGGGATCGCCGCGTGCTGGCAGGTCGCGGTGGACGGCGGGGCGGGGCTGGCCCGCGGCCTCGAACGCATGGAGGGCGTGTTGCGCGCGGAGCGGGAGCAACAGGAGTCGCTGCGCGCCGAGTTGGCGGGGCCGCGCACCACGGTGCTGCTGCTCGCCCTGCTCCCGGTGCTCGGCCTGGTGCTGGGCACGGCGATGGGCGCGGCCCCGCTGCGGGTGCTGCTGCACAGCGCGGCCGGATTCGGCTGCCTGCTGGTGGCCGGGGTCCTGGAGGCCGCCGGAGTGTGGTGGGCGGCCCGGATCGTACGGGCGGGGGAGGAGCGATGAGCCTGCTCGGTCCGGATGTTGTCCACAGGCTGGGGGCAGTGGCGGGGCTCTCCGTTCTCGCCCTGTGGACGGTGTGGGAGGTGTCGCGGCGCCGCGAGGAACGCAGGGCACGGCGCCGCCTCGCCGGCCTGCTCGCGCTGACGGCTCCCGCCCGGCCCCGGCGCTCGTACGGGTACCGCGCACGGGCGGCCCGCGCGCGGCCCTGGGCCGCACCGCTCGGGGCACTCGCGGCCGGCTATGTGCTGATCGGCGGGGCGGTCGGGATCCTGGCCGGTTCGGCGGCGGCGTACGGGGCTTGGAAGTGGGGGCGCCGGCGCCGCGTCCGGGAGGGCTCGGCCGAGGAGCAGCGCACCCAGGCCCGTGAACTGCCGCTCGCCGCCGACCTGTTGGCGGCGTGCCTGGCGGCGGGGGCCGGCCCGGGCGAGGCGGCGGGAGCGGTCGGAGCGTCCTTGCAGGGCCCTGTCGGCGCACGCCTCGCGCAGGTCGCGGCCGAACTGCGCATGGGCGGTGAGCCCGCTGAGGCGTGGGGGAGGTTGGGCGCGATACCGGGAGCGGCCGAACTGGCCCGCTGTCTGGCCCGGGCGGCATTGTCCGGGGCTCCCGCGGCCGGCCCGGTCGCCCGGGTGGCCGAGCGCTGCCGGGCCGAACGGACGCGCCGGGCCTCGGCGCGGGCCAGGCGCGCGGGCGTACTGATCACCGGCCCGCTGGGCCTGTGCTTCCTGCCCGCGTTCCTGGCGGCGGGGGTCGCCCCGGTGGTGATCGGCCTGGCGGGCGGACTGCTGAGGCGGTGACGTGGGCCCCGCCCCTGCCTGCCCCTGCCCACGCCTTCGCACAACGCGCTATGCACAACGCGCCATGCACAGCACGTCACAGACAACACGTAGTCGAATCAAGGGAGTTGAGAGACATGAACGCACTCATGGACCAGCAGACGAACAGCGGCCGGCTGCGGATGCGGGCCTGGAGGCTCGCGCTGCGGCGCAGGATCCGGGGCGATGCGGGAATGTCGACGTCGGAGTACGCCGTCGGCACGATCGCGGCCTGCGCTTTCGCAGCGGTGCTGTACAAGGTCGTCACCAGCGGCGGGGTTGTGGACGGGCTGACCCAGCTGATCACCAAGGCGCTCAATGTCCAGTTCTGAGCGGCACGGGCGAGCTTATGGGCGAGGGCACGCACGAGCGCACGGACGACGGCATGGACGAGAGCGCGCACGACGGCACGGACGGCGGCACGGAGCGTGGCCAGGCGTGCGGGCCCGGGGGGACCGGGGCTTCGTGACGGCCGAGACGGCGGTGGCGATCCCGGCACTCGTCGGGTTCGCGCTCGCCCTGCTCTGGGCGCTGACGGCGGCCTCGGCGGAGATCCGGTGTGTGGACGCGGCCCGGGCCGGCGCCCGGGCGGTGGCCCGCTCCGAGCCGGAGGCCGTCGCGGTGGCGGCGGCGCGGTCGGCGGCGCCGGAGGGGGCTGCCGTCACGGTGCGGCGGGAGGGCGATCTGTGGCGGGTCAGGGTGGAGTCCGCCACGCCCGGGCCGCACCGCCTGGCCCTGACGCTGAGCGCGGAGGCGGCGGCCCTGGCCGAGGACACGGTGGGGGAGGTCTCGTGAGGGGGCTGGGCTCGGCGGGGTGGCGGGCCGCCGGCCCGGTGAACCGCCGCATTCTGGACGGGAGTTGCGATGGCCGGGGCTCGGGGAGTCGTGGCGGCTGCGGCTCGGGGAGTCGTGACGACGGGGGCTCTGGGGGTTGTGACGGCTGCGGCTCAGGGAGTCGTGATGACCGGGGCTCGGCCACCGTCTGGGTGGCGCTGACCGCGGCCACGATGTGCGCGGTGTTCGCGGCGGTGCTGTGCCTGGGGCAGGCCGTCGCAGCCCGGCACCGGGCGGGCGGCGCCGCGGACCTGGCCGCGCTCGCGGCGGCCGACCGGGCGCTGTGGGGAGCGCCGGACGCGTGTGCCAGGGCGGCGGAGGTGGCCCGCGCCCAGAGGACGGAGCTGGTGCGCTGCACGGTCACCGGAGAGGTCGCGGACGTCCGGGTACGGGCGAGGCTCGGCCCGTACGCCCCCAGCGTCAAATCCCGGGCCGGGCCGTCCCTCACGGTGCCAGGGGTGGCGGGGGTGGCGGGGGTGGCTGGAGCGGTGCCGTGAGGGTGAGGGCGGGCCGAGGGGGCCCGTCCGCGGCGGGCGGACTGCCCCCGGCACCTCGCCCGTTCACGGCGCGGGTGGCTACGACCAGGCACCCGGGGCGAGGCCAGGGCATCAGGGGGCGCGGCCAGGGCCCTCCGCACCCGAGCCAGGGCCACCGGGACCCGAGCCGGAGCCATCCGCACCCGAGCCAGGGCCACCGGGACCCGAGCCGGAGCCATCCGCACCCGAGCCAGGGTCATCCGCCCCCGAGCCAGGGCCACCGGGACCCGAGCCAGAGCCATCCGCACCCGAACCAGAACCCTCCACACCCGACTCGGGGTCTTGCGGGGCGCCGCGGAGGAGTTCGGTGAGGAGGCGGACGGCGCCTCGTTTGTGCAGGGGGTCGTTGCCGTTGCCGCACTTGGGGGACTGGATGCACGAGGGGCAGCCGGCCTCGCACTCGCAGGAGGCGATGGCCTCGCGGGTCGCGGCCAGCCAGCGGGCGGCGGTGTGGAAGGCGCGCTCGGCGAATCCGGCACCGCCGGGGTTGCCGTCGTACACGAAGACCGTCGGCAGCAGGGTGTCCGGGTGCAGCGGGATGGAGACGCCGCCGATGTCCCAGCGGTCGCAGGTGGCGAAGAGCGGGAGGAGTCCGATGGAGGCGTGCTCGGCGGCGTGCAGGGAGCCGCCGAGTATCTCCGGGGTGATGCGGGCGGCGTCGAGCTGGTCCTCGGTGACCGTCCACCACACGGCCCGGGTGCGCAGGGTGCGGGGCGGCAGGTCGAGCTTGGTCTCGCCGAGCACCTCGCCGGTGATGAGACGGCGGCGCAGGAAGGAGACGACCTGGTTGGTGACCTCGACGGAGCCGTAGCAGAGGCGGCCGGCTCCCCACGGGATCTCGGTGTCGGTGCTGAGGACGGAGATGGAGGTGGTGTCCCTGGCGACGGTCGAATAGGGCGGGCTGGCCTCTTCGACGAGGGCGACGGAGTCGTCCAGGTCGAGGTGGCGCACGAGGTAGGTGCGGCCCTGGTGGAGGTGGACGGCGCCGTCGTGGACGGCGGTGTGGGCGGCGGACGCGTCGACCGTGCCGAGCAGCCGTCCCGTCGCGGCCTCGACGACCTGGACCGGGTTCCCGCCGCCGCCCCGGATGTCGGTGAGGTCGGCGGCGCGCTCGCGGCGGGTCCAGAACCAGCCGTTGCTGCGCCGCCGCAGCAGCCCCGCCCGCTCCAGCTGGGGCATGAGCTCGGGGCTCGCCGGGCCGAAGAGGTCCAGGTCGTCCTCGGTGAGCGGAAGCTCGGCCGCCGCCGCACACAGATGGGGGGCCAGGACGTACGGATTGTCGGGGTCGAGCACGGTGGATTCGACCGGTTGGCGGAACAGGGCCTCGGGGTGGTGCACGAGGTAGGTGTCGAGCGGGTCGTCGCGGGCGATCAGGACGGCGAGGGCGCCCTGCGCCGAGCGCCCGGCCCGGCCCGCCTGCTGCCACAGGGAGGCCCGGGTGCCGGGGTAGCCCGCGATCAGGACGGCGTCGAGGCCGGAGACGTCGATGCCGAGTTCCAGGGCGGTGGTGGCGGCCAGGCCGAGCAGCTCACCGGAGTGCAGGGCCTGCTCCAGGGCGCGGCGCTCCTCGGGCAGGTAGCCGCCCCGGTAGGCGGCGACGCGCCGGGCGAGGGTGCGGTCCACCTCGTACAGGCGCTCCTGGGTGATCACCGAGATCAGCTCGGCGCCCCGCCGGGAGCGGACGAAGGCCACCGTGCGGACGCCCTGCACGGCCAGGTCGGTGAGGAGGTCGGCGGTCTCGGCGATGGCGGTGCGGCGTACCGGGGCGCCCCGCTCGCCGGGCAGCTCGGTGAGCGGCGGCTCCCACAGGGCGAAGACGAGTTCGCCGCGTGGGGAGGCGTCGTCGGCGACCTCCACGACGGGCAGGCCGGTCAGGCGCCCGGCGGCCACCGCGGGCTCGGCGGCCGTCGCGGAGGCCAGCAGGAACACCGGGTCGGAGCCGTAGCGGGCGCACAGCCTGCGCAGCCGGCGCAGGACCTGGGCGACGTGGGAGCCGAAGACACCGCGGTAGGTGTGGCACTCGTCGATGACGACGTAGCGCAGCGAGCGCAGGAAGGAGGACCACCTGGGGTGGGAGGGCAGGATGCCCATATGCAGCATGTCCGGATTGGTGAGGACGTAGTTCGCGTACTGGCGGACCCATTCGCGTTCCTCGACCGGGGTGTCGCCGTCGTACACGGCGGGCCGGATCGCGTGGCCCAGGGGGGCCGCGAGGGCCTTCACCGAGCGGCGCTGGTCGGCGGCCAGGGCCTTGGTCGGGGCGAGGTAGAGGGCGGTCGCACCGCGGCCGTTCGGGGCCTCGGAGCCGTCCAGGAGCGTGCTGAGGACGGGCGCCAGATAGGCGAGCGACTTGCCGGACGCCGTGCCCGTGGCGATCACCACCGATTCGCCGTTCAGGGCGTGCTCGGCGGCCGTGGCCTGGTGGGCCCAGGGGTGCTCGACGCCGGCGGTCCGGATGGCGTTGATCACTTCCGGCCGGATGAGGTGCGGCCAGACTGCATGACGGCCCGCCCGCGGGGGCAAGTGCTCCGTATGAGTGATGCGCGCAGCCCGGCCTGCCCTCGCGGCGAGCCGGTCGAGGACCATGCCGGGGGCGGGCCGTTCACCCGTGCCGTCGGCGGGTGTTCTGGGTCTGTGGTTGCTGGCCATCGGCACCGAGTGTGTCACTGGCGTAGCGGACAATGGTCCCAAGGCGTCGTGCATGGCTGCCGGTAAGTGATTGAATGCCATCGCGGCTGGCGATCCGTTCTCTGGCTCCGCCGGGGAGTCTCAGGGGGCGGCCGCTCGATAGCAAGGTGCTGGAGGATCCGTGGACCTGTCCCTGTCGACTCGCAATGTGTCCGGCCCTGGTGGCGACCGTACGGTCGTCGAGGTCGGTGGCGAGATTGATGTGTATACCGCGCCCAAGCTGCGCGAGCAGTTGGTCGAGTTGGTGAACGACGGCAGTTACCACCTGGTCGTCGACATGGAGGGCGTGGACTTCCTCGACTCCACCGGCCTGGGCGTGCTCGTCGGCGGGCTCAAGCGTGTGCGCGCCCATGAGGGCTCGCTGCGTCTGGTCTGCAACCAGGAGCGCATTTTGAAGATCTTCCGGATCACGGGGCTCACCAAGGTGTTCCCGATCCACGGCTCGGTCGACGAGGCCGTCAACGCGACCGACTGACGGCAGCCGTCCTTCGACGGCTCCGGAGGAAGGACAGGGGCGCCGGGCGGCTTCATGGCCCGGGGCCCCTGAGATGTACGCCCGTACGTTCGAGGGGGATCGCCCATGGCCACCGTTGAACTCCGTTTCAGTGCCCAGCCCGAACACGTCAGGACGGCCCGTCTGGTGGCGGCCGCCGTGGCGCGCCGGGCCGGGGTCGACGAGGCAGTGCTCGACGAGGTCAGGCTCGCCGTCGGCGAGGCGTGCAGCCGTGCGGTCGGGCTGCACCGTTCGCACGGGGTCGACGCCCCCGTCCGCGTCGTGCTGACCGAGGAGGAGAAGCTCTTCTCCATCGAGGTCGGCGACGAGGTGCCGGGATCGGGCGGCGGCGCCGCGGCGGTGCCGGGGGTGCGCGGTTCCGAGCCCGATGAGCTGGACGACGGCGCGGAGGACGAAATGGGCCTCGCCGTCATCAGTGGGCTCGTGGACGATGTGGAGGTCAGGTCGGGCGAGTCCGGGGGCATCATCCGGATGAGCTGGCCGACCACACCGGTCACGGTGCTTCCCTGATCCACTTCTTTTTGATATTGAGACGGGCCCTGCTGAGCAGGGCCTTTTTCATTTTTGATCAATAATCAAGAGTCCCATCCGGAGATCGTTGATCAAGCGTCAATGCCTTTGCCCCATTACCGCTTTCGGGGGCACTTTCGTGACCGGATCGCTCCCTGGTGAGCCGATGGATGAGCCGATGAAGGTCAATTCCATTTGCGGCGCCCTGTTTTGATCGTGTTCCGCTACCTACAATCCGTCCACATCTTGAGCTCTGAGCGTCAAGGAGGACGAATGGCGGGGCTCTTCAACCCAACGGAACTCGACCACCCCACATCCCTGGCCGCCGCGGTACTGACCGACGGCAACCGGATGATCGTGATCGTCATCGCGGCCGTCGCACTGGCGGCCCTGATCGTCGCCCAATTGCTGGTTCGCCAGGTCCTCGCCGCAGGCGAGGGCACCGATTCGATGAAGAAGATCGCGGCGGCCGTCCAGGAAGGCGCGAATGCCTATCTGACCCGGCAGTTGCGCACCCTCGGCGTCTTCGCCGTCGTGGTGTTCTTCCTGCTGTTCCTGCTGCCGTCCGACAACTGGTCGCAGCGCGTGGGCCGTTCCGTGTTCTTCCTGATCGGTGCCGTCTTCTCGGCGACGACGGGATACATCGGGATGCGCCTCGCCGTACGCGCGAATGTGCGCGTCGCGGCAGCCGCCCGGGAGGCGACACCCGCCGAGGGAGAACCGGAAAAGGACCTCACCTCGGTCTCGCACAAGGCCATGAAGATCGCTTTCCGTACGGGCGGCGTCGTCGGCATGTTCACCGTGGGCCTCGGCCTGCTCGGTGCCTCCGTCGTCGTGCTCGTGTACGCGGCCGACGCGCCCAAGGTCCTGGAGGGCTTCGGGCTCGGCGCCGCGCTCATCGCGATGTTCATGCGTGTGGGCGGCGGCATCTTCACCAAGGCCGCGGACGTCGGCGCCGACCTGGTCGGCAAGGTCGAGCAGGGCATCCCCGAGGACGACCCGCGCAACGCCGCCACCATCGCGGACAACGTGGGCGACAACGTCGGCGACTGCGCCGGCATGGCGGCCGACCTGTTCGAGTCGTACGCCGTGACGCTGGTCGCGGCACTGATCCTCGGCAAGGCGGCGTTCGGCGACCTCGGTCTCGCCTTCCCGCTGATCGTCCCGGCGATCGGCGTGGTCACCGCGATGATCGGCATCTTCGCGGTCGCCCCGCGGCGCGCCGACCGCAGCGGAATGTCGGCCATCAACCGCGGGTTCTTCATCTCCGCGGTCATCTCGCTGGCCCTGGTGGCCGTCGCCGTCTTCGTCTATCTGCCGTCCACCTACGCCCAGTTGAACGGCGTGACGGACGACGTGATCAAGGGCCACGACGGCGATCCGCGGATCCTGGCTTTGGTGGCCGTCGCCATCGGCATCGTCCTCGCGGCGCTGATCCAGCAGCTGACGGGGTACTTCACCGAGACCACCCGGCGCCCCGTCCGCGACATCGGCAAGTCCTCGCTCACCGGACCCGCCACCGTCGTCCTGGCCGGTATCTCCATCGGCCTCGAATCGGCCGTCTACACCGCCCTGTTGATCGGTCTCGGCGTGTACGGGGCCTTCCTGCTCGGCGGCACCTCGGTGATGCTCGCGCTGTTCGCGGTGGCGCTGGCCGGCACCGGCCTGCTCACCACGGTCGGCGTGATCGTGGCCATGGACACCTTCGGGCCGGTCTCCGACAACGCCCAGGGCATCGCGGAGATGTCCGGCGACGTCCAGGGCGCGGGCGCCCAGGTGCTCACCGACCTGGACGCCGTGGGCAACACCACCAAGGCCATCACCAAGGGCATCGCCATCGCCACCGCCGTCCTCGCGGCCGCCGCGCTGTACGGCTCCTTCAAGGACGCCATCGGCACGGCCGTCAACGACGTCCACGCCAAGGCGAACGAACTGACCCTGAGCATGGACATCTCGCAGCCCAACAACCTCGTCGGGCTGATGCTGGGCGCCGCGGTCGTCTTCCTCTTCTCGGGGCTCGCGATCAACGCCGTGTCCCGGTCGGCCGGCGCGGTGGTCTTCGAGGTGCGGCGGCAGTTCCGCGAGCACCCCGGGATCATGGACTACAGCGAACAGCCCGAGTACGGACGGGTCGTCGACATCTGCACCAAGGACGCGCTGCGCGAACTGGCCACCCCCGGCCTGCTCGCGGTGCTCGCCCCCATCGCCGTCGGCTTCACTCTCGGCGTCGGCGCGCTCGGCTCCTACCTCGCGGGCGCGATCGGCACCGGCACCCTGATGGCGGTGTTCCTCGCCAACTCCGGTGGTGCGTGGGACAACGCCAAGAAGATGGTCGAGGACGGGCACTTCGGCGGCAAGGGCAGCGAAGCCCATGCCGCCACCGTCATCGGCGACACCGTCGGCGACCCCTTCAAGGACACCGCGGGCCCGGCGATCAACCCGCTGCTCAAGGTGATGAACCTGGTGGCGCTCCTGATCGCGCCGGCCATCGTCAAGTTCAGCTACGGCGACGACGCGAGCGCCGTGGTCCGCGGGATCGTGGCGGCGCTGGCCATCCTGGTCATCATCGGCGCGGTGTACGTGTCGAAGCGGCGCAGCGTGGCCGTGGGTGACGACGGAAACAACGAGCGGGTCGCGAAGTCGGCCGACCCGGCGGTGGTTTCGTAACCGCGGCAAGCACAAAGGGCGGGCGGACGGTGGGGTTTGACACACCGTCCGCCCGTTCGGCTTGGTGCAAATGGCTGCAATAGGGGGCACATCACACGGACGTCAAGCGTTTGTCGCCCACTTGGCGTGTATGTTCCGGGGCCGAGAGCCTTGGAAGGGACCAAACCGGTGAACAAGAAGCTTGCAGCCGCACTGTCCGGCGGTGCGGTACTGATGCTGACGTTGTCGGGCTGCAGCGACGACTCGAGCAAGAAGGTCGACGACTGGGCGAAGACCTTCTGCAACACGGCCCAGCCGCAGTTCAAGAAGATCACCGACGCGAACGCCTCGATCCAGGCGCAGACCCGCGACGACAGCAAGCCGGCCGATGTGCAGAAGACCGACTCGGCGGCGTTCCAGCAGATCTCGGACGCCTACAAGGCGTTGGGCGCGGCCGTCGACAAGGCCGGCGCCCCGCCCGTCGAGGACGGCGCGACCACGCAGCAGGAGGCCGTCAAGGAGCTCAACGCCTCCTCCGTCTCCTACGCGAACCTCAAGAAGAAGGTCGACGCGCTCAACGCCGGCGACCAGGCCGCGTTCGCCAAGGGCCTCGAGGACATCGCGACCGAGCTCGGCAAGATCAGCTCGACGGGTGACGCCTCCCTGAAGAAGCTGGAGTCCGGCGACGTCGGCAAGGCCATGCAGAAGCAGCCCGGCTGCCAGAAGCAGACGCCGTCCTCCCCCGCGCCTTCCGGCTCGGGCGCGGGCGCGCCCGCCGACAAGGCCTCGCCCTCCGGATCACCGTCCGGCTCCGCCTCGCCCTCGGGTTCGGCCTCGCCGTCCGCGAGCGCCAAGTCGTAGCCCGTACGCCCTCGATCGTGGCCCGGACCCCGCACGGGGGCCGGGCCACGGTCATGAGGCGGTGATTGTCACAGGCAGCCGCCACAATGGCGGGGTGAGTACGACCAGCCTTCCCGCGTCCGGTCACGCAGCCCGCCTGCGCGACGCCCTGCTCGCCGCCGCCTTCACCGCCGACGGCCTGCTCGACCTGCTCGGCGCGCCCGCCTACGCGGCGCTGGCCCGCGGCGAGACCGTCCCCGCCCTGCGCGCCACCCGCGGGCGGAGTCCGCTCGACACCCTGGTGCGGCTCTTCCTGCTCCAGCGGCCCGTCGGCGAACAGGACGCGCGCGCGGCCCTGCCCCTGGAGGAGGCGCTCGCCGACGGCTGGGTGGTCCGGGAGGGCGAGGCGCTGCGCGCCACCGTGGACGTGCGCCCCTACGGCGGCCCCGAGGGGCAGGACTGGTTCATCGTCTCCGACCTCGGCTGCGCCGTCGGCGGGGCGGGCGGCGCGAGCGGGCGTGACGAGGCGATGGTGCTCGGCGTCGGCGGAGCCTCCACGACCCTGGCCGGCATCACGGTCCGCCGGCCCGTCGGCTCGGCCCTCGACCTCGGCACCGGCTCCGGCATCCAGGCCCTGCACGCGGCCCAGCACGCCACCCGCGTCACCGCGACCGACCTGAACCCGCGCGCCCTCGACTTCACCGGGCTCACCCTCGCCCTGTCGGGTGCGCCGCGGGCCGAGCTGCGCGCGGGGTCCCTGTACGAGCCGGCGGGCGAGGAGACGTACGACCTGATCGTGTCCAACCCGCCGTTCGTCATCTCCCCCGGCGCCCGGCTCACCTACCGGGACGGCGGCATGGGCGGGGACGATCTGTGCCGCACGCTCGTTCAGCAGGCGGGGGAGCGGCTCAACCCCGGCGGGTACGCCCAGTTCCTGGCCAACTGGCAGCACGTCGAGGGCGAGGACTGGCAGGACCGGCTGCGCTCCTGGGTGCCGCGCGGCTGCGACGCCTGGATCGTGCAGCGCGAGGTCCAGGACATCACGCAGTACGCCGAGTTGTGGCTGCGCGACGCCGGGGACCACCAGGGCGACCCGGCCCGCTACGCCGAGCGCTACGAGGCGTGGCTCGACGAGTTCGAGGCGCGCGGGACCAAGGCGGTCGGCTTCGGCTGGATCACCCTGCGCCGCACCGACAGCGACCGGCCGTCCATCGTCACCGAGGAGTGGCCGCACCCCGTCGAGCAGCCGCTCGGCGACACCGTGGCGGCGCACTTCGAGCGCCAGGACTATCTGCGCCGCACCGACGACGCGGCGCTGCTCGCCGACCGGTTCCGCCTGGCCGGCGAGGTGGTGCAGGAACAGGTGGGCCCGCCCGGCGCCGAGGACCCGGAGCACGTGGTGCTGCGGCAGAACCGCGGCATGCGCCGGGCCACCAAGGTCGACACGGTCGGCGCGGGCTTCGCGGGCGTCTGCGACGGCCAGTTGCCGGCGGGCCGCATCCTGGACGCGATCGCCCAGCTCATCGACGAGGACCCGGTCCTGCTGCGCGACCGCACGCCCGAGGCCATCCGGCTCCTGGTGGAGCAGGGCTTCCTGGAGCCGGTGACGGACTGACGCGCCCGCCCGGCACCCGATCCGGTGTGAAACGGCGCACCCCGACGGGGCGCCCACCCGGGCTCACCGGCGCCCCCCGGGACCACCGGTGCCCACCCGCGACCACCCCGGCCGGGCCGGATTCGTGCGGGGGATCTGGCTGAAATGCACGGGAACGGGTGACCGTTCACCCGGCGTTTCCCGGCAGGCGGCCCGCGCTCCGCCCTGGGGTGCGCCGCGCCGCCCAGGATCGCGCCCATGGACGTCATGGGTGGGACCGAAGCGGGGCCGGCCGTCTTCGCCGGTGCGGTGTTCGCGCTGTTCGGGGGCGCTCTGCTGCTGTGGACGGCGGTGTGCGCGCGGCGCGGGACGCCGGTCGCGGACGGGGCGCCGCCGGTCCCCGCCGCGGTGGCCGCGAGCGCCTCCGGGGCCGCGTTCCTGCTGCTCGGCCTGTGGTGCTTCACTCGCATCTAGCCCGAAAGGGGATGAAACGCTTTTCGGAAGGCTTCGGGACGGTCCGGGCGGCAGGATCGCGGTAAGTCGGGTTACCGTTCGAGTGGCCGCTGCGGGCTTTTGCTGTTTGACACGGGGGCGGGTTGTACCGTCACACTCCGCAGCGTCACGTACTGACCACCCGAGTGCCGACCGGAGAGAAGAGCGAAGTTGTCCCCGACCAGCGAGACCGCAAAGGGCGGCCGCCGACTCGTCATCGTCGAGTCTCCAGCCAAGGCGAAGACGATCAAGGGCTACCTCGGCCCCGGTTATGTCGTCGAGGCGAGCGTCGGGCACATCCGCGACCTGCCGAACGGCGCCGCCGAGGTGCCCGAGAAGTACACCGGCGAGGTACGCCGCCTCGGCGTGGACGTCGAACACGACTTCCAGCCGATCTACGTCGTCAACGCCGACAAGAAGGCCCAGGTCAGGAAGCTCAAGGAGCTCCTGGCCGAGTCCGACGAACTCTTCCTCGCCACCGATGAGGACCGCGAGGGCGAAGCCATCGCGTGGCACCTCCAGGAAGTCCTCAAGCCCAAGGTCCCGGTCCACCGGATGGTCTTCCACGAGATCACCAAGGACGCGATCCGCGACGCCGTCGCCAACCCGCGCGAGCTCAACCAGCGCATGGTCGACGCCCAGGAGACCCGCCGCATCCTCGACCGCCTCTACGGCTACGAGGTCTCGCCGGTCCTGTGGAAGAAGGTCATGCCGCGGCTGTCCGCCGGGCGCGTCCAGTCCGTGGCCACCCGTCTCGTGGTGGAGCGGGAACGCGAGCGCATCGCCTTCCGTTCAGCCGAGTACTGGGACCTGACCGGGACGTTCTCCACCGGCCGGGCGGGCGACGCCTCCGACCCGTCCACCCTGGTGGCACGGCTCAACACCGTCGACGGCCGGCGCGTGGCGCAGGGCCGTGACTTCGGCCCCGACGGGCGGCTCAAGAGCGACGTCCTGCACCTGGACGAGGCGAACGCGCGCGCCCTGGCCGCGGCGCTGGCCGACTCCTCCTTCGCCGTGCGCGCGGTCGAGTCCAAGCCCTACCGCCGCTCGCCGTACGCCCCGTTCCGCACCACCACGCTCCAGCAGGAGGCCTCGCGCAAGCTGGGCTTCGGGGCGAAGGCGACCATGCAGGTCGCCCAGAAGCTGTACGAGAACGGCTTCATCACTTATATGCGTACGGACTCCACGACGCTGTCCGACACGGCGGTCAACGCCGCCCGGGCGCAGGTGACCCAGCTGTACGGCGCCGACTACCTGCCGGACAAGCCGCGCACCTACGCCGGGAAGGTCAAGAACGCGCAGGAGGCGCACGAGGCGATCCGTCCTTCGGGTGATCGTTTCCGCACTCCGGCCGAGACCGGTCTGACGGGCGACCAGTTCCGCCTCTACGAGCTGATCTGGAAGCGCACCGTCGCCTCCCAGATGAAGGACGCGGTCGGCAACTCGGTGACCGTGAAGATCGCGGGCCGGGCGAGCGACGGCCGCCAGGCCGAGTTCACCGCCTCCGGCAAGACGATCACCTTCCACGGCTTCATGAAGGCCTACGTCGAAGGCGCCGACGACCCGAACGCCGAGCTCGACGACCGCGAGCGCCGGCTGCCCCAGGTCGCCGAGGGCGACGCCCTGTCCGCCGAGGAGATCTCGGTCGACGGCCACGCCACCAAGCCGCCGGCCCGCTACACCGAGGCCTCCCTGGTCAAGGAGCTGGAAGAGCGCGAGATCGGGCGTCCCTCGACGTACGCCTCGATCATCGGCACGATCCTGGACCGCGGCTATGTGTTCAAGAAGGGCACCGCGCTCGTCCCCTCCTTCCTGAGCTTCGCCGTCGTCAACCTCCTGGAGAAGCACTTCGGGCGGCTCGTCGACTACGACTTCACCGCCAAGATGGAGGACGACCTCGACCGCATCGCGCGCGGCGAGGCCCAGGCGGTGCCGTGGCTGAAGCGTTTCTACTTCGGCGAGGGCGACGCGGCGACGGCCGGCACGGCCTCGGCCGCCGGCAACGGCGACGGCGACCACCTCGGCGGGCTCAAGGAGCTCGTCACCGACCTCGGCGCCATCGACGCCCGCGAGATCTCCTCCTTCCCCGTGGGCGAGGGCATCGTGCTCCGCGTCGGCCGCTACGGCCCGTACGTCGAGCGGGGCGAGAAGGACGCCGAGGGCCACCAGCGCGCGGACGTCCCCGAGGACCTGGCGCCGGACGAGCTGACCGTCGCGTACGCGGAGGAACTGCTCGCCAAGCCGAGCGGCGACTTCGAGCTGGGCGCGGACCCGGTGAGCGGTCATCAGATCGTCGCCAAGGACGGCCGCTACGGCCCGTACGTCACCGAAATCCTGCCCGAGGGCACCCCGAAGACCGGCAAGAACGCGGTCAAGCCGCGCACCGCCTCGCTCTTCAAGTCGATGTCCCTGGACACGGTCACCCTCGACGACGCCCTCAAGCTGATGTCGCTGCCGCGTGTCGTCGGCGCGGACGCCGAGGGCGTCGAGATCACCGCGCAGAACGGCCGCTACGGGCCGTACCTGAAGAAGGGCACCGACTCGCGCTCCCTGGAGACCGAGGACCAGCTCTTCTCCATCACGCTCGACGAGGCCCTGGCGATCTACGCCCAGCCCAAGCAGCGCGGCCGAGCCGCCGCCAAGCCCCCGCTCAAGGAGCTCGGCGTCGACCCGGTCAGCGAGAAGCCGGTGGTGGTCAAGGACGGCCGCTTCGGCCCGTACGTCACCGACGGCGAGACCAACGCGACGCTGCGGACCGCCGACAGCGTCGAGGAGATCACGCCCGAGCGCGGCTTCGAACTGCTCGCCGAGAAGCGTGCCAAGGGGCCCGCCAAGAAGACGGCGAAGAAGGCCCCCGCGAAGAAGACGGCGGCCAAGAAGACCGCCACCGCCAAGAAGGCGCCCGCCAAGAAGACGGCCGCGGCCAAGACCACCGCGGCCAAGACGACGGCCGCCAAGAAGGCCCCGGCGAAGAAGTCGGCCGCCAAGAAGACGGCCGTCTCGGAACAGTAGGTCCCGTACGCGCGAAGGGCCGGAGGCAACCGCCTCCGGCCCTTCGCGTCGTGGGGCGCGGTGGAGTCCCGCCGGAGCACGGGTGGTTGCGCCCGTCCATATGTTCGGGCACCCCCGCAAGGACCGGCGGGCTCCGGATAGGCTGGGCGGATGACGCGAGGAGCCGAGCAGCCAACGGACGTGAGCCCCACCTCCGACGCCCTAGCCGCAGACTCACGCGAGCGCGCCGTGCGCGCCCTGCTGCGCATCCCCCCGCTGCGGCGGCTGTGGAGCGCCCAGCTCGTCGGCCAGATCGGTGACACGCTCGCCGTTCTGGTCACGCTGCTGCTGGCGTTGCAGGCCGCGATGCAGCAACAGTCGTTCGGCGGTGGTTATCGGGGTGCCGCGTTCGCGGTCGCCGCGGTGCTCGGCGCCCGGGCCCTGGCGACGGTGCTCTTCGGCGCCGCGCTGCTCGGCCCGGTCTCCGCGCTGACCGCGCCGGGCGGACCGCTCGACCGGCGCTGGACCATGGTCGGGGCCGACGGCGTACGCGCCGCGCTGCTGATCGTCGCGCCGCTGTGGATCGACTGGACGCCCCGCAACGCCCTGCTCCTCATCCTCGTCACCGCCTTCCTGACCGGCGTCGCCGAACGGTTCTGGACGGTCGCCAAGGAGAGCGCCGCCCCGGCCCTGCTGCCCGCGCCACCCCTGGAGGGCGCCGCCGTACGGCCGTTGCCCGACCACCTCGACGCGCTGCGCAGGCTGTCGCTGCGCACGGCCTTCGTCGCCGTGCCGCTGGGCGCACTCGCCCTGCTCGTCGCCGCCCTCATCAGCAACCTGCTCGGCACCGGCGTCGACTGGTTCAAACTGCACCAGGCCGCCCTCGCCTCCTACCTGGCCGCCGGGCTCTTCGCCGCGTCCATCTCCGTGGTCGCCCTGCTCGAACTCCCCGCCACCCAGACCCCCCGCGCCCGCTCGCCGCTGGAGGGACTGCGCAGGCCCAGCGCCGGCAGCGGCCCCGACAAGGGGCGTACCGGATCGCTTCCGCTGCTCGTCCTCGCCTGCGCGTCGGTCGCCGCCGCCATCGCCGCGGCCGCATCCGTCGCCGTGCTGCACGCCGTGGACCTGGGCGGCGGCCCGGCCGCGTTCGCCCTGCTCGTCCTCGCCCTCACCGGCGGCACGGTGCTCGGCATCCGCACCGCGGGCGCGATCCTGCCGGTGCTCTCGCGGCGGCGGCTGCTCTCGCTCGCCATCGCCGTCACCGGCGTCGCCCTGCTCGCCATAGGTCTCGTGCCCGACCTCGCGACCGTGCTGTTCATCGCGCTGCTCGCGGGCACCGCCGCCGGTGTCGCGGCCGGCACCGGACACGTACTGATCGACCAGGAGACCGAGGAGTACCGCAGGGCCCGCACCACCGAGCACCTCCAGGCCGTCGCCCGGGTCGCGATCGGGCTCGGCGCCATCGTCGCCCCGCTGCTCGCCGCGGCCATCGGCAGCCACCGCGTCGAGTCGGGCTCGTTCGTCTTCGCGCACGGCGGCGCCGGCTTCACCCTGATGCTGGTCGGCGCGCTGCTGCTGCCCGTCGGCGCGGTCGTCCTCGCCAAGGCCGACGACCGCCAGGGCGTGCCGCTGCGGCGCGACCTGGCCGACGCGCTGCGCGGGGCCGACCCGGCGCAGGCCCCCGCCGCGACCGGCTTCTTCATCGCCCTCGAGGGCGGCGACGGCGCCGGCAAGTCCACCCAGGCCGAGGCCCTCGCCCAGTGGATCAGGGCCAAGGGCCACGAGGTCGTGGTCACCCGCGAGCCCGGCGCCACGCCCATGGGCAAGCGGCTGCGCTCGATCCTGCTCGACGTGTCGTCGGCCGGGCTGTCCAACCGGGCCGAGGCCCTGCTGTACGCGGCCGACCGCGCCGAGCACGTCGACTCGCTGGTACGGCCCGCCCTGGAGCGGGGCGCGATCGTCATCTCGGACCGATACATCGACTCGTCCGTGGCCTACCAAGGCGCGGGCCGCGACCTGTCCCCGACCGAGATCGCCCGGATCAACCGCTGGGCCACGGGCGGCCTGGTCCCCCATCTGACCGTGCTGCTCGACGTCGCGCCCGAAACCGCGCGCGAGCGGTTCACCGAGGCGCCGGACCGCCTGGAGTCGGAGCCGCCGGAGTTCCACGGCCGGGTCAGGTCCGGGTTCCTCACCCTGGCCGCCGCCGACCCCGCGCGCTACCTGGTGGTCGACGCGGGCCAGGAGCCCGAGGCCGTCACCACCGTCGTACGCCACCGGCTCGACCGGATGCTGCCGCTCTCCGAGGCCGAGATCAAGGCCCAGGAGGAGGCGCGCAGGAAGGCCGAGGAAGAGGCCCGCAAGCGCGCCGAGGAAGAGGCCGCGCGCAAGGCCGAGGAGGAGCGGCTGGAGCGCGAGCGCCAGGAGCAGCTCGCCAAGCTGCGCGCCGAGGAGGAGGAGCGCAAGCGGCGCGAGCTGGAGGAGGCCCGCCGCCGCGAGGAGGAGCGCCAGGCGGAGGAGGCCCGGCAGCGGGCCGAGGAGGCCGAGCGCCTCGCCGAGGAGGAGCGCGTCCGGCGCGAGGCCGAGGAGAAGGCGCGCGCCGCCGAGCAGGAGCGGCTGCGCCAGCAGGCCGAGGAGGAGGCCCGGCTGCGCGCCGAGGCGGAGACCCGCCGCCTGGAGAAGCAGCGCAGGGCCGAGGAGGCGTTGCTGCGCGCGGAGGAGGCCCGCCGTCTGGCGGAGGCCGCGGCGGTCGCCGCCGCGAAGGAGGCCGCCGCCAAGCAGGCGGGGGCCGCGGCGGGCAGCGCGTCCGGGGCGCTCGGCTCCACTGGTTCGAGCAGCCCGAGCGGATCGAGCCGGTCGACGGGGGCTGCCCGGCCCGCCGGTTCGGCCGGTGCCGAGCGCACCGACCGCACCGTCAGCACCGAGCGACCCGCCGGCCCGGGCGGGGGCGCGGCCTCTGCCGCGCCGTCCGACACCGACTCGGAGACCACGGTGACGACCCCGCTCATCAGCCCGAACGAGGTCACCCAGCCCGTTCCGGTGGCCGAACCCGCTCCGGTGGCCGAGCCCAACGAGGTCACCCAGCCCGTGCCGGTGCCCGAGGCGCCGGCGACGGGGGCCGGCCGGGGCCGCACCCCGGACGCCGACGAGACGACGGTCCTGCCCTCGGTACGGGACACCGGCCGGGCCGGCCGGCCCTCCGCGGGGGACGCCGCGCGGGACGCCCGGGCCGCCGACGAGACCGCGGTGCTGCCGCCGGTGCGCGGAACCGACCCCGCCGACCGGATGCCGCCGGGCCTCTTCCGCGACGAGCGGGACGCCGGACACCAGGCCGAGGGCGGCAACGAGCGCACCCGCGAACTGCCCCAGATCGACCCGGCCACCGGCCAGGAACGCCGGCGCCGCCGCTCGGACTGGGCGGAGGAGACCCCGCTGGACGACCTGCCGTCGCTCGCCGACGAACTGCTCGGCCCGCGCGACGACGAGGACGACGACCAGCGCGGAGGCCGGCGCAAGCGCTGACCCCGGGTGGGGCTGTCCGAAGCTCCCCGCTTCGTGCCTGTACGCAGAGCCATCTGCGTGCAGGCACGATCGTTTCCGGGCCCGCGCTTCCCTAGAGTTGTGGTGTGCCCGGGCACCGCTCGGGCGCCGGGAACGCGGGCGCCCGCTGTCAGTGGGGTGCCGCACAATGGGGCAGAGCAGTCACCGGAAGCACAGCGGTCAGCGGAAGCGCAGCAGTCAGCGGAAAGCCGGCAGGCACCGGGAAGCAGAGCAGGCACCGGACGGCGCAGCAGTCACCGGAGGGACGAAGGGGCAGAAGATGGCCGTGTGGGACGACCTGGTGGGCCAGGAAAAGGTGCAGGAGCAGCTGGGCGCCGCCGCCCGGGACGCCGATGCGCTGGTCACCGCCGAGCGTTCCGGCGAGCCGCGCCCCGAGGCCTCGAAGATGACGCACGCCTGGCTGTTCACCGGGCCCCCCGGCTCGGGCGGCCCCGCCGCGGCCCGCGCCTTCGCCGCCGCCCTCCAGTGCGTGAGCCCGGATCGCGCGCTGGGCGGCGCACCCGGCTGCGGCTTCTGCGACGGCTGTCACACGGCCCTGATCGGCACGCACGCCGATGTCACGGTCATCACCACCGAGGGCCTCACCGTCGGCGTCAAGCAGACCCGCGAGCTGGTGCGCGGCGCCCAGATGTCGCCCTCCGGCGGGCGCTGGCAGGTGATCATCGTCGAGGACGCCGACCGGTTCACCGAGCAGGCGGCCAACGCCGTCCTCAAGGCCGTCGAGGAGCCCGCCCCCCGCACGGTGTGGCTGCTGTGCGCGCCCTCCCTCGAGGACGTGCTGCCCACCATCAAGTCCCGCTGCCGCCATCTGACCCTGCGCACCCCGCCGGTGGAAGCCGTCGCCGACGTACTGATCCGGCGTGACGGCGTAGAACCCGACATCGCGTACGCCGCCGCCCGCGCCACCCAGGGCCACATCGAGCGGGCCCGCCGCCTGGCCACCGACAGCGCGGCCCGCGCCCGCAGAGCCGCGGTCCTGAAGGTGCCGCTGCGGGTGGACGACGTGGGCGGCTGCCTCAAGGCGGCCCAGGAACTCGTCGACACCGCGGCGGAGGACGCCAAGCAGATGGCCGAGGAGGTCGACGTCAAGGAGACCGAGGACCTCAAGGCCGCGATGGGCCAGGTCGCCGGGGGCCGCATGCCGCGCGGCACCGCCGGCGTGATGAAGGAGCTGGAGGACAAGCAGAAGCGCCGCAAGACCCGCACCCAGCGCGACAGCCTGGACCTGGCGCTGAGCGAGCTGACCGGCTTCTACCGCGACGTCCTGGCCCTGCAGTTGGGCACGGGCGTGGCACTGGCCAACGAGGACGTACGGGACGCGGTGGACCGGGTGGCCCGCGCCTCCGCCCCCGAGCGCACCCTGCGCCGCATCGAATCGATCCTCGCCTGCCGCGACGCCCTGGACCGCAACGTGGCGCCGCTCCTCGCGATGGAGGCGATGACGCTGTCCTTGCGCGCGGGGTAGGGGGCGGCGCAGGAAGGGCGGGCGGGGTTGACCGGCCTCACCCGTACGAGCCGCGCGGTCGCGCACCGCGTACTTCGCGTCACCGGGCGGATACGCTCCGCAGATGGACCCAAGGCGCCTGCTTCGTACCTCAGCCATCGCCGCCGCGACGGCCGGCCTGCTCATCTCCGGCTGCTCGTCGGGCAGTTCGTCCACCTCGGCGTCCGCGCGCGGCGCCGACCAGGCGGGCCCCTCCGGCGCCGCGACGCCCAGGGCCCTCGCCCCGTACTACGCGCAGAAGCTGAGCTGGCGGGCCTGCGGCGTGGCCAAGTTCGAGTGCGCCACGATGAAGGCGCCGCTCGACTACGCGAAACCCGACGGCCCCTCGGTCGACCTGGCCGTCGCCCGGGTGAAGGCGACCGGCCCGGGCAAGCGCATCGGCTCGCTCCTGGTGAACCCGGGAGGCCCGGGCGGCTCCGCGGTGGGCTACCTCCAGTCGTACGCGGGCATCGGCTATCCCGCGCCGGTGCGGGCCCGCTACGACATGGTGGCCGTCGACCCGCGCGGCGTGGCCCGCAGCGAGCCCGTCGAATGCCTGACGGGTCCGCAGATGGACGCGTACACGCAGGTCGACCAGACCCCCGACGACCCGGCCGAACAGGCCGCGCTGGCCCAGGCGTTCAAGGACTTCGCCAACGGCTGCCGGGCCAAGTCCGCGAAGATCCTGCCCCACGTCTCGACGGTCGAGGCGGCCCGCGACATGGACGTCCTGCGCGGGGTGCTGGGCGACCGGAAGCTGTACTACGTCGGTGCCTCGTACGGCACGTTCCTCGGGGCGACGTACGCCGAGCTCTTCCCGTCGCGCACGGGGCGGCTCGTCCTGGACGGTGCGATGGACCCCTCGCTGTCGTCGCTGGACATGAACCGCGACCAGACGGCGGGCTTCGAGACCGCCTTCACGTCGTTCGCCGCGGACTGCGTCAAGCAGAAGGGCTGCCCGCTGGGCACCGAGTCCGTGGCGGACGCCTCGGACCGGCTGCGGAGGTTCTTCAAGGCGACCGACGCCAAGCCGGTCCCCACCGGCCAGAGCCGTCAGCTCGGCGAGGCCCTGGCGACCACGGGGGTGATCGCCGCGATGTACGACGAGAGCGCGTGGCCCGAGCTGCGCACGGCCCTGACCCGCGCCATGGACGGCGACGGCTCCGGCCTGCTGACCCTGGCGGACTCGTACTACGAGCGGGACGCCGCCGGGAAGTACGCGAACCTGATGTTCGCCAACGCCGCCGTGAACTGCCTCGACCTGCCACCCTCCTTCAGCGGGACCGGCGAGGTGACCGCCGTCCTGCCGTCCTTCGAGAAGGCCTCCCCGGTGTTCGGCGACGGCTTCGCCTGGTCCGGGCTGAACTGCACGTACTGGCCGGTGAAGGCCACCGGCGCACCGCACCGCATCGAGGCGAAGGGCGCCGCCCCGATCCTGGTCGTCGGCACCACCCGCGACCCGGCGACCCCGTACAAGTGGGCCCAGTCCCTCGCCGCCCAGCTCTCCTCGGGCACGCTGCTCACCTACGAGGGCGACGGCCACACCGCGTACGGCCGCGGCAGCGACTGCATCGACACCGCGATCAACACCTTCCTCCTCGACGGCACCCCGCCCGCCAAGGGAAAGCGCTGCTCGTAGCCCGCCCGAGCGCCGACCGGCCCTGGTCGGGAGCACTCCAGAAACTGTGTAGACTTGGCGACGCTGCTGCTCGCACCATGGTGCGCAGGGCGGTGCCGCCTTAGCTCAGTTGGCCAGAGCAACGCACTCGTAATGCGTAGGTCTCGGGTTCGAATCCCGAAGGCGGCTCCAGAAGGACCCCAGGACTCACTCGCCGTGACCTGGGGTTTTTCTTATGTCCGGCGGCGCCCGTCCGCTTCGTCGGTCGCCGGCCGGTCGCCGACTGGTGGTCAAGACCAATTTGCCGCGGACCATTGTGCAATCACCGACGCGGATCTTTGACTCAATCCATGGAACCCGGCCCGCGGAAGTCGTGTCGCGGACTCCCATACCCAGGGACAGCCGGAACATGTACACTCGCCCGAAGATTGAACCTGGTGGATTTTGCCGACCCAGTCCTGGCCGAGTCAGGGCCCCGGCAAGTTCCTCTCGGCCTGATGACATTCACTTCGTGTGATGCTCATGGTCCGTAGTGGTTCAGGAAACTGGTCGGGGGGCTGGTGGAATGACAGAGGCTGCAGGCGCTATTACCGAATCGGTCGGCGTGGGCCGTGGGGAATGTCAGGTCGTGCAAGGCAAAGAGGTTTCCGGGCAGGGGTGCGGTGCGTGCCTTTCGGTGTTTTCCTTCGGGAGAGCCGACCAGGACGCGCCGCCCGTGAGCGGCGGACCAGCGCAGCGGCGGACGGGCCGTGGCGTCGCTGGGCCCCGTGCCCGAGACCGGCATGCTGGACGAACCGCTCAGGTATTCCTCGGACCGCGTCTCTGCGACTCTCTGTTCGCGCGCCGAGTCCGGCACAGCATAATCCATCACAGGAACCGGCCGGCCGTCATCATGGAATGGAATTCACCAGCGTTCTGGTGATGCAAAGCATTCGTTCTGGTGATGCAAAAAAGCCGTCACCGACCGTCAAGTCCATTGACCAGGTCCTGTTCTGTCTGATGCTATCCAAGGAAAACTGGTGCCGCAAACCTTGCTGAGCATTCCTTGCTGAGCGTCCATGGCCCTAGGCGGCCAGGGGGCGATTTCTCCGAGCCAACGGTCCCCGTAGTCGATGAATTGGACCACTGCATTATTCATGCCCTGCGTATTGACGGTCGGGCGCCATTCAGCCGGATCGCCGAAGTGCTGGGCGTCTCCACACAGACAGTCGCCCGTCGCTACGGCCGGCTGAGCAGCGAGCTGGGGCTTCGCGTCGTCGGGGTGGTGAACCCGCGGCAGCCGTCGAGCGGGAAGTGGATCCTGCGGCTCACGGCCAGCCCGAGCACCGCGCAGAGCGTGGCGTACAGCCTGGCCCGGCGGGACGACACCACCTGGGTGCGGCTCGTGTCCGGGGGGACCGAAATCTGCTTCGTGATGAACTCCGCGGCGCACCACACGCTGCTGTTCCGCGAAATCCCCCGGGTGGCCAACATCGCCGAGGTCTCGGCGCACCGCCTGCTGCACACCTATCTGGGCGGTCCCACCGCATGGCAGGGACATACGACCGCGCTCAGCAGAGAGCAGCAGGAACAACTGCGCCGAGCGCCGGAGGTGTCGGACGACACCGAGGAGCCCAAAGCGCGCGCGGCCCTGACCCAGGGCGACGGGCATCTGCTGGCGGCGTTACAGAACAACGGCCGTATCAGCTACACGGATCTCGCCGCCGAGACCGGCCAGTCCTCCTCGACGATTACCCGCCGCCTCGCCGCATTACAGGCCGGCGGCATGCTCACCTTCGACGTGGAAATAAGCGCGGAGGTGTACGGCATCACCACACAGGCGCTGCTGTGGATGTCGGTTGCTCCCGCGCACCTCAACAAAGTGGCGAGCACCATGATCCAGCACAAGGAGCTGGCCTTCCTCGCCTCCACCACCGGCCCGACCAACCTGGTGGCCCTCGTCCTGTGCAAGAGCCCCGGCGAACTGCACGACTACCTGGCCCGCAGGCTGAGCGCGCTGGACTCCATCCGGATGCTGGAAACCAGTCCCGTCCAGCGGACCTTGAAGACGTGCAGTCCCTTCCTGCACAGCAACCCGCGCCGCCAGGACGCCATCTGACGGCCCATCACATCAGGTCCACCGCCGCACCCCCTCGGGTGCGGCGGTTCTTTCGCGGGCCCGGGGCGTCAGCCGCCGTAGGCGAGGTCGGCGATGCGTTCGGCGAGCATGATCGTGGTGAGGTTGGTGACGCTGGAGGGCACGTACGGGATGACCGAGGCGTCCACGACGCGCAGGGCGTCCAGTCCGTGCACGGCGCCGCGCGCGTCGACGACGGCCCGGGGCGAATCGGCGGCGCCCATGGGGACGGTGGAGGTCGGGTGCCCGTAGACGGACAGGTGGGACTCGACGATGCGCAGCAACTCCGCGTCGTCGTCCGGTAGTTCGTCCGGCACCAAGAGCCCGTCGAGCAGGGGCGCGAGCGCCGGGCCGCGGGCCAGGTCGCGGGCCGTGCGTACGCCTTCGAGCATGCGCCGGCGGTCGCGCGCGGTGCCCAGGTAGTTGTGGTCGATCAGCGGCTGGGACAGCGGATCGCGGTCGGCCAGGCGCAGCGTGCCCCGCGCGTCGGGCAGTACGAGCGCCGTGGACAGGGCGAGGACGCCGCCGGGCGGCATGAACGGGGCCCCGTTGGGATGCACGGCGACGATGTTCAGGTCGAGTTCGCCCTCCGCGGCCTCGCTGGAGGCGGTCCACAGCAGCGCGCCGAGGGCCGGCGACATCCCCGACCGCCCCGGGGCGAGTGCGTGGACCGCGGCGAAGAAGGGGTGGTCCTGGAGGTGCCGGCCGACGGGCAGGTCGGCGAGGGGCCGGATGCCGAGCGCCGCGAGGTCGCCGGCGGGCCCGATGCCCGAGCGCAGCAGGATCGCGGCGCTTCCGTAGGTCCCGGCGCACAGGACCACCTCGGCGGCGTCGTGCACGCTCCCCTCGGCGGTGACCACTCCCGTCGCAGTGCCGCCGCGGAACAGGACCCGGTCGACGGTGACGGCGCCGTGCACGGTCAGGTTCGGGCGGGCGCGCACCTCGGGGGTGAGGTAGACGAGGGCGGTGTTCTGCCGGACCCCGTCCAGGACGTTGACGGCGAAGGCACCGACGCCGGCCTGTTCGGCCGCGTTGAAGTCGGCGATCCGCTTGTGGCCACGGGCGACCGCGGCGTCGATGAAGCCCCGGTGGGCCGGGGTCAGCTCGGAGTCGGCGAGCTGGCGCACGGGCATCGGCCCGCTCCGCCCGTGGAACTCGTCCTGGCCGGTCGGGGTGTTCTCCAGGGCGCGGAAGTAGGGCAGGACGTCGGCGTAGTTCCAGTCGTCGAGCCCGTTGTCGGCCCAGCGGGCGAAGTCGCGGGCCCGGGCGCGCAGGGCGGCGCCGGCGTTGACGGCGGAACTCCCGCCGATCACCTTGCCGCGCAGAGCGGCGATTTCGGGGCTCAGCCGCCCGCCCCGCGCGGTGTAGCCCCAGTCGTGGTCGAGATCGGCGATGCGGTTGGCGTCGAGCAGCGCGGTGGGGAACCGGTCGGGCCCGTAGTCGGGCCCGGCCTCCAGCAGGACGACGCGCCGGGCGGGGTTCTCGCTCAGGCGCGCGGCGAGCACGGCGCCGGCCGACCCGCCGCCGACTATCAGGACGTCGGCCGGTTCGACAGAGTGGGACAAGGGAGGGCCCTTTCGCTCTCGTGGGAGGTCCCGTCGGGCAGGGAGATGCCGTCGGGGGTGTGCCGTCAGGGGCGGTCGGCGGGCAGGGGACGTCCGTCCCGTACGACGCCCTTGTTCCGCATCAGGAAGTCGGCCAGGTAGCCGTCGTGCGGCACCGAGGGATCCATCCAGTACGTGGGCAGGCCCCCCAGGTACAGGTTGCTGATGGTCGGCTCGTCGAGCAGGCGGTCGATGAGCGGGGTGTCGTGGGTCATCGCGTTGAGCACGAGCGTGTTCCTCAGCGGGCCCGTGCCGGCCTCGCGCGTCCACGGCGCGATCCACACGCAGGGGAACGGCAGCTCGACCCCCGCCTGCGCCGCGGCCGGGTCGTCGAGCTGGTGCACGGCCGGCGTCAACGCGGCGCTCCCGTCCCCGAGTTCGGCCACGACGCCGTCGCCGCCGAGCCAGGGCCGGGTGCCCGCCGCCTTCTTGAGCAGGTACGCCTCGATCGCCCGGGCGAGGGCGAGCGGCTGGACGGGCAGGACGGCCTTGTCGTCCTCGGGCGGCAGACAGGGCATCGCGGACAGCCGCGCCGCGACGGCCTCGGCGAGCGGAGCCGGGTCGCCCTCCACGAAGACGGCCGTCGTGTTCACACATCCGGTCCCGCCGTGACCGCTCACTGACGCGACGATCACGTCCAGGTGCTCGCGCCAGTCCACGTCCGCCGTGATGAGGATCTTCGACCGGCCCGGCCCCTGCGGCAGCACGGTCGCGGCCCCGCCGTACGCGCGGGTCACCTCCTCACCGCCGTACACCATTCCCAGGTCGGCGCCGCGCAGGACGGCGTCGGCGCCGGCGTGGTCGGTGGGCAGCAGCACCACCTGGTCGTCGGCGAACCCCGCCTCGCGCAGGGCCGTCACCAGCCGGTGCGGGGTGAAGGGGTCGCGGCTCGACGGGCGGACCGCGACGCGGTAGCCCAGCGCCAGTGCCTCCGGCCAGATGCTGTGGGTGCCGGGATGGTTGCCCGCCGCGTGCACGGCGAACACGTCGCCGCGCCGCGTCCACACCGAACGCCCGGTGCGGGTCAGCGGATCGCGCCAGTGGTCGACGGAGCCGCGCGGGCGCGCGGACTGGACGCTCGCGTGCGCCGCCGCCACCCGCTCGGCGACCGTCCCCGTCGCCGCGACGACGGAGGAGATCGGGACTCCGCCGGCTCGGCTGACCGCGTACTGGTACTCCTCGACGCTCAGGCCGTCGATCGTCGCCGTCGCGAACAGTGTGGCCGCGCGGATCATCGCGTCGGCCCGTTCGTCGGCCGGCATGCGGCCGCCCCGGCGCAGCGCCGCCATGGTGCGGTTGACGTACAGCGGAGGCACGAGGCTCAGTTCCGCGAGGGCCGCGCCCGTCACGTCGGTGACCGTCTGCCGGTTGGTGGCGCGGTAGGCGCCCGTCGCGCCGAGCGCGGGGAGGTCGATCATCAGTAGACCCCCTCGATGACGTCCTCGTCCTCGAACACCGCGACCGTGGAGATGTCGGCGACCGCGTCCCCGACCGCGCCCGCGGCCTGCGGGATGCGCGTGGCCAGGTCGCGTTCCAGGTTGCTGGGCAGCAGGAAGGACTTGCTGACGTGGTTGACGAGCACCCGGCCGCGTTCGCCGTGGGCCACCGGCGCCAGGGTCTTGGGATCGACGACCGCGAAGGTCACGTAGGGGGAGAACGAGTCGAAGACGCACGGGTCGTCGAGGGAGATCCCGGCCCGCTCGCCCGCGACCCCGATGATCATCGTGCTGCCGTACTCGCCGCACAGCGCGACCTCGGGGAACACCTCGGACTTGAAGATGCGCCGTGAGTCGGCGTCCATCTGCGTGCCGCCCCATCTGATGCACTTCACCCGCTCGTTCACCAGGGCCACCAGCTTCTCGTCCCGCGCGAGACGTTCCAGCAGCGGTGGCGTGATGGTGAGCAGACCGACGTCCTGCGTCCGCAGCACGTCGGCGGCCTGGTCGATGAGGTGCTGGGCATAGGCGTCGACCTGGTCGCGCCGGCCCTCGGCGATGAGCCGCTTCACCCAGCGCGGATCGAGGTCGATCGTGAAGCCGTGGCGGCCGTGCGTCACGGCGTGGTGGCGGAACAGGGCGCCCACGACGTGCGGCCCGGTCGGGATGATGCCCAGCCAGTTCGCGCCGCGCGGCACGCCGTGCCGGTCGAGGTTCGCGTTGCTCCACCCCACCATGCGGTCCAGCCAGTCCCGCATCAGCACGACCCGCTTGGGGGCGCCGGTGGTGCCGCCGCTCTCGAAGAACCCGATCACGTCGGGCCGTTGCCCGTAGCCCCGGGGAATCAGGTCCTCGCCCCGGACGTCACGGAGCTCACCGGCCACGTTCGGGAAGAGCCGCAGGTCCTCGTGCGTCTTGACGTCGGCCCGCGGATCGAAGCCGAGCGTCGCGGCCCGGTCCAGCCAGAACGCGCAGCCCGTCTCGGGATTGAAGTGCCACTCCATGGCGGCGCGGACGAACTCGTCCGGATCGGGCCGGACGTCGAACGGAAGGTCCAGTATCTGTTCTGCGGTGAAGGACAAGGTCTCTCCCTTGGAGAAGGATCGGGGAAGAAGTCGGGTGGCTCCGAGGACCACGGCGACAGCGGTGCGGCGCGGGACGCGGGCGCCGGAACGGTGGGCCGCGGGGAGGGCGGACTACGGCTGCAGCCGGCTCGTACGCCAGGCGGGCGCGGCGCGGTCGTAGCGCAGCCTGCGGTGCAGCCGGTCCGAACTCGCGCTCCAGAACTCGACGACGTCGGGCTCCAGCCGGTAGCCGACGAAGAACTCCGGCCGGGGCTGCGGCGAACCGGTCAGCTCCAGGGCGCGGGCCCGGGAGCGCAGGGCCTCGACGTCCTCCAGCGGCTCACTCTGCCGGGTGACCGTCGACATGGCGTGCAGCGGAACCGCCCGGGCGGACCACAGGGCGTCGCACTCGGCGTCGGACAGCAGCACGACCGGGCCGGAGAGAATGATCTGCTGACCGGTCTCCCTCCAGTACAGCAGCCCCGACGCCCAGCCCGTCTCGGCCAGTTCGCGTCCTTTCTGGCTGCCGCTGTGGCTGGTGAACACCACTCCCAGGTCGGTGACCTCGGTGATGGCGACCACCCGGCTGGAGGCGCGGCCACGCGCGTCCGCGGTGGCCAGTGCCAGCGCGCTGGGCTCGCGGACCCCCGTCTCCCGCGCCTCGCGCAGCCAGTCGCGCACCAGCGGAAGCGGCTGCGACGGCGGCTGCTCGTACTCCGGGAAGGGGAGGTCGACCTTCCCGCTGAGGGACTCGAATCCACTTGCGTCCACGAAAGGACTCCTCGCTAGACATTGATCGTTCCCTCGGCGACCACGACGGCGTGCCCGCCGACGCGGACCGAGCGGATCGATTCGCCGACCCCCTCGGCGATCGCCCTCATGACCGACGCGCGTCCCATCTCCACGCCCTGGGTGATCGTGATCTCCCGCCCGTACTCGGCGAAGCCGTGCCGGGCCAGGTGGATCGCGAGCGGCCCGGCGGCCGAACCGGTGGCCGCGTCCTCGACCACGCCGTAGGCGGGCGAGAACATCCGCGTGCGCCAGCCGTCGCCCGCCGGGGCGAAACAGTTGGCGGCCATGTCGGGGAAGCGCGAGAGGGCGCGGTGGTCCGGGTGCAGGGCGGAGAGCGCCTCGACGTCGGGCAGTCCGACGAAGACGTGACGCGGGCCGTTGTGGTAGATCTCGACCGGCGCCGTCGCCGCTTCGACCCCGAGCGCGGCCAGCAGGTCCGCGGCGAACTCGTAGGGCTTCGCCACCGGAACCGGCTGCTCCATCCGCACCCATGCCGCGCCGTCGCGGGAGCCCAGCTCGAACGGGATGACGCCCATCGCCGTTTCCAGCCGCAGCCTGTCGCGTCCCCAGGTCCGGCCGAGCGCGCAGGCCGTGCCGAGCAACGGGTGCCCGGCGAAGGGCAGTTCGTTGACCGGGGTGAAGATCCTGATCCGTGCGTCGCCGCCCTGCTCGGCCGGCAGGACGAAGGTGACCTCGGAGAGGTTCATCTCCTTGGCGATGCGCTGCATCGTGGCGCCGCTCAGATCCGCGCTGTCGAAGAAGACGGCGACCGGGTTGCCCAGCAGCGGCTCGCTGGCGAAGGCGTCTACGACCATGTACGGGTGCATGTCAGTGCTCCGGGGCTCGTGCGGGTGCCGGGGGTAGGGCGGAGAAGGCGGGGCCCGAAAGGTCGATCCCCTCGGCCACCGCCGCCACGTCGAAGCCGACGCGGTGCTCGGGTGCGTACCCGATGAGTTCGGCCGCCCGGTTGGGCGGCAGCGGCTGCTCGGCCGCGGCGGCCGAGTCCCACCACATGACCGCGCCCCACCGGCCGCGTTCCCGGTCGGCGATCCACAGCTTCAGGCGCAGCCCCTCGACCTCGCGCCACGGCTCGACGGAGCCGTCGCGGAGATCTTGTTCCAGGGAGTCGACGGTCTGCTGCGAGTCGGCCAGGTCCCACCAGGCGACGGTCACCCTCATCGGCCCATCACCCCGTGGATCGCCTCACGGATGATGCGCGGGCCGTCCACGGTGAGCACCGACTCGGCGTGGAACTGGACGGAGGCGAAGCCCGGCCCGCGCAGCGCGTTCACCTCGCCGCTCTCCTGGTCGCGGCTCACCTCGACCTCGCCGATCCCGTCGACCACCCGCTTGCTCACCGCGCTGTGCGCGGCGAACGTGTTGTAGAAGCCCACGCGTTCGCGCACGCCGAACAGTTCGATCTCCCGCTGCACGCCCTGGTTGGGCACCTCGCGGCGGTGCAGAGGGAAACCCAGCCGGGTGCTGAGCACCTGATGGCTCAGACACACCGCCAGCATCGGCCGGCGGCTCGCCAGCACGGCGTCGATCGACTCCCGCAGCTTGACGATCTTGGGGTGGGAGGTCAGCCGCGGATCGCCCGGGCCGGGGCCGAAGACCGTCAGGTCGTAGGCCCCCACGTCGTACGGCTCGTCGAAGCGGCGGATGTCCACGGACAGCCCCAGCGACCGCAGCTGCTGGCCGAGCATCGCGGTGAAGGTGTCCTCCGCGTCCACGACCAGGACCGACATGTCGTCCAGCAGCGCGCCGGCCGGCGGGCCGTCGTGGGTGTCCCGCAGCCAGAAGCCGGCGATCCGCTCGTTGCGGTGCTCCAGCGCGGAGCGGACCCCGGGGTCGGCCCCGAAGCCGGACGACGGGCCGGACCCGAGCGCGCCCAGCAGGGTCGCCAGCTTGATGTGGGTCTCGGCGGCCTCGGCCATCGGGTCGGAGTGGCGCACCAGGGTGGCCCCCACGGCGATGTTCAGGCGCCCGCCGGGATCGATGTCGGCCGTGCGGATCAGGATCGCCGAGTCCAGCGTCTGCCGTCCGCCCGCGTCCCGTCCGAGCAGTGCGGCGACCCCGCTGTAGTAGCCGCGCCCGGTCGGCTCGTGGCGCCGGATGACCTTGGCGGCGCTCTCCAGCGGGCTCCCGGTGACGGTCGGGGCGAACATTGTCTCGTGCAGGATCTCCCGCACGTCGCGGCCGGTCCGGCCCTCGATCAGGTACTCGGTGTGCGCCAGCCGCGCCATCTCCTTGAGGTACGGACCGTGGACGCGCCCCCCGTCCTCGCACAGCCGGGCCATCATCTTCAGTTCCTCGTCGAGGACCATGTACAGCTCGTCGGTCTCCTTGGTGTCGGCGAGGAACTCCATGACCCCCTGCCGGGTCGGGCCGCCGGCCGGATACCGGTAGGTGCCGCTGATCGGGTTCATGACGGCCGTGCCGCCGGCGAGCGAGACGTGGCGCTCCGGCGTCGCACCGACGAGCGTGGTGCGCCCGGTGTGGATGATGAACGTCCAGTAGGCCCGCTCCTCGCGCTCCAGCAACCGCCGGAAGAACGACAGGGCGCTCGCCGGCGAGTAGTCACCGATGTCCGCGACGAACGAACGCTTCATCACGAAGTTGGCGCCCTCGCCGGTGCCGATCTCCTCGGTGACGATCCGGCGCACCATCTGCGCATAGGCCGCGTCGTCCAAGTCGAAGTGCCCGCCGGTCAGTTCGGTCGGGACCTCGGGGAAGCGGGCCAGCGCCTCGGCGAGCGGCACCGTGTCGCGCGCGGTGAGGTCCATCGCGAGCAGGGGCGTGCCGTCGTCCCGCGCGGCGAAACCGCGCTCGGCCAGCTGCCGGTAGGGGACGAGCACCAGGGTGTCGAGCGCGGGGCCGGGCCCGGAGCCGTCGGCCACCGGGATGTCGGCCAGCGACGCGTACTCGCTCACCCGGCCGGCCAGGACGTCCAGCGTGCCGGGGGTACCGCTCTCGGGACGGTGGATGATCGCGAAAGCGGGCAGTTCCAGGCCGAGGACCTGGTCGAGCAGCGCGCTCACGAGAGCACGTCCTCGGTGCGGACCACCATCGCGCAGCAGCGTGCCGCGTATTCGAGGGTCAGCCGGTGGTGGGCGGCGGAGAAGTCGCCGAGCGCGTCGGCGACCAGGAAGGGCTGGATGTCGTGGGAGAAGGCCTCCAGCGCGGTCGACAGCACACCGACATGGGCGTAGACGCCGCAGATGATCAGCTGGTCGCGATGGAGCGCGCGCATCCGCTTCAGCATCTCGGACCCGAAGAACGCGCTGTAGCGCCACTTCGTGCTCATCCAGTCGTCCGCGTCGGGCCGCAGTTCGGGCACGACCGCGCGTTCGGTCTCGTCCGTGCACATGCCCGGACCCCAGAAGTCCTTCAGGAGCCCGCGCTGACCGTCCGTCATCCCGCCGGGCTGTGCGGTGTAGGCCACCGGCACGCCCAGCCGGCCGCAGCGCTTCTTGAGATCGGCGATGTTGCTCACCAGTTCGCCGCGCATGCCGTCCTCGAAGGGCTTGAGGAAGTAGCTCTGCATGTCGTGGATGAGCAGCACCGCCCGGTCCGGGTCGACGGTCCAGCGCACGGTGTTCTCCAGCAGCGCACCCCTCGGCGGCAGTCCGTACGGCGCGATCGGCGGTATTCCCGTCATCAAAAGGCTCCCTTGCTAGGAATCTCAGTACTCGGACCACGCCGAGACCACCTTGATGGCCTGGGGGGTGTTGAGCCGCGGATCGCACAGGCTGGTGACGGGACCCGACCCCAGCTCGGCCGGGTCCAGCACGCACTCGGTCACCTCGTCGGGGGTCGCCTCCAGGTGCAGGCCCCCGGCCACGGCACCGGCCAGGTCCAGGACCCGCCGGAAGCCGCGGACCTCACGGGCGACGGTCTCCACCAGCCGGTACTTGGTGCCGTCCGCCGCGGACTCGGTGTTGCCGTGCATCGGGTCGCTCAGCCAGATCACCGGGTGCCCGGCCGACTGCACGGCTTCGACGAGCGGCGGCAGCCTGTCGGCGACGAGATCGGCGCCCATCCGCACGATCAGGGAGAGCCGGCCCGGCTCCCGCTCCGGGTCGAGCCGGCCGCACAGCTCGACGACGTCGGCGACGGCCATGGACGGGCCGACCTTGCAGGCGACCGGGTTGGCCACCCGGGCGAGCAGGGCGACGTGCGGCCCGTCGATCTGCCGGGTCCGCTCGCCGATCCACGGCCAGTGCGTGGAGCCGAGCAGGTGCCGGCCGCCGTCGAGTTCCCGGAGCATCGACGTCTCGTAGTCCAGGAGCAGCGCCTCGTGGCTGGTCCAGACGACAGGTCCGTCGAGCGGGGGCGGCGCCCCGACCCAGCCGAGCCGCATCATGATCTCCCGCGCGGCCATGTACCCCGTGAGCATGCGCAGCGGATCGGGGCGCCTGCACTCCTGGCTGGGCTCCGGTCCGTTGATCATGTGCCCGAAGAAGGACGGGAGTTCGTCGTCGCCGAGCCTTTCGACCCCGCTGGAGCGGGGCTTGCAGAACTGCCCCGCGATGCGCCCGACCCGCAGGACCGGCCGGCCGGTGGCGTTCTCCAGGTTCTGGGCGAGCAGATCGATGAGTCGGGTCTTGCTCCTGATGTGCTCGGCGGTGCACTCGGCCGGGTCCTCCGCGCAGTCTCCGGCCTGTAGTACCTGCGCCTCGCCGGTGGCGACGCGGGCCAGGTGGGAACGGAGGTCCTCCACCTGCGCCGCGGTCACCAGCGGTGTGACGGACGACAGCATCGCCCGTACGAGCTCGACCTGTGCGGGGTTGTCCCACGCGGGCTGATGGCGCGCCCGGGATCTCTCGGTGGCGGCAAGGATGTTGCCCATAACGACCTTCTCCATTGATGGCACGGAAGACGCCCGGCTCACGGCGTTCAGGTCGGTATGTCGGCGCGCTTGACCTGGGGGACGGCGATGCCCAGGGCCCTGAACTGCTGGCAGGGGTTCATGAACTCGCGCTGGCGCTTGATCTTCCCGTCCTCGAACAGGAAGGAATGCAGGAAGTGATTGCGGTAGTGGCCGTCCGGATAGTCGGCGAAGCGGATCGTCCCCTCGCCGTCGCATTCGACCCAGAACTGATTGGGGTCCTGCGTGTCGAAGATCTCGACGTTGGTCCAGACCCAGTCGGGGAAGCACTTGAGCGACCATTTCCCGTGGTCGCCCAGCCGGTCCCGGCCCGTTATGACGATGGGCTCTCCGGTTTCGGTGGTCCAGAGTCCACCGGTGCCGTCCTCGGTGAACAGGAGATGCCGGCGCAGGCGGTCCTGCCCGCGGGTATTCATGTACTGCGCCACGATCGCGCGGTTGCTCGTTCGGAGTTCCGCGTCGGCGCGTGAGCTCGACAGCGTATCGGTCTTTTCGGCGGTTCCGGAGATGTCGACCATGAGATCTTCCTGTAGTGCCGGAAAAGCGGGATCACGGCGCGCACAGGGGCAGACACGATCGATCATGACAACGCCGAAAGAGCGCAATCATGCAGTGGTTCATGAGATTTTCTTGAGCCCCCCTCCCGTGCACGACGGGTATGCGAGATTTTGGCCATCCCGCGGCTGGTTCGGGAAGCCGATCACCACTGTCTGGCCGAAAAATTCCAGCGGATATCACCGTCTGGGGAATCTGCTCCATGGCGGGGGCGAGTCTGCCCCGGTGGGCGCGAAAGGATCTTGTGCGGGGCGGGCCGGGGGGCCAGGTCCGGTGGGGCCGATGGGGTCCGTGGGGGCGCGAGCGGGGCGTGGGGCGAGGGCGGGGCGGGCGCCTCTCTATAGAGGGGTGGCCTCTCTCCGGGGTCGGCCTCTATATAGGGGAGCCGGGGAAGGCGGGGTGGGTCGGCCCGGCAGCCCGCGTGCCCGGCGGCCCGCGTGCCTGTCCGCCCGCCTGCCTGTCCGCCCGGCCGCCCGCCTGCTGGCTCGCCCGCCTGCCGGCGCGCCTCCTCCGGGCCGCCGGGCGCCCCGGACGTGAATTTCGGCCACCCGAGCCGCGCCCCATGGAACGAACAGGCCAATACGGCGCCACCTGCGGCGGCCCAAGCCGGGGGCCACTTATGTTCGCGGTGCGCACCGACATCTCGGTGATTTCCATGGCGAAGGATTCACGAAACCGCCGCTCGGGCACCGCCCGCGAGCGCCCGTACAACGCACGGGATACCCCACACAAGACACCCGCCCAACCAGAAGGAATTCCAGTGAAGCGTATCGGTGAACATGCGGTGGTGCTGGGTGCGAGTATTTCGGGTCTGCTGGCCGCCCGGGTGCTCTCCGAGGCGTTCGACCGGGTGACGGTGATAGAGCGTGACCAATTGCCGGACGGGCAGCGCACGCAGCGCCGGGGCGTGCCGCAGGGGCGGCACGCCCATGGTCTGCTCTCGAAGGGCGCGAAGATCTTCGAGGAGTTGTTCCCCGGAATACTCGACGACTTCGTCTCCGGCGGCGCACCCGTCATCGACGGCCCCGCCGAACTGCGCATGCGACTGGGCGGGCATTTGCTGTGCATGGAAGGCGAGTACGCCGATCTCTCCCGCACGTATCAGCCGAGCCGGCCGCATTTGGAGAGCCGGCTCCGCGCCCGTATCGGGGCGCTCGCGAAAATCAAGCTGATCGACCAGTGCCAGGTGACCGGCCTGGAGACCACTCCGGACAACGGCATGGTCACCGGGGCGCGCGTCAGATACGCGGGCACCGGCTCGGAGGACGTGATCCTCGCCGACCTGGTGGTGGACGCGACCGGCCGGTCGGGACGGACCACCAAGTGGCTGGTCGAGATGGGGTACGAGCCGCCGGCCGAGGAGCGCATCGACGTCGACATCATGTACACCAGCCGGTATCTGCGGCCGGCCCCGGGCTCGATGGGCCGCGAGAAGGTCGTGATCATCGGGCACGCTCCGGGGAGCCCCATGGGCGCGGAGTTCCTGGAGGAAGAGGACGGCCGCTGGGTCCTGACGCTGATCGGCTACCGCGATCACCACCCGCCGACCGACCCGGCCGGGTGGGTGGAGTTCGCCAGGCCGCTGGTGCCCGACCACGTCTTCGCGGCGATACGCGACGCCGAACCGCTCAGCGAGATCTCCGCGCACCGCTTCCCGGCGAGCGTGCGCCGCCGCTACGAGAAGCTGACCCGATTCCCGCGCAGGCTGCTGGTGGTGGGCGATGCGATATCCAGCTTCAACCCCATCTACGCCCAGGGGATGACGGTCGCCTCGCTCCAGGCGATGGCGCTGCGCGATTCGCTCGGGGGCGACCTGGACCAGGTCGCGCAACGGTTCTTCCGCAAGGCCGCCAAGCCCATCGGTGTCGCCTGGAAAATGGCGACCGGCAGTGACCTGGCCCTGCCGCAGATCGAGGGCCCGAGGCCACTTCCGGTGCGACTCATCAATGCCTATATGGACAAGGTGCTGGCCGCAGCCGAAACGGACATGGTCGTGACCGAGAAGTTCCTGAAAGTCCAGTACCTGCTCGAACCGCCGACGACCCTGTGCACCCCGGGCGTCATGTGGCGTGTGATGACGAGAAATCGCCGGCGGCGCTTCCCGGCACAGACCAGCTAACGGAGGTAATTCCATGCCCCTCTCCATTGCCGACAAAGTCCTTCGGCTGTCCCTGACCACCTTCTCGTTCCTCGACGCGTCGCAGTTCTTCCCGGCGCTCTCCACGTACAAGGTCGACAGGACCTTCGAACTCGCCGAGTTCGAGGAGGCCATGAAGCACTTCTTCCGGGGGAACCCGCTCTTCTCCAAGTGCCGGCTGGTGGAACTCACCTTCGACTCCCCGGAGGACTTCCCGCTCTCGTCCTTCCAGGAACTCCTCGCGGAAAGGTACGAAAGCTACTACGACAGTTTCCTGCTCGCTTCCGTCACCTACCGCTCCGATCCGCACCGGCAGGGCATCTTCACCTGCGTGCCGTTCCCGCTCCAGGACGGCTACAAGACCTTCCGTTTCCACCAGGCGCTGATGAGGACCCTCAAGACGCGGGAGGACGGCTTCCAGATCACCCAGGGTCTCGCCGAACTGGGCATCCGGGCGGACGAGTTGGCGGACTTCCTGCCGTCCCCGGAGGCCGTACCCTCCGGCGCGAACAAGGAACTCCCCGTCACGTTCACCGAAAGCATCGACCCGCCGACCAGGATCGGGCCCTTCCTGGACCGGATGCGCAGGGATTTCCTGGCCCGCGACAGCGGGAACATGTTCGTCCTCAAGAACAGCCTGTACTCCCCGAAACTGCCCCTCGGCAATTCGCTCCAGTTCCTGACGGTGCCGCGAAGCGTCATCGAGCAGGGCTCGGGAATGCAGATCCGTGACTACTACCGCGCCGAGGAGCAGCGGCAGATGGACCTGCTGTCCCGCGTCGAACTGCGGGACGACTTCATCGAGGCCGGGCGGGCCAGGATCGGGGGGATGGTCGCCACGCCCGATGTTTTCGCCGTCAACAACTACGGCAATGTCTCGGCCCACGACGGTTCGGACATCGAGGCGGACCGGGGCACACTCGTGCGGTACGAGTGGCACATGCCGATCATCGTGCTGGGGCTCACCGTGGGCATGAGGTCCGGACTCTCGTGGACCATCACGATTCGCGACAAGGCGTTCAACTTCGCGACGGTCAGGACCCCTTCGCGGGACGAAGCCGTCGAGGCGGCCGTCGGGAACAATCCGGCGGCATCCGTCGCATGAACCGCCGGCGTGCCGCTAGTATCCGCACGGTGTTCCGGACGGTGGGAAAGTGCGGAGCGGTATCGCGCAAGAACATTGATTGTTCATGAATTGGCGAAGCTTTCGCCAAACAGTCAAGGCCCGCTCGTTTTCTGTCAGTCGGGTGGCCGGGGGCGCACGCCCGCGGCCACCCGACCCGCGTCTCCGCCTCCGCGGCCCACCGCGGACCCAGCCCGATGGACGCGCCGCGCGACCGGCAACGATGCCGCGAGCAGACCCGAGAGGCCCTTTCGATGAGTGACCCCACCCCGCAGACGTTAACCCTCGCAGACGACCTGACCATCACGCGGATGGGATACGGCGCGATGCAGCTGACCGGTCCCGGCGTCTTCGGCCCGCCCAAGGACCGCACGCGGGCGGTCGCCGTGCTGCGTGCGGCGGTCGAGCTCGGCATCACCCACATCGACACCAGCGACTTCTACGGGCCGGCCGTCGTCAACGAGCTGATCAAAGAGGCCCTGCACCCCTATCCGGCCACGCTGCACATCGTCACGAAGGTCGGCGTCCGCCGCAGCGCCACCGGCGGCTGGATCACCTCCTTGGATCCGGCCGACCTCAAGGCCCAGGTCCACGAGAACCTCCGGCACCTCGGCCTGGAGAGTCTGGACGTGGTCAACCTGCGCACGGCCTCGTTCGACGGCGACGGGTCCTCCGTCGCCGAGCCGTTCGGCGCCCTGGCCGACCTGCGCGAGCAGGGCCTGATCCGCCACCTCGGCCTCAGCGGGATCACCGGCGCCCAGCTCACCCAGGCCCAGTCGATCGCGCCCGTGGTCTGCGTGCAGAACAGGTACAACCTGGTCGACCGGGCCGACGACGACCTGGTCGACCGCTGCGCCGAGGAGAACATCGCCTATGCCGCGTTCTTCCCCCTGGGGGGCGCGTTCGACCCGCTGCGCTCACGGATCCTGCGCGACGTGGCGCGCCGCGTCGGCGCCTCGGAACAGCAAGTGGCGCTCGCCTGGCTGCTGCGGCGCTCGCCGTCGATGGTGCTGATCCCGGGAACGTCCAGCGTCGCGCACCTGCGGGAGAACATCGCCGCGGCCGACCTGCACCTGCCCGACGAGGCGATCGACGCACTCAACACCATCGGGCAGTGACCCGCCACGCGACGCAGCAGGACCGCGCGACACAGCAGGACCACGCGACGCAGCAGGACCGCGCCACACCACCAGACCCATGCGACTCCAGAGAGGGCAGCAACCCATGAACATCCGGGATCTCCACGACGAGTTCACCGCGGACCGCGCCGCCGCCGAGCGCGCGTACTACGGCAAGTACCTCACCCTTGAGGGAGTCTCCATCAGGACGGGCGAGAGCCAGTACGGGACGCCCGTGGTGGACGTCTCGGACGTCCCCGGCGGCCCCCACCTCGCCATCTTCGTGCTGCCGTTCGACCACCGCATCAAGGAATCGTTCCGGCTCGTGCGCAGCGTGCCGCTGGGTGTCCCCGTCACGGTCAAGGGGGAGTGCCGGGTCTTCAGCGAGGACGGAACGGTGCTGGTCATCAAGGAGTGCGAACTCCTCACGCCGTGACCCCGTGCGGGCCGGTCCTCCAGAGCCGGCCCGCAGGAAGCCCGCGCCCCGCCCCACCCTTCGCGCGCCCTGGCCCCAAATCCAGGCACAACGAGATATTCACGGCCATATCGAAACCCTGAGGGCAAGGGATGCGTGAATATCCCCCACGAAGGGGGCCGCTGATGGAACGAGTCCGTCAATTCCGCGTGATAAATACCGCTCGGGTCGACGACCACTTTTACTTGAAGAGACACAGCCGCACGATCGAAACGATCGCTCTGCGCGGCGCCCAGGCAAAACGAATGGCCGCGGCCACGGCCGATCCGACCCGCTCGCCAGCATGGACAGTGACGGCGCGCACGGGTTCGCGTCCTACACAGAAATGGACCCCTCAGTGACCACCAATCGCACGCTCGTCATTGTCGCCCACCCGAACCTCGCCGAGTCCCGCGGCAACGCCACCTGGCTCGACGGGATCAAGGACCTGGACAACGTCACCGTCCACGACCTGTACCAGAGCTACCCCGACTTCAAGGTCGATACGGCACGCGAGCAGGAGCTCCTGCGCGAGCACGACACCGTCGTCCTCCAGTTCCCGGTCTACTGGTACAACGTGCCGCCGCTGCTCAAGGCGTGGTTCGACGCGGTGCTGGTGCACGGGTTCGCCTTCACCTTCGACGGCTCCGCCTCGGCGCTGCAGGGCAAGAAGGCGTGGCTGGCCGTCACGGTCGGCAGCACCCTGGAGACCTACACCGCGGAGGGCCTCGCCCGCCGCACCCTTGAGGACTACCTCGCCCCGGTCGCCCAGACGCTGGCGTTCTGCCAGCTCGACTACCAGGGCTTCCACTCGGTCTACGGCATGATCTTCGAGCCGCTGGACGAGGACCTCGTGCTGAACGCCAAGGAATACCGCAGGCTCCTCGCGAACAACGAGACGCCGGTCGGCTGACCTCGGTCGCTCGTGAATTCCTGGAATCTCACGATGCAGCACGAAGCCCCCTCCGGAGCCCGGCCCCGGGCCGAGCGCTCCCCGCACGTCACTGCCGCTTCCTTCGCCGGACCCGCCAGGAGCCCGGCGAAGGAGGCCCGACCGCGCGCCCGCTGAAGCGCCCCGGAAGCCACGGGCCCCTTCCCGCGACGGCTGCCCCCCTTTCCGCACGGCTGCCCCCCCAGCCCGCGGACCCGCCCGCCCCGCAAGCACGGCAATCCGGCCCGGTGTGCGCCGCGAAGGAGCAGCAGATGGACGAGGGGGACCTCCGCGTCATCCACGGCACGCCCACTCCCGAGGAACTCGCCGCGCTGATAGCGGTCCTGGCAACCCGCACCACCCCGCAACACACGCCCCCTCCGCGCCCCCGCGCCCCCTGGCACCGCCCCCACCACACACCGGCCTACCACAGCCCCTCCTCCTGGCACTGACCCCGGCTGCCTGAGCCGGCGCCGCTATTGCCCGGGCCCCCTCACCCCACCCCCCGAATCCGCCCCACCAGCACCGACCCCGCCACCCCGATCGCCCCCGCCAGTACGTACAGCGCGGTGTAGCCGCCCAGGTGGGTCACTACCGGGGCCGCCAGTGCGGGGGCCAGGACCTGGGGGAGGGCGTTGGCTGTGTTGATCACTCCCAGGTCGCGGCCCCGGTCCGCGGCGCTCGGCAGGACGTCGGTCATGAGGGCGAAGTCCACCGAGGTGTACACCCCGTAGCCGACCCCCAGCACCAGCGAGGCCACCACCGCGCCGGTCCACGTCTGCCACACCGCGAGCAGCAGCGTCGCCGCCGAGATCACCAGGCCGGACCAGACGACGAAGACCTTGCGCCGGCCCGTACGGTCCGACCAGATGCCGCTCACCACCACCGTGCCGAGCAGCGTCACCGCGTCCAGCGCGGTCAGGATCAGCACGCCGGTGTCCGCGTCGCCCGGGTAGTGCACCGCGTCGGTCAGGTAGTACAGGAGGTACATCGTGCTGATCGAGTACGACAGGTTCATCAGGAAGCGCGTCAGCCACGCCCAGCCGAAGTCCGGGAAGCGGCGCGGACTGATCCAGAACCCGGAGAGGAACTCCCGCCAGGCGAAAGGGGGTTGTAGCCCCTTGGCCAGTGCGGTGTCCCGGCGGGCCAGGACGTACGGGAGGATCGCCGCGAAGGAGAACGCGGCGCACGCCGCATAGCCCGCCGCCACCCCGCCCGCCACCGTCGCGAGCGCCGTGCCCACCAGGATGCCGCCCACCTGCGACACCCCGAGCCAGCCCCCCACCATGCCGCGCCGACGGTGCGGCACCTGGTCCGGGACCGCCGCCGTCAGCGCGGCGAACGAGGCGTTCAGGGCCAGCTGCACCAGGCACCAGCCCGCCGCCATCACCGCGACCGACGGCGCCCACGCCAGCACCAGCAGCCCCGCGACCCCGCCCGCGCCGCCCGCCACCACCCACGGGACGCGCCGCCCCACCCGGGCCGTCGTACGGTCCGACAGCGCGCCGAACACCGGGTTCGCCACCATCGACACCGCAGCGCCAAGTCCCGTGACCAGTGCCAGGGTTGAGGCCTTGTGGTCCGGGGTGAAGTGGTCGGCCTGGCGGGCCAGGAGCAGTTGCAGGGGGCCGAACCAGCCGACCCACACTCCGAGGTTCGCCAGCGAAAGCGCCCCCACCCAGCGCCCGCCCGGCTCCCCGGCCACGGCTCGCGCCGGGGCGCCCGGGGCTCTGGCCCCGGGCCCGGCCGTCACCGCCCGCCCCCGGCCGCATCCGGGCGCCGCCCCGCCCCCGCGCCGCCGCCCCGGATGACGTCCCGGTACCAGGCGTAGGAGTCCTTCGGCGTGCGGGTCAGCGTCGCGTAGTCGACGTGGACGAGGCCGAAGCGCTGCCGATACCCCTCCGCCCACTCGAAGTTGTCCAGGAGCGACCAGATGAAGTAGCCGCGCACGTCCACCCCCTCCGCCATCGCCCGGTGCAGGGCGCGCAGATGGCCGTCGTGGTACGCGATCCGGCGGGCGTCGGCCACCCGGCCGCCGTCCGCCGGATCGGGACCGTCCCCGTACGAGCAGCCGTTCTCCGTGATGACGAGCGGCGGAAGCGAACTGCCGTAGCGGGTACGGAAGGTGACCAGCAGCTCGTGCAGGCCTTCGGGGACCACGGGCCAGCCGAAGTCCGTGCGGTCGCGGCCCTCGATCTCGTGCAGGCCGAACGGCAGGTCCGGCGGCAGGTCGATGCCGGCGAGGCTGGTCACGGCGTCCGGCCTCGGGGCGCCCACCAGGGCCGGGTTGTAGTAGTTGATCCCGTACCAGTCCAGCGGGGCCGAGATGACCGCCAGGTCGTCGGCGACCGGGCCCGGCATCAGGTCGGCCCAGCCCTCGGGGTAGGCGCCCGTCAGGATCGGATCGGCGAAGAGGCGGTTCATCAGCGTGTCGTAGAGCTCGGCCGCCGCCCGGTCCTCCGCACCGTCCCCCGCCGTCCACACCGGACTGTGCGACGCGGCGATGCCGATCTCCCGCGCCCCGGCCGCCCGCAGCGCCCCGACTCCCAGGCCGTGGGCGAGGAGTTGGTGGTGAGCGACGGGCAGCGCGTCGAAGATCAGGCGCTTGCCCGGCGCGTGCTCCCCGAGCCCGTATCCGAGGAGGGTGATCTCGGCCGGCTCGTTGAGGGTGATCCAGCGCGGCACCCGGTCGGCCAGGCGCTCGGCCACGATCGAGGCGTACGAGGCGAAGCGGTGGGCGGTGTCCCGGTCGAGCCAGCCGCCGCGCTCCTCCAGGGCGAGCGGTGTGTCCCAGTGGAACAGGGTGGGGACGGGGGTGATCCCGGCGGCGCACAGCTCGTCGACGAGACGGTCGTAGAAGTCCAGGCCCCGCTGGTTGACGGGACCCTCGCCGGCGGGCTGGACCCGCGACCAGGAGATCGAGAACCGATAGGCCCCGACGCCCAGTTGGGCCATCAGGCCGACGTCCTCGCGGTAGCGGTGGTAATGGTCGGTGCTCACCTTCGCGTGGGACCCGTCCTTGATCCGGCCGGGTTCCCCGGTGAACGCGTCCCAGACGGAGGGGGCCCGGCCGTCGGTGTCCACGGCGCCCTCGATCTGGAACGCGGAGGTGGACACCCCCCACAGGAAACCGGGCGGGAAGGCGGGCAGCGACGATTGCGGGAGCGGCGGCGTCATGGAGGAACTTTTGGGGCCGGAGGGGCGGCCTGTCAATGGAAAGTGAACAAGTTTCAGGTTCTGTCGTGCGGTGGCCGCCGGCTGCGAGCTGACCGGCGGAGGACGGATCGGTGGGGCCGGTCCGACGGGGGCGGGCTGACGTCCGGGGTGACGGCCGCGACAGCGGGTGTCGGTCAACTTCCCGATACTGAAGATCAGATGTCCACTTCCCACCCCATGGAGCCAACGCGTGCCAGAGCCCACCGCCACCCGCTATCTCTACCTCGCCCGGCACGCGGACGCCGGGCACGAGGGCCCCGCCCTCACTGATGCCGGGCGGCGCCAGGCCGAGCTGCTCGGGCGGCGCCTCGCCCCGGTGCCGTGGGACGCCGTCCACCACGGGCCCCTGGGCAGGGCCGCCGAGACCGCGCGGCTCGTGGCCGGCGCGCTGGACGGTGTGGTCGCGCGAGAGGCCGACTGGGCCGGCGACTACGTGCCGTACTGGCCGGAGCGCGCCGAACTCCCCGACACCCACGCCGACCGCATCCTCACCTTCCTCGGCGCCCCCGAGCCGGGCGAGCGTGAAAGCGGTGCCGCACTGTTGCGCCAGGCCATGGCCCACTGCACCGGGCCCGTCCCCGGCACCGCCCCGCGCCATGAACTGGTCATCACCCACAGCTTCCTCATCGGCTGGCTGGTGCGCTCGGCGCTGGACGCCCCGAGCTGGCGCTGGATCGGCTCCCACCACGCCAACACCGGTCTCACCGTGATCCGTTACGCCCCCGACCGGCCCGCCGCCGTGCTGCTTCACAACGACATGGCGCATCTCCCCGACAGTCTCAAGTGGACCGGATACCCGGACGAGTTCGGTGCCGAGTTCGGGGTGTACGGCGTCTGAGGGGCGCCCCGCCGGGCCACTCGGCGTCCGCTCGGTCCGCCCGCAGAGACCTCCGGTCCGCCCGCAGAGACCTCCGGTCCACCCGCGAAAATCCGGGTGAAACATTCTGCGGAGGCTGTCGCGTCGGTGGGGTGTAGGGGGAATGGCGAGGGGCGGGCGGGGGCGGGGCGGTCCGTGGGGCAGGGGGGAAGGGGGCGGGCGCATGGTGCGCGCGGAGCAGTTCAGGGAGTTCGCGGCGGGGCGCGCGGGGCAGCTCTTCCGGTCGGCGTGTCTGCTGACCAGCGGGGACATTCATCTCGCCGAGGATCTGGTGCAGGAGACGCTGGGCCGGATGTACGCGCTGTGGGGGCGGGTTGCCCGGATCGACAATCCGGCGGCCTATGCGCAGACGGTGCTCGTGCGGACCTTCCTCACGCACCGCCGGCGCCGCTCGTCCACGGAGCGCCCCCTCGGCGAACTCCCCGACCGTCCGGCCGTCCCGGGCGGCGACCCGGACCTGCGCATCGCGCTGCTCGACGCGCTCGGCGAGCTGGCACCCAAGGACCGGGCGGTCATCGTGCTCCGCTATTGGGAGGACCGCAGCATCGAGGAGACGGCGGACGCCATGAACGTGAGCTCGGCGGCCGTCCGCACCCGCTCCGTGCGCGCCCTCGCCAAGCTCCGCGAGCGGCTCGGCGGCTCCCTGGCCGAGTATGCGGGCCGCTAGCGTCAAGTGGACTGGTGTGTAGCGCAGTTGGGGCCCAGGCCAGGCCCGGCCTGCCCCGCACGCCCGGCCGCGGCGCCGGCGGCGTCCGCCGCGCTCCGCCCCGTACCTCCGTCCACCGGCATCCAACGATGCCCCGTACCTCTGTCCACCAGCGACCAACGATCGCAACCAGAACAGGAAGGTGTGGTTCGCCATGCCCTTTGAGGATCGGCTCGGCGAGGCCATGCGCCGCACCGGGGACAGTTTCGAACTCGGCGACCGACGCGACCTGGTGGAGTCGGGGCTGGTCCGCGGGCGCCGCCGGCTGGCCCGGCGCCGTACGGCCGCGGTCACCGGGAGTGTGCTGGCGCTCGCGACCGTCGGGCTCGGCGGCGCCTACGCGGCGGGTCTGGTCGGCGACGAGGCCGCCCCGAGCGGCGCCTCGGTGGCGGGCCCGGCCACGCCCACACATCCGGCGGGCGGGGCCGTGGACGGGGCGCGGATGGTCGAGCTCCTCAAGTCCCTGTTGCCTCCCGGCACGGTCACCGGCGCCCAGGGCCGCGGGCCTGGCGACCCGCCGAACCCGGACGTGCCGGGGGCGGGTACGCCCGCCGTGTCCGCGGTGTTCGACGACGGCAAGGGCGCGGGGGCCGTCGCGCTGTCGGTCGGCCGGGTCGATCCCGCCGACGACGCCGGCGGACAGCAGGTCGTCTGCCCCGCGAAGGCCTTCGTGGACTACGACGCCTGCACGGCCGAGAAGCTCGCCGACGGGTCCCGGCTCATGCTGCTCCAGGGCTATGAATACCCCGACCGGCGCGAGCCGACGAAGGACTGGCGGGCCGTGCTGCTCAGCCCCCAGGGCGCCCTCGTGGACGTGAGCGAGTGGAACGCGCCCGCCGAGAAGGGCGCCGCGACCACCCGCGAGAGCCCGCCGCTCACCGTCGCCCAGCTCACGGCGCTGGTCACCGCGCCCCAGTGGCGCACCATCGCGGAGGGCCTCGACGCGCCCGGCAAGCCGAAGCCGCCCGCCGGCGGCCAGCCCTCGGGCACCGCGGTCGAGAAGCGGCTGGCCGCGCTGCTGCCCGCCGGGCGGGGCCTGAAGGTGGTCGAGCGCGGCAACCAGGAGGGCTACGCCTTCGTCGTGGTCGACGACGGCAGGGGGCGCAGCCTGGTGCAGATCAATGTGCAGCCCCGGATGTCGGACGTCTCCCCGCGGGGCTCGGTCTCGACGCTGCCGGACGGCACCCGGGTGGGCGTCGACCAGGGCGCCGGCGAGAAGGGCGGTGCCGGGGTGGTCCAGTGGACCGTCGACACCGTACGCGCCGACGGGCTGCGGGTCGTCGTCTCGGCCTTCAACACCGGCAACCAGAGCCGGCCCGCCACCCGCACCGACCCCGCCCTGACCGTGGGCGAACTGCGGACGCTCGCCCTCGACCCGGGCTGGCCCACGGTGCGGTAGGCGCCGGTACGCCTTGAAGGGGCTTGGTCTGTGCACGCGGACGGGCCTGGCCGGCGCATGCGGAAGGGCTTGGCCGGTGGTGCGCCCGGAGGGGCTTGGGCGCGCGCCCCGGGGGGCTTGGCAGCCGGTGTGTGCCCCCCTCAAGTGGCTTGTAGAGCAAGGGGGTTGGGGAAACGGAGGGGGCGGCGCCGGGTCACTTCGCGTCCGAGTAGCGCTCCACCACCGCCGTGGTGAAGGGGAAGCGCACCGGAGTGGTCCCGAAGGCGATCCGGCCGGCCAGTTCGCCGGCCTCGCGGATCGCCTCCGCCACGGTGGCGGCCTCCTCGGCCGGGCAGTGCACGATCACCTCGTCGTGCTGGAAGAAGACCAGCTGGGCCCGGAGCCCGGCGGTGGCGATCGCCTGGCGCAGCGCGGCGAGCATCAGCAGCGCCCAGTCGGCGGCGCTGCCCTGGACCACGAAGTTCCGGGTGAACCGGCCGCGGGCCCGGGCGTCGCTGGAGGCGTAGCCGGGGGTGTACTCGGCGGTGGCGCCCGGGAGTTGGGGGTCGGGCTCCTGCGGGATGCCCGCCTCGTCGGCCTCGCCCGCGCCGACGGCGGGCGGGCTGGTCCGGCCGAGCCAGGTGCGCACCAGCCGGCCCTCCTCGCCGGCCTTCGCCGCGTCGTCCACGTAGGCGACCGCGAGCGGGAAGCGTCTGCGCAGGGCGGCCAGGTTCTTCAGGCCGTCGCCCGAGGTCTGGCCGTAGATCGCGCCGAGCAGGGCGATCTTGGCGTGGTCGCGGTCGCCGGAGAAGGCGCGGTCGGACAGCGCGGTGTACAGGTCGCCGTCGTGGCCCGCGACCTCCATCAGGCCCGGGTCCCGGGAGATGGCGGCGAGCACCCTCGGCTCCATCTGGTCGGCGTCGGCCACCACCAGGCGCCAGCCCTCGTCGGCGACGACGGCCTGCCGTATCACCTTGGGGATCTGCAGGGCGCCGCCGCCGTTGGTCGTCCAGCGGCCGCTCACCGTGCCGCCCGGGGTGTACTCGGGGCGGAAGCGGCCGTCGCGCACCCAGTCCTGGAGCCAGCTCCAGCCGTGCGCGGTCCAGATCCGGTACAGCTTCTTGTACTCGATGAGCGGCTCGACCGCCGGGTGGTCGAGCTCGGCGAGCTCCCAGCGGCGCGTCGACTTCAGGCGGATGCCGGCCTCGCCGAACGCCTTGACCACATCGGCCGGCAGGTCCGGTCTGACTCGCCGGCCGAACGCGGCCGACACGTGGTCGGCCAGCTCGGCCAGGCGGCGCGGCTCGCCCCCGCCGCCGGTGCGCGGCGACCCCGCGGCGTAACGCTCGCCGAGCAGGCCGGCCAGCACCTGCCGGTGCACGTCCGCGCGCCAGGGCAGGCCCGCGCGGTTCATCTCGGCGGCCACCAGCATCCCCGCCGACTGGGACGCGGTGAGCAGCCGCATCCGGCCGGGGTGTTCGGTGCGGTCGTGTCGGCGCTGCTGGTCGGCGTACACCTCCAGCAGCGCTTCGAGCGACGGGCCTGCGGGGGCCTCGGGCTCGAAGAGGGAGGACTGGGCGCGCGGTTCGGCGGCGCGGGGCGGTGGGTCGGCCGGTACGGGTCTGTCGTGCAGCCGGGCCCAGGCGGCGGCGGCCGACCGGGGTTCGCCCCCGCGGCCCTCGTGGCCGAGGAGCAGCAGCTCGGCCTCCTCCACGTCGTAGCAGCGCTCGACGCGGGCGCCCGCGGCGAGCAGCCGGGGGTAGATCCCGGCGGTGGACCGCCACACCCAGCGGACGGCTCCGGGCCGGGCGCGGACGGCCGCGACCAGGTCGGCCTCCTGACGCACCGGGCCCGCGGGCAGCCCGTCCTCCCCGAGGGGCGCGAGCCGTGCGCCGCCGCCCTCGGTCGCCTCGACGGCCCACCGTTCGTTCACGCGATCGAGTCTGGCACCCGCCACTGACAACGGCCCGCCACGCCGCGACCGCGCCCGGCGCGGCCGCATGAGCCGGCCCGCGGTTGCGGTGGCGGCCGGGTGGCGGTGGCCCGCTTGCTGCCATGACCTGCGGTACCCCGCGCCCGTCAGCGCCCGGCTCCCCGCCGGCGGCCCGCCCTCCGGCATCAGCCCGGAGCCGGCCCACCCCGGGTTGGCGGTGGCCCGCCCGCTGCCATGACCTGCGGTGCCCCGCGCCCGTCAGCGCCCGGCTCCCCGCCGGCGGCCCGCCCCCCATCCGCCCGCAGCCGGCCCGCCCCCCGGGGGGCCTACGCCACCGCGTGCAGCATGGCCGCCGCCTCGCCCCGCGAGCTCACGCCCAGCTTGGCCAGGATGTTGGCGACGTGGAACTTCACCGTCGACTCGCTGATGTGCAGCTGCTCGGCGATGGTCCGGTTGCGGTGGCCCCGGGCGAGGTGGCCGAGCACCTCCGCCTCGCGCGGGTGCAGTTCGGCCAGCGGGTCGGCGCGCGGAGTCGGGGCGGTGCCGAGCGGCAGCGTCGCGGTGACGGTGGTGCCCCAGCCGGGCAGGGCGTCCACGGCGAGGGTGCCGCCGAGCGCGGCCAGCCGCTGGGCCACCCGGTGCGTGTCCAGCGCGGCGCGCGGCAGCTCGCCGGGCCCGTCGTCCCGTACGGCCGCCACGAGCCGGCACTCGGCGAGCCGCCAGCGCACGTGGATGCGCCGCACGTCCCGCTGGCCGGCCATCGCGAGCACCAGGGCGCGGACGGCGGCGCGGGCGAGGTGGGCGACGTCCGCGGCCACCGACACCTCGGCGGTCTCCGCCTCCGGGGGCGAGAATTCCAGGCGCACCTCGCTGTGGCGGAGCATCGGGCGCAGGGAGTCGGCGAGCCGGGTGAAGGCGTCGCCGGCCCGCTCCTCGGTGAGTTCCTGGTTGCGGTCGGCCTCGGCGCGCAGGGCGACGAGCGACGACACCGCGAGGTCTTCGGCGCGCGAGCGGGCGGCGCGGTCGTCCAGGTTCCTGCTGCGCAGCACCCCGAGCAGGGCGGTGAGCGCGGCCTCGTGGGCCTCGCCGAGCTCGGCGATGACCCGGGCCCGCTCGGCGGCGGTGGAACGCGACTGGGCGAGCGGGCCGGGCACCGCCTCGACGGCCATGCGGGCGCGGTGCCCGGTCGCGAGGTCCCACAGCCGCTGGACGGTCTCGGCGTCGGCGTCGTCGAGGAGGGCGCCCGGTGTGGTGCGCACGAGGACGAGCAGCGGGGGCTGCGCGGCCACCGGAGCCGCCTCGCTCGCGACCGCGACCAGGGCCCGCTCCGCACCGGCGAGGACGGCGCTGCCCTGCCAGGGGCGGCCGGGGGTGACGAGCGGGGCGATGTCCTGGAGGTCGGCGACGGTGATCCGGGGCCCCTGCTCGCCGTGCACGTGGTGGATCTTGAACGGCGAGTGCGCGCAGTGTCCGGACAGGTCGGCGGCGACGCTGTGCGCGACGAGCGGGGCGAGGGCCTCGGAGAGGGTCGGCAGGATCGCGTCCATCGGCCCGGTGACCAGGTCGGCGGCGTGTGCGAGCGCGCGGGCGGCGTACGCCGGGGCGGCGGGGGCGCGGGGTGTGGTGCGGCTCAGGCGGGGCTCCATCGCTCCAGCGTACGGTCACCGCGGCCGTCCGCGCCCCGCCTTGTGGCCAGGTCGAACCGGCCGTAAGGCGGGCCGGGTTGGGGCCTGCCGGGGCGGAATCTTGACCCAGGACGCCGCCCACGGCGTCGGAGCGATACGAGGAGTGCTGTGATGGAAGCGATCGTGTACGACCGGTTCGGCGGGCTCGACGTCCTGTCTCTCGGCGAGGTGGACAAGCCCGAGCCGGGCCCCGGCCAGGTGCGGGTGAAGGTGGCCGCGGCGGGTGTGAACCCGGTGGACTACCGGATCCGCAACGGCTGGATGCGGCACGCGTTCCCGGTGACCTTCCCCGCCGTCCCGGGACTTGAGGTGGCGGGCGTCGTGGACGCGCTGGGCGAGGGCGTGACGCGCTTCGCCGTCGGCGACGAGGTGTTCGGCCACGCCGACACCGGCGCCTACGCCGAGTACGCCCTGGCCACCCATGTCGTCCCCAAGCCGGCCGCCCTGAGCTGGGAGCAGGTCGTGGCGCTGCCGGTGGCGGGCGAGACCTCGGAGCGGGTGCTGACCCAGCTCGAACTGGCCGCGGGGGAAACGCTGTTGATCCACGGCGCGGCGGGTGTCGTCGGCTCGGTGGGCGTGCAGCTCGCAGTGGCCCGGGGCGCCACGGTCATCGGCACCGCGTCCCCGGACAACCACGCCTTCCTGCGCGAGCTGGGCGCGATACCGCTGGCGTACGGGGAGAACCTGGTCGAGCGGGTGCGCGAGGTCGCGCCGCAGGGCATCGACGCGGTGTACGACGCGGCCGGGAAGGGCGCGCTGCCCGACTCGATCGAGCTGCGCGGCGGCACCGCCTCGCGCATCGTGACCATCGCCGACACGAACGCGGCCGAGTTCGGCGTCCCCTTCAGCGGTGAGGCCACGGCCGTTCCCGAGCCGATCTACGAGGCGCAGGCCCGGCTGCTCGCCGAAGGCCGGCTGCGCATCCGCCACGCCGAGACGTTCCCGCTCGCCGGGGCCGTCAAGGCACTGGAGCTGAGCGAGGGCGGCCACACCCGCGGCAAGCTCGTCATCACGCCGTGAGGGCGGCCCGGTAGCGCCCCGGCGTCGTGCCGTACTGCCGGCTGAAGGCGTGCGACAGGGCGTAGGGGGTGCTGTAGCCGACGCGGGCGGCGATGGTGTCGAGCGCGTCCGGGGTGGTGCGCAGCAGGGCGGCGGCCCGGCTCAGGCGCCACCAGGTGAGGTAGGCCATGGGGGCGCGGCCGACGAGGGCGGTGAAGCGGCGGGCCAGGGTGGCCCGGGAGACGCCCACGTGGGCGGCCAGGTGCTCGTTGCTCCAGCCCCTGGCCGGATCGTCGTGCAGGGCGTGCAGGGCGGCGGCCACGACCGGGTCGTGCAGTGCGGCCGGCCAGCGGGCGGTGGTGCTGTCCGCCATCCAGGCCCGTACGAGGTAGACGAGCAGCAGGTCGAGCAGGCTCGGCAGGGCGATCGCGGCGCCTGGGTGCGCGCGGCCCACCTCGCGGCCCAACAGGGCGATGGCGGACCGCAGTTCGTCGTGGTGGCCTGATCGGGCCGGGACGTGCACGACGTCGGGCAGGTCGGCGAGCAGGGGGTGGGTGTGCCGGCGGTCGAGCCGGTACTTGCCGCACAGCAGCTCCGTATCGCCCGGTGCGGAAGGCGAGTTGGGGTCGCCGGCGGTGCGGGACCAGTCGGCGAAGGGGACGGCCCGGGCGAGGGCGGCCGGGCCGGCGGGGCGGTCGCCGATGACGTGGCCGCTGCCGTGCGGCAGCAGCACCGCGTCGCCGGTGTTCAGGGTCACGGCCGCGCCGTCCTCGGTCCGCATCCAGCAGTCGCCGGCCAGGACGACGTGGAAGCCCGCGCCCTCGTAGGGGTCGAGCCGGGCGCACCAGCGGCCGGCGACGCGCAGCCGGGTGGAGGAGGGGCGGCCCACCCGCACCGCGGCGATGGCGTCACTCACCAGGTCCATGCGGTCACCGGGTCCGAGCGGTCAGGAGGTCCACGCGGCGAGCCTAGCGCCCCGCCGTCGAGCCGGTGAGACGCATGCGTATTCCCTTGAGCCGGAAGAGCATTGAGCGGCTCACCCCGCCCTGCCTAGGGTCGAGGCGACGGACAGCGAGCGGAGCGGAAGGCGGCGGGAACGTGCGCAGCATCATCCTGGGCGAGGTCGAGATCATCCGGGTCGTGGAGTGGGAGGGCTCGTTCGGCTCCGCCCGCCGTATCGTGCCCGGGGCCGGCATCGAGACGTGGGAGGCGAACGAGGAACTGCTCGCGCCGCACTTCTGGGACCGCGGGAGCGACGAGTGGATCGGCGCGCTGCAGACCTGGGTACTGCGCAGCGCAGGACGGACCGTGCTCGTGGACACCAACGTCGGCAACGGCCGCGAGCGGCCGAGCATGCCCGCCTTCCACCACCGGAACACCGATTTCCTGGGGCAGTTGGCGGCGGCGGGGGTGCGGCCCGAGGACGTGGACGTCGTCGTCAACACCCATCTGCACGCCGACCACGTCGGCTGGAACACGGTGGCCGAGGGCCCCGGCGCCTGGCGGCCCGCGTTCCCCAACGCCACCTACCTCATGCCCGCCGCCGACCACGCGCACTTCGACCCGGGCAACGGGCGGGCGCTGCGCCCGGACGACGTGGCCCTGTTCGAGGACAGCGTGGCGCCGGTGGTGCGCGCCGGGCAGGCGGTGCTGTGGGAGGGGGAGTACCGCATCGACGAACACCTCGTCCTGGAGGCCGCGCCCGGTCACACACCGGGTTCCTCGGTGCTGCGCCTGGACTCCGGCGGCGAACGGGCCGTGTTCGTGGGGGACTTGCTGCACAGCCCGGTGCAGATCGCCGAGCCCGCCCACAACAGCTGCTTCTGCGAGGACGCGGCGGGGGCCGCGGCCACCCGCCGGCGGGTCCTGGGCCGGGCCGCAGATGAGCGCGAACTCGTCGTGCCCGCCCACTTCGGCGGTCCCGGCGCCTTCGAAGTCCGGCGCGAGGCGGGCCGGTTCGCCGTCCGGAACTGGGCCCCCTACACCGCGTAGCGGGCGCCCAGTTCCCAGGCGCCGTGCAGCGCGTCGGCGAACGCGGCGGCCAGGAGGTGCTCGCCGCCGGGGCCCGGATGCGTACCGTCGTAGGTGTCGGTGTGGATGTCGTACGCCTCGGGGACGGTGGCGAGCAGCAGCGGGGACGCGGCCGTGTCGAGGTCGGCGACGGCCTTTGCGAGCAGCACGTTGAAGCGCTCCACCTCGGCGGCGAACGGCGCGTCCTGCTCGGCGCGGATGTTGGGGATGACGGGCAGCGCCACCACCCGGACGTACGGGTTGGCCTCGCGGGCGGCCGCGATGAACGCCCGTACGTTGGCCGCGGTCTGGACGGCGTCGGTGTAGAAGCCGAGGTCTATCAGACCGAGCGAGACCAGCAGCACGTCGGCCCGGCTCTCGGCGACCGCGGGGCCGATGAGCGGCGCCATGTGCAGCCAGCCCTCGCCCCAGCCCGCGAGGTGGCGGCGGGCGGCGGCCGGGAAGTCGGGGGCGCCGTAGTCGTGCGAGACGGGCGCGCCGGCCGCCGGGTCGTACAGGGCGGTGCGCGGGCCGACGATCTCGTACGGGCCGTCGAACGACGCTTCGAGGTGGCGCCACATGCGGTAGCGCCAGGTGAAGTCGCCGGGGCATCCGATGGTCATGGAGTCGCCGACGAAGAGAAAACGCATGGGGGTCATCATTACCGATCGGTACGCGGGCGGCGACGTGACGGTGGACACCTCCGGGGTGCGGGCCCGGCCGTGGACACTGGTGGCATGCGTGCGCTGATGAGGATGTGCGGGGCGGCCGGGCTCGTCCTGCTGTGGGCGGCGGGCCCGGCCGCCGCCGACGACGACGGAGGGTTCACCATCGAGGACCCCCGGATCACCGAGTCCAGCGGCCTCGCCGCCAGCCGCGCCCACCCCGGGATCTACTGGACGCACAACGACAGCAGCGACGGCCCCTACGTCTACGCCGTCGACTCCAGGACCGGGCGCACCGTCGCCCGCGTCACAATGGAGGGCGTCGGGCGGCCCCGCGACGTGGAGGCGATCTCGCTCGGCCCCGACGGCGACCTGTACGTGGGCGACATCGGCGACAACCGCGACGGCACCTGGAAGAACGTGTGGATCTACCGCTTCCACGAGCCGGCCGAGCTGAAGGACCAGACGGTCCGGGCGACGCAGTACACCGTCCAGTACGCCGACGGACCGCGCAACGCCGAGGCGCTCATGGTGCATCCCAGGACGGGCCGGGTCTACATCGCCTCCAAGCGGGAGAACGGCGGCGGCCTGTACGAGGGCCCGGCCCGGCTGTCGGCGTCCGGCACCAATGTGTTCCGGCGGGTGGGCGAGGTGCCGTGGGTGACCGACGGCGCGTTCTCGCCCGACGGGACGAAGCTCGCGCTGCGGGGCTACTTCTCGCTCGCCCAGTACGCCTGGAAGGGTGGCGACGGCGATCCGCTCGGCGACTGGGACGCGGTGGCGGGCACGCCCGTGCAGGGCCAGTCGGAATCGGTGACCTACACCCCGGACGGCTCGGCCCTGATGGTCGGTTCGGAGGGCGCGGACAGCCCGGTGGCGCGCGTGCCGCTCACCGGGGACGGCGCCAAGTCGCCCTCGGCGGGCGGCGGTTCCACCCGTACGGGGGGTGTGGCGAGCGGGGGCGACTTCACGCTCGGTGCGATCGTCCTGGCGGGCGCGACCGCGCTCGGGGTGGGCGCGCGCCGGGTGCTGCGGCGTCGCGCCGACTGAGCGCGGGGCACGGGCCCGCACCGTGCGGCGCGGTGCGGGACCGGCGGGCCGGGCTCAGCGCCGCTGCGGGCACTCCTTCCACGCCAGGTGGTAGATGGTCTGGATGTCACCGTCGGTGGAGTCCATCGCCATGAAGCTGTTGGTGTGCGGGTCGGAGGTGCCCGCGTTCACCCGCAGCTCGGTGTTGATGTTGAAGTTGCGCTGGACGCCGCAGGGGGCCCACACCAGCTGGCCCCAGTCGGTGGAGTCGGTCGCCTGCCAGTCGTCGTCGTAGGGCCCCGCGTAGGGGTGGGTTCTGCTCGCGGTGTCCTGCGAGCCCTGGAAGTAGTACGAGGCCTTCTGGGTGGCGCTCGCCCCCCTCTCCAGGTGGGCGTAGCCGCGGTAGTCGGCGCTCGCCACCGCGTAGGTGAAGCCCGACGGCACGTGCACGATCAGGTTGAGCTGGCAGTTCTTGCGGAAGTCGGTCGGCTTGGAGCCGGCCCCCACCTGCGCCATGTACTGGCTGTAGGTGACGGTGAAGGCGGTGTTGTCCGGCGAGACGGCGACCGCGGCGGTGCCGAGCGGACAGCCGGAGCCGTTGACGGTGGCGACCTCGATCACGATCTTGTCGGGGGGCGCGACGATGGACGAGGGTGCGGCCGGGGCCGCCTGGGTGAAGAGCGCGGAGGCGAACAGCGCCGCGGTCGCGCCGCCTGCGAGAAGTGCACCGGGCATGATGCTCCGATCGGTTGTCGGTGGCCTTGCGTGGATGTGGGGAGTCCAGCCGCATGTCCGTGTCTCCGGTCCGCCGCCGGAGGGCGGTGCCTGCGGGGCGGGGTGGTCGAGACTTGTGCCGAGGCCTGTAGTTGAGACATGGACATGTCAAACCTTCGGATCGGTCCGGCCGTGGTGCGCGAGCGCCGGATCGCTATGGATGGTAGGGAGCAACTCCCTTGTGGAATAGGGCAGTTATCGGCCTAGGCCGCACGCCCGCCCCCCACGTGGCGCACGCGCGAGGGCCCGGCACCATGGCGGTGCCGGGCCCTCGCGCGCGGGGTGCGCGTCAGTGCTCGGATCGGTGCTCAGAGCTGCTCGACGCGCGGACGCCGTTCGGTGCTCAGAGTTGCTCGACGCGTGGACGCCGTTCGGTGCTCAGAGCTGCTCGATGACGAAGTCGATGCAGGCCGTCAGGGCCTGGACGTCCGCCGGGTCGATCGCCGGGAACATCGCCACGCGCAGCTGGTTGCGGCCGAGCTTGCGGTACGGCTCGGTGTCGACGATGCCGTTGGCGCGCAGCACCTTGGCGATCGCGGCGGCGTCGATGTCGTCCGCGAAGTCGATCGTGCCGATGACCTGCGAGCGCTTGGCCGCGTCGGCGACGAAGGGGGAGGCGTGCTTGGACTCCTCGGCCCAGCCGTACAGGGCCTGCGACGAGGCCGCCGTACGCGCCGTCGACCAGGCCAGACCGCCCTGGCCGTTGATCCACTTCAGCTGCTCGTTGAGCAGGAACAGGGTGGAGAGGGCGGGGGTGTTGTACGTCTGGTTCTTCAGCGAGTTGTCGATCGCGGTCGGCAGCGAGAAGAACTCCGGCACGTGCCGGCCGCTCGCGTGGACGCGCTGGGCGCGCTCCAGGGCGGCGGGCGAGAACGCGGCGATCCACAGGCCGCCGTCCGAGGCGAACGACTTCTGCGGGGCGAAGTAGTAGACGTCGCTCTCGGTGATGTCGACGGGCAGGCCGCCGGCGCCGGACGTCGCGTCCACCAGGACCAGCGCGCCCTCGTCGGCGCCCGCCACCCGCTTGACGGGGGCGGCGACACCCGTGGAGGTCTCGTTGTGCGTCAGCGCGTAGACGTCCACGCCCGACTCGGCCTTCGGGTCCGGGTGGGTGCCCGGGTCGCTGCTGATGACCGTCGGCTCGGCCAGCCACGGGGCGAGCTTCGCGGCCTTCGCGAACTTCGACGAGAACTCGCCGAAGTTCAGGTGCTGGGACTTGTTCTCGATCAGGCCGTGCGTCGCGACGTCCCAGAACGCGGTGGAGCCGCCGTTGCCCAGGATCACCTCGTAGCCCTCGGGGAGGGAGAAGAGGTCGGATACGCCCTGGCGCACCTCGCCGACCAGGTTCTTGACCGGGGCCTGGCGGTGGGAGGTGCCGAGGAGGGAGGTGCCGGTGGCGGCCAGGGCGTCCAGCGCCTCCGTACGCACCTTGGAGGGGCCCGCGCCGAAACGGCCGTCGGCGGGCTTCATGTCAGCGGGGATCTGGATGTCAGCCACGGGGGCGAGGGTAGCCGGTTCTGGGCGCCCCGGTCCCGCGGGTCCGCCCGATGAGACGCCCCCCACAGCCCCCCTCGGGGCTCCGCCCCGAACCCCGGGGGCGCTTGCCCACCCGCCCGCGCGGGCCCCGGCTCCCTGGGGCTCCGCCCCAGACCCCGGCGGGCTTGCCCACCCACCCGCCCGTGCAAGGGGCTGAAAAGGTTCGGCGCCTGGGGCTGCGCCCCAGACCCCCTGAGGGGCTCCGCCCCTCGGACCCCGGCGGGGGCTGCGCCCCCTGCACCCCCATCGCGCCTGAACGGCGCTCGTCCTCAAACGCCGGACGGGCTGAAATGCCCGACGCGGGCCAGCACCAGCCCCGCCAGGGGCGCGGGGAACTGCGCGAGAAGCGACCACGGCCCGCACTCGACCGAGGGGTTAGGGGCGCGGGGAACTGCGCGAGCCAGGCTGGGCTACACGTGCTGCCCAGCACCGGTCCTGCCAGGGGCGCGGGGAACTGCGCGAGAAGCGACCACGGCCCGCACTCGACCGAGGGGTTAGGGGCGCGGGGAACTGCGCGAGCCAGGCTGGGCTGCACGCGCTGCCCAGCACCAGCCCCGCCAGGGGCGCGGGGAACTGCGCAAACCCCGGCCACCCCCAGCCCAGCCCAGCCCAGCGCAGCTGAGCCCAGCCCAGCTGAGCCGAGCCGAGCAGCTCAGCTCAGCGCAGATGGGGTTCTCAGGACAGGTGGACGGGGAGGGACTCCAGGTCGTTCTGGGTGACTATCGGCTTGTTGCGCAGGGTCTCCGGCGGGACCGCAAGACGCAGGGAGGGGAAGCGGGCGTACAGGGCCGGCAGGGCCACCCCGGCCTCCAGGCGGGAGAGGGCCGCCCCGGGGCACACGTGCGGCCCGTGGCCGAAGGAGATGTGGCGGTTGGGGGTGCGGGTGACGTCGAAGTCGCCCGCCGTGGGCCCGTGCTGCCCCTCGTCACGGCCCAGCGCTCCGAAGGAGACGATGAGCGCCTCCCCGGCGGGCAGCACCCGGTCGCCCACCGCCACGTCCTGCGTCGCGAAGCGGAACAGGACGTGCGAGGTCGGCGTGGACCAGCGCAGCGTCTCCTCGATGACGTTCGTCCACGGCACCACCCCGTCGAGCACCAGCTTGCGCTGCTCGGGATGCGTCTCCAGGGCCACCACCGCGTTCACGATGAGGCTGATCGTGGTCTCGTGGCCGGCCGCGACCATCAGCTGGAGGGTGTTGGTGATCTCCTCGGCCGTCAGGTGGTCGCCGTCCTCGGACGCCGCGAGCAGCGCGCTCGTCAGGTCGTCGCCCGGCTCCCGCCGCTTGGACTCGACGATCCGCCCGAACAGCTCCGCCAGGTCCGCCATCATCCCCGGCACCTCCTCCGGAGGCGTCTGGGTGGAGAAGAACTTCTCGAAGAGGGCCTTCATGCGCGGGTGGTCGGCCGCGTCCACGCCCATCAGTTCACTGATCACGTTCATCGGCAGCGGGTAGGCGAACTCCGCCTTCAGGTCCACCACGTCCCCCGCGGGCAGCGCCGCGAGACGGTCCAGCATCGACGTCGTGAGCGCCTCGATGCCCGCCCGCAGCCGCTCGACCCGGCGCACGGTCAGCGCCTGCGCGACCAGGGAACGCAGCCGGCGGTGCTCCTCGCCGTCGACCGTCAGCATCGAACGCCCCGGGTTGGCGAGCCCGATCAGCGGCCAGTCCGGCGCGATCTCGCCGCGCTGCCAGGCACCCCAGCTGTTGATGTCCTTGACCAGGCGCGCGTCGGTCAGCAGCGCCTTGGCCTCCGCGTGGTGCGTCACCGAGTAGCAGACCACGCCGCCCGGCAGCACGACCCGTACCAGGGGGCCGGCCGCGCGCAGCGCCGCGCTCTCGGCGTTCAGGTCGCTGACGAACGGGTCGAGGGTGATCGCGCCGCTGTGGTCCACGGGGCACGTCGTCGGACTGCTCATCTGGCTGCTCCAAGGGCGGGAGTGGGAGTGAACGTCACGGGAAGTTCGGACAGTCCGCGCAGCCACGGCGAGGGCCGGCGGGTCAACTGCCCGGCGGACGCGGCGAGATCGACGTCCGGCAGCCGGTCGAGGAGCACCTCGATGCCGGTGCGCGCGATGACCTCGGCGACCTCCTGCGCCGGGAAGGGGCAGCGGTGCTCGCCGTGCCCGAAGGAGAAGAACGCGCTGTTGCCGCCGGTGAGCGCGCCCGCGTCGGTGCGTACCTGCGGATCGCCGTTGGCCGCGGCCAGACCCAGCAGCAGCAGATCGCCGGCCCGCACGTGCCGGCCGCCGAGCCGGGTGTCGCGGGCGGCCCACCGGCCCGCCACGTTCTGCGTGGGGGTGTCCTCCCACAGCACCTCGTTCATCGCCTCGCCGACGCTGTGCCGGCCGCCCGCGAGCGAGGCCGCGAAACGGTCGTCGGTCAGCATCAGGCGCAGCGAGTTGCCGATCCAGTCCGCGGTGGGCTGGTGGCCGGCCGCCATCATCACCATCAGGTCCTGGCCGACCTCCTCGACGGTGAAGCCGTACGGGTTGGCGAGCATCCGCGACGCCACGTCCTCGCCCGGCTCGACCTGCTTGGCGGTGAGCAGCGCGTACATCGACTCCGCGAGGTGGCGCTGGCCCTCCAGGGCGCCCTCCCGGCCGTTGATCATGTCGTTCATCGCGGTGACCAGGCCCGGACCCTGCTCGTCGGCGAACCCGTAGAGCCGGGCCAGCACCCGGACCGGCAGGAGCATCGCGTACTGGCCGACGATGTCGCAGCTGCCCGTCCCGCACAGCGCGTCGATCAGTTCGTCCGCGAACCGCTCGGCGTGGCCGCGCAGTTCGAAGGGGTCGACCGCCTCCAGGGCGTCCGAGACCATCGCGGCCCGCTCGCGGTGGCGCTCGCCCACGGTGTAGAGGATCGACGGCTGCTTGCGGCCGATCATCGGGAGCAGCGGCCAGTCGGCCGGGATGCGGTCCCACTGGTTCCACAGGTCGGAGTCGCGCGAGAACAGCACCGGATCGCTGGTGACCTGGTGCAGCTCGCGGTAGCCGAGCACCAGCCAGGCCGGCACGTCGCCGTCCAGGACCACGGGCGCCACGGCACCGTGGTCGCGCCGCATGTCGCGGTACAGCTCGTTCGGCTCGGTCTGGAACCGGGGGCCGCTCAGCGGGACGGGGGCGGGGATCGGGCACGTCACGGTATGAGCTCCGGTGCTTGTCGCAGGCGTGCGAGATGTTCGACGAGGGTGATCAGGACGGTCTTGCTGGACTCGCGGGTCCGCGCGTCGCAGCGCAGCAGCGGCACCTCGGCCGGCAGGTCGAGCGCCTCGCGCACCTGGGCCTCGGTGTGCGCGGGGCCGCCGAAGTCGTTGCAGGCCACGACGAACGGCGTGCCGTGGTGCTCCAGGCGGTCGATGGCGTACCAGGAGTCCGCGAGCCGCCGGGTGTCGACCAGGACGACCGCGCCGAGCGTGCCCGCGAACAGCCGGTCCCACAGGAACCAGAACCGCTCCTGGCCGGGCGCCCCGAACAGGTACAGGACGTTGCGCGCGTCCAGCGTGATGCGGCCGAAGTCGAAGGCGACGGTGGTGGCCGTCTTGGTCCGCACCCCGTCGAGGTCGTCCACGGCCTCGCCCGCCTTGGTCATGGTCTCCTCGGTGTTCAGCGGACGTATCTCGCTGACCGAGCGCACCATGGTCGTCTTTCCGACGCCGAAACCACCGACGACGACGATTTTCAGGCCGTTGTCCGCGGTCCCCGCGAGGGCGGGCCGTTCAGAGATTTCGGAGGCCAACGAGCACCTGCTCCAGGATGTCGGAATCGGGAAGGCGGTGGGCGGAGCGCGGGTGGCGGGCGCTGATGCGCCCGGTGTCGTGCAGGTCGGCGAGCAGGATGCGGACCACCGTGACGGGCAGGGCCAGCTCGGCGGCGATCTCCACGACCGCGGTCGGGAAGCGGCACATCCGCAGGATGGCGGCGTGCTCGGACTGCATCCCGGGCACCGGCTCCGACTCGGTGACCACCAGGGTGACCAGGTCGAAGGCGTCCGAGCCCGAACGGCTGCGACCGCCGGTGAGGGTGTAGAGCCGGTCCGGCGAGTCGTCCCGGCCCGGCCTGCTCATGCCCGCGGCTCGGCGCTGAGGTACTCGCCGAGCTGCTCCACCAGCTCGGACATGTTGTGCCCGACCAGGCCCGCGTCCGCGTCCTCGGCGGCGACCACCGCGAGGTGGGCGCCCTCGCCGGCCTCGACGATGAACAGGATGCCGCCGTAGAACTCGGCCATCGCGGAGCGCACCCCGCCGCTGCCGTCGCCGAACTCCATGGACGCCCCGTGCGACAGGCTCTGGATGCCCGCGGCGATGGCGGCCAGCTGGTCGGCCTGGTCGACGGAGAGCTCCGGCGTACGGCACAGCTTGAGGCCGTCGCGGGACAGGACGAGCGCGTGGCGGGCCCCCGGCGTGCGCTGGAGCAGGTTCTCCAGGAGCCAGTTGAGCTTCTCGTCGGTGGTGGTGCCGGTCATTCGGAGTTGCCTTCCGGGGTGGGGGAGTTCGCGCGTACGGCCTGGCGGAAGCTGCTGAAGCGGGCGGCCGCGTCGGACGCGGCGGTCGTGGCGCGTACGGGCGCCGCCGGGGCGTCGGGCCCCTCGGGGTGGGCGGCGGCCAGCGCCCGGCCGCGCTTGCGCTTGGGCAGGCCGCTCTCGCCGAACTGCGGGAACTCGCCGCTGGTCTCGCTGCGGGTCTCGCCCGCGGCCCCGCCGGTGGAGCGGGTTGTGCCGGTACTGGTGGTGCGGGCGGTGCCGGCATGGGCACCGGACGTGCCGCGGGCGCCTTCCGCGGTCGACGTGCCGGGGGCGGGCTCGGCGGCGCTCTCGTGGGTCGTCTCCGGCTCGGCGCCCGCGGACGGCGCGGCCGGAACACCGCGCTCCGGCGCCGGTTCCCGTACGGATGCCGACCCCGTCACGGAAGCCGACGCCTCTACGGGAGAAGCACTCTGACTGGACGCCAGGTCGATGGGCAGCTCATCGGGTGCGTCCGCGACGGGCGCCGCGGGGGCGGCCGGGGTGACGTGGGTGATGAGTTCGTGCGGGAGCAGCATCAGGGCGCCGGTGCCGCCGCGCGCGGAGGGCCGGAACGACACGGTCAGGCCGTGCTTGCGGGCGAGGCGCCCGACGACGGCGAGGCCGAGCCGGGTGCCGGAGAGCCCGGCGAGGTCCGACGACCGCCCGGAGACGGCCTGTTCGGCCCGGCGCAGCTGGACGTCGCTCATCACCAGACCGCTGTCCTCGACGGTGATGATGATCCCGGCCGGCACCTCCTCCACGTACACGTGGACCTCTGCGGTCGGCGGCGAGAAGTTGGCGGCGTTGTCGAGGAGTTCGGCGAGTGCGTGCATGACGCCCTCGGCCGCGTGCCCGGCCACGGCCGCGTCGCTGGTGGAGTGCAGGCGCACCCGCTGGTAGCCGCCGATGCGGCCCATCGCCCCGCGCAGGATGGACTCCATGACGATCGGCCGGGCCCAGCGCCGGCCGGAACGGGCTCCGGTCAGTACGGCGATGGAGTCCGCGAGGCGGCCCGCCTGTGCGGTGCGGTGGTCGAGGTGCAGGAGGTCACCGAGGACGTCCTCGTCGGCGTGCCGGTGCTCCATCTCGCGCAGGTCGGCGAGCATGCCGGTGGCCAGCGCCTGCATGCGGCCGGCCGCGTTGGCGGTGGCCGCGAGCGCCGCGGCCCGGGCCGACTCGGCGCGGCGCAGCTCGGCGGCGTGCGCGGCGATCAGGGCCTTGCGTTCGGCCGCGTGGGCGGCGTCCATGCGCACCGCGTCGGCGCTGCGCCGGGCGGCGTTGGCCTCCTGGGCGCCGATCTGCGCGGTGAGCGCGGTGAGCCGTTCACGCAGGACGCGGTTGCGCAGCACGCTGTGCGTCACGGCGTACGCGCCTGCGCTCAGCAGGGCCGCCGCGATGCCGAGGCTCCAGCCGAGTACGGCGCGGGTGCCCGGCTCGGCCGAGACCACCGCCACCGTGCAGAACGCGCCGGTGACCACCGCGGTGATCAACAGGGCCAGCGCGGAGGGGCGAATGGGGGAGGGCGACGCCGTCATCGATCAATGCCTCGGAGCGCTCATGGCGGGCGAAAGGGAAGGGGGCGTTCCTGACACACAAGGAACGAGGGGCAACTATAGGAGAGTTGGTGATCGAATTGGATAGTTCTTGGTGAACATTCCCGCACATTGGGACCGTTGACCCTAGGCATTCTGGTCATCCTGTCGGTTTCAGGACACCCGGCGGAGCAGGCCGCGCCGCCCGTGAGACGTGCCGGGGGCGGGGCATCCTGGGCCCCATGGCAGATGCTGAGCAGGTGCGGGGCTTGGGCGGCGACGGGGCCCGGGGCGGGGCCGGTGACGGAGTCCGGAGCGGGACCGGTGACAGAGTCCGGAGCGGGACCGGTGACACAGTCCGGGGCGGCGCGGAACGGGAGTTGGCGGGCGAGCTGGCGCGGGCGCTGGCCCGCGAGGTGCGCGGCACGGTCGACCTCGGCGTCACCGCCCGCGCCCTGACGACGATGGACGCCTCCAACTACCGCCGGGTGCCGCTCGGCGTGGTCGCCCCGCGCGACGCCGACGACGTGGCGGCGGTCCTCGCGGTGTGCCGGACGTACGGGGTGCCGGTGGTCCCGCGCGGTGGCGGCACCTCCATCGCGGGCCAGGCGACCGGCACCGGCATCGTGCTCGACCTCACCCGCCATCTGCGCTCCCTCGTCTCGGTGGACGCGGCGGCCGGGACCGCCGTGGTGCAGCCCGGTCTCGTCCTGGACGTCCTGCGGGACGCGGCCGCGCCGCACGGCCTGACCTTCGGACCCGACCCCTCGACCCACAGCCGCTGCACGCTCGGCGGGATGATCGGCAACAACGCGTGCGGGGCGCATTCGGTGGCGTGGGGGACGACGGCGGACAACGTCCTCGATCTGACGGTGGTGGGGGCGGGGGGCGAGCGGTACTGGCTGGTGGGGCGTGGGGCGGCGGGGCCGGGAGAGGGAGGGCCGGCGGGGCGCGGGGGATCGGCGGGGCACGGGCCGGCGGGGCGCGGTGGGCCGGCGGGGCGCGGTGAGGCGTATGCGGCGGGCCCCGCCGGACTGGGCGATTTCATCAACCGTCATCTGTCAGTCCTGCGCACCGGTTACCCGCAGGACCTCCCGCGCCGCATCTCCGGCTACGCGATCGACGCGTTGCTGCCCGAGCGCGGCGCGGACGCGGTGCGGGCGTTCTGTGGCAGCGAGGGCACGCTGGGCGTGGTCACCGAGGCGACCGTACGCCTGGTGGAGGCGCCCGCGGCCCGGGCTCTCGCCGTGCTCGGGTACGCCGACGAGAGCCAGGCGGCCGAGGCGGCCCCCGGCCTGTTGCCGTACGGCCCGCTGACCGTCGAGGGCATGGCCGCCGATCTCGTACGGACCCGGGGCGAGGTGGGTCTGCCGCGCGGCGGGGCGTGGCTGTTCGTCGAGACGGGCGGGGCCACAGCCGCCGAAGCCCGTTCGCACGCACGGGAGTTGGCGCGCGCGGGCGAACCGCTGGACTTCGCCGTGGTGGACGATCCGGCCGGGATGCGTGCGCTGTGGCGGATCCGCGAGGACGCGGCCGGCACCGCGACCCGGATGCCCGACGGCAGCGAGGCGTGGCCCGGCTGGGAGGACTGCGCGGTGCCGCCCGCTCAACTGGGCCCGTACCTGCGGGAGTTCAGAGGACTGCTCGCCTCGTACGGGCTGCGCGGCACCCCGTACGGGCACTTCGGGGACGGTTGCATCCACGTACGGATCGACTTCGACCTGCTGACGCCGGCCGGGACCGGGCGCTTTCGCGCGTTCTCCGAGGACCTGGCCGAGCTCGTCGTCGCACACGGCGGCTCGCTCAGCGGTGAGCACGGCGACGGACAGGCCCGTGCGGAGCTGCTCCCGAAGATGTACGGCACCGAACTGGTGCGGGTCTTCGCCGAGTTCAAGAACCTGTGGGACCCGAGTGGCCTGCTCAACCCCGGCATTCTCGCCAGGCCCGCCCGGCTGGACGAGAACCTGCGTTTCGATGTGCTGCCGAAGCGTCCGGTGGACGTGGCGTTCGGCTATCCGTCCGACGGGGGCGACTTCTCGGCGGCGGTACGCCGTTGCGTGGGCGTCGCCAAGTGCCGTACGCAACAAGCCGGTTCGGCTGACGCGGTGATGTGTCCGTCCTTCCGGGCGACGGGGGAGGAGGAGCATTCGACCCGGGGCAGGGCGCGGCTGCTGCACGAGATGCTGGCGGGCGAGGTGGTCACCGACGGGTGGCGTTCGCGCGAGGTGCGGGACGCGCTCGATCTGTGCCTGTCCTGCAAGGGCTGCCGCAGCGACTGTCCGGTGGGCGTGGACATGGCCACGTACAAGGCGGAGTTCCTGCACCACCACTACGCGGGGCGGCGGCGCCCCGCCGCGCACTACGCGCTCGGCCGGCTTCCCGAGTGGCTGCGGCTCGCGGCGCCGCTGGCCCGTCCGCTGAACGCGGCGGCCCGCGTCCGTCCGCTGGCGGCCCTGGTGAAACGGCTCGCGGGCATCACCCCGGAGCGCACCCTCCCGGTCCTGGCGCCGCGCACCTTTTTGAAGGGGGTGGGCGCGCGGGCGGGTGCGGTCGGGGGCTCGGGCCCGGATGTGGGCGAGGGCGTCGGTGTGAGCGCGGGGGTGGAGGGGGCTGCGAGTGCGGCCGGGGTGGTCCTGTGGCCGGACACCTTCACCAACCATCTGTCCCCGCAGGTGGGGCACGCGGCGTTGGGGGTGTTGGCGGGGGCCGGGGTCGGGGTGTCCCTGCCCGCGGGGCGGGTGTGCTGCGGGCTGACGTATGTGTCCACGGGACAGCTGGATCGCGCGAAGGTGGTGCTGCGCCACACCCTGGACGTGATGGAGCCGTCCCTGGCCGGGGCGGGGCCGGGAGGGCCGCGCCCCGTGGTCGTCCTCGAACCGAGCTGCGCGGCGGCCCTGCGCACGGACCTGCCGGAACTGCTCCCCGACGACCCCCGGGCCGCCCGCCTGGCAGCGGCGGTCCGCACCTTCGCGGAGGCCCTTGAGGAGTGCGCGCCGCACTGGACTCCGCCGCGCCTCGACCGCCCGGTGGCCGGCCAGACCCACTGCCATCAGCACGCGGTCCTGGGGGACGCGGCCGAGCGCCGCCTGCGCGAGAAGGCCGGCCTGACGGGCGGGCTGAGCGGAGGGTGCTGCGGTCTCGCCGGGAACTTCGGCTTCGAGCGCGGCCACTGGGAGGTGTCCCTGGCCTGCGCCGAGGACCAGCTGCTCCCCGCGGTACGGGCCGCGGCTCCCGGGACGGAGATCCTGGCCGACGGCTACTCCTGCCGTACGCAGCTGGCCCAGCTGACCGGCCACCGCGCCCGGCACCTGGCGGAGGTCCTCGCCGAGGGGCTGCCGGGAGGGGGCGGGAGTGGAGGGGGTGCGGGGCAGGGTTAGGGGCCAGGGCCGGGGGCGTCTGTTACAGGCGGGCGCTTACATTGGACGGAGGGAGAGATTCCGCTGGGCTTGGCGGCGCGGGGGAGGCTGCCCGGGTGTGCCCGGGAGGTGCTCGGGAGCCGCCGGGAAACAGGGTTGCGGTTCGCGAGAACAGTGCAACATACTGAGCGGAAGAGTTCAGTGTATTGAACCTCAACCTCGCTCACCTGCGGCCGACCCGGACGGGATCCGAGCCGAGCCGAGCGGGTCGGGGCGGGGAGACGTCTGCTCTCCGGCACGGACGAAACAGAGCGAAACAGAGCGAAACAGAGATTGATGGAGGTGGCGCCGGTGCATCCGGTCAAGGGCGCGAGTACGGCGGAGCCGGCGTCCGCCGTCGCCGTGCCGGAGGCGGCCGGTGCGCTGCGGGGTTCCGGGTCGCGAGGTGCGGGCAGGGGCGGCCGTGGCGCTGCGCTCGGGCCGGTGGCGCTGGTGGTGGCGGGCGGCATATCCGTGCAGTTCGGCGCCGCCGTGGCCGTGACGCTGATGCCGAGGGCGGGCGCGGCGGGAGTGGTGACGCTGCGCCTCGTCGCGGCGGCACTCGTCCTGATGCTGATCTGCCGGCCGAAGCTGCGGGGACACGCACGGGCGGACTGGGGAACGGTGGTCGCGTTCGGCGCGGCGATGGCGGGCATGAACGGGTTGTTCTACCAGGCCGTCGACCGCATCCCGCTGGGTGTGGCGGTCACCCTGGAGGTGCTCGGCCCGCTGGCGCTGTCGGTGTTCGCGTCGAGGCGCCTGATGAACGTCGTGTGGGCGGCGCTGGCGCTGGCGGGAGTGGTTCTGCTCGGCGGGGGCGGTTTCAGCGACCTGGACCCGGTGGGTGTGGCGTACGCGCTGGGGGCGGGTGCGTGCTGGGCGGTGTACATCCTGTTCAGCGCCCGTACGGGACGGAGGTTCCCGCAGGCCGACGGGCTGGCCCTGGCGATGGCGGTGGCGGCGGTCCTGTTCCTGCCGATCGGCATCGCACAGGCGGGAGGCAAGCTGCTGGTCCCGAGCACGATGGCGCTGGGCGCGGCCGTGGCGGTGCTGTCCTCGGTACTGCCGTACACCCTGGAACTGCTCGCCCTGCGCCGCCTGCCCGCGTCCACGTTCGCGATCCTGATGAGCCTGGAACCGGCGATCGCGGCGACGGCGGGGTTCCTGATCCTGAACCAGTCCTTGTCGTGGCCGCAGGCGCTGGCGATCGGGTTGGTGATCGGGGCGAGCATGGGGGCTGTGCGGAGTCAGGTTCGGGGGGGTCGGGGCTAAGGGGTGGGGTTCCCTTGGCGGAGGGGGTTGGCCCTGGCGGGGTGCTGAGTTGGGGTTGCCCGGGGCCCCTTGCCCCCCGGGTCGGGCCGGCACGACGGGCTCGGGTTGCCCCGGACCCGCCGGGGGTCCTCTTCCTCCTCCCCGGGCCGGGTCGGCATGACGGGTTCGGGTTGCCCCGGACCCGCCGGGATCCTCCTTCCCCCCGGGCCGGGCCGGCTGGCCCGAACCCTGGGGCTCTGCCCCAGACCCCGACCCCTTCGCCCACCCGCCCGCCCGTGACGGGGGTTGCAACGGCTGACCCCCAGGGCTTCGCCCCAGCCCCGGGACGCTGTCCCAGCGGCCCTTCGCTTGCGCAGTTCCCTGCGCCCCAACTCCGCGCCCGCCTGCGGGCCGTGGTCGCTTCTCGCGCAGTTCCCCGCGCCCCTGGCAGGACCGGTGCCGGCCCGCACGTGTGTTTCGGGCTGCCTTGCGTAGTTCCCCGCGCCCCTTAACTGCTCGGTGCTGGGCAGCACCAGGCCACCTCAGCCCGTCCGGCGTTTGAGGACGAGCGCCGTTCAGGCGCGAAAGGGGGGTTCGGGGGCGCAGCCCCTGAGCAGGGGTGCAGGGGGCGGA
>NZ_JBIDBD010000012.1:0-192040 GCF_043202815.1 Streptomyces sp. NPDC048111
GCAGTTCCCCGCGCCCCTAACCGCACCGGTGCCGGCCAGCATGCGCATCCTCAGCCCGTCCGGCGTTTGAGGACGAGCGCCGTTCAGGCGCGAAAGCGGGGGTGCAGGGGGCGGAGCCCCCGCCGGGGTTTGAGGGGCGGAGCCCCTCGGGGGGTCTGGGGCGCAGCCCCAGGGCTCAGCCGATGCAACCCCCTGTACGGGCGGGTGGGTGGGCAAACCCGCCGGGGTTTGAGGGGCGGAGCCCCTCAGGGGGTCTGGGGCGCAGCCCCAGAGGCCGCACCCTTCAACCCCCTGCACGGGCGGGTGGGTGGGCAAGCCCCCTCGGGGTCCGGGGCGGAGGTCAGGCGGACTTGATGGCCGAGATGTCGAAGGTGAGCTTCACCTTGTCACTGACCATCACCCCACCCGTCTCCAACGCAGCATTCCAAGTAAGCCCCCACTCCGACCGCAGAATCTCCGCCCCACCCTCGAACCCCACGCGCTGGTTCCCGTACGGGTCGGTGGCCGTGCCGTTGAACTCCAGGTCGATGGAGAGCGGCCGGGTGACACCCTTGATCGTCAGGTCACCGGTGATCCGGTACGTGTCGCCGCCGAGCGCCCGCGCCCCGGTCGAGCGGAAGGTCATGAGCGGGAACTGCTCGGCGTCGAAGAAGTCGGCGCTGCGCAGGTGGGCGTCGCGGTCCGCGATACCCGTGTCCACGCTGGCGATCTTGACGTCGATGGAGGCGCTGGAGGCCGCCGGGTCCGCGCCGTCCAGGGTCAGGGTGCCCTCGTGCTCGGCGAAGGAGCCGCGCACGTTGGTGACCATGGCGTGCCGCACGGTGAAGCCGATGCTGCTGTGCGCCGGGTCGATCGTGTACGTACCGCTCAGCGCGGCCAGCGCCGGGTCGACCGCGACGGGCGCGGGCGCGGCGGGGTCGAGGGTGGCGGTGGAGGCGGTGCTGCTGGTCTTGCGGCCGAAGAGACCCATGACGTGCTCCCTTGGGGACGTGCTGCGGCCTTGCGCCGGAGCGGTTTAACTTTCAACGAGATTGACTGTAGAACCATTCCGTTCGAGATTCAACTACTTCGGAAGCCGACCGTACTCCGGGCCGGGTCGGAGCCGGGCCGGCCCGGGTCAGAGGCCAAGGAAATCGGGCCGGCCCGAGTCAGAGGCCGGGCGGTGTCGGGGCGGGCCCGAGGGTGGTGGTGCCGGGGGCGGCCCGGTGGCCGAGGCCGGTGCGGTAGGCGTCCATGGCCGCTTCGACGCGTCCGGCACGGCGCAGCAGATCGCCGAGCAGCCGGCACAGGTCCGCCATGTCCCCGGTGGCGCCGCTGCGCTCCAGGAGGCCGAGCGCGGTGACGTAGTGCTCCTCGGCCGTCCCGGTGTCGCCCCGCTCCTCGTGGATCAGGCCGAGCAGTCGGTGCGCGCCCCCCGCGTGCACCGCGCCGTGCTGGTCGCCCAGCTCGGTGAGCGGGGCGAGCAGGGCCATCGCCTCGGTGTGCTGCCCGAGGCGCCGCAGCACGTCCGCGAGTTCGACCTCGACCTGCGCGGTGAACAGGGCGGCCCGCTTGGCCGCGAGCATGTCGCGCGCGGTGCGCAACTCCCGCTCGGCAAGGTCGAGTCGACCTTCCTGGGCGTAGACGTAACCGCGCATCCAGTGGCAGTGCGCCAGGTCGGTGCGCAGCTGCAACTGGCGGTAGATGGACTGGGCCTTGGCGAGCGAGGCGTCCGCGTCGGCGAGCCGGCCCTCGGCGAGGAAGGTCCGGGCGACCTGCCGGTGCATCCCGGCCACGAGCGCCGGGTCCGAGACCCGGGGGGCCAGGGCGAGTGCCAGCTCGGCGGCGCGCGCCGCGCGGGCCTGGGCGCCCATGTCCAGGTACGGCCCGATGACCGCCGCGTACAGGAGCACCAGCGCCTCGGGGTCGGCCAGCCCGCTGGTGCCGAGCTCGTCGATGGCCGACTCCAGGACGTAGCAGGCGTAGCGCAGTTCGCCCGCGAGGATGTGGGCGACCGCCCGGCCGCGCACCGCACGCGCCCGGCGGGGGAGCGGCTCGGTGGCGAGGATCCGCTCGCTCGCCTCGAAGTGGCGTACCGCGTCGTCGAGTTCGCCGCTCTCCAGGGCGCAGTCGCCGAGCCCGAGCAGGGCCTCGGCGCGCTCCTCGTCGAGCTGGTGCAGTTCGGCCTCGGTGAGCAGCCGGCGGTAGAGGACGGCCGCCTCGTCGGCCTCGCCGGTCGCCAGGGCCCGCTGGGCGTCGGTGAGGCCGAGCCGCAGCTCGGTGAGCAGCCGGGCGGGGCGCCCGGTGGTCAGCTCGTCGTACGTCGTGCCGAGCCGCTCCGCGAGATGGCGCAGGGCCGCCTCCGAAGGGCGCACCTTGCCGGACTCCAGGGTGGAGACATAGGCGGGCGTATAGGCGGGCTCCGCCAACTGGCGCTGCGTCAGGCCGAGTTGGGAGCGCAGTCGCTGAACTCGGCGGCCGATCACGGAAGGTTCGTCCATCACGTCCCCTTGGCCCCAGGGCATTGCGCACACCCCGTGCGCCCCCTAATTTAAGCAGGCCGTTCAACGTATTTACCCGACGACTTAACTTCCGTTACAGGGAGAGGACTTCATGCGCCCACCCATGCGCAGAGGCATCGCGACGGCCACGCTCGCCGGCGCCACCGTCCTGGCCGCACTCGCCGCGGGCCCCGGCACCGCGGCCGCCGCCGATCCACCGCCGCCGCGGCCGCGGGTGCAGGTCGAGATACCCGGACCGGAGGCCGCCTCGGGGGCCACGCCCGCGGGCTCCGGGCACACCCTGGTCCCGGCGGCCGGCCGGGGCGGGCCCGCCCCGAGTCTGTCGGCTCCCGCGGCGAAGGCGGCGGACGGCCAGGTCACCAAGGTGGTCGACAACGGCTCCACCGCGGACCGCCTGGACATCGTCGTCGTGGGCGACGGCTACACGGCCGACCAGCTGAACCAGTTCCACGCCGACGCCAAGGAGAAGTGGGGCGAGATCACCGGCGTCGAGCCCTACACCACGTACCAGAACCTCTTCAACGTCTGGACCGTGGACGCGGTCTCCCCGCAGAGCGGGGTCTCCGGCGATCCCGCGCAGGGCGACGTGAAGAACACAGCGCTCGGCTCCTACTTCTGGTGCGACGGTGTCGAGCGGCTGCTCTGCGTCGACCAGGACAAGGTCGACGCGTACGTGGCGAAGGCGCCCCAGGCCGATCTGGTGGTCGTCCTCGCCAACAGCGCGAAGTACGGCGGGGCCGGGTACAACGAGCCGTCCAAGACGCTGGGGTACGAGGGCATATCCACCGCGTCCGCCGGCAACGCCAAGTCCGGGCAGGTCGCGATCCACGAGACCGGGCACTCGCTCGGCAAGCTGGCCGACGAGTACTTCTACCCGGACACCCCCGGCTACGAGCACTACGACGGACCCGAGGCGGAACAGTCCAACATCTCCGTCCTGACGGCCGACCAGATGGCGGCCGACCGCACCAAGTGGTACCGCTGGCTGGGTGAGACCTCGCCGGACGGGGGGACGGTGGGGGCGTACGAGGGCGGCGGCTACTACGTCACCGGCCTCAGCCGGCCCACCGACGGGTCGATCATGCGGATCCTGGGCAAGCCGTTCAACCTGCCCGGGGTGGAGGCGATGATCGCGGGGTTCTACCGGCACGCGACGATCGCCACGCCCCTGACGCCCACGGGGCGGACGCTGCGGCCGTACGACACGGCGCGGGTCGCGGTGCCGCGGCTGGTGGGTGGGCGTCAATTGACGGTGCGGTGGTACTTGGACGGGCGAGAGTTGCGGGGGTATTCGGGGCGTACGGCTGTCGGGGTGCGGGGGTTGGGCCTGGGGTGGGGGGTGCACCGGCTCTCGGTGCGGGTGAGCGATGCGACGCCGTCCGTCCGTGACCCCCGCATCGCGCAGACCCTCCGCGCCACCACCACCTGGCAAGTCCACGGCTGACCGCTCCCTGGGGCTGCGCCCCAGACCCCCCTTTCACGCCTGAACGGCGCTCGTCCTCAAACGCCGGACGGGCTGAGGTGTCCCGATGCGGACCAGCACCGGCCCCGCCAAGGGGCGCGGGGAACTGCGCAGGGCGGGCTGGGATGTGCGTGCGGACCAGCACCGGTCCCGCCAAGGGGCGCGGGGAACTGCGCAGGGCGGGCTGGGATGTGCGTGCGGACCAGCACCGGTCCCGCCAAGGGGCGCGGGGAACTGCGCAGGGCGGGCTGGGATGTGCGTGCGGGCCAGGACCGGTCCTGCCAAGGGGCGCGGGGAACTGCGCGAGGAGCGACCACGGTCCGCACGTGACCGAGGGGTTGGGGGCGCGGGGAACTGCGCGAGGAGCGGCCGCGGTCCGTAGCCGGAAGGCGTGCGGGCGCAGTCCGTACCTGCGGGGCCGGCCGCGCATTCTCCCCGGAGGGGGCGTCACTGCGTGGAGGCGCGGTGGTTCAGTTCGGGGAGGATGCTGAGGTGGTGCCGGGGGCGGCCGGGGTCGGCCAGGCGGGCGGACAGGAGGTCCACCGCCGCGAAACCCACCGCCCGCTTCGGCGGCGCCACAGCCGTCAGCGGCGTGTCCGCCAGCGCCGCGACCTCGTCGTCGTACGCCACGATCGCGAGGTCGTCCGGCACCCGCAACCCCCGTGCCCGCAACCGCGGAAGCAGCGCGATCGCGTCATGGTCGTTGTGGACCAGGACCGCGTCGAGCAGCCCCGCCCCCACCGCCCCGGTGAACTCGTCGAGTTGGGCGTCCCGGCGCAGCGGATCGGTCTCCGGCGCCGTGATCGCGAAGCGCAGCCCCTCCGGCGCGGGCAGCCCCAGTGACGCCAGCCCGCCGAGGTAGCCCTCCCTGACCAGCGCGCCGTGCGGGCTGTCCGCGCGCAGCAGCAGTCCGATCCGCTCGCGCCCCGTCCCGGCGAGGTGGCGGACGGCGAGCCTGGCACCGTAGGCGTGGTCGGTCACCACCCGTTCCGCACCGGGCACGTCGTCCGTCGACCGCCGCTCCACCAGGGCGAACGGCACGCCGAGCGCCGCCGCCCAGTCCTGGTCGACGGCCGGGCCGCACGGCGCGATGAGCAGCCCGTCGATCCCGTGCGCGAGCAGCTGGCGCACCTGTGCGCGCTCCTCGTCGGGCCGGTATTGCGAGATGCCGAGCACGAGCCGGATGCCCCGGGCCGCGGCCGCCTCCCTCGCCCCCTTGATGACCTCGGGGTAGTAGTAGTCCGCCGTCGGTACGACGAGGCCGAAGACCAGCGGTGCGCCGCCCGGCCTACGGGCGGGCGCGGCGACCGGGGCCCGGGTGGTGTCTGGCAGCTGGGCGCCGCCGTGCACCCGCGCCACCAGACCGCGTTCCGCCAGCGCCTCCACGTCCCGCCGCACGGTCACCGCGGAGACCCTCAACTCCTCGGCGAAGTCCGTCACTCGCAGCGAGCCGCGCTCCCGCAGCCGCCGCAGTATCGCCTGGTGCCTGTCCTCGGCATGCATATGGCCCCCGCCCCTCATGTTCGGCACTCCCGGCCCTGTTCGGCTCCGCGCCGCCGACCGCCGTCCGGCTGACCTGGAGCGTAACGCCCGTTGGATCGTTCGTGCACGATTCTGCGCGAACGATCAATTCTCACGATGAATGTGCGAAGTATTGCGCGTTCTTTCGATGTCATGAGACAAACCGCTCCATCGCGCTTCGCAGCCCGGCCTACAGCCGCAAGCCCCCAGCCCCCCTCGCCCACGCGTCGCTCGCAGTCCCCCGGGGCCGCCGCCCGCGTCCGCCCGCACCCCGTGCCCGTGTCGCTCCTTCTTCGCTCACGCTCCGGAGGTTCCGCACCATGCCATCCCCGCAGGGCAGTTCACGCCGCTCCTTCCTCGCCGCGTCCGGCACCGGCGCCGCGGCCGTAGCACTCGGTCTCGCCCCCGCCGTCGCGTCGCAAGCCGCTCCGGCCGCCGCCGCGTCCCAACTCGCGCAATCCGCCGACGAGTTCGATGCCCTGCGCCTGCGATGGCGCGACCTCACCCTGGGCAGCGGCTTCGACGCCCGCGCCGAGCCCTACGCCACCAAGCTCGCCGACCTCGGCGCCGCGGCCCGCACCGCGCGCGACACGATGGCTCCCGCGACCGGATCCCTCTGGCCCGACCTTCCGCTGACCGTCCCCGCCACCGGTTCCGCCGCCATGACCACGAGCTACGCCCGGCTCAACACCATGGCGCAGGCCTGGGCCCAGCCCGGCACCGGATCCAACGGTGACGCCGCGCTCATCGCGGCGGTGGGCCACGGCCTCGACCACCTCTACACGCTGATCTACAACGAGAACACCAAGACGTTCGGCAACTGGTGGGACTGGCAGATCGGCAGCTCCCGGCTGCTGCTCGACACCGCCGTCATCGCGTACGACACCCTCGGCGCCGAGCAGCTCGCCCACTACACGGCCGCCATCGACCACTTCGTGCCGGACAGCGCCGTCGGCAGTTACACCGGCACCTCCACCGGCGCCAACCGCACCGACCTGTGCCGCGTGCTCGCCACCCGTGGTGTGCTCGGCCGCAGCGCCGCGAAGCTCGCCCTGGCCCGCGACGCGCTCTCGCCGGTCTTCCCGTACGTGACCGGCGGCGACGGCCTGTACGCCGACGGATCGTTCGTCCAGCACACCTGGATCGCCTACACCGGCTCGTACGGAGAGGTGCAGATCGACGGCCTCTCCCGGCTGTTCGCGCTGCTCGCCGGCTCCACCTGGGCGGTCACCGACCCCAACCGCCAGATCATCCTCGACTCCGTCGAGCGCAGCTACGCGCCCTTCCTGCACGACGGCCTGATGATGGACTGCGTCAACGGCCGCGCGATCTCCCGCCAGACCACCGACGACCAGCTCATGGGCCGCACGATCATGGCCCACATCGCGATGCTCGCCCTCGGGGCCTCGCCCGCCGAGCGCGACCGCTGGCGTGCGCTGATCAAGGGCTGGACGGACCGGGCGCAGACCACCCCGGTGCTCGCCGACCAACGGCTCTCCGTCGCCAACCTCGCCCTGCTGCGCGCCGCCGTCGACGCCGCGCCCTCGGCGGCCCCGGCCCCGGTCGGCCCGCGCCTGTTCCCCGCGATGGACCGCGCCGTGCACCGCGGCACCCGCTTCGCCGCCTCCCTCAGCATGTCCTCGCGGCGCATCGCGTACTACGAGAACGGCAACGGCGAGAACCTCCGCGGCTGGCACACCGGTTCCGGCATGCTCGCCTGGTGGGGCGACGGCTTCGCCGGCGACCAGTACAGCGACGGCTTCTGGCCCACCGCCGACCCGTATCGGCTGCCCGGCACCACCGTCGCGCGCAAGCCGCTCGCGGACGGCGAGGGCGGCGCCTGGGGCGCGGCCCGGCCCGACGCCGCCTGGGTCGGCGGCGCGAGCGACGGCACCTACGCGGCCGTCGGCCAGCACCTCAAGGGCCTGTCCTCCACCCTCACCGCCCGCAAGTCCTGGTTCTTCGCGGGCGACGAGATCGTCTGTCTCGGCGCCGGGATCACCGCCGCCGACGGCGTCCCCGTCGAATCGATCGCCGACCACCGCAACCTCGGCGCCACCGGCACCAACGCCCTCACCGTCGACGGCCGCCGCCTGCCCGTGACCCTGGGCCGCCACGACACCTTCCCCGGCGCCCGCTGGGCCCATCTCGCGGGCCACGGCGGCTATGTGTTCCCCGGCGGCGCGCCCCTCCAGACCCTGCGCGAGGAGCGCACCGGCACCTGGAAGGCCATCAACACCGGCGGCAGCCAGGACCCCGTCACCCGCCGCTACCTCACCCTCTGGTTCGACCACGGCACCGATCCGGCCGGAGCCACGTACGCCTACGTCCTGCTGCCCGGCGCCCGGCAAGGGGAGACCGCGGTCCGCGCCGCCGACCGCGACCGGATCCGCGTCCTCGCCAACTCGCCCTCCACGCAGGCCATTTCGGCCACCCGGCTCGGTCTGACCGCGGCCAACTTCTGGACGGCGGGCGCGGTCGGCGGCCTCGGCGTCGACGGCCCGGCGAGCGTGCTCGTCCACACCGTGCGGCGCACGGCGACGCTCTGCCTCGCCGCGCCCGAGCGCACCGGGACGCCCGTCGAACTGACCTGGGACCGGCCGGTACGCTCGGTGGCCACGCGGGACCCGCGGGTGGAGGTGCTCGCCACCGGCCGCTCGCTCCGGCTGCGCATCGCGCCCGGCACCGCCTGCACCACCGTGCGTACCGAGGTCGTCCTCGGCTGACACGGAGCTGATCCGGATCTGACGGCGCGCTGACGCGACGCTGACGGCCAGGTCCAGGGCCGTTGTCGGAACCCTACAGAGCTCGGGCCCCCTGCGCTGTCGAGTCGGCTGCCTGGTGCAGGTCTACTGTCAGCCCCCACTAGGAAAGCGGGCCCGAGACTGTTCGGAGTCGACGGAGGAAATGCTTGACCCCTTTCGTAGGGTCGATACATGACCGTTGTGGACCAGACGCCGGGTGAGCCGACCGATACGCGTGGACGTGTGGCAGAACTTCTTGCCCTGCGCGAGGAGGCCCGTCGCGGGCCGAGCGAGCGTGCCACCGAGGCCCAGCACGCCAAGGGCAAGCTGACCGCCCGCGAGCGCATCGACCTGCTGCTCGACCCCGACTCGTTCCACGAGGTCGAGCAGCTGCGCCGGCACCGGGCCGTCGGCTTCGGTCTGGAGGCGAAGAAGCCGTACACCGACGGTGTGATCACCGGCTGGGGCACGGTGGAGGGCCGCACGGTCTTCGTGTACGCCCATGACTTCCGGATCTTCGGCGGCGCGCTCGGCGAGGCCCACGCCACGAAGATCCACAAGATCATGGACATGGCCATCGCGGCCGGTGCCCCGCTGGTCTCCCTGAACGACGGCGCGGGCGCCCGTATCCAGGAGGGCGTGTCCGCGCTCGCCGGCTACGGCGGCATCTTCCAGCGCAACACCCGGGCCTCGGGCGTGATCCCACAGATCAGCGTGATGCTGGGCCCCTGCGCCGGCGGCGCCGCCTACAGCCCCGCCCTCACCGACTTCGTCTTCATGGTCCGCGAGACCTCGCAGATGTTCATCACCGGTCCGGACGTGGTCCGCGCGGTGACGGGCGAGGAGATCTCGCAGAACGGGCTCGGCGGCGCGGACGTGCACGCCGAGACGTCGGGTGTGGCGCACTTCGCGTACGACGACGAGGAGACGTGCCTCGCCGAGGTCCGCTACCTCATCTCGATGCTGCCGTCGAACAACCGGGAGAACCCGCCGGTCCACAGCAGCGACGACCCGGCCGACCGCCGCTCCGAGGTCCTCCTCGACCTCGTCCCGGCCGACGGCAACCGTCCGTACGACATGCACAAGGTGATCGAGGAGCTCGTCGACGACGGGGACTTCCTGGAGGTCCACGAGCGGTGGGCGCGCAACATCATCTGTGCGCTGGCCCGTCTCGACGGTCAGGTCGTCGGCATCGTGGCGAACCAGCCGCAGTCGCTGGCCGGGGTGCTCGACATCGAGGCGTCCGAGAAGGCCGCCCGCTTCGTCCAGATGTGTGACGCTTTCAACATCCCGATCGTCACCCTGTTGGACGTGCCCGGCTTCCTGCCGGGCGTCTCGCAGGAGCACGGTGGGATCATCCGGCACGGCGCGAAGCTGCTGTACGCGTACTGCAACGCGACGGTGCCGCGCATCTCGCTGATCCTGCGCAAGGCCTACGGCGGCGCCTACATCGTCATGGACTCCCAGTCCATCGGCGCCGACCTCACCTACGCCTGGCCCACCAACGAGATCGCGGTCATGGGCGCCGAGGGCGCGGCCAATGTGATCTTCCGTCGGCAGATCGCGGACGCCGAGGACCCGGAGGCGATGCGGGCGCGGATGGTCAAGGAATACAAGGCCGAGCTGATGCACCCGTACTACGCGGCCGAGCGCGGTCTGGTCGACGACGTGATCGACCCGGCCGAGACCCGCGCCGTCCTCATCGCCTCCCTGGCGATGCTCAAGACCAAGCACGCCGACCTGCCGTCCCGCAAGCACGGCAACCCGCCTCAGTAAGAGGAGACGAACGTGACCACACCGCATACCGCTCCGTCCCTGTCCCTGCTCCGCGTGGAGAAGGGCGAGGCCGCTCCCGAGGAGCTGGCCGCCATCACCGCCGTCCTCCTGGCGCGCGCCGCCGCCCAGCCCGCCGCCGCGGCCTCCCAGCGCGGCCGCTCCACCGCCGGCTGGCGCCGTCTGGAGCGCACCCCGGGGTTCCGCGCCCCGCACTCCTGGCAGGGCTGACCCGCCCGGGACCCACTGACGAGAAAAGCCTCCGCCTTCCGGGCGGGGGCTTTTTCGTTGGCGCCGATGCGATCGGCTAGGTACCTTAGGGCAAAACCTAGGGGCTCTAGGTTCCAGATGGATGGAGGTGCGGGGGTGGTCCGAGCGGGGCTGACGGTCGAGCGGCTCGCGGTGGCGGGAGCGGAACTCGCGGACGAGGCGGGGTACGAGGGCATCACGGTGTCCGCGCTCGCCCGGCGCTTCGGCGTCAAGGACGCGAGCCTGTACTCGCACGTCAGGAACCTCCGCGAGCTGCGGCAGCGGGTCACGCTGTACGCGGCCGGCGAGTTCGTCGACTCCATCGCGGCGGCCGTCGCGGGCCGGGCCGGCAAGGACGCGCTCGTCGCCTTCGCCGACGCCTACCGGGCGTACGCCCTCGCCCACCCCGGCCGGTACGCCGCCACCCAGCACCAGGTCGACCCGGAACTGCTCGCGGGCTCGACCGTTCTGGCGCGCACCGTGGACACGACGTACGGGATGCTGCGCGCCTACGGCCTCGGCGAGCCCGACCTCACCGACGCCGTACGCCTGCTGCGCAGCACCTTCCACGGCTACATCACCCTCGAAGCGGAAGGGGGCTTCGGCCACCCCCGCGAGGTGCAGAGGTCGTGGGAGCGCGGGGTCGAGGCGCTGCACGTCCTCCTGGAGCACTGGCCCCGCAACGAGGAGGGGGACGAGGAACATGAATGAACCCGTGGTCGGCACCCTGAAGGTGCCCGGCGCGACCCTGCGGTACGAGGTGCGCGGAGCCGGGCCGGTGCTGCTGCTCATCGTCGGCGGAGGCGGGGACGCCGGGATCGTGGAGCCGGTCGCCGACGCGCTCGCGGACCGCTTCACGGTCATCACCTACGATCCCCGCGGAAACTCGCGCTCACCGCTCGACGGGGCGGAGGTGGACCAGCGGGTCGGCACACAGGCCGATGACGCCCACCGGCTGCTCCAGCACCTCGCGCCCGACGGGCCGCCCGCGTATGTCTTCGGGACGAGTTCGGGGGCGATCGTGGCGGTCGAGCTGCTCACGCGGCACCCCGACCGGCTCGCCCGGGTGGTCGCGCACGAGCCGCCGCTGGTTTCACTGCTGCCGGACGCCGTGGCACAGCAGGCCTTTTTCGGCCACATCGTGGAGACGTTCCACGCGGCCGGGGTGGAGGCGGCCATGGCCGAGATGAGTGCGGGGTGCGGCGAGGAGCGGGGCGAGCGCCCGGGCCTGTCCGGCCTGTCGCCGCGGATGCGGGAGACGCTGGCGCGGGTGGGGGAGAACTCCGGGTTCTTCCTGGGGCACATCCTCGGCCCGTTCACCCGGCACGTGCCGGATCCGACCCGACTCGGCCTGTGCGCCGACGCGTTGGTGCCGGCCGTGGGCCGGGCATCGGCCGGGCTCCGGCTGGCGCGGCCGGCGGAAGTCCTCGCGGTGCGGTACGGGGTCGGCCTCGCGGAGCTGCCGGGAGGCCACCTCGGGGTGCTGACGCACCCCGCCCAACTCGCCCTGCGGCTGGGCGAGTTGCTGGGGTAGGCGGCGCCCCGGAGCCCGTGCCCCCGGCCCCTCCCGTCCCGAAAGGTTCCGGAGGGGGCTCGGGGTCCCTGGCCCGGGCGGTTAGCGCAGGCGGGCCATGAGGGCGTGTTCGACGAGGGTGATGAGGGCGCTTTTGGCGTCGGCGCGGTGGCGTGCGTCGGTGACGATGATGGGGGTGTCGGGGCCGATCTGGAGTGCTTCGCGTACTTCGTCGGGGGTGTAGGGCTGGTGTCCGTCGAAGCCGTTGAGGGCGATGACGAAGGGGAGTCCTGAGTTTTCGAAGTAGTCGACGGCGGGGAAGCAGTCGGCGAGGCGGCGGGTGTCGACGAGGACGACGGCGCCGATGGCGCCGCGGACGAGGTCGTCCCACATGAACCAGAAGCGGTCCTGTCCGGGGGTGCCGAAGAGGTAGAGGATGAGGTCCTGGTCGAGGGTGATGCGGCCGAAGTCCATGGCGACGGTGGTGGTGGTTTTGTCGCCGGTGTGGGTGAGGTCGTCGATGCCTGCGGAGGCGGAGGTCATGACGGCTTCGGTGCGCAGGGGGTTGATCTCCGAGACCGCGCCGACGAACGTGGTCTTGCCCACGCCGAAGCCGCCCGCCACCACGATCTTCGCCGACGTGGTGGAACGGGCGGCACCGCCGCTAGAGCTTGCGAAGTCCACTGAGCACCCTTTCGAGCAGTGTCACGTCTGGCTGTCCGCCGGCGGACTCGTCGCCGCCGGGCTGATGGATGGCGACGAGTCCGGCCTCCGCCAGGTCGGCGACGAGGATCCGGGCAACGCCGAGGGGGATGGTGAGGAGTGCCGAGATCTCGGCGACCGACTTGATCTCGCGGCACAGGTGGCAGATCCGCTGGTGCTCGGGCAACTGCCCTTGCAGCCGTGCGGGTTCCGCCGTGGTGTGCACCAGCGCCTCGATGGCGAGCTGGTAGCGCGGCCGGGTGCGGCCGCCGGTCATGGCGTACGGGCGCACAAGGGGATTGTGCGCGCCGCCCGCGGGTGAAGGCTGGGGGGTCTGCCGCGGCTGCACCGGTTCGATCCGGGGCTGCGGCGGCTGGTCGTACGGGCTGGGCCGGCGGTGGGGCTGCTGGTAGGGCTGCTGGTACGGGCCCTGGCCCTGACCGTGTCTGCCGGCGGAGGGGAAGGTGAAGCGGTTCTGGCCGTGCTCACCCGGAGACTGCTGTCCACCGCTGTATGGGTGACCGCCTGGGGGTGTTGTCACGTTTCCTCCTCCGACTACCGGTGCCCGTCCCATGGGGGCCGCGCCACCGCACCTTATGGGGCGGTGGCGAGAAACGCACGGCCTGTCTGCTGATTGAGAACTGATCGGTAACTAGTTAAGAAGGCTTCCCTGAAGCTCCGCACGGAGGTCGGGAGTCAGCACGCTGCCGGCCCGGTCCACGAGCAGCGCCATCTCGTAACCCACCAGACCGATGTCGGCCTCGGGGTGGGCGAGAACGGCGAGGGAGGAACCGTCGGAGACGGACATGATGAAGAGGAAGCCGCGCTCCATCTCCACCACCGTCTGGTTGACGGCGCCGCCTTCGAAGATCCGGGAGGCGCCCGCGGTGAGGGACGTCAGACCGGAGGCCACGGCCGCCAGCTGATCGGCCCGGTCCCGGGGGAAGCCTTCGGACATCGCCAGCAGGAGTCCGTCGGCGGAGACCACCACCGTGTGGGACACCCCGGGGGTGTTGTCCACGAAGTTGGTGATCAACCAGTTCAGATTCTGCGCCGCCTGGCTCATCGGGCTCACACTAACGCTCCTGGTTGTAGGTGTTACTTGTGTCCGACCCCGCGTTACGGCCCTGCTGGACACCGCGGCGCAGGTTGCTCAACCTGCCGCGCACGTCCTCCGGAGCGCGGGAGACCTGAGGGCCGCCCTGCGGGGTCTGCTCGGCCGCGCCCTCGACCAGATTGGCCTTGGGCACCCGCCGGGGGAGACCGGAGGGAGTGACCCCGCCGGCCTTGGGCTCACGGAGCTTCTCGGCCCGCGTCCAGCGCTCGTCGTTGGTCGAGCGCCAGTCGTCCGCCGGTCCGTCCGAGGAATCGGCCTGCTGCTGCCCGGACTCGGCCGGCCGGTTCGGCTGGCCGCCGCGCCGGGGAAGACCTGCCTCGGTCATCCCGTGGGCAGTCGTCGAGCTGGGGTCCGGACGGTCGAAGCCTACGCGCTCGGCGGGGTCCGCGGAAACGGCGCGGGACTCCTCGGCGGATTCCGCTTCCGGCTGGAAGGGGGCCGCGTAGGGCTCCTGGTAGGTGTTGTCCTGCGGCCAACTCCCGTGCGGGGCCTGAGCGGCGTACGGGTCCTCGTAGGAGCCCTGGCCGGCCGTCGGCTCGCCGTAGGAGCCTTCCGGATACGCGGACTCCCGGTAGTCCTCATGCGGCGCGTAGGAGTCCTGGGCGTAGGCGCCGGTGTGCTCGGGGGCGTACTGCTGGTCCGGGTACGAGCCGTCGTACCCGGTCGCCTGCTGGGGTTCGTAGGAGCCCTCGTACGACTGGTCCTGCGCCGTGTACTGCTGCTGGCCCTGGTACGAGCCGTCGTACGCCTGGTTCTGCTGCGGTTCGAGCTCGTCCCGGTAGAGGGGGCGGTCGCCGCCCTGCGCCTGGGCCTCCAGCGCCGCGCGGCGCTCCTCGCGCATCAACGACCGGTTCACCGGGTCGAGTTCGCGGGGGTCGGCATTCTCGCCGGTGTCGTAGCGCGAGTCGTCGAAGCCGAGCTCGGCGGCGGTGCGCATGGGGGCGGGGGCCGCCTCGTACGGCTGCTGCTGCGGCTGCTGCTCGGGAATGATCGAGGAGACCGTGAAGTCGTCGCCCGCCGGGTGGCTCTCGCCACCGCCACCATGGGTGATCGGGTCGGGGAGCATGACGAGCGAGGTGGTGCCGGCCTGCTCGCCCGAGGGGCGCAGCTGGACGCGGATGCCGTGGCGGTCGGCGAGGCGGCCGACCACGAACAGGCCCATGCGCTGCGAGACGGCGGCGTCCACGGTCGGCGGGTTGGCCAGGCGGTGGTTGATGTCCGCGAAGTCCTCGGCGGTCAGGCCGATGCCCTTGTCGTGGATCTCGACCATCACACGGCCGTCGGGAAGCCGGGTCGCGGTGACGCGGACCTTGGTCTGCGGCGAGGAGAACGTGGTGGCGTTCTCCAGGAGCTCGGCGAGCAGGTGCACGAGGTCGGTCACCGCCCGGCCGTGGATCTCGGCCTCCGGCACGCCCGACAGCTCGATGCGCTCGTAGGACTCCACCTCGGATGAGGCGGCGCGCAGCACGTCGACCAGCGGGACCGGCTGGTCCCAGCGGCGGCCCGGTTCCTCGCCGGCGAGGACCAGGAGGTTCTCGCCGTTGCGGCGCATACGGGTCGCCAGGTGGTCGAGCCGGAACAGGCTCTCCAGCTGGTCCGGGTCGGCCTCGTTGTTCTCCAGGTCGGTGATCAGGGTCAGCTGGCCCTCGATCAGGGACTGGTTGCGGCGCGAGAGGTTGGTGAAGATCGCGTTGACGTTGCCGCGGAGCAGGGCCTGCTCGGCGGCGAGCCGGACGGCCTCGCGGTGCACCTGGTCGAAGGCGCGGGCGACCTCGCCGATCTCGTCCGTGGAGTCGATCGGGATCGGCTCCACGCGGGTGTCGACGCGGCCGGGTTCGGTGCGCGAGAGCTGGTCGACGAGCATCGGCAGGCGCTGCTCGGCCACGTCGAAGGCGGCGGTGCGCAGCCGGCGCATCGAGCGGCTCATCTGGCGGGCGACCATGCCGGCCAGGATGAACGCGGCGAGCAGGGCGACCACGACGATCGCGCCGTTGATGTAGGCGGTGGTCTTGGCGTCGTCGGCGATCTGGCCGGCCTCGGTCACGGCCCGCGTCACGAGCTCGTCCTCGACCTGGCTGTAGCCGTCGAACTTGGAGGTGGCGGCGGCCATCCACGACTCGGCCGTGATGCCCTGCGCCTTGAGCTGCTTGGAGGTCAGGCCCTCGCCGATCGCGGCGGCCATCCCGTTGTAGATCGAGCCGTCGGCGGCCGGGGCGGCACCGATGCGCGGGCCGTTGTCGGCCTGCTGCTTGGCGCCGGGGAACTCCTGGGCGATCTTCGCCGCCTTGGCGGCCATGACCTCCTTGAGGTGCCGGCTGTCCTCGTCCGTGCCACCGGCGTCGAACTCGCCGAGGGCGATGAACTCCAGGTAGTTGTACGAGTTGAACGCCTTGACCTGCATCTGGAAGGTCTTCGCGTCGTCGCTGGGCCGCAGCAGGAGGTGCAGGCCGATGGAGCGCTGGAGCGATTCGGCGGACTTCGCGAGGTCGACCGCGTACACCATGCGGCCGTAGCTGGTGATGTTGCCGGTGCCCAGGCCGAGCTCGTTGGAGAACGTGCTCAGGTAGTGCGGGATCGCGGTGTAGCCCTCTTCGGTCAGCACCGGGTTCTTGGCCTCGACGCCCTTGGCGTACGCGGTCTTGCGCAGGTCGTCGAGGGTCTTCTCGGCCTCGCGGACCTTGGCCAGCCGGCGCTTGAGGCTCGGGGTGTCCGGCATGCCCTGGACGGCCTGGTCGAACGCGGCGCGGGCGGCGTCGGAGGTGGCGTACGCCTTGCTGACGACGTCGCTGTCCCGCTTGTTCTGCAGGAGCGGCTCGGCCGTCAGGTCACGCTCGTTGAGCAGCGCCTGGCCGTAGTCCGAGGCCGCGCGCACGATGTTCGCGACCTTCTCGGCGTTGCGGGCGTCGCGCCAGGTGGATATGGACCCGTTCACCTCGAAGCCGCCCATGACGAGGCCGACCAGGACGGGGATGAGGAGGATCGCGTTCAGCCTGGTGGCCACGCGCCAGTTGCGCGGCGAGAAGCGGCTGGTACTGCCCGGGGCGGCCTTCTTGCCGGAGTCCGGGGCAGAGGTCTGGGGCGCGGGCTGTGCCGCCGCAGCGCGCTGCGGCGGGGTGAAGTTGCCCCGCGCCTGCTGCGTCGCGGAGCTTGTCCTGCTTCGCTTCACTCGACCAACAACCTCTCGGAGCCGGCACCCGTGGGGCGTGCCGCAGTGTGTTTCAGAGCCGTACTTCTCGGGGCCGTACTACTCGGGAGTTCGCCGAATTCCAGCACGTGGGACGGCCGCCATCCAAACGTCTGGAATCCGCGGTTCCGAGTGGCCAAGACCTCAGATAAAACGGGCATAAAGAGCGAGCCCCGCCAAATGGCGGGGCCGCTGTGCGCGCAGTGACACCGGATGAACGCGGCGGGTTGCGGTGACACGATAATTCTCTGTCGAAACGTTATGAACACAGGGGCGGATCGTGTCAAAGGACACAGTCCGCCCCTGTTTCGCCTACGACAACTGCCGTATGCCCCTGCCTACTTGAGGCGGGCCATGAGGGCGTGTTCGACGAGGGTGATGAGGGCGCTCTTGGCGTCGGCGCGGTGGCGTGCGTCGGTGACGATGATGGGGGTGTCGGGGCCGATCTGGAGTGCTTCGCGTACTTCGTCGGGGGTGTAGGGCTGGTGTCCGTCGAAGCCGTTGAGGGCGATGACGAAGGGGAGTCCTGAGTTTTCGAAGTAGTCGACGGCGGGGAAGCAGTCGGCGAGGCGGCGGGTGTCGACGAGGACGACGGCGCCGATGGCGCCGCGGACGAGGTCGTCCCACATGAACCAGAAGCGGTCCTGTCCGGGGGTGCCGAAGAGGTAGAGGATGAGGTCCTGGTCGAGGGTGATGCGGCCGAAGTCCATGGCGACGGTGGTGGTGGTTTTGTCGCCGGTGTGGGTGAGGTCGTCGATGCCTGCGGAGGCGGAGGTCATGACGGCTTCGGTGCGCAGGGGGTTGATCTCCGAGACCGCGCCGACGAACGTGGTCTTGCCCACGCCGAAGCCGCCCGCCACCACGATCTTCGCCGACGTGGTGGAACGGGCGGCACCGCCGCTAGAGCTTGCGAAGTCCACTGAGCACCCTTTCGAGCAGTGTCACGTCCGGCGTGCCGCCGGTCTCTCCATTGCCCGGCTGGTGGATCGCCACCATGCCGGCCTCCGCCAGGTCCGCCACGAGGATCCGGGCGACACCGAGCGGCATCTGCAGCAGCGCGGAGACCTCCGCCACCGACTTCACCTCACGGCACAGGTGGCATATCCGCTGGTGCTCGGGAAGAAGCGTGGCGAGGTGCGCCGGGTCTGCGGTGGTGCTGACCAGCGCCTCGATGGCGAGCTGGTAGCGCGGCCTGGTCCGGCCGCCGGTCATGGCGTACGGACGGACCAGCGGCTGGTCGCCTTCACCGTCGTACGCCGCGTCGTGCAGCGCGCCGTACGAATCGTGTGAGGCGGGTGGCGGGGTCATTGGTTCCTCCGGGCGGGGACAGCAAGGCATCTGCAAGCCGTCGGGCAGGGCCGGTGGGGGGAGTGGTGCGGCCGGGACGGGTGTCTGCATCGTGCGGGGGCCGGTCCGCGCCGGAGGGGACGGCGCAGGCGGCTCCCGACCCCCGGCCTCGCGAGCGGCTCGGCCGGGGGGTTTGCGGTCAGTGGAGCAGGCTGCCCTGGAGCTCGGCGCGCAGGTCCGGAGTGAGGACGCTGCCCGCGCGGTCGACCAGGAGGGCCATCTCGTAGCCCACCAGGCCGATGTCGCACTCCGGGTGCGCCAGCACGGCGAGGGAGGATCCGTCGGAGACGGACATGAGGAAGAGGAAGCCGCGCTCCATCTCCACCACGGTCTGGGCGACGCTGCCACCCTCGAAGATCCGGGAGGCCCCGGCGGTCAGCGAGGTCAGCCCGGACGCCACGGCGGCCAGCTGGTCGGCGCGGTCGCGCGGGAAGCCTTCGGACATGGCGAGGAGCAGGCCGTCGGCGGAGACCACCACCGTGTGGGACACCCCGGGGGTGTTGTCCACAAAGTTGGTGATCAACCAGTTCAGGTTCTGTGCCGCCTGGCTCATCGGACTCAACTAACGCTCCTGCTGGTGAGTGGGGTCCACGTGGAAGCTGCCGGTGGAGCCGTTGTTGGCCTGCCGGCCCTGCTGGATGCCCCGGCGGAGATTGGTCAGCCGGCCGCGCACGTCGTCCGGCGCCCGGGAAACCTGGGGTCCTGCCTGGTGGTTCTGCTGCTGTGCGGTGCCCGGCACCAGGTTGGCGCGCGGGACCCGCTTGGGAAGTCCGGACGTGGTCACGCCGCCGGCGGCGGGCTTGCGGGCCCGCTCGGCCTGGCGGACCAGGTCGTCGTTGGGCGAACTGCGCCAGGTGCCCGTGGTGTTGGAGCCGGCCGAGCCGTTCGCACCACCGTCACGGACGGGCAGGCGCTCGGGGGCCGGCGGGCGCGGGGCGCCGTTCTGGCCCTGCGGAGCCTGCTGCTGCGGAGCCTGGGGCGCCTGCTGCCGGCCTCCCTGCTGGCCCTGCTGGTGGAACCAGTTGGTCTCCAGCGTGTCGTACAGCGGGGTGCGGCCGTCCCCGTTGCCGGCCGGCGGCAGGGCCTCGGGCTGTGACTGCGCGGGCAGGCTCGCGGCCGGCCTGCGGGGGGCGCCGAAGTCGTCGCCCTCCGGACGCCGGGCACCGGGACCGAAGTCCTGGCCCTGCTGCTGGTACTGCTGCGGCGGCACCGGCTGCGGGGCGGCGGGGCGCGGCGCGTTGAAGTCCGGACGCTCGAACTGGCCGGTCAGGGCCGGGTTCTGCCGGTCGTCGGCCGCGGGACGCCCGTACTGACCGGCGCCGCCCGCGTCCTGACCGGGCCGTGCGTACGAGCCGGTGGCGGACGGGTCCTGGTCGGGCCGCGCGTACTGGCCGGTGGCGGAGGACTGCTCGCCGTACCCGCCGCCGTAGACGTCCTGGCGCTCGAACTGCCCGGTCGCCGAGGGGTCCTGAGCGGCCGGCGCGCCGAACACGTCGGGGCGTACGAACTGGCCCGTGCCCGAGCCGTTGTCCTGCTGGGAACCCGGCGGGGGGCCGTCGAAGTCCGGGCGGGCGAACTCGGCCGTGGCGGCCGGGCCCTGGCGCTCGTCGAGCGGGGGACGCGGGTACTGGCCGGTGTGCTGCTCCGGCTCCTCGTGGCCGCGCGGCGCGTCGAGGGCCGAGGAGGGGTCGGTGCCCCAGCTCGTGGCCTGCTGCCGGTTCTGGTTCTGGTTCTGCTGCGGGGCGAGCGGGTTGCCGCCGGGCAGTTCGGCGCGCGGGGCGCCGGGCGGCGGGGTCATCGGGCGGTCGCCGCGGCGGGGCGCGGACGGCCCGGCCGGAGCGCTGCCGAACGCGGACTGCCCGCCCTGCTGCCGGGCCTGCCCCTGCTGCTGGGGCGCGTTCGCGTTGCCCCGGGGCGGGAGCGCGGCGCGCGGACCCTGGCCACCGGCGACCTGGCCGCGCGGGGCGCCCGCGCCGAGCCGGTTGCCGGGAGCGCCGGGACCGCCGGCGAGCGGACCCGCGGCGAGACCGGCGCGCGAGGGCGGACCGCCGGCGAGACCGGGGCGGCCGCCCTGGCCGGCCGGGGCCTGCGGCTGACCGGCACCCGGCTTGCCGGGCACCTTCTTGCCGCCCTGGGCCACATCGACGGGCAGCATGACGAGCGCGGTCGTGCCGCCGGAGTCGGACGGGCGCAGCTGGATGCGGATGCCGTGTCGCAGGGACAGGCGGCCGACCACGAACAGACCCATGCGGCGCGAGACCGAGACGTCCACGGTGGGCGGCGACGCGAGCCGCTCGTTGATCGCGGCGAGGTCCTCGGGGGAGAGGCCGATGCCGGTGTCGTGGATCTCGACCAGGACGCGGCCGTCGGGCAGCGCGTGACCGGTGACGCGGACCTTGGTCTGCGGGGAGGAGAACGAGGTCGCGTTCTCCAGGAGCTCGGCGAGCAGGTGCACGAGGTCGTTGACCACGCGTCCCGCGACCTCGGTCGCGGGCACGGCGGCCAGCTCGATGCGCTCGTACTGCTCCACCTCGGAGGCGGCGGCGCGCAGCACGTCGACCAGCGGGACCGGGCGCGTCCAGCGCCGGCCCGGCTCCTCACCGGCGAGGACGAGGAGGTTTTCGCCGTTACGGCGCATACGGGTCGCGAGGTGGTCGAGCTTGAACAGCGACGACAACTGGTCCGGGTCGGCCTCGCGGGACTCCAGCTCGGAGATGAGCGAGAGCTGGCGCTGGATCAGACCCTGGGAGCGGCGCGAGAGGTTGGTGAACATCGCGTTGACGTTGCCCCGCAGCAGGGCCTGCTCGGCGGCGAGGCGGACGGCCTCGCGGTGCACGTCGTCGAAGGCCGCGGCCACCTTGCCGATCTCGTCGCGCGAGTGCACGCCGACCGATTCCACGGAGGTGTCGACGTCCTGCGGGTCCGACTCCGAGAGCTGCTTGACGAGCTCGGGCAGACGGTCCTGGGCGACCCGGGTGGCGGTGTCCTGGAGCCGGCGCAGCGAGCGGATCATGGAGCGGGCCACCACGAACGCGCCGACGAGCGAGACGCCGAGCACGATGAGGATCAGCGCACCGTTGAGGATCGCGTCGCGCTGCGAGGAGTCGCGCAGCTCGCGGGCCTTCTGCTCCATCTCACCGAGCAGGGTCTGCTCGATGGTCTTCATCTGGTTGATCTTGTTGGAGTCCTGGTCGTACCAGTCGAGGTACGAGCGGCGCTGCTCCTGGTTGATGCCGCCGGTGTTCTTGAGCACGCGCTGCGAGTACGCGTTGGCGGCGGTGATCTCCGAGTTGCCCTTGTCCAGCGGGGCCATCAGCTCGGTGGAGTTGCCGCCGTTGGCCTCGTAGACGTTCTGGAACGAGGCGAGCGACTGGCGCTCGCCGTCCTGGGCGGCCTTGGCGTAGAGGCGGTCGGGCTCGGTGAGGTCGCCCGCCTTGTCCTTGGTGGCGGGCAGCGCGGCGGCGATGATCGCGCGCTGGACCGAGGCGTACTCCTTGGCCGAGGAGAAGGCCGCGAGCGCACGGGTCCGCTTGATCATCTCCGGGTTGGAGGTGGCCTGGGCCATGTCCTGGGAGAGGCTGAGCAGACCGCGGATGAGGCGGCTGTAGGACTCGACCGTCTGGGAGTTGGTCGAACCCTCCTTGTACGCGGTCCTGCGGATGCTCTCCAGGTCCTGGAGCTGGATCGCGATGTTGGTGACGTTGCGCCGGATCGACTCGAGCGCGTCGTCGTCCTCCGTGCCGCTGACGTCCTGGGTCGCGTTGATGAACGACTTCTTGACCAGGTCCGTGGCCGAACGGTCGGTCTGGACGCGGGCGTCGGAGGTCTGCGTGGAGAGCGGGCCCGCCGAGTCGTCGCGCTCGGTCTGGAGCGCGGCGGCGAGCTCGGTCGCCTGCTTGGTCATGTCGGTGAGCAGCTGCATGTGCTCCAGCTGCTGCATGTCGTTCATCGACTGCTGGATGCGCAGCCCGCCCAGGGTGGTCGCGGCGACCACGGGCAGGGCCAGCAGGGCCACGAGGCGGGTGGAGATGCGCCAGTTGCGCAGGGCTATTCGCGAGCCCGTGTCGACGAGACCCGTGGGTTTGCGGTCGGCACCGGTCGCCTCACCACCGCCGGACGGGCCCGTGGGCCCACCGGTGCGCGCCGTCTGGCCGCTCGCCTCACCGGCCGGCGAGGAGGATGGGTTCTCGGGGCCCCGGGGGTTCTGGGCGTGCTGGGGCGAGGAACTGGCCGTCTTGGGGCCAGTCCCGCCCTGCGGCTCCTGCTCCGCCGCAGCGCTGCCATCCCTCTTGAAACGTCCCTGCACTAGCGTCGCAACCTCTGGACCAGGCGTCCTCCCCGCTCGGAAGCGGATGGGACGGTGTCGGCGTCATGGGGGCACTGCGCGCCCCCTGGGTGGTCTGAGTGACCGGCGCTTGTTCTGCTCCCCCTCCCGCCGCTCACCCGGCGCTGCGTTGCGCCCCTGCGCGCCGGTCCAGTGACCCGCGGCGGTGCGTGGAATTCCAGCACAGTGCCGGATCTCCAACAAGGCCCGCGTACCGGGCCGTGACCTGAGTGACACATTGTGAGGATTGCGTCACGAGACGTAGAAAGTGATCACGGAGGAAACGGACTTATGCTTACGAGTCGCTTACGGGTGGGGGGTGTCCCAGTCGCGATGATCAGGAGCGGAATAGCGGGTTCAGTACCGGAATGTCCGTTCCTTGACGCCCCGTTGGCGGACCCTTATATCCCTTTTGTGGCTTCATTCGTGAGCAAACTCACATGTTGATCGTCGTCTCTACGTCCCTTTGCCGGGAATTCGAATGTTTAGCCTGACGCTTTACAGGGATGGCCGATCCGACAACCGGCGCCGCCGAGCGCCCGTACCGACAGGGTTCGTAGCAGAGATGAAGACGACGATGATCATCCGCAACATAGCCAACCCGCGCCGCACCACCCTGGCGCACCTCGCGGACGCCGAGGAACTGCAGCGGACGGCTCAGCCGGAGCACACCGTCGACCTGCCGGCCCAGACGGCCAACCCGCGCCGCACCATCCTCATGAAGGCCCCGGCCCAGGCCGGCGCCGCCGAGACCGCCGCCGCCGTCTGATCCGGGGCGCCCGCGGCCGATCGCACGGCCGGTGCCGCCGCCCGCGCTAGCCTGGAGCGTCCGACTCCGGCCGGTTCCAGCTCCGGTCATCCCCAGCAAAGCGAAGTGAGGGGCGACAGCACTCGTGCGCATCGCCAGGTTCTCCATCGACGGCAATGTCGCCTTCGGAGCCGTCGAGGGCGAAGGCCCCGACGGCCTCGTCCTCGACATCATCAAGGGCATCCCGTACGCGGACTTCGAGCTCTCCGGCACCAAGGTGCCGCTGAACAAGGTCCGCCTCCTGCCGCCCGTGCTCCCCAACAAGGTCGTGGCCATCGGCCGCAACTACGCGGAGCACGCGAAGGAACTCGGCAACGCCATCGTCGACGACCAGGGCCGCCCCGAGCCGCCGGTCGCCTTCTTCAAGCCGACCACCTCGGTGATCGGCTCCGGCGACAGCATCGAGTACCCCTCCTTCTCCAACGAGCTGCACCACGAGGCCGAGCTCGCCGTCGTCATCGGCCGCATGTGCCGCGAGGTCCCGCGCGAGCGCGTCAAGGACGTCATCTTCGGCTACACCTGCGCCAACGACGTCACCGCGCGCGACGTCCAGAAGCGCGAGAAGCAGTGGGCCCGCGCCAAGGGCTTCGACACCTCGTGCCCGCTCGGCCCCTGGGTCGAGACGGACCTGGACCCGAGCGACCTCGCCATCCAGGCCACCGTCAACGGAGAGCAGCGCCAGCTCGGCCGCACGGCCGACATGATCCGCTCCATCGAGGACCTGGTCGTCCACCTCACCGAGGCCATGACGCTGCTCCCCGGCGACGTCATCCTCACCGGCACCCCGGCCGGGGTCGGCCCCCTCAACGTCGGCGACGAAGTCGCCGTCACCATCGAAGGCATCGGCACTCTCACCAACAGGGTGATCAAGCGTGGCTAACCCCCTGGACGCGGACGTCCGCGTTCGTTTCTGTCCCTCCCCGACCGGCAACCCGCACGTGGGCCTGGTCCGCACCGCCCTGTTCAACTGGGCGTTCGCCCGGCACCACGGCGGCACGTTCGTCTTCCGCATCGAGGACACCGACGCGGCGCGCGACAGCGAGGACTCCTACAACCAGCTCCTGGACTCCCTGCGCTGGCTGGGCTTCGACTGGGACGAGGGCCCGGAGGTCGGCGGCCCGCACGAGCCGTACCGCCAGTCGCAGCGGATGGACATCTACCGGGACGTCGCCGAGAAGCTGCTCGCCGCCGGCAAGGCCTACCCCTGCTACTGCACGACCGAGGAGCTGGACGCCCGCCGCGAGGCCGCCCGCGCCGCCGGCAAGCCGTCCGGGTACGACGGCCACTGCCGCGAGCTGAGCGCCGAGCAGAAGCAGGCGTACGAGGCCGAGGGCCGCAGCCACGTCGTGCGCTTCCGGATGCCCGACGAGGCGACCACCTTCACCGACCTGGTCCGCGGCGAGATCACCGTCCAGGCGGAGAACGTCACCGACTACGGCATCGTCCGCGCGAACGGGGCGCCGCTCTACACGCTGGTCAACCCGGTCGACGACGCGCTGATGGAGATCACCCACGTGCTGCGCGGCGAGGACCTGCTGTCCTCCACCCCGCGCCAGATCGCGCTCTACCAGGCGCTGATCGAGCTGGGCGTGGCCAAGCGGATCCCCGTCTTCGGCCACCTGCCGTACGTCATGGGCGAGGGCAACAAGAAGCTCTCCAAGCGCGACCCGCAGGCGTCCCTCAACGTCTACCGCGAGCGCGGCTTCCTGCCCGAGGGCCTCCTCAACTACCTCTCCCTGCTCGGCTGGTCGTTCTCGGCCGACCAGGACGTCTTCTCGATCCAGGACATGGTCGCGAAGTTCGACATCGCGGACGTCAACGCCAACCCGGCCCGCTTCGACCTGAAGAAGGCCGAGTCCATCAACGCGGACCACATCCGCATGCTGGACGAGCAGGCCTTCGCGGCGGCCTGCGAGCCGTGGCTGCGCGCCCCGCACGCCAACTGGGCCCCGGAGGACTTCGACGAGAAGGCCTGGCAGGCGATCGCCCCGCACGCCCAGACCCGGGTGACGGTCCTCTCCGACATCACCGCCAACGTGGACTTCCTCTTCCTCGACCGGCCGGTCGAGGACGAGGCGTCCTGGGCGAAGGCGATGAAGGAGGGCTCGGACGCCCTGCTCCGCACGGCCCGCGAGAAGCTGGAAGCGGCCGACTGGACGTCGCCCGAGTCCCTCAAGAACGCGGTCCTCGCGGCGGGCGAGGAGCACGGCTTGAAGCTCGGCAAGGCCCAGGCTCCCGTCCGCGTCGCCGTCACCGGCCGCACGGTCGGCCTCCCGCTCTTCGAGTCCCTGGAGATCCTGGGCAAGGAGAAGACCCTGGCGAGGATCGACGCGGCCCTGGCCAGGCTGACGGCCTAGCCGGCACGCGGACGGTTGAGGGGCGGCGCCCGGCCCGGGCGCCGCCCCTTCGGCATGCCGCTCCCGGCTCGCCCGCGCCCGGCAACACCGCGCGCGGGCGGGGCAGTTGGCGGGCGGTGGCGGGCGACGGCGTTGTCGGTGGGGGGAGTTATGTTTTCAGGAGTGCCGGTCCCGCCGTGCACCGCCGCCACGCCACCCCAGGAGTCCCCATGCCCATGCCCGCCCCCGACTTCTCCTGGCACTTCACCCCGGGGAACACGTTCACCGAGGAGTCGGGCACCGTCGGCACGATGGACGTGGTGACCGGTGGGGAGCTGTGGCTGCACACCGGGCGCGTCATCGCCTGCGACCCGTTCGTCTCGCTCGGAGCGGGGGAGGCCGAGCCGTTCACGGCGCAGGTGGAGCCGGGGCGCTACCGGGTGGACGCGGCCGTGGCGACGCTGGTGCGCGAGGGCGAGCCGGAGGCGGACTTCCCGCACCTGCGGGTGGCCGCCGCACGGCTCGTCATCAAGGACGCCCCCACCGTCGCGTGGGAGCTCGCCCTCCAGCCGGGCCAGGAGCTGGCCGAGCTGGATGACGAGGAGTTCTTCGGGTACGGCGTCGACGCCGGCACCGGCTGCTTCTACGACGCCGGGTCCGACGCCTCCTTCCCCGACTGCGAGGGCGACGAGGGCCCGCTGTGGGACGCCTTCGACACCGTCCCGCCCACCCCGGGCCCGCACACCGTGACCGACCCCGCGACCGGCCACAACCTGATCGCCTTCACCTCGGGGTGGGGCGACGGCGCGTACCCGACCTGGATAGGCCGCGACGCCTCGGGCGCCATCACCTGCTTCGTCACCGACTTCTTCGTCGTCCCCGCCGAGGCACTCGTCCCCTGACGCCCCCGGGCCCCCGGCGCGCACCGGCCGAAACCCGTCCGCACCGCGGACGCCGGGCCTAAGCTCGGACCATGGCCATCCGCGCCGTCCTGTGGGACATCGACGACACGATCTTCGACTACACCACGGCCTCGCGCTCCGGGATGCGCACGCACCTGGGCCTCGAAGGTCTGCCCGTGGCGTACGCGACGGTGGAGGGCGCCCTGGACCGCTGGAGCGAGGTGACCGCCCACCACTGGGCGCGGTTCGCGGCCGGCGAGACCGACTGGGCGGGCCAGCGCCGGGACCGGGTGCGCTCCTTCGTGGACGAGGGCATGAGCGACGAGGCGGCCGACGCGTGGTTCGAGCGGCACGTGGCGCACTACGAGGCCGCCTGGAGCCTGTTCCCCGACACCCTGCCCGTCCTCGACCTGCTGGCCGCCGACTACCGGCACGCGGTCCTCTCCAACTCCTCCCTGCTCAACCAGGACCGCAAGCTGCGGACCCTCGGTGTGCGGGACCGCTTCGAGGCGCTGCTGTGCGCGGCCGAACTCGGCGTCGCCAAACCGGAGGCCGCCGCCTTCCACGCCGCCTGCGAGGCCCTCGGACTGCCGCCCGAGGAGATCGTCTACGTGGGCGACCAGCCGGACATCGACGCACGCGGGGCGGTCGAAGCGGGGCTCAAGGGCGTGTGGCTGGACCGCTCGGGGACCGGCGGGCGCCCCGAACTCGTACGCATCACGGGACTCGACCAGCTCCCCGGCCTGCTGCGCCTCGATACCCGTTTTGGAGCGCCGGTCACCTTCGGGTAATGTTCTTCCTGCGCCGAGGGGAACGGGAAGAAAAACCCCGAACCGACAGCGCAAGCCAAGCAAAACTCCTTACGGGAGTTGCGTTTTGGTGGGCTATGGTGTAATTGGCAGCACGACGGTTTCTGGTTCCGTTAGTCTAGGTTCGAGTCCTGGTAGCCCAGCTCGCAGAGCTTCATCTGCAAAGGCCCCCGTTGTGTAGCGGCCTAGCACGCCGCCCTCTCAAGGCGGTAGCGCCGGTTCGAATCCGGTCGGGGGTACAGATCCTTCCCGCGGGATCACCAGGGTCGCACCCGGTGGACTCGATGCAGGATCGCTAGGGCCCCCGTTGTGTAGCGGCCTAGCACGCCGCCCTCTCAAGGCGGTAGCGCCGGTTCGAATCCGGTCGGGGGTACTGGTCTAAACCACCATGGGCTATGGTGTAATTGGCAACACTACGGTTTCTGGTACCGTCATTCTAGGTTCGAGTCCTGGTAGCCCAGCGGATCATCACACGATCCAGGATCTTCTTCGAAGGTCCGAACATGCAGGCAGGCCCCCGTTGTGTAGCGGCCTAGCACGCCGCCCTCTCAAGGCGGTAGCGCCGGTTCGAATCCGGTCGGGGGTACGCACAGAGAATGGGCCCTTCGCATCATGCGGAGGGCCTTTTCGTTTGCCCGGCTTCCGCTCCGCACCTCCGTCAAGTAGCTTCCCGCCGCGCCCAGTTGGGCATCGACCCCGGCCCCGGACACACCTCCGGCCCACCGCTGCGGCGTTGAAGCGGTGGGCCGGAAAGTGGCAGGAGGGGAACGTCAGCCGTTGCGGCGCAGGGCTTCGGAGAGGCGGCCGGCGGCGTCGATGACCGCCTGGGCGTGCATCCGCCCGGGGTGCCGGGTCAGGCGCTCGATGGGGCCGGAGACCGATACGGCCGCCACGACCCGGTTCGAGGGCCCGCGCACCGGCGCCGAGACCGAGGCCACGCCCGGCTCGCGCTCGCCGATCGACTGGGCCCAGCCCCTGCGCCGCACCCCGGAGAGGGCCGTCGCGGTGAAGCGGGCGCCCTGAAGGCCCCGGTGCAGGCGCTCCGGCTCCTCCCAGGCCATCAGGATCTGCGCGGAGGACCCGGCCTTCATGGTCAGCGTGGAGCCGACCGGCACGGTGTCGCGCAGACCCGAGAGGCGCTCGGCGGCGGCCACGCAGATCCGCATGTCGCCCTGCCGGCGGTAGAGCTGGGCGCTCTCGCCGGTGACGTCCCGCAGATGCGTCAGGACCGGGCCGGCCGTGGCCAGCAGGCGGTCCTCGCCGGCCGCCGCGGAGAGCTCGGACAGGCGCGGGCCGAGGATGAACCGGCCCTGCATGTCACGCGCCACCATCCGGTGGTGTTCCAGTGCCACGGCCAGTCGGTGTGCCGTGGGTCGTGCGAGCCCAGTGGCCGCGACCAGACCTGCGAGGGTGGCCGGACCGGACTCCAGAGCGCTCAGGACAAGGGCTGCCTTGTCCAGAACGCCTACGCCGCTAGAGTTGTCCATGCAACGATATTCGCGTCTCACTCTGTGAAACGCAAGTTCAATTTTCTCCGGAAGTCGTCAAGCTGTACTGGCGATCCGTACAACGGAGCGCGGCCCGCCCGGGGCGTGCGGTACGGGCACGGGCAACGGAGCTCTAGTAGTGCCGGCGACGACGCCGGCCGGAGGGAAGGCGATGGGTAGGACACTCGCGGAGAAGGTCTGGGACGACCATGTCGTCAGGCGAGCCGAGGGCGAGCCGGACCTGCTCTTCATCGATCTTCACCTGCTGCACGAGGTGACCAGCCCGCAGGCCTTCGACGGACTGCGCAAGAACGGTCGCCAGGTGCGGCGCCTCGACCTCACCATCGCCACCGAGGACCACAACACCCCCACGATCGACATCGACAAGCCGATCGCGGACCCGGTCTCCCGGGTCCAGCTGGAGACGCTGCGCAAGAACTGTGCCGAGTTCGGGGTGCGCCTGCACCCGCTGGGCGACGTCGAGCAGGGCGTTGTCCACGTGGTGGGACCGCAGCTGGGACTGACCCAGCCCGGCACCACCGTGGTCTGCGGCGACTCGCACACCTCCACCCACGGCGCCTTCGGCGCGCTGGCGTTCGGCATCGGCACCAGCCAGGTCGAGCACGTGCTCGCCACCCAGACGCTGCCGCTGGCCCCCTTCAAGACCATGGCCATCACCGTCGAGGGCGAACTGCCCGACGGCGTCACCGCCAAGGACCTGATCCTCGCCATCATCGCCAGGATCGGCACCGGCGGCGGCCAGGGCTACGTCCTGGAGTACCGCGGCTCCGCCATCGAGAAGCTCTCGATGGAGGCCCGCATGACCATCTGCAACATGTCGATCGAGGCCGGCGCCCGCGCGGGCATGATCGCGCCCGACCGGACCACCTTCGACTACCTGGAGGGGCGCGTCCACGCCCCGCAGGGCGAGGACTGGGACGCGGCGGTCGCGTACTGGAAGACCCTGAAGACGGACGAGGACGCGGTCTTCGACGCCGAGGTCGTCATCAAGGCCGACGAGCTCTCGCCGTTCGTCACCTGGGGCACCAACCCCGGCCAGGGCGCGCCCCTGTCGGCGAACGTCCCCGACCCGGCTTCGTACGAGGACGCTTCGGAGCGCCTGGCCGCCGAAAAGGCCCTGGAATACATGGGGTTGACCGCCGGACAGGCCCTGCGCGACATCGACGTGGACACCGTCTTCGTAGGTTCCTGCACCAACGGCCGCATCGAGGACCTGCGCAACGCGGCGGCCGTCATCGAGGGCCGCAAAGTCGCCGACGGCGTACGGATGCTGGTGGTTCCGGGCTCGGTCCGGGTCGCCCTGCAGGCCATGGACGAGGGTCTGGACAAGGTGTTCACCGCCGCTGGAGCCGAATGGCGGCACGCGGGCTGCTCGATGTGCCTGGGCATGAACCCGGACCAGTTGGCCCCGGGCGAGCGCTCCGCCTCCACCTCCAACCGCAACTTCGAGGGCAGGCAGGGCAAGGGCGGCCGTACCCACCTGGTGTCGCCGCAGGTCGCCGCCGCCACCGCGGTGCTGGGCCATCTGGCCTCGCCCGCCGACCTGTCCGACGCCCGTACCCCCGTGGAGGCCTGAACCATGGAAGCGTTCACCGCACACACCGGCCGGGCCGTGCCGCTGCGCCGCTCCAACGTCGACACCGACCAGATCATCCCGGCCCACTGGCTGAAGAAGGTCACCCGCGACGGCTTCGAGGACGGGCTCTTCGAGGCCTGGCGCAAGGACCCCGAGTTCGTCCTGAACAGGCCCGAGCGCAAGGGCGCCACGGTCCTGGTCGCGGGCCCCGACTTCGGCACCGGATCCTCCCGCGAACACGCGGTGTGGGCCCTGCAGAACTACGGCTTCAAGGCCGTCATCTCGTCCCGCTTCGCCGACATCTTCCGCGGCAACTCGCTGAAGAACGGGCTGCTCACGGTCGTGCTCGACCAGCCGACCGTGGACGAACTGTGGGCCCTGATCGAGCGCGATCCCCAGGCCGAGATCACGGTTGACCTGCAGGATCGCCAAGTCCGCGCGGAGGGCGTCACCGCCGACTTCGCACTCGACGAGAACGCCCGCTGGCGACTGCTCAACGGCTTGGACGACATCTCGATCACGCTCCAGAACGAGCCTGCCATCGCCGCCTACGAGTCCCGTCGACCCGCCTTCAAGCCGAGCACGATCCAGGCCTGAACCGCGTATTGACCCCCCTTCGGCTGCATCTCGCCCCCTGTTTTCCGGATTGATTTCCGGGCAGGGGGCGCGTCGCGTTTTGGGCTCCGGGGGTGACGTCAACTAGCCTTGTGCGCAGGGCAGATGGCTGGATAGTCGCTTGCGCGACCGGGAGGTCGTACGAGCGGTCGGCAGACGCCGGATTCGCTCAGTTGCCCCCGCCGGAGGTGACAACTCGCCTCAGATGGCACAATCGACGCATGGAACGCGACAGCCAACTCGAGCTCTACGGGATGGTGGCGGACCAACTCAAAGAAGCGCACACAAGGGTGCGCGAACTGCAAGTCCCGGAGGGCGTACGGATGGCGCTGTCCCGGAAGCTGCTGGTCATAACAGCGGCTGCCAAACACGATCTCGCTGATGCGGCAAGGCGTCTGGACCGGCTGATGAAGGACCTCGACGAGGGCCGATTCCCCGAAGGCGACTGAGCCGTAAGGAACTCGGCGCGAGCCGACTTCGTTGCGGCACTAGGGTGATTAGCCCGTTTCGTGTTTGATTTGCGGTATATATCTGCCTAACGTGCGAAAAGGCCTGGACGCTTTCGCTCAGGCAATGTCTCCGAAGGGGAAGACGTGAACAAGGCGCAGCTCGTAGAAGCGATTGCCGACAAGGTCGGCGGCCGTCAGCAGGCCGCGGACGCGGTGGACGCGGTGCTGGACGCGGTCGTCCGCGCCGTCGTCGCCGGCGACCGCGTCTCGGTCACCGGTTTCGGCTCGTTCGAGAAGGTCGACCGCCCGGCCCGTTACGCCCGCAACCCGCAGACGGGTGAGCGCGTCCGGGTCAAGAAGACCTCCGTTCCGCGCTTCCGTGCGGGCCAGGGCTTCAAGGACCTCGTCGCGGGCTCGAAGAAGCTCCCGAAGAACGACGTCGCCGTCAAGAAGGCCCCCAAGGGCAGCCTCTCGGGCGGTACTTCCACCCGCACGACCGTCAAGAAGGCCGCGGCCAAGAAGGCCACCACCGCCAAGAAGGCCGTCGCCAAGAAGACCGCCGCGGTGAAGAAGACCGCCGCCGCGAAGACCACGGCGGCGAAGAAGACCACCGCGAAGAAGGCGACCGCCAACAAGACGGCCGCCACCGCCAAGAAGGCCGCGCCGGCGAAGAAGACGACGACCGCCAAGAAGGCCACCGCGAAGAAGACCGCGCCGGCCAAGAAGGCCGTCGCGAAGAAGGCGCCCGCGAAGAAGACCACGGCGCGCAAGACCACCGCCAAGAAGACGACCGCTCGCAAGAAGTAGTCGCGGCGGCAAGGCTCAAGCGCCGGGCCGGGCTCCCCTCGGGGAGACCCGGCCCGCGGCCGTTTTCCGGCCAAGTCGCCCCGCGCCACGGGATCAGAACGCCCGCGCCCCGGGCTCAGAACGTCTGGAGCGTCACCAGCGTGATGCGCGGCGCGTCCCGCGGCCCCTCGGTCTCGATGCGGACCCGCTGGCCGGGCCGCAGCAGCCGCAGACCGCCCGCGTCGAAGGCCTCGGCCCCGAAGTCCACCGGGGTGCCGTCGTCGAGCAGCACACTGCCGCTGCGGGTCTCGAAGTCGTATGTGTACGCGGTCGCCTGCATACCGGCAGCCTAATGCCCCTGTACGGGCTCCAGGACGCCGCGCAGCGCGGCGGTGGCGGGCCCCACGCCGAGGCGGAGCGCGGCCCGCAGGTCCGGGCCCGTGTCCACGTCCCGGCGCACCGAGTCCACCCCGTCGAGCAGGATTTCTGCGGCCCCGGACGCACCATGGGCCGCCCGTGAGGGGCCGCCGAAACGCGGGTTCAGATCCCGCCCGGGAAGGGCCGAGAGGAACGTCGTGCCGATTCCCGCCGCATCGGCGAGAAAAGCCCGCGGAAATGCCCCGGCGGCCGCCAGCACCCGGGCCAGGTCGGCGGGGCGCAGCGCGGGCAGGTCCGCGTTCAGGGCCGCCACCGGCGGCGGGGGCCCGGACTCGCGCACCCGCCGGGCCCCGTGCGCCAGGGCCGCGTTGAGGCCCGCGCCGGGGGAGTCGGGCACGACCCGCGCCCCCAGCGCGGCCAGTTCGGCCCCGGCCAGCGGATCGCTGGTGACGACCGCCACATCCCGCACCGCGGGGCAGGCGAGCGCGGCGGCCACGGTGTCCAGGGCGAACGCCAGCGCGAGGCGCGGCCGCAGCGCTTCGCCGACGGCGGCGGCGAGCCTGCTCTTGCCCCGCGCCAAGGGCTTCAGCGGAATGACGAGGCACCAGCGGGCGCCCGCGGCGGTATTCGTGGCGTCCCCTCCCTCCGGGCCCGGAACCGACGTCCCCGGACGGCGGCGGGCTTCATTGTCACCTGCCGGGACGGCCGGTGCGCGGACCGGGGCGTACGGTGTTCTCGACAGACCAGGGGCCCGGGGCGAGACTTTCCCCCAGCAGCCACGAAGAGTCGGTCCCCCGGGGTGTGCAGAGGCCTGGCCGGGGTCCACAGAGGAAGGTGTCCGAGTGTCCCGCCGCAGAATCGGCTTCTGGTACCGCCTTGCGGCGGTCATCGCAAAACCGCCGCTGGTCGTTCTGTTCAAGCGGGACTGGCGTGGAATGGACAACATTCCGGCCGACGGCGGATTCATCACCGCCATCAATCACAACTCGTATCTGGACATGTTCTCGTACGGGCATTTCCAATACAACACCGGACGAGTGCCCCGATTCCTGGCCAAGGCGGCGCTTTTCAAGGCTCCGGGCGTCGGCATCCTGCTGCGCGGCACGGGCCAGATTCCCGTCTATCGCGAGTCCACCAACGCGGTCGGTGCCTTCCGGGCCGCCGTGGACGCCGTGGAACGCGGTGAATGCGTCGCCTTCTACCCCGAGGGCACCCTCACCCGTGACCCCGGCCAGTGGCCGATGACCGCCAAGACCGGTGTCGCGCGGGCCGCCCTGCTGACCCGGGCGCCCGTCATCCCGGTGGCCCAGTGGGGCGCGAACCTGGCGATGCCGCCGTACGCCAAGGAGAAGAAGGTCCGCTTCTTCCCGCGCAAGACGCTCCAGGTGAAGGCCGGTCCGCCGGTCGACCTCGACCGGTTCTACGACAAGGAGCCGACGCCCGAGGTGCTGAGGGAGGTCACCGAGGTCATCATGGCCGCGATCACCTCGCTGCTGGAGGAGTTGCGGGGCGAGAAGGCCCCCGAGAAACCGTACGATCTGCGCGAAGTCCGCGCGCGTCAGCGCCGCGAGGCCGCCGGGGAGGGCTCCAAGTGACACACGGCACCACCAGGGCAGCGGTGTTCGGAACCGGTTCGTGGGGCACGGCGTTCGCCATGGTCCTCGCCGACGCGGGCTGCGAGGTGACCCTGTGGGCCCGGCGCCCCGGGCTCGCCGAAGCGGTCAACTCCACCCGCAGCAACCCGGACTACCTGCCCGGCATCGAACTGCCCGCCTCCGTACGGGCCACCACCGACCCCGCCGAGGCGGCGGCCGGCGCCGACTTCACCGTCCTCGCCGTGCCCTCCCAGACGCTGCGCGACAACCTCGCCGCCTGGACGCCCCTGCTGGCCCCCGACACGGTGCTCGTCTCCCTGATGAAGGGCGTCGAACTCGGCACCGCCAAGCGGATGAGCGAGGTCGTCGCCGAGGTCGCCAAGGTCGGCGAGGAACGCGTCGCCGTGGTCACCGGGCCCAACCTCGCCAAGGAGATCGCCCAGCGGATGCCGGCCGCCGCGGTCGTCGCCTGCCGCGACGAGGCCGTCGCCCAGCGCCTCCAGGCCGCCTGCCACACCCCGTACTTCCGCCCGTACACCAACACCGACGTGGTGGGCTGCGAACTGGGCGGCGCCGTCAAGAACGTGATCGGGCTCGCCGTCGGCATCGCCGACGGCATGGGTCTCGGCGACAACGCCAAGGGCTCGCTCATCACCCGCGGCCTCGCGGAGACCACCCGCCTCGGCCTCGCCATGGGCGCCGATCCGCTGACGTTCTCCGGTCTGGCCGGACTCGGCGACCTCGTCGCCACCTGCTCGTCGCCGCTCTCGCGCAACCACACCTTCGGCACCAACCTCGGCCGGGGCATGACGCTGCAGGAGACCATCGCGGTCACCAAGCAGACCGCCGAGGGCGTCAAGTCCTGTGAATCCGTGCTGGATCTGGCCCGCCGGCACGGGGTGGACATGCCCATCACGGAGACCGTCGTCGGCATCGTCCACGAGGGCAAGCCGCCGGTCGTCGCGCTCAAGGAGCTGATGTCGCGCAGCGCCAAGGCCGAGCGGCGCTGAGCGCGCCGGGCGCCCGGGGCCGTGGACCGGGCGCCTCGAACGGGTACTCTCATCGCGATATGAGCAGCGAGAACCTCCCCCAGAGCCCTGAGAAGCAGCTCCGCAAGCCGCGGGTGGCCGTAGTGTTCGGCGGCCGCAGTTCGGAACACGGCATCTCGGTCGTGACCGCCGGCGCCGTGCTGCGCTCCATCGACCGGACGAAGTACGACGTGCTGCCCATCGGCATCACCACGGACGGCCGCTGGGCACTCACCGCCGACGAACCGGAGCGGATGGCGATCACCGACCGGCGCACCCCCAGCGTCGACGAGCTCGCCGAGTCGCCCGAGGGCGGTGTGGCCCTGCCGGTGGACCCCACCAGCCGTGAAGTCATGTACACCGAGCCCGGATCGGTGCCCAAGGCGCTGGGCGAGGTCGACGTCGTCTTCCCCGTGCTGCACGGCCCCTACGGCGAGGACGGCACCCTCCAGGGACTCCTGGAACTCTCCGGCATCCCCTACGTCGGCGCGGGCGTGCTCGCCTCGGCCGTCGGGCAGGACAAGGAGTACATGAAGCGCGTCTTCACCTCCTTCGGACTGCCCGTCGGGCCCTACCTGGTGGTCCGTCCGCGGGAGTGGGAGCAGGACGAGAAGGGCGCCCGCCGGCGCATCGCCGACTTCGCCGCCGAGCACGGCTGGCCGCTGTTCATCAAGCCGTCGCGGGCCGGCTCCTCGTTCGGCATCACCAAGGTGGACTCCTTCGACGGCCTGGACGAGGCCATCGAGGAGGCCCGCCGCCACGACCCCAAGTTCCTCGTGGAGTCGCTGCTGCGCGGCCGGGAGATCGAGTGCGGCGTCCTGGAGTTCGAGGACGGGCCGCGGGCGAGCGTGCCGGCCGAGATCCCGCCGGTGACCGCCCACGACTTCTACGACTTCGAGGCCAAGTACATCGACTCGGCCGCCGGGATCGTGCCCGCGCCGATCGGCGACGAGGCCACCGCCGAGGTGCAGCGCCTGGCCGTCGAGGCGTTCGAGGCGGCCTCCTGCGAGGGCCTGGTCCGCGCGGACTTCTTCCTGCAGGACAACGGCGAGTTCGTCATCAACGAGATCAACACGATGCCGGGCTTCACGCCGATCTCGATGTACCCGCGGATGTGGCAGGAGAGCGGGGTCGCCTACGCGGACCTGGTCGACCGCCTCATCCAGGCGGCGCTGCGCCGGCCCACGGGCCTGCGCTGACGCCGCGGCGCCCGTCCTAGGGCACGTCGAGCGTCTTGGGAATCGCCTTGCCGACAGGGGCGCCGAACGGCTGGAGCACGGAGGCGTCGTGCTCGTACCGCGTCCCTGTCAGCAGCTCGACGTAGGGCTCCCGGTACTGCGTGATGAAGCGCGGCCCCTGCGCGCGGGCCTGCACGGTCCAGGAGACCCGCTCCACTTCGACGCCGGGGTACTTCGGATCCGCCACCTCGTCGGGGCGCGGAATCCCGCAGCGCAGTACGATCTCCGCGTCTCCGTCCCCCCACCGGGCCGTCAACGGCGAGTCCGGGGTGGGGTCGTGCCGCTTCTGCCCGGCCACGGTGTCGGGCAGGAGCCCGTCCAGAGCCGTGCAGGCGGCCGCCTCCTTCGCCGACGGCGAGGGAACCGCCACCTGCGCGGTGGCGTCGGACGAAGAACAGCCCGCGGCCGCCAGGAGGGCGGCCACGGGCAGGATGATGAGCGGCCGGCGAGAGAAGGTCACCGGCCCAGGGTATGCGGGGGCTACAGATGGACGACGGGGCAGGTCAGGGTTCTGGTGATGCCGTCCACCTGCTGGACTTTGGCGACCACCATGCGGCCCAGTTCGTCCACGGTCTCGGCCTGGGCCCGCACGATCACGTCGTACGGCCCGGTGACGTCTTCGGCCTGGATCACCCCCGGGAGCTTTGCGATGGCCTCGGCGACGGTCGACGCCTTGCCCACTTCGGTCTGAATGAGGATGTACGCCTGTACCACGGAACCTCCAGGGCGGCCACGAGGATCATGTGGGGGAGAGAAAGAGACGCCACGGTACCGCGTCGCCCCGCGCGACGGGGAGACCCGCGCGAGCGGCCGGGCACGCCGAGGGGCGGGGCCGGCCATGAAGTTGACGTATGTGTTGACGGTACCCAGGCCCGCGACCGCTCGCGACCGCAAGCGCTCGGGGCCGTACGAGGTACGACGATGAGAGGTGGGACACGGTGAAAGGCACTGTGGGCGAGTTGGGGGAGTTCGGGCTCATCAGGGAGCTGACCTCCCGGCTCACCTCCACCCCCGCGGTCCGGCTGGGGCCGGGCGACGACGCCGCGGTCGTGACCGCACCCGACCGCAGGGTGGTCGCCAGCACGGACATCCTCCTGGAGGGCCGGCACTTCCGGCGCGACTGGTCGACGGCGTACGACGTCGGCCGCAAGGCCGCCGCGCAGAACCTGGCCGACATCGCCGCCATGGGCGCCGTGCCGACCGCCGTGCTGCTCGGCCTCGTGGTGCCCGCCGAGCTGCCGGCCACCTGGCCCACCGAGCTGATGGACGGCATCCGCGACGAGTGCCAGGTGGCGGGCGCGGCCGTGGTCGGCGGCGACCTGGTGCGCGGCGACACCATCACCGTGGCCATCACCGCGCTCGGCGACCTGCGCAACCACGAGCCGGTGACGCGGGCGGGCGCCCAGCCGGGCGACGTCGTCGCGGTGACCGGCTGGCTCGGCTGGTCGGCGGCGGGGTTCGCGGTGCTCTCGCGCGGCTTCCGCTCGCCCCGCGCCTTCGTCGAGGCCCACCGCCGCCCCGAGCCCCCGTACCACGCGGGCCCGGCGGCGGCCGGGCTCGGCGCCACCGCCATGACCGACGTCAGCGACGGCCTGGTCGCCGACCTCGGCCACATCGCCGAGGCCAGCAAGGTCCGCATCGACCTGCGTTCCGGCCTCATCGACATCCCGACGCAGATGAGCGACATCGGACAGGCCGTCGGCGTCGACCCCCTCCAGTGGGTGCTCACCGGCGGCGAGGACCACGCGATCGTGGCGACCTTCCCGCCGGACGTGAAGCTGCCCGCCCGCTGGAAGGTCATCGGAGAGGTGCTCAACCCGTCCGCGCTGCCCACCGTGACCGTGGACGGCGCGCCCTGGACCAGCAAGGGCGGCTGGGACCACTTCGGGGACGAGCCCGCATGATCCCCCGCGTGCTGACCGTCGCCGGATCCGACTCCGGCGGCGGCGCCGGCATCCAGGCCGACCTCAAGACGATGCTGGCCCTCGGCGTCCACGGCATGAGCGTGATCACCGCCGTCACCGCGCAGAACTCGCTCGGTGTGCGCGGGGCCTGGGAGCTTCCGGTGGAGGCGGTCCGGGCGCAGTACCGGGCCGTGGTGGACGACATCGGCGTCCAGGCCGTGAAGACCGGCATGCTGGCGTCGGCGCCGCTCGTCGAAGAGGTGGCGGACCTCCTGGCCGGAACGCGGGCTCCCGTCGTGGTGGACCCGGTGGGCGTCTCCAAGCACGGCGACGCGCTGCTCGCGGCCGAGGCGCTCGACTCCGTACGCACCCGCCTGCTCCCGGCCGCGACCGTCGCGACGCCCAACCTGGACGAGGTGGCCCAGCTCACCGGCGTCCTGGTCGAGGACGAGGACGGGATGCGGCGGGCCGCCGCGGCGGTCCTGGAGTTCGGGCCGCGCTGGGCACTCATCAAGGGCGGGCACTTCCCCGGCGACGCCGTGGACCTGCTGAGCGACGGCACCGAGGAGCACTGGCTGCGGGCGCCGCGCCTGGACAACCGGCACACCCACGGCACCGGCTGCACCCTGGCCTCCGCCATCGCCTCGGGCCTGGCCCGCGGGCTCGGGGTCCCCGAGGCGGTCCGGGCGGCCAAGGAGTACGTCACGGGCGCCATCGCGGCCGGGTTCTCGCTGGGCGCGGGCATCGGCCCGGTCGACCACGGCTGGCGGCTGCGCTGAGCCGGAGCCTCGGGCCGGCCGGCCGTGCCCGGGTACGGCAAAAAGCCGGTCCACCGAGGTGGACCGGCTTTTCAAGGCAACCGCAGGGGCTGCGCTACGACAGACGTCGCAATTAGCGCGAGACCTTGCCGGCCTTGATGCACGAGGTGCAGACGTTGAGCCGCTTCGGCGTCCGACCGACCACGGCACGCACACGCTGGATGTTCGGGTTCCAGCGACGAGACGTACGGCGGTGCGAGTGCGAAATGTTGTTGCCGAAGCCCGGCCCCTTGCCGCAGACGTCGCAGTTGGCAGCCACGGGTCACTCCAAAGACTTCAGATGCATTAAATGCACTTACAGTGAAATCCGGCGCACCGGAATCAGAGATCTGAAGTGGTTCGCCGGGGGAATTGGCCCGACTCTCGCCGGGCAACCGAAGCAGCATACAACGCCTGCTCCCGAGATACGAAACTACCACGGTCCCGGCCGCCCCCGCTCCGGCCCCCGGCCCGCACCGGGTCTACGCTGCGGGTTCAGCCGCATCCCGCCCGCAAGGAGGACCACCAGGTGCCGCAGACCCTCGATGCCGTCGCGGTACGCACCTGGTGCGCGCTGGCGCTCGACGCACTGGGCCGGGACCGCGAGGCGATCGACGCGATCAACGTGTATCCCGTCGCGGACGGGGACACCGGCACCAATCTGTATCTGACGATGGAGTCCGCGGCCCAGGCCGTCGAGGCCGTCTTCGCCGCCTACCCCGAGCCGCCCGTCTACGACGGCGTCCCGCCCACCGCCGACGTCGTACGGGCCATGGCGCACGGCGCGCTCATCGGCGCCCGCGGCAACTCCGGCACGATCCTGGCCCAGCTCCTGCGGGGCATGGCGGACGTCGTCGCCACGGACGGCGGGGACCTGGCCGGGGCCCTCGGCCGGGCCGCCTCCTCCGCCTATCTGGCGGTCGCCCACCCCGTCGAAGGCACCGTCCTGACCGTGGCCACCGCCGCGGCCGAGGCGGCCGCGGCGACGGACGGCACCCCGGGTGCGGTCGCCCAGGCCGCCTACGCGGGCGCCCGCGACGCCCTGGACGCCACCCCGTCCCAGCTCGCCGCGCTCGGGCGCGCGGGCGTCGTGGACGCGGGCGGCCGGGGCCTGGTGACGGTCCTCGGCGCGCTCGTCCAGGCCCTGTCCGGCGAGGCCCCGGTGGTGCGCGGGGACGCCCCGGTGCCCGTGCCGGTGGACGACTGCCCGGCCGAGGCGGCGGCCTTCGGGCCCGCCTTCGAGGTGATCTACCTCCTGGACGCCGACGACGCGGCCGTGGAGCGGCTGCGCGAGCGGCTCGACCGGCTCGGCGACTGCCTGGTGGTGGTCGGCGGCGACGGGCTCTGGAACGTCCACGTGCACGTGGACGACGCGGGCGCCGCCGTGGAGGCCGGGGTCGAGGCGGGCCGCCCGCACCGGATCCGGATCACGCACTTCGAGCAGCGGTCGGCGCCCCCGCCGCCCAAGGAGCAGGTCCAGCGGGCCGTGGTCGCCGTCGTGCCCGGCGAGGGCCTGGCCGGCCTGTGCGCCGAGGCCGGCGCGACGACCGTGCTCGCCCGGCCGGGGGAGGCCCCCGCGAGCGGGGAACTCGTCGAGGCGATCCGGCGCGCGCACGCCCGCGAGGTGGTGCTGCTGCCGAACGACGCCGAGCTGCGCCACACGGCCGCGGCCGCCGTCGAACAGGCCAGGGCCGAGGGCATCCGGGTCGCCCTCATCCCGACCAGGGCCGCGGTCCAGGGCATCGCGGCGCTCGCCGTGCACGCCCCCGAGCGGCGCTTCGACGAGGACGTCGTGGCGATGACCTCGGCGGCCGGCGCGACCCGGCACGCCGAACTGGCCGTCGCCGAACGGCAGTCGTGGACGATGGCCGGCGTCTGCCAGGCCGGGGACGTGCTCGGCCTCATCGACGGCGACGTGGTCGTCATCGGCCAGGAACTCGCGGGCACCGCCCGCACGGTCCTCGACCGGATGCTGGCGGCGGGCGGCGAACTGGTCACGCTGGTCCTGTCCGCCGACGCGCCGCCGGGCCTGGCCGCCCAGCTGGAGGCCCACGTCAGCAAGGCCCATCTCGCGGTCGACACCGTGGTCTACGAGGGCGGACGGCAGGGCGTGCCCCTGCTGATCGGCGTGGAATAGCCGGCTCCGCGCATGCGGGGGAGCGCCCCGCCGGGGGCCGGGCGGCACGGCGCGACCGGTGGTTGTCCACAGCCTTTGGCGGGCTGTCAGTCCCGTGGTGTGCAATGGACCGCGTGCCTGCGCTCGAAGAACCACTGAAGAAGCTGCTCGGCGGACCCACCGCGAAGGTGATGGCCGAGCACCTCGGCCTGCACACGGTCGGCGACCTCCTGCACCACTACCCGCGCCGCTACGAGGAGCGGGGCCAGCTCACCAAGCTCGCCGAGCTGCCCCTGGACGAGGACGTGACCGTCGTCGCCCAGGTCGCCGACGCCCGGGTGCACACCTTCAACGGCGGGCGCGGCCAGCGCCTGGAGATCACCATCACCGACGGCAGCGGCCGGCTCCAGCTGGTCTTCTTCGGCCGCGGCATCCACAAGCCGCACAAGGAACTCCTGCCGGGCAGCCGGGCGATGTTCGCCGGCAAGGTGTCGATGTTCAACCGGCGCATGCAGCTCGCCCACCCCACCTACGCCAAGCTCGGCGCCGACGCCGCCGAGGGCGAGGACGCGGCGGACATCGACTCCTGGGCGGGCGCCCTGATCCCCATCTACCCCGCCTGCAAGGGCCTGGAGTCCTGGAAGATCGCCAAGGCGGTCGACGCGGTGCTGCCCAGCGCCCGCGAGGCCGTCGACCCGCTGCCCGGGGCGCTGCGCGAAGGACGCGGCTTCGTCCCGCTTCCCGAGGCGCTGCTCAAAGTCCACCGGCCGCACACCAGGGCCGACATCGAGGACGCCCGGCAGCGCCTGAAGTGGGACGAGGCCTTCGTCCTCCAGGTCGCCCTCGCCAGACGCCGGCACGCCGACGCCCAACTCCCCGCCGTGGCACGGCGGCCGGCCCCCGGCGGCCTGCTCGACGCCTTCGACGCCAAGCTGCCCTTCACCCTCACCGAGGGCCAGCAGAAGGTCTCCCGGGAGATCTTCGACGACCTGGCGACCGAGCACCCGATGCACCGCCTGCTCCAGGGCGAGGTCGGCTCCGGAAAGACGATGGTCGCGCTGCGCGCCATGCTCGCCGTGGTCGACGCGGGCGGCCAGGCCGCGATGCTCGCGCCCACCGAGGTCCTCGCCCAGCAGCACCACCGCTCCATCACCGAGATGATGGGCGAGCTCGCCGAAGGCGGCATGCTCGGCGGCGCCGACCTCGGCACCAAGGTGGTCCTGCTCACCGGCTCCATGGGCGTGCCCGCCCGGCGCCAGGCCCTGCTCGACCTGGTCACCGGCGAGGCGGGCCTGGTCATCGGCACCCACGCCCTGATCGAGGACAAGGTGCAGTTCCACGACCTGGGCCTGGTCGTCGTCGACGAACAGCACCGCTTCGGCGTCGAGCAGCGCGACGCCCTGCGCGGCAAGGGCAAACAACCCCCGCACCTGCTCGTCATGACGGCCACCCCCATCCCGCGCACGGTGGCCATGACGGTCTTCGGCGACCTGGAGACCTCCGTCCTCGACCAGCTGCCCGCCGGCCGCTCGCCCATCGCCAGCCATGTCGTGCCCGCCCAGGACAAACCGCACTTCCTTGCGCGCGCCTGGGAGCGGGTGCGCGAGGAGGTCGACAAGGGACACCAGGCGTACGTGGTGTGCCCGCGGATCGGGGATGCCGAGGAGGGGGACGAGAAGAAGACCGCCAAGGCCAAAAAGAAGGCCGAGGAGGCCGAGACCGCCGACAAGCGGCCCCCGCTCGCCGTCATCGAGGTGGCCGACCAGCTGGCCAGGGGGCCGCTGGCCGGGCTGCGCACCGAGATCCTGCACGGCAGGATGCAGCCCGACGACAAGGACGACGTGATGCGCCGGTTCGGCGCCGGCGAGGTGGACGTGCTGGTCGCCACCACCGTCATCGAGGTCGGTGTGAACGTGCCGAACGCCACCGCGATGGTGATCATGGACGCCGACCGGTTCGGCGTCTCGCAGCTCCACCAGCTGCGCGGCCGCGTCGGCCGTGGCTCCGCGCCCGGCCTGTGCCTGCTCGTCACCGACATGCCCGAGGCGAGCCCGGCCCGGGCCCGGCTCACCGCCGTGGCCTCCACCCTCGACGGCTTCGAGCTCTCCCGCATCGACCTCGAACAGCGCCGCGAGGGCGATGTGCTCGGCCAGGCCCAGTCCGGAGTGCGCTCCTCGCTGCGGATGCTCACCGTCATCGACGACGAGGAGGTCATCGCCGCGGCCCGCGAGGAGGCCGTCGCAGTGGTCACCGCCGACCCTGGCCTCGACCACCTGCCGGAGCTGCGCACCGCGCTCGACGCCCTGCTCGACAAGGACCGCGAGCAGTACCTCGACAAGGGCTGAGAGACTGGGGGAGCACATCCGACGCGTGAACCGCACGAGCCGCATGAACCTCACGAGCTGCATGAAGACGGACAAGGACTGAGATGACCCGCGTGATCGCCGGCCTGGCCGGCGGACGCCGCCTGGCCGTACCGCCGGGCAACGGCACCCGCCCCACCTCCGACCGGGCGCGGGAGGGCCTCTTCTCCACCTGGGAGGCGCTGCTCGGCACCCTCGACGGCATCCGGATCGCCGACCTGTACGCGGGATCGGGTGCCGTCGGCCTTGAGGCCCTCTCCCGCGGCGCAGCGCACGCCCTGCTCGTCGAGGCCGACGCCCGCGCCGTGCGCACCGTCCGCGACAACGCGGCCACGCTCAAGCTGCCCGGTGCCGAGGTGCGCGCGGGCAAAGCCGAACAGATCGTCACAGGACCGGCGCCGGCCGATCCCTACGACGTGGTCTTCCTCGACCCGCCCTACGCCGTCACCGATGACGATCTTCGCGAGATCCTGCTCACACTCCGCCGTGGGGGCTGGCTCGCGGAGGACTGTCTCGTCACCGTGGAGCGCAGCACCAGAGGCGGGGAATTCGGCTGGCCCGAAGGATTCGAAGCACTGCGGGCCCGTCGTTACGGCGAGGGAACGCTTTGGTACGGTCGCGCCGCCTCCACGTGCGACAACGCACCGCGAGCCACCCCATGACCGGACCGGAGAGCGAGGGACACCAGATGCGCCGCGCCGTCTGTCCCGGGTCCTTTGACCCCATCACCAACGGACACCTCGACATCATCGCCCGCGCCTCCCGCCTGTACGACGTCGTACATGTCGCGGTGATGATCAACCAGTCGAAGAAGGGCCTGTTCACCGTCGACGAGCGGATCGGGATGATCCGCGAGGTGACCGCCGACCTCGGCAACGTGGAGGTCGAGTCCTTCCACGGCCTGCTCGTCGACTTCTGCAAGCAGCGGGACATCCCCGCCATCGTCAAGGGCCTCCGCGCCGTCAGCGACTTCGACTACGAGTTGCAGATGGCCCAGATGAACAACGGGCTCTCGGGTGTCGAGACGCTGTTCGTCCCCACCAATCCGACGTACAGCTTCCTGTCGTCCTCGCTGGTCAAGGAGGTCGCCACCTGGGGCGGAGACGTCTCCCACCTGCTGCCGGCCACCGTCCACGAGGCCCTGGTCGCCCGCCTCGCCGAGAAGTGAGCCGGTGAGCGGTCGCGGGACTGACCACTGACAGTCCGTCACCCGGTGTCGGGCGGGCGCCGACTGGCCTTACAGTCGTCCCGTCCGTCTCCAATCCGTTAGAAGAGTGGCGATCACCGGTGGACGTGCAGAAGAAGCTCGACGAGATCGTGGAGATGGTCGGCAGCGCCCGGTCCATGCCCATGTCCGCCTCGTGCGTGGTCAACCGCGCCGACCTCCTGGCCCTGCTGGAGGAGGTGCGTCAGGCCCTGCCCGGCTCACTCGCCCAGGCCCAGGAGCTGATCGGCGGCCGCGAGCAGATGGTCGAGCAGGCCCGTCAGGAGGCCGAGCGGATCATCGAGTCCGCGCACGCCCAGCGCGGCACCCTGATCTCCGACACCGCCGTCGCCCGCCAGTCCCAGGACGAGGCGGACCGCATCCTGAACGAGGCCCGCAAGGACGCGGAGGAGATCCGCGCCGAGGCCGACGACTACGTCGACTCCAAGCTCGCCAACTTCGAGGTGGTCCTCACCAAGACCATCGGCTCCGTCGACCGCGGCCGCGAGAAGCTGCTCGGCCGCGGCCCCGGCCTGGACGACCAGGGCCGCGCGGACGACGACGCCCCCGAGTACAGCGCCGACCCGGCCACCCTGATCCACCGCGCGGACGAATACGTCGACGCCAAGCTCGGCGCCTTCGAGGCGGTGCTCGCCAAGACCCTCGAAGCGGTCGGCCGGGGCCGCCTGAAGCTCCACGGCAGGACCGCCTCCGACGACCTCGCCGACCACATGGCGGCCCAGGACGCGGCGGGCGGCCTGCACCAGCACTCCAGCGACGCCGACTACCTGGCGGGCCTCGCCGAACTCGCGGACCCCGAACCCGTCGCGGCCCGGCCCGCGGCCGAGCCGCACATCCCGGCCCAGCAGCAGCCCGTGGCGTACGACCCGTACGGCTACCAGCAGCCGCAGCAGGATCCGTACGGCTACCCGCAGCAGCCCCAGCAGCAGGACCAGTACGCGCAGTACGGCTACGCCCAGCAGGACCCGTACGGCTACGACCAGGGCGCCCAGCAGTACGCCCAGGCCGACACCGGCGCCTACGGCGGACAGGACCAGCACCAGCCGCAGCAGGCCGCGCTCGACGAGACCAGCTTCTTCGACACCGGCATGATCGACCTGGACCAGCTGCGCGCGTACGAGCAGGGACACGGCCAGAACCGGCCCTGAGGACCCCTGGGTCGCCGGTCGCGGAGGAGGGACCGGGCCGGATTGGGCCTATCGCGGCCGGTCCAGTATCCTGGTTCTTCGGTCGCGCGTACGTCCGCGATCCCAGCTGCCCGATTCGCCCAGCGAAGCCGGTGGCGGCACACTCCACGACCTCGAAAGCAGGAAGAGCCCTGAGCACGCGCCTCGACCACCGCAACCCCCTCGTGTTCGACACGCACGAGCTGGGACGGCGTCCCGGTGCGCTCCAGCGGCTCTCCCGCACCGTGGAGGCCCCGAAGGAACTCGGGATCCCCGAGGTCATCCACGTGCCGGAGGGCCGGCCCGTGGACATCGAGCTCCGCCTGGAGTCGGTCATGGAAGGGGTGCTTGTCACAGGCACCGCCCGTGCATCGGCCGACGGGGAGTGCGTAAGGTGTCTGGAGCCGCTTCAGCAGGACGTTGAAGTGGACTTCCAGGAAATGTTCTCGTACCCCGACACCGACGACCGGGGCCGCCGCAAGGCAGCCGCGGACGACGATGCCGAGGACGACGAGGACATGATTCCGCTCGAGGACGGCATGTTCGACCTCGAGCCTTTGCTGCGTGATGCGGTGGTGCTCGCACTGCCGATGCAGCCGGTGTGCCGGGAGGACTGCCCCGGGCTCTGTTCCGAATGCGGAGCGAGCCTGGCGGACGACCCGGACCACCACCACGATGCCGTCGACATCCGTTGGGCGGCACTGCAGGGACTCGCCGGGACCATCCAGGACGGCGAGAAGGACAACATGAGCGGCACTGCGTCTGACGTGCAGGATGCCGCCGAGAAGCAGGAGAAGTAGCCGTGGCTGTTCCGAAGCGGAAGATGTCGCGCAGCAACACGCGCCACCGCCGGTCGCAGTGGAAGGCTGCGGTCCCCACCCTGGTTGCGTGCGAGCGCTGCCACGAGCCGAAGCTCCAGCACATCGCGTGCCCGAGCTGCGGCACGTACAACAAGCGCCAGGTCCTCGAGGTCTGAGCGGCTGGTGAGAGGCCCGATGTCTGAGTCCAACGCCAAAAAGGCGGACAACAACACGGCCTCGTCCCACACGCTTCTGGAAGGGCGGCTCGGGTATCAGCTCGAGTCCGCCCTTCTGGTGCGTGCGCTCACCCACCGTTCGTACGCGTACGAGAACGGCGGTCTGCCGACCAATGAGCGGCTCGAGTTCCTCGGGGACTCGGTGCTCGGTCTGGTCGTCACCGACACGCTGTACCGCACCCACCCCGATCTTCCGGAAGGCCAACTGGCCAAGCTCCGGGCCGCGGTGGTCAATTCTCGTGCGCTCGCGGAAGTGGGCCGCGGCCTCGAACTCGGCTCCTTCATCCGGCTCGGCCGGGGCGAAGAGGGCACGGGTGGCCGGGACAAGGCATCCATCCTCGCCGACACCCTCGAAGCGGTGATCGGCGCCGTTTATCTGGACCAGGGTCTTGAGGCGGCGTCCGCGCTCGTCCACAAGCTGTTCGACCCCCTGATCGAGAAGTCCTCGAACCTCGGGGCCGGCCTGGACTGGAAGACCAGTCTCCAGGAGCTGACGGCGGCCGAAGGGCTCGGTGTTCCCGAGTACCTGGTCTCCGAGACCGGACCCGACCACGAGAAGACCTTCACTGCTGCCGCCCGCGTCGGTGGTGTCTCGTACGGCACCGGCACCGGCCGCAGCAAGAAGGAAGCGGAGCAGCAGGCCGCGGAGTCGGCATGGCGGGCCATTCACGCCGCCGCCGACGAGCGCGCCAAGACGGCGGCCGAGGCCCCCGTCGCCGCTGCCGACGGCGGGTCGCCGACCCCCGCCGCCGGCGAATCGGCGGCCTGACCGGCCCTTCCTCCGAAGCCCCCGTCCCGCGCGGCCGCGCAGGGCGGGGGCTTCGCGTTGTCCGGCCGGGGTCCCCGCCGGGCCGGCGGCGTCCGGACGGTACTCTGCGGCCATGCCTGAGCTGCCTGAAGTCGAAGTGGTCCGGCGCGGTCTCGAACGCTGGGTGGCGGGGCGCACGGTGGCGGACGTCGAGGTGCTGCACCCCCGCGCGGTGCGCCGCCATCCGGCCGGGGGCGACGACTTCGCGGCCCGGCTCACGGGGCACCGGATCGGTGTCGCCCACCGGCGCGGCAAGTACCTGTGGCTGCCGCTCGCGGACGCGGACGCCTCCGTACTCGGGCACCTCGGCATGAGTGGCCAGCTCCTGGTGCAGCCGCGGGACGCCGCCGACGAGAAGCACCTGCGGATCCGGGTGCGCTTCCAGGACGACCTGGGCACCGAGCTGCGCTTCGTCGACCAGCGCACCTTCGGCGGGCTCTCCCTGCACGACACCGTCCCCGGCAGCACCGACGGCCTGCCCGACGTGATCGCGCACATCGCCCGGGACCCCCTGGACCCCGCCTTCGACGACGAGGCCTTCTTCGCGGCCCTGCGGCTGCGGCGCACCACGATCAAACGCGCCCTGCTCGATCAGTCGCTCATCAGCGGCGTCGGCAACATCTACGCCGACGAGGCGCTCTGGCGGGCCCGGCTGCACTACGACCGGGCGACCGCGACCCTGAACCGCCCCAAGGCGGCCGAACTCCTGGGCCACGCACGGGACGTGATGAACGCGGCGCTCGCCGTCGGCGGGACCAGCTTCGACAGCCTCTACGTCAACGTGAACGGCGAGTCCGGCTACTTCGATCGCTCGCTCGACGCCTACGGACGCGAGGGCGAGCCCTGCCGGCGCTGCGGCACGCCGATGCGCCGACGGGCCTGGATGAACCGGTCGAGCTACTTCTGCCCCAAGTGTCAGCGGGCGCCGCGCGCCGTGTCGTAGCTCCGCTGCGCGTCCAGCACCGACGGCATCCGCTCCTCCACGAAGTGGATGAGCGAGAGCAGCCGCTCGGTCACCTGATGCCCGAGCTCGGTCAGTTCGTAGTCGACGCGCGGCGGATTGGTGGGCTGTGCCTCGCGGCGGACGAGTCCGTCGCGCTCCAGCGCGTGCAGCGTCTGGGACAGCATCTTCTCGCTCACGCCGTCGACCCGGCGCCGCAGCTCGTTGAAGCGCAGGCTCCCCTCGTGCAGCGCGCCCAGCGTCAAGCTGCCCCAGCGTCCCGTGACGTCTTCGAGGGTGCGGCGCGAGGGGCACGACTTGGCGAACACGTTGAACGCCAGGTCGGCGTCGGCGCCGTCTCCGACAGGGGTGCCGTCATTGACAGGAGTGCCCCCGGCGCGGGGGACCGCCGGGCGTTCCGTCTCCACTGAGGTCTCATCCATATGCTCAGCCTACTCCTCTACAGCGCACACGTCTGGGTTGCGCTTACCAAAAGTTAGTGCTTACCTGTGGGCAGCGCCGCAGCGGAGAACCGCCGCGGAAGCCGCCTTCCGGCCTCGCGCCGCCCGTTCCACGCCCATGAGGGGATTACCGCCGTGATCACTCCCGTCGTTTCCATCGCCCATCACTCCGGCTACGGCCACACCGCCGTCCTCGCCGAGGCCCTGCGCGATGCCGCGGCCGAGGCCGGAGCCACCGTGCACTTCATCCGGGTCGACACCATCACGGAGGCCGAGTGGGAGCTGCTCGACGCCTCCGACGCGATCGTCTTCGGCTCGCCCACCTACATGGGCACGGCCTCCGGGGCCTTCCACCAGTTCGCCGAGGCCAGCTCCAAGCGCTGGTTCACCGACGCCTGGCAGGACAAGCTCGCGGCCGGCTTCACCAACTCCGGCTCCAAGAGCGGCGACAAGGGCCACACGCTGCAGTTCTTCCAGACCCTCGCCGCCCAGCACGGCATGCACTGGGTGAACCTGGGCCTCAAGCCGGGCTGGAACTCCTCGACCGGCTCCGAGAACGACCTCAACCGGCTCGGCTTCTTCTCCGGCGCCGGCGCGCAGACCAACTCCGACGAGGGACCGGAGGCCGTGCACAAGGCCGACATCGCGACCGCCGAGCACCTGGGCCGCCGCATCGCCGAGACCGCCCGCGTCTTCCTCGCGGGCAGGGCCGCCGTCGGCGCCTGAGCCCCGAGCGCGGCTCGTACTGGTCGCGCCCGTATCCGGTGCCCCTGTGGTGCACAGCCGAAAGGGCCCCTTCCGATCGAACGGAAGGGGCCCTTTCGCGTGCGTGGCGTGCGTACGGAGGAATTGCGCGCCGCGATGACGGATGAGCGAAATCAATGATCGATTTCCCGTACGCCCCATGGCACGGGGCATCTGATCAAAAGCCGAAGTCCTGGGTCCACCAAGGACCGCCGGGCCCGAAGTGGACGCCCACGCCCAGCGTCCGGTACTCGCAGTTCAAAATGTTCGCCCGGTGGCCCGGGCTGCTCATCCAGGCGTCCATCACGGCCTTGGCATCCGCCTGGCCGCGGGCGATGTTCTCCCCGCCGAGGCCCTGCACCCCCGCCTTCGCCGCCCGGTCCCACGGCGTCCTGCCGTCCGGGTCGGTGTGGTCGAAGAAGCCGCGGGCCGCCATGTCGTCGCTGAAGGCGGTGGCGAGCGAGCCGAGCGCCGGGTCCGCCGACACCGGGCTGCAACCGGCCATCGAACGCTGCTGGTTGACCAGCGACAGCACGGTCGCGGCGGCCGACACCTCGGCGGACGGCACCTGCACGCGCTGCGAGGGCACGGGGGCGGTGGACGCAGTGGCGGCCGGCGTACCGGCCGGCCTGGGGGCCGCGGTCTTCGGGGCGGGCGGCGGCGGGGCCGGCGCCTCGGACTTCTTCTGCGGTACGGGCGCGGAGGCCGGCGCCGACGGGGTCACCACGACGCTGGGGGAGGGGGAGGCGGACGGGGTGTGCGGGGCCTTGGCCGAGGGGGTCGGCGCGGGCGCCGCGGCGGTCGGCGTGCCGGACTCGCCGCCCTGCGGGCGGACGTCCGGCGTCTGGGACGCGTGGAGCCGGCCCTCCGCCGTGGTGTCGCCGCTCACCTTGTAGGTCCCGCCGCCGGGCAGCAGGCCCGAGGCCACGGCCACGGCGCCCACGGCCACCGCGGCCGAGACGCCGAGCAGTCCGGTGCGCACGGGCGCGGCGGCCCGCTTCCCGCGGCGCGTCCCGCCCCGGGGCCGGCCGCCCTGGCCCGCCCCGGCCTCGGCGGGCGCGGGGTCGGCGGCGGAGCGACGATGGCGTCCCATCTGCGGTGCCTTCCTCGATGCCGGGGCAATGCCCGGTCGCAATTGCCGGGGGCCGTGACCGGCCCGAAATGATCAAATGGGCACTAACCCATACGGGTGAGGCTCATTGCGTCGCGACTGTACGCCATGACGCAAGGGGGCGAAGTGCAGCATGAGCAATTGGCCGGTTAGCGTGCAGCCATGAATGAAGACGCGCACGGAGACGTCCGACTCACGGCCTGGGTGCGCGGGCGCGTACAGCAAGTCGGTTTCCGCTGGTTCACCAGGGCGAATGCACTCGAGATCGGCGGACTGCGCGGCTTCGCGCTCAATCTCGACGACGGGCGGGTGCAAGTCGTGGCGGAGGGGCCGCGTGAGAATTGCCACCGTCTCCTGGAGTGGCTGCGCTCGGACGACACACCGGGCCGGGTCGATGGAGTGACCGAGATCTGGGACACACCGCGGGGCGGCTACGACACCTTCGCGATCCGCTGAGCGAACCGGCGCACGCCGTGCCGGGCGCCCGCGGTCACCCCCCGCGTTCGGCTCGCAACCCCGCGCTGACCTCGAACGATCTGACTGTTGCCTTCTCGCCTCCGGCGTGGAAAGCTGCCGCAGTAAGGATGATCTCCACGCCCCCAGGGCTCCGAGGAGAGGCAGCGCCGCCGGGTTCACGGCCGCGCGCCCCCGGATTGCCCATGGATACGGGGCGTGATCGTGTTGACCGTCAAACTTTTTGGTGAGACTCTGGAAGCCCCGCGCACCTTAGCTGCTTGGCATGAAGAACCGCAGTCAAGTCCAAGCATCGCGGGTGCGATTCCCTCACGACCCAACCGCTTCGGTCGGTCACTCATTGTGGAGGACCATCCATCATGGCAAAGGCGCTTCTCGGTTACGTCGGCGGTTCCGACCCGCGACTCCTCGCCGAGATGCGACGGCTCCAGCAGCGCGTCCAGGATCTTGAGTCCGAGCTCAACCGGATTCACTCCGAGAACGACGTGCTGTCCGCTGCCGCCGCTTCGCACCGCGGAGATTCGCTGCTCGAAGGCATCGACATCGACGTCCCGCAGGCGGAGCCCGCCCTCACCTGATCCGGGTGAGCAAGGCTTCCGTTCCTCTCGTCGAGATCGAGAGATCCGCACCACCTGCAAGGTATTGCAAGGGACGCTTCGGCGTCCCTTCTTCCTTTCCCTCCGGTGCATTTTCCCCGGGCATACCCGCGGCGCATACCCCGCTGCCGGGCTTCCGCCGGCGCCCCCGCACCGGTCGCACGCGACGCCTCTCCCTTCACGCCTTGATCTGCCCTGCACCTTCCTGGGCGAAACCGGGAGCGAAAGGTAGAGTCCGGCTGCGTGCACCTCAAGGCCCTCACCCTGCGCGGATTCAAATCCTTCGCCTCCGCGACCACGCTGAAGTTCGAGCCGGGCATCACCTGTGTGGTGGGCCCCAACGGATCAGGCAAGTCCAATGTCGTGGACGCGCTCAGCTGGGTGATGGGCGAACAGGGCGCCAAAACGCTGCGCGGCGGAAAGATGGAGGACGTGATCTTCGCCGGCACGACCGGCCGCCCTCCGCTCGGTCGCGCCGAGGTCTCCCTCACCATCGACAATTCCGACGGCGCGCTGCCCATCGAATACGCCGAAGTCACCCTTACGCGGATCATGTTCCGCAACGGCGGCAGCGAATACCAGATCAACGGCGACACCTGCCGTCTGCTCGACATCCAGGAACTGCTCTCCGACTCCGGCATCGGCCGCGAGATGCACGTCATCGTGGGGCAGGGCCAGCTCGACTCCGTCCTGCACGCCGACCCGATGGGGCGGCGCGCCTTCATCGAGGAGGCCGCCGGCGTCCTCAAGCACCGCAAGCGCAAGGAGAAGGCGCTGCGCAAGCTGGACGCGATGAAGGCGAACCTCGCGCGCGTCCAGGACCTCACCGACGAGCTGCGCCGCCAGCTCAAGCCGCTGGGCCGCCAGGCCGCCGTCGCCCGCCGCGCCGCCGTCATCCAGGCCGACCTGCGCGACGCCCGCCTGCGCCTGCTCGCCGACGACCTGGTCACGCTGCGGGCCGCGCTCAGCGCCGAGATCGCCGACGAGGCCGAGCTGCTGCGGCGCAGGGAGAGCGCCGCCGCCGACCTCGGGGCCGCCCTCGCCCGTGAGGCGCAACTGGAGGAACAGGTACGGCAGTTGGCGCCCCGGCTCCAGCGCGCCCAGCAGACCTGGTACGAGCTGTCCCAGCTGGCCGAACGGGTCCGCGGCACGGTCTCGCTCGCCGACGCCCGGGTCACCAGCGCGAGCGCCCAGCCCCCCGAGGAGCGGCGCGGCCGCGACCCCGAGGACATGGAACGCGAGGCCGCCCGGATCCGCGAGCAGGAGGCCGAGCTGGAGGCCGCCCTCGAAGCGGCCGAGCACGCCCTGGAGGACACCGCCGCCCACCGCGCCGAGCTGGAGCGCCAACTCGCCGTCGAGGAACGGCGTTTGAAGGACGTGGCCCGGGCCATCGCGGACCGGCGCGAAGGCCTGGCCAGGCTGCACGGCCAGGTCAACGCGGCCCGTGGCCGGGCGGGTTCCGCGCAGGCCGAGATCGACCGCCTCGCCTCGGCCCGCGACGAGGCGGCGGAGCGCGCCGCCCTCGCCCAGCAGGAGTACGAGCAGCTCAAGGCCGAGGTGGACGGCCTCGAAGCCGACGACACCGAGCTCACCGGGGCACTGGAGGCGGCCAAGCGGGAACTCGCCGGGGCCGAGGCCGCGCTCGGCGCCGCCCGCGAGCAGACCACCGCCGCCGAACGCCGGCGGGCCGCCGTCGCGGCCCGGCACGAAGCCCTCGCGCTCGGCCTGCGCCGCAAGGACGGCACCGGCGCGCTGCTCGGCGCCCGCGAGACGCTGGCCGGCCTGCTCGGCCCCGCCGCCGAACTGCTCACCGTGGCCCCCGGCCACGAGGTGGCCCTGGCCGCGGCCCTGGGAGCCGCCGCCGACGCCGTCGCGGTCAGCGGCCCCTCCGCGGCGGCCGAAGCCATCCGCATGCTGCGCAAGCAGGACGCCGGCCGCGCCGCCCTGATCCTCGGCGGGGCCCCCGAGGACGACGACGAGCGCCCGCCGCGCGGCGACGGCCCGCCGCGCGCCGCCGACCTGGTGCGAGGACCGGCCGAGCTCCTGCCCGCGGTGCGGCGCCTGCTGCGCGATGTCGTCGTGGTCGCCACCCTGGAGGACGCCGAGGACCTCGTCTACGCCAGGCCCGCGCTGACCGCCGTCACCGCCGAGGGCGATGTGCTGGGCGCCCACTTCGCGCACGGCGGCTCCGCCGGGGCGCCCAGCCTCCTGGAGGTGCAGGCCGCCGTCGACGAGGCCGCGGCCGAGCTCGCCGACCTGGGCGTACGGTGCGAGGAGCTGACCGGGGCCCAGCACGCGGCGGACGAGCGGCGCCGTCAACTGGCCGCGGGCGTCGAGGAGTTGCGGGAGCGGGGGCGGGCCGCCGAGAAGGCGCGGTCCTCGGTCGCGCAGCAGCTCGGGCGGCTCGCGGGACAGGCCCGCGCGGCGGAGGGCGAGGCCGAACGCGCCACGGCGGCGGCCACCCGCGCCCAGGACGCCCTGGAGCGCGCGACCGAGGAGGCCGAGGAACTCGCCGAGCGGCTCCTGGTCGCCGAGGAGATGCCGGTCGAGGAGGAGCCCGACACCTCGGTGCGCGACCGGCTGGCGGCCGACGGCGCCAACGCCCGCCAGACCGAGATGGAGGCCCGCCTCCAGGCCCGTACCCATGAGGAGCGCGTCAAGGCGCTCGCCGGGCGGGCCGAGGCGCTCGACCGGGGGGCGCGGGCGGAGCGCGAGGCGCGCGCCAGGGCCGAGCAGCGCCGGGCCCGGCTGCGCCACGAGGCGACGGTCGCGGCGGCCGTGGCGGCGGGGGCCCGCACCCTGCTCGCCCATGTCGAGGTGTCGCTGGAGCGGGCCGCCCGGGAGCGGACGGCGGCCGAGGCCGCCAAGGCCGAACGGGAGCAAGAGCTGACGGCGGCCCGCGGCGCCGGGCGCGATCTCAAAGCAGAACTCGACCGGCTGACGGATTCAGTTCACCGCGGCGAGGTACTAGGAGCGGAGAAGCGGCTGCGGATCGAGCAGCTGGAGACCAGGGCGCTGGAGGAGCTGGGGGTCGAGCCGGCGGGGCTCGTGGCCGAGTACGGGCCCGACCAGCCGGTGCCCCCCTCTCCGCCCGCCGAGGGAGAGGAGCTGCCCGATGACCCGGCGCACCCGCGCAACCAGCCGGTCCCGTACGTGCGGGCCGAGCAGGAGAAGCGGCTCAAGGCAGCCGAACGGGCGTACCACCAGCTCGGAAAGGTCAATCCGCTGGCCCTCGAGGAGTTCGCGGCCCTGGAGGAGCGCCACCAGTTCCTTTCGGAGCAGCTGGAGGACCTCAAGAAGACGAGGGCCGACCTCCTTCAAGTCGTGAAGGAGGTCGACGAGCGGGTGGAGCAGGTCTTCACCGAGGCCTACCACGACACGGCGAGGCAGTTCGAAGGCGTCTTCTCGCGGCTCTTCCCGGGCGGCGAGGGCCGTCTGGTCCTCACCGATCCGGGCAACATGCTCACCACCGGGATCGATGTGGAGGCGCGCCCGCCGGGCAAGAAGGTCAAGCGTCTGTCGCTGCTCTCGGGCGGCGAGCGCTCGCTGACCGCGGTGGCCCTGCTCGTCTCCATCTTCAAGGCCAGGCCCAGTCCGTTCTACGTGATGGACGAGGTCGAGGCGGCCCTGGACGACACCAACCTCCAGCGGCTGATCCGGATCATGCAGGAGCTCCAGGAGTCCTCACAGCTGATCGTGATCACGCACCAGAAGCGGACCATGGAGGTCGCCGACGCGCTGTACGGCGTCTCGATGCAGGGCGACGGGGTCTCCAAGGTCATCAGCCAGCGGCTGCGCTGACGGGCTCCGGCCCGGGCGGCAGCCGAGGGTCGAGAGCGCATGTTCAAGTCTTGAACAACATGCGGCCAGTCGTGCCCAGAAATTCACAACCGAACAGGTATTGACTTCGAAACTTGAAGGCATAGTCTCTGCAACGTTGCTTTTACGTTCAAGTGGTGGGTGACGAGAAGTTGTGCCCCACTTGGAGGAGTCCCCTTACGCCCGGCGACGCTGCCGGGCGGCCCCAGGAGTACACGTGACCAGTACCGCGCAGGCGAAGGCGTCCGGAGGCGGCCAGGCGGCCCCGGACCACCTCGGCCATGTCATCTTCATCACGGCGGCGGCCGCGATGGGCGGCTTCCTCTTCGGCTACGACAGTTCCGTGATCAACGGCGCCGTAGAGGCGATCCGCGACCGGTACTCCATCGGCTCGGGGACGCTCGCCCAGGTCATCGCCATCGCCCTGATCGGCTGTGCGATCGGTGCCGCCACCGCGGGCCGCATCGCCGACCGCATCGGGCGCATCCGCTGCATGCAGATCGCGGCGGTCCTCTTCACCATCAGCGCCGTCGGGTCCGCACTGCCCTTCGCGCTGTGGGACCTCGCCTTCTGGCGGATCATCGGAGGCTTCGCCATCGGCATGGCCTCCGTCATCGGTCCGGCCTACATCGCCGAGGTCGCCCCGCCCGCCTACCGCGGCCGGCTCGGCTCCTTCCAGCAGGCCGCCATCGTCATCGGCATCGCCATCTCCCAGCTCGTCAACTGGGGCATCCTGAACGCCGCGGACGGCGACCAGCGCGGCAAGCTCATGGGCATCGAGGCCTGGCAGGTCATGCTCGGCGTGATGGTCGTCCCGGCCGTCCTGTACGGGCTGCTCTCCTTCGCCATCCCCGAGTCGCCGCGCTTCCTCATCTCCGTCGGCCGTGACGCCGACGCCAAGAAGGTGCTGGCCGAGGTCGAGGGCAAGGACGTCGACCTGAACGCCCGCGTCGCCGAGATCGAGCACGCGATGAAGTCCGAGCACAAGTCCACCTTCAAGGACCTGCTCGGCTCCAAGTGGGGCTTCCTGCCGATCGTCTGGGTCGGCATCGGCCTCTCGGTCTTCCAGCAGCTCGTCGGCATCAACGTCGCGTTCTACTACTCCTCGACGCTGTGGCAGTCCGTCGGCATCGACCCGTCGAGCTCGTTCTTCTACTCGTTCACCACGTCGATCATCAACATCATCGGCACCGTGATCGCGATGGTCCTGGTCGACCGGGTCGGCCGCAAGCCGCTCGCCCTCGTCGGCTCCATCGGCATGGCGATCGCGCTGGCCGTCGAGGCCTGGGCCTTCTCCGCCCACCTCGTCGACGGCAAGCTCCCCAACACGCAGGGCGTCGTCGCCCTGATCGCCGCCCACGTCTTCGTGCTCTTCTTCGCCCTGTCGTGGGGCGTGGTGGTCTGGGTCTTCCTCGGCGAGATGTTCCCGAACCGGATCCGCGCCGCCGCCCTCGGTGTGGCCGCGGCCGCCCAGTGGATCGCCAACTGGGCCATCACCGCGAGCTTCCCGAGCCTGTCGGACTGGAACCTGTCCGGCACGTACATCATCTACGCGGCCTTCGCCGCGCTCTCGATCCCCTTCGTGCTCAAGTACGTCAAGGAGACCAAGGGCAAGGCGTTGGAGGAGATGGGCTAATCCCCGCTGCCCCCCTCCTCTCACCGAACCGCCCCGGCTCGCCGATCGAGCCGGGGCGGTTCGCGTGCGCGCGGCCGCACGGGCTCCCTCAGAGCGCCGGCAGCACCCGTTCGCAGAACAGGTGCAGGCTGCGCCACGCCTCGTCCACCGGCATCCCCCCGCACAGCGGGTGCAGGACCAGGCTGTCGGCCTCCAGGGCGGCGCACTCCTGCGGGGTCACCACGCGGTAGACGCCCTCGGCGCGCAGCTCGGCCACCGTCGTGGCCCCCGACCTCACCGCCGAGCGGATGTCCTTGGACTGCCAGGAGGCGTACATCCGCGCCTCGTGCAGGAAGTGCTCGCCGTATTCGGCCCAGGTGCGGTCCGGGTCCTCGCTCAGGTGCAGCAGCGGTGTCACCGCCGCCGGCATCATGCAGAAGCCCTCGGTGCCGTACTCGGCGCGCCGCTCGTGGTAGTACGCCTCCAGGTCCGGCAGGTGCGCGCTCGGGAAGAACGGCAGGCCGAGCCGGGCCGCGCGGTTCGCGGCCGCCCGTGAGGAGCCGCCGACCAGCAGCATCGGGTGCGGCTCGGTGAACGGACGCGGGGTGACGCGCACCCGGCGCCCGCGATAGGTGAACTCCTCGCCGCTCCACGCCTTCAGGAGCGTTTCGAGCAGCTCGTCCTGGAGCTTGCCGCGCCGGCCCCACTCGACGCCCTGCTGCTCGTACTCGGCCGGCCGGTAGCCGATCCCCGACACCGTCACCAGACGGCCCCCGCTCACCAGGTCGAGCACCGCGATGTCCTCGGCCAGGCGCAGCGGGTCGTACAGCGGCCCGATGATCGCCGACACGGTGACCGCGATCCGGCGGGTGGCGCCGAAGACCGCCCCCGCGAAGGCGAAGGGGGAGGGCAGCCAGTTGTTGTCCGTGCCGTGGTGCTCCTCGGTCTGGACGGTGTCGATGCCCCGGTCGTCGGCGTACGCGGCCATCTCCAGGGCCGCCCGGTAGCGCGCGGACAGGGACCGGGTGGTGGCGTCCGGGTCCACCAGGTTCATGCGTACGACCGTGAACGGCATGGGAAAGTCCCCCTCCACCGGGTGGGTTCCGTGGAACCCCGGGCGAAGGGGGACGGTAGCTGACGAGGCGTCAGACCGCCATGGTGTCGGCGGACTTGGCGGCCCCGGAGCCGGTCGCTCCGGTGTCGGCGGGCACGACCGCGGGCTTGGGCAGCGCCAGGTACAGCAGTCCGGAGATCACGATGGTGGCGACCCAGCCCAGCCCGTACTCGCCGACCGGATTGTTCGCGGCCAGCGGGCCGGTGAACCAGTCGGAGGTGGTGAACATCAGGCCGCCGACGAGGCCGACCGCCCAGGCGGTGACCGCGGCGGGGGAGAAGCCGCCCTTGTACCAGTAGGCGCTGGTGCGGCCCGTGTCGAGCAGCGCCTTCGCGTCGTACTCGGTGCGCCGCAGCATGTCCGCGCCGAACACGCCGACCCAGGCCGAGAACGCGACGGCGAGCAGCGAGAGGAAGGCGATGAAGGAGCCCATGAAGCTGGTGGCGACCAGCATCAGGATGCCGCCGAAGACCAGCGAGATCACCGCGTTCACCGAGACCGCCCAGTGCCGCGGGATCTTGAAGCCGAGGGTCTGCGCGGTGAAGCCCGCCGAGTACATCGACATCGAGTTGATCAGCAGCATGCCGACGAGCGCGATCAGCAGGTAGGGCACCGCGATCCACATCGGCAGGATCTCGCCGAGGAAGGACACCGGGTCGGCGGCCGAGGCGAGGTCGGGGGTGGAGACCGCCATGACGGCGCCCATCAGGACCATCGGGAGCACCACGATGCCGGCGCCGCCGATCGAGTTGCCGACGATCGCCCTGGCGGAGGCGTCGCGCGGCAGATAGCGGGCGAAGTCGGGGGCGGAGGGGATCCAGCTGACACCGCCCGCGGCGATCATGCCGGTGCCCGCGACCATCAGCGAGGTCTTGCCGGCCGGCTGGTCGAAGACGGCCGACCAGTCGGTGTTCATGACCAGGTAGACCAGGACCAGCACCGAGAACGCGCCGAACAGGAACGTCGCGTACTTGTTGCACTTCTGCACGACGTGGATGCCGAGACCCGAGATGGCGAAGGTGATCACCACGAAGACCGCGAGCGTGACGATGATCAGGAACGTGTTGCTCTTGATCCCGAAGAGGATGTCGAGCACGGTCAGCACCGCATAGGCGCCGGTCACCGCGTTGATGGTCTCCCAGCCCCAGCGCGCCACCCAGATCAGCGAGCCGGGCAGCAGGTTGCCGCGCTGCCCGAACACCGCGCGCGACAGCGCCATGCCCGGGGCGCCGCCGCGCTTGCCCGCGATCCCGATGAGCCCGACCAGGCCGTACGAGAGGATGGGCGCGCACACGGCGACGACGATCGCCTGCCAGAAGTTGAGCTTGTACGCGACGACGAGGCTGGCGCCCATCGTGAGCAGCAGCACGCTGATGTTGGCGGCGACCCAGGTGGGGAAGAGTTCCCGGGTTCTCGCCGTGCGCTCCGCGTCCGGCACGGGCTCAAGGCCGCGTGTCTCCAGGGCGCTCTGCGATTCGTCGGGGGAGCCGGTGTCGTTCATGGGGGTGGAGTTCCGTGCCTCTCGCTCGGCTCGACACTGAGCCGGTGGGGGTGGTCGAAGGGGACTCTACGCGCGTTGATGCGTCCATCTCTATCGTACTTTAATCCGACACCCGCCCCAGCATTCCCGCCCATACTCGGACGAAGCCACAAACTGGGCCCGTGGGAGCTCGTACCCGATACTGGGAGGGTTATGGAATTCGTCATCCTTGCTGTAGTCATCGCCCTGGTCGCGGTCGGCGCGATCAGCGGGCTCGTGGTCAGCAGCCGCAAGAAGAAGCAGCTGCCGCCCACCGCGCCGCCGAGCACGCCGACCATCACAGCCCCGCCCGCCGAGCCTCAGGTCGGTGAGGACGCCGCGGAGACGGCGGAGGAACCGCGCCGCACCATCGAGGAGGTCGGCCTCCCCGAGGCGCCCGCCACCCCGGTCGTCGTCGCGGAGCCGGCCGCCCCCGAGGCCCCGGCGCTCGACGTCCCCGAACCGACCGCCGGCCGGCTCGTCCGGCTGCGGGCGCGCCTCGCCCGCTCGCAGAACTCGCTCGGCAAGGGGCTGCTCACCCTGCTCTCCCGCGAGCACCTCGACGACGACACCTGGGAGGAGATCGAGGACACCCTGCTGACCGCCGACGTCGGCGTCGCGCCCACCCAGGAGCTGGTCGACCGGCTCCGCGAGCGCGTCAAGGTGCTCGGCACCCGCACCCCCGACGAGCTGCGCACGCTGCTGCGCGAGGAACTCCTCACGCTGCTCGGCCCCGACTTCGACCGCGAGGTCAAGACCGAGGGCGGCGAGACCGTCCCCGGCGTCGTGATGGTCGTCGGCGTCAACGGCACCGGCAAGACCACCACCACCGGCAAGCTCGCCCGCGTCCTGGTCGCCGACGGCAAGTCCGTGGTGCTGGGTGCGGCCGACACCTTCCGCGCCGCCGCCGCCGACCAGCTGCAGACCTGGGGCGAGCGCGTGGGCGCCCGCACCGTGCGCGGCCCCGAGGGCGGCGACCCCGCCTCCATCGCGTTCGACGCGGTCAAGGAGGGCATCGCCGAGGGCGCGGACGTCGTGCTCATCGACACGGCCGGCCGGCTCCACACCAAGACCGGCCTCATGGACGAGCTCGGCAAGGTCAAGCGCGTCGTGGAGAAGCACGGCCCGCTCGACGAGGTGCTCCTCGTGCTCGACGCCACGACCGGCCAGAACGGCCTGGTCCAGGCCCGCGTGTTCGCCGAGGTCGTCGCCATCACCGGCATCGTCCTGACCAAGCTCGACGGCACCGCCAAGGGCGGCATCGTCATCGCCGTCCAGCGCGAACTGGGCGTCCCCGTCAAGCTCGTCGGCCTCGGCGAGGGCGCGGACGACCTGGCGCCGTTCGAGCCCGAGGCGTTCGTCGACGCGCTCATCGGCGACTAGCGCGCCCCGCTCCGCCCGAACGCCCCGTCGCACCGACCGGTGCGGCGGGGCGTTGTCGTGCCGGGCGGTCCGGGCCCCGCGGGGCCCCGGCCGGTCACGCCGCCGAGCGGTGGCAGATGTAGGCCAGCGTGCCGAGCAGCAGACGGGCCTCGGGCGGGCGGTTCGCGGTGTCCGGGCCGGGCGGGCGCAGCCAGTGCACATCGCCCGACGGCGGCGCCGGCACGTACCCGCCGCGCGGCGGGCAGCGCAGGTCGAGGACCGCGTCGTCCCAGCCCATCCGGTAGAGCAGCCGGGGGAGTTCGCCCGAGGCGCCGGGGGCCACGTAGAAGTGGGTGCGGCCCTCGGGCGTGGTCGAGACCGGGCCGAGCGGCAGCCCCATCCGCTCCAGGCGCACCAGCGCCCGCCGCCCGGCCGGGGCGGCGACGTCCAGCACGTCGAAGCTCCGGCCGACCGGGAGCAGCACCGCCGCGCCCGGGCACTGCGACCAGGCCCGGGTCACCTCGTCCAGGGTGGCGCCGGCCGGCACCTCGGGGAGGAAGCCGAGCGGGTGCGCGCCCGGCGCCGTGCAGTCCGAACTGCCGCAGGAGCAGGCGCCGTTGAGGGCGCGGGCGCCCGGGGCGACGTCCCAGCCCCACAGTCCTGTGTACTCGGCCACCGCGGTGACCTCGCTCGTCCGGGTGGTACGCGCGGAGCGGCCACGGCGCCAAGAGCCGGGCCGGGTCTCCTTGATGCCCCGGCTGCCGCCGATCGTGAAGCCCATGCCCCCTCCAACGGGTGTGCCGCGTCGGTGGTTACGACGCCCATGACGTAGTTGTGACGATCCGGAGTTTTCCCGTCACTTTCCGTCTCCGCCAGGTCGGACACGGTCGTGAAAGGGGTGGTGCGATGTGCGCCGCGCGCCCCGGCTCACTCCGCTCCACCCGATGCTGATCGCCCTGTGTCAAGTGAATCGTGCCTGGCGGCAGGGGAGTTCATTCGATGGGGTGGCGAATGGTGGCGTTTCTGGAATCACCGTGGCCGGACGGGTGATCGTAGGATTACTGTCGGTGCACAGACCTCGGGGGTGTATGCACCCACGGGTATGCCGGGGGCAACCGGGTTTGCGGTCCGAGCGGGTCCAACCGCGGGACAGGAGGCCCAACTAGCGGCATTCTGATAGGGGTTCGCGCAATCGATGCACAACCGACGCACATGAGGCTTCAGCGGATTGGGGGCGTTCCAGTGGGCGGCAGTGGGGCTAGCGGTACGAGCGCCGGAAAGCGCCCCAACGAACAGTTGAGTTCGTGGTTCGTACGGAGCGGCTGGTCCAAGGGCGAGCTGGCACGCCAAGTGAACCGGCGGGCGCGCCAGATGGGCGCCCACCACATCAGCACCGACACCTCCAGAGTCCGGCGCTGGCTCGACGGCGAGATGCCCCGCGAGCCCATTCCCCGCATCCTCTCGGAGCTCTTCTCGGAGCGCCTCGGCAGCGTGGTCGCGATCGAGGACCTGGGGCTGCGCCAGGCCCACCAGTCACCCTCGGTCGCCGGCGTCGACCTGCCCTGGGCCGGGCCCCAGACGGTCTCCCTGCTCAGCGAGTTCTCCCGCAGCGATCTGATGCTCGCCCGGCGCGGCTTCCTCGGCACCTCGCTGATGCTGGCCGCGGGCCCCGCCCTCATCGAGCCCATGCAGCGCTGGCTCGTGCCCTCCCTGAACAGCGAGCCGGCCCCCCAGGAGACCGCCGCCGGCGCCCGCCGCCCCTCGCGCCTGTCCAAGCCGGAACTCGAACTGCTCGAATCGACCACCGCGATGTTCCGCCAGTGGGACGCCCAGTGCGGAGGCGGCCTGCGCCGCAAGGCCGTGGTCGGCCAGCTCCACGAGGTCACCGACCTGCTCCAGGAGCCCCAGCCCGCCGCCACCTCCAAGCGCCTCTTCCAGTGCGCGGCCGAACTCGCCGAACTCGCCGGCTGGATGAGCTACGACGTCGGCCTCCAGCCCACCGCCCAGAAGTACTTCGTGCTCGCCCTGCACGCCTCCAAGGAGGCGGGTGACAAGCCGCTCGGCTCGTACATCCTGTCCTCCATGAGCCGCCAGATGATCCACCTCGGCCGGCCCGACGACGCCCTGGAACTCATCCACCTCGCCCAGTACGGCAGCCGCGACTGCGCCACCGCCCGCACCCAGGCCATGCTGTACGCCCTCGAAGCCCGCGCGTACGCCAACATGGGCCAGCCCAGCAAGACCAAGCGGGCCGTGCGCATGGCCGAGGACACCTTCGGTGACGCCGGGCTCGACGGCGAGCCGGAGCCCGACTGGATCCGCTTCTTCTCCGAGGCGGAGCTCAACGGGGAGAATGCCCACTCCTACCGCGACCTCGCCTATGTGGCGGGCCGCAGCCCCACCTACGCCTCGCTCGCCGAACCGGTGATGGAACAGGCCGTCGCCCTGTTCGGCAAGGACGAGGAGCACCAGCGCAGCTACGCCCTGAACCTCATCGGCATGGCCACCGTGCATCTGCTCAAGCGGGAGCCCGAGCAGTCGACCGTGCTGGCCGAGCAGGCCCTCAGGGTCGCCAAGCGGGTCCGCTCCGAGCGGGTCAACACCCGGCTGCGCAAGACCGTCGACACCGCCGCACGCGACTTCTCGGACGTCGCCGAGGTGGTGCGGATGACCGACCTGCTCAGCAGGGAACTGCCCGAGACGGCCGAAGCCGTCTGAGGCACCGCCGCCCCCAGGGACGGCATACAAGACCCCGGCCGCGACACCCACCCCGTTCAGCCCGACTCGGCTCCCCCACGCCAGGTCGAGCGGGTGGCGTCGCGGCCGGTCCGCTTTCGGGCGGCTCCCTGCACGGCATCGGCCGCGGCACCGCCGACCCCGCGGTTCACGGGCACGTAACATGCCCGCCTCCTTCGTCACTGCGGCGAAACATCGAGCGGCATCGTCGGAAACGGCGCTGGGACAACCTCGTGGCTCATAACCGGCCACCAGCCAGTCCCGCCCGAGTGAGGCCCCCGCACGGGCCCACCGACGACGAGGAGACGCCGATGCCTCCAGGCATCACGCTCGCAGCTGACGCTCCGCAGCTGTCCAGCGCCAACACCGGATTCATGCTGATCTGCTCAGCGCTGGTGATGATCATGACGCCCGGCCTCGCCTTCTTCTACGGAGGCATGGTCCGCGTCAAGAGCACCCTGAACATGCTGATGATGAGCTTCATCAGCCTCGGCATCGTCACCATCCTGTGGGTGCTCTACGGATTCAGCCTGGCCTTCGGCGAGAGCAACGGCTTCGTCGGCTGGTCCAAGGACTACCTCGGGCTGAGCGGCATCGGCCTGGTACAGCTCTGGCCCGGCTACAGCGTGCCCGTCTACGTCTTCGCCGTCTTCCAGCTGATGTTCGCGGTGATCACGCCCGCCCTCATCAGCGGGGCCCTCGCCGACCGGGTCAAGTTCACCGCCTGGTCGCTGTTCACCGCCCTGTGGGTCACCATCGTCTACTTCCCCGTCGCGCACTGGGTGTGGGCCTCGGACGGCTGGCTCTTCAAGAAGGGCGTGATCGACTTCGCCGGCGGCACCGCCGTGCACATCAACGCGGGTGCGGCCGCCCTCGGCGTGATCCTGGTGATCGGCAAGCGCGTCGGCTTCAAGAAGGACCCGATGCGGCCGCACAGCCTGCCGCTCGTCATGCTCGGCGCGGCCCTGCTCTGGTTCGGCTGGTTCGGCTTCAACGCCGGGTCCTGGCTCGGCAACGACGACGGCGTCGGCGCCGTGATGTTCCTCAACACCCAGGTCGCCACGGCCGCCGCCATGCTGGCCTGGCTGCTGTACGAGAAGCTGCGCCACGGCTCGTTCACCACCCTCGGCGCCGCCTCCGGCGCGGTCGCGGGACTCGTCGCGATCACCCCATCCGGCGGCTGCGTCAGCCCGCTGGGCGCGATCGCCATCGGCGCCGTCGCCGGTCTGCTCTGCGCCATGGCCATCGGCCTCAAGTACCGCTTCGGCTTCGACGATTCGCTCGACGTCGTCGGCGTCCACATGGTCGGCGGCATCACCGGCTCGCTCCTCGTCGGCCTCTTCGCCACCGGCGGCGTACAGTCCACCGCCAAGGGCCTCTTCTACGGAGGCGGCCTCGACCAGCTGGGCAAGCAGGCGCTCGGCGTCGGCGCGGTCCTCGGCTACTCGCTCGTGGTCTCCGCGGCCCTGGCCTTCGCCCTGGACCGGACGATCGGGATGCGCGTCCCCGAGGACGACGAGATCTCGGGCATCGACCAGGTCGAACACGCCGAGACCGCCTACGACTTCAGCGGCGCGGGCGGCGGCACCGCCCCCCGCAAGGCCCTGCCCGTGCTCGGCGATCCGGCAGCGAACAAGAAGGTGGACGCATGAAGCTCATCACCGCGGTGGTCAAGCCGCACCGGCTCGACGAGATCAAGCAGGCCCTCCAGGCCTTCGGCGTCCACGGCCTGACCGTCACCGAGGCCAGCGGATACGGGCGCCAGCGCGGCCACACCGAGGTCTACCGCGGCGCCGAGTACACCGTCGACCTCGTCCCCAAGATCCGCGTCGAGGTCCTGGTCGAGGACGACGACGCCGAGGAACTCATCGACGTCGTGGTCAAGGCCGCCCGCACCGGCAAGATCGGCGACGGCAAGGTGTGGAGCGTGCCGGTCGAGACGGCGGTGCGGGTGCGCACCGGCGAACGCGGCCCCGACGCACTGTAGGCACACGCAAGGAGCTGCTGGGTGACGAGCGTTGAGATGAGTACCGGATCCCGTGACGACGACTCCGAGCCCGGCGGTTACGCGGCGGCCCGGCTGTCCCTGCTCACCGAGAAGGGGCAGCAGGGGCCGCCGCGCCGCGCGGCCCTGTCCCGGCTGACCGACGGCCGGCTGGCCGCGCTGTTCACCGCCGCCGCGCGGGAGTCCGGTGTGCCGGGGGCGTCCCTGGTCGCCGTCGGCGGTTACGGCAGGGGCGAACTCTCGCCGCGCAGCGACCTCGACCTGCTGCTCCTGCACGACGGCCGGGCGGACGCCGGGGCCCTCGCCCTCCTCGCGGACCGGATCTGGTACCCGGTGTGGGACCACGGCCTCGATCTCGACCACTCGGTGCGCACCGCCGCCCAGGCCCGCAGGACGGCCGGCGAGGACCTCAAGGTCCAGCTCGGCCTCCTGGACGCCCGCCATGTCGCCGGCGACCTCGCCCTGACGTCGGCGCTGCGCACCACCGTCCTGGCCGACTGGCGCAACACCGCCCCCCGGCGGCTGCCCGAACTCGACGAGCTGTGCCGTGAACGGGCCCAGCGCCAGGGCGAGTTGCAGTACCTCCTCGAAGGCGACCTCAAGGAGGCCAGGGGCGGCCTGCGGGACGCGACCGCCCTGCGCGCGGTCGCCGCCTCCTGGCTGGCGGACGCTCCCCGCGAGGGCCTCGCCGAGGCCCGGCGCCGCCTCCTGGACGTGCGCGACGCGCTGCACCTGTGCACCGGCCGCGCCACCGACCGCCTCGCCCTCCAGGAACAGGACGCGGTGGCCGCCGAACTGGGGCTGCTCGACGCCGATGTGATGCTCCGTCAGGTCTCGGAGTCGGCCCGCGTCATCTCCTACGCAGGCGACGTCACCTGGCGCGAGGTCAACCGGGTGCTGCGGGCCCGCTCCGCCCGGCCGCGGCTGCGCCGGCTGCTCGGCGCCGCGCGCCCCGGGGCCCCGGAGCGCACCCCGCTCGCCGAAGGCGTCGTCGAGCAGGACGGCGAGGTCGTGCTCGCGCTCGCCGCCCGCCCCGAGAAGGACCCCGTCCTCGTGCTGCGGGCCGCCGCCGCGGCCGCCCAGGCGGGCCTGCCCATCTCGCCGCACGCCGTACGCCGGCTGGCGGCCACGGCCAGGCCGCTGCCGACGCCCTGGCCGGCCGAGGCCCGCGAACAGCTGGTCACCCTGCTCGGCGCGGGGGAGTCCGCCGTCCCGGTGTGGGAGGCACTCGAGGCGGAGGGGCTCATCACGGCGCTGCTGCCCGACTGGGAGCGCGTGCGCTGCCGGCCCCAGCGCAACGCCGTGCACACCTGGACCGTCGACCGCCACCTCGTCGAGACCGCCGTGCGCGCCTGCCACCTCACCCGCCGGGTGCACCGCCCCGACCTGCTCCTGGTCGCCGCACTGCTGCACGACATCGGCAAGGGCTGGCCCGGCGACCACTCGGTGGCCGGCGAGACCATCGCCCGCGACGTCGCCGCCCGCGTCGGCTTCGACGCCCCCGACGTGGCCGTCGTCGCCACCCTCGTACGCCATCACCTCCTGCTCGTGGAGACCGCCACCCGGCGCGACCTCGACGACCCCGCGACCGTGCGCGCGGTCGCCGACGCGGTCGGCTCCACCGGCACCCTGGAACTGCTCCACGCCCTGACCGAGGCCGACGCGCTGGCCACCGGACCCGCCGCGTGGTCCTCCTGGCGCGGCTCGCTCGTGGCCGACCTGGTCCGCAGGGCCGCGGCGGTCCTCGCGGGCCGGCCCGCCGACCCCGAACCCGCGGCGATCACCGCCGAACAGGAACGCCTGGCCATCGAGGCCCACCGCACCGGCGGTCCCGTCCTCGCGCTGCGCACCCGTACCGACGGGGCGGAGGAACACGAGCCCCTCGGCGTGGAGCTCCTGGTCGCCGTCCCCGACCAGCCGGGGGTGCTGCCCCTGACGGCCGGGGTGCTCGCGCTGCACCGCCTGACCGTGCGCGCCGCCGAGCTGCGGAGCGTGGAGCTGCCCGACCCGGTCGGCGGCGACGTCCTGCTCCTGGACTGGCGGGTGGCCGCCGCCTACGGCTCCCTGCCGCAGGCCGCCCGGCTCCGCGCCGACCTGGTGCGCGCCCTCGCCGGCACCCTGGACATCGAGGCCCGGCTCGCCGAGCGCGAGGCCGCCCACCCGCGCCGGCGCGGCGCCGCGGCCCCGCCGCCCCGGGCCGCCGTCGCGCCCTCCGCCTCCCGGCACGCCACCGTCATCGAGGTGCGCGCCCAGGACGCCCCGGGCCTGCTGCACCGCATCGGGCACGCCCTGGAGGGCGCGGGGGTACGCGTGCGCTCGGCGCACGTGTCGACGCTGGGCTCCAACGCCGTGGACGCCTTCTATGTGACGGACGCGCAGGGCGCGGCGCTGGGGGCGCGGGAGGCGGGGGAGGTGGCCGAGCGCGTCGAGTCGGCCCTGGGGGCGGCGGCCGGGCCCGGATAGCCGCCCCCGTCCAGGAGAGCGGTGCTGCGCAGGCACCCCCGCGCACCGCCATCCGCCGGGATACCCTGGGGACCGTTCGAAGCCCGCGTCTGCATTCCGGCCGGATCGCAGACACAGGCTCCACCCGACCGCCCCACGAGCCGAGGACCCGCGACCACCGTGTTCGATACCCTTTCCGACCGCCTGAGTGCGACGTTCAAGAACCTCCGGGGCAAAGGACGCTTGAGCGAGGCGGACATCGACGCCACGGCGCGCGAGATCCGCATCGCGCTGCTCGAGGCCGATGTCGCGCTTCCCGTCGTTCGCGCCTTCATCAAGCAGGTCAAGGAGCGCGCGTCCGGCCTCGTCACCTCCCAGGCGCTGAACCCCGCCCAGCAGGTCATCAAGATCGTCAACGAGGAGCTCATCGGCATCCTCGGCGGCGAGACCCGGCGCCTGCGGTTCGCCAAGACCGCGCCCACCGTGATCATGCTCGCGGGTCTCCAGGGTGCCGGTAAGACCACCCTCGCCGGAAAGCTCGGCAAGTGGCTCAAGGGCCAGGGCCACTCCCCGCTCCTGGTGGCGTGCGACCTCCAGCGCCCCAACGCCGTCAACCAGCTGAGCGTCGTCGCCGAGCGCGCCGGGGTCGCGGTCTACGCCCCCGAGCCGGGCAACGGCGTCGGCGACCCGGTCAAGGTCGCCCAGGACTCGATCGAGTTCGCCCGCGCCAAGCAGTACGACGTGGTCATCGTCGACACCGCCGGACGCCTCGGCATCGACCAGGAGCTGATGCGGCAGGCCGCGGACATCCGCGACGCCGTGAGCCCCGACGAGGTCCTCTTCGTCGTCGACGCGATGATCGGCCAGGACGCGGTCAACACCGCGGAGGCCTTCCGCGACGGCGTCGGCTTCGACGGCGTGGTGCTCTCCAAGCTCGACGGCGACGCCCGGGGCGGTGCGGCGCTCTCCATCGCCCACGTCACCGGCAAGCAGATCATGTTCGCCTCCAACGGCGAGAAGCTGGACGACTTCGACGCCTTCCACCCGGACCGGATGGCGTCCCGCATCCTCGACATGGGTGACCTGCTCACCCTGATCGAGCAGGCGGAGAAGACCTTCAGCCAGGCCGAGGCCGAGAAGATGGCCTCCAAGCTGGCGTCCAGCAAGGGCAAGGACTTCACGCTCGACGACTTCCTGGCCCAGATGGAGCAGGTCCGCAAGATGGGCTCCATCTCCAAGCTGCTCGGCATGCTGCCCGGCATGGGGCAGATCAAGGACCAGATCAACAACATCGACGAGCGCGACGTGGACCGCACCGCGGCCATCATCAAGTCGATGACCCCGGGCGAGCGCCAGGACCCGAACATCATCAACGGCTCGCGCCGCGCCCGTATCGCCAAGGGTTCCGGTGTCGAGGTCAGCGCCGTCAAGAACCTGGTCGAGCGGTTCTTCGACGCCCGCAAGATGATGTCCCGGATGGCCCAGGGCGGCGGCATGCCGGGCATGCCGGGGATCCCGGGCATGGGCGGCGGCCCCGGCCGGCAGAAGAAGCAGATCAAGCAGGCCAAGGGCAAGCGCAAGAGCGGCAACCCCATGAAGCGCAAGGCCGAGGAGGCCGCCGCCGCCGAGCGCAAGGCGCAGGGCGGGGCGCTCGGACTGCCGTCCGCCGAGGAGCAGAAGAACTTCGAGCTCCCCGACGAGTTCAAGAAGTTCATGGGCTGACCCCGCGCGGGGCGACCCGCACGGCAGCACCCGAGGGGGCGCCTCCCGGCCGGACCGGGGGCGCCCCTTCGCGCTGCCCGCGTCCCGCGCGCCGCACCCCCTCATCGGGCCCGCCCGGCATGCCCGTTTCATCCGGTTCTCCCATAATGGCGCACACCGGCCATGAGGAGAGCACGTGCCCACTTCCGTACCGCCGCGCGAACGCCCCGACCAGCCGTGGCGCTCGGAGGGGGCGCCACCGCCGCCCGCCCCGAAGAAGAAGATGCCCGGCGGCTGGGGGCGGCTCGTCCTCGCCGCCCTGATCGTCTACCTGATCACCAATCTCATCCTGTCGTTCTTCAACGACGGCGACGAGCCGACCGTCTCCTACACCGAGTTCAGCAAGCAGGTCGCGGCCGGGAACGTCTCGAAGATCTACGCCAAGGGCGACGCCATCCAGGGCCAGCTCAAGAACAAGGCACCCGTCCCCTCCGGCGAGGGCGGCGGCGACTACACGAAGTTCACCACCCAGCGGCCCACCTTCGCCGACGACGACCTGTGGGCGCAGCTGACCAAGCAGAACGTCACCGTCACCGCCGAGCCCGTCGTCGAGCACCGCAGCTTCCTCGCCAACCTGCTCATCTCGCTCGCCCCGATGCTGCTCCTGGTCGTCCTGTGGCTGTTCATCGCCCGCCGCATGAGCGCGGGGCTCGGCGGCGGGGCCGGCGGGATGCTCGGCCGCAAGACGCCGCCCAAGCCGGTCGAGATGGCCGACGGCAAGCGCACCACCTTCGAGGACGTGGCCGGCATCGACGAGGTCGAGGGCGAGCTCAACGACGTGGTCGACTTCCTCAAGAACCCCGGCGCCTACCACGAGATGGGCGCCCGGATGCCCGGCGGCGTGCTCCTGGCCGGGCCGCCCGGCACCGGCAAGACACTGCTCGCGCGGGCCGTCGCCGGAGAGGCGGGAGTGCCGTTCTTCTCGGCGTCGGCCTCCGAGTTCATCGAGATGATCGTGGGCGTGGGCGCCTCCCGGGTACGCGAACTGTTCGCCGAGGCCCGCAAGGTCGCCCCCGCCATCGTGTTCATCGACGAGATCGACACCATCGGCCGGGCCCGCGGCGGGGGCTCCGGCATGGGCGGCCACGACGAGCGCGAACAGACCCTGAACCAGATCCTCACCGAGATGGACGGCTTCACCGGCTCCGAGGGCGTCATCGTGCTGGCCGCCACCAACCGGCCCGACGTCCTGGACCCGGCCCTCACCCGGCCGGGCCGCTTCGACCGCGTCGTCCACGTCAGCCCGCCCGACCGCGACGGCCGCGCGGCCATCCTGCGGATCCACACCCGCGAGATCCCCATGGCGCAAGGCGTCGACCTGGAACAGGTCGCCCGCACCACCCCGGGCATGACCGGCGCGGACCTGGCCAACCTCGCCAACGAGGCGGCCCTGCTGGCCGTCAAGCGCGACCAGCGCGAGGTCACCCAGGCCGACCTCTCCGACGCCCTCGAAAAGGTCCAACTGGGCGCGGAGCGGCCCCTGGTGATGCCCTACGAGGAGCGCCGCCGCACCGCCTACCACGAGAGCGGACACGCCCTGCTCGGCATGCTCCAGCCCGGCGCCGACCCGGTCCGCAAGGTCACCATCGTGCCCCGCGGCCGCGCCCTCGGCGTCACCCTGTCCACCCCCGACGCCGACAAGTACGCCTACACCGAGGAGTATCTGCGCGGCCGGATCATCGGCGCCCTCGGCGGCATGGCGGCCGAGCAGACCGTCTTCGACGAGATCACCACCGGCGCCGAGAACGACCTGGAACAGGTCACCAGCATCGTGCGCGGGATGGTCGGCCGCTGGGGCATGAGCGAGAAGATCGGCCCCCTGTCCGCCCTGCCCGGCGACGCCCAGCAGGCCTACGGGCTCTCGGCGGCGCCCGGCACGCTGGACGCCATCGCCGTCGAGATGCGCCGCATCGTCGACGAGTGCTACGCCGAGGCGTGCCGGCTGCTGCGCGACAACCGTCCCAGGCTCGACGCCCTCGCCGAGGCCCTGCTGGCCAACGAGACCCTGGAGGAGGAGGCCGCCTACCGCGCGGCCGGCATCCCGCGCCTGTCCAAGGCGGGGACGGGCGGTGCGCCGTAGACGGCCCCAACTCGCCTGCGGATCAAGCCCGTTGCCGGGTCCTCACGGCGTACGGGCGATGAGGTAGCGGAAGACGTTCGGCATCCACACGGTTCCGTCGCGCCGCACATGGCCGTGCAGCGCCTCGACGATCTCCTTCTCCACCTGCGCCTGATCGGTGGCGCGGGCCGCCGCGTCGAAGGCGCCGGTCGACATCAGACCCCGTATCGCGCTGTCCAGGTCCGCGTAGCCGAACGGGCACGCCACCCGGCCCGAGCCGTCCGGCTTGAGCCCGGCGCGCGCCGCCACGTCCTCCAGGTCGTCGCGCAGGCTCGGGCGCCAGTGCGGGGCCTCGTTCAGGCGGGCGGTCAGCCGGGTGGCCACCCGCAGCACCGCCGAGGTGGCGCACCGCTCCGGCGGCCCCCAGCCGGCCAGCACCACGGCGCTGCCGCGCTCCGCGAGCGCCACCGCCTCCTGCAGCGTGGGCACCAGGCCCTCGGTGTCCCCGGCCGCACAGCCGACCGGCTCGAACGCGGTGATCAGGTTGTACGGCGGCAGGCCCGGCTCCGCGGTGTCGGCGGGCCCGCCCGTCACCACGCGGCCCACGCCCACCGGGGCGCCGGCCCGCCCGGGCCCGGGGCCCAGCCGCTCACGGGCCAGCTCCAGGCGCGCGGCCCGCTCCGGACCGTCCACGCCGGTCACCGCGGCGCCGCGCGAGGCCGCCATCAGGAGCGCGAGCCCCGAGCCGCAGCCGAGGCCGATGAGCCGGGTCGCGGGCCCCACGTCGAGCCGGCTGTAGGCCGCCTCGATCAGGGGGACCAGCATCCGTTCCTGGATCTCCGCCCAATCCCGCGCGCGCTCGGCCGTGCCCGCCGGTGGGGCGGCGGCCGTGCGGGACTGATGCCGGACGAGCGTTGGTGTCATGGAAAGCGCCCCAATCCGCCGAGAGGTCAGCTGTGCCCTGATTGACAGCCCCCCGTGAATGTCCGTACGCACTTCCCCCGTATGCCAGGGAACTCCGCATCCCGGCCCGCGTCCAGAGGGCGGAGCCATCAACCGCTCCCCGGCCCGCGGCCGGAAGGCGGTGCACGGCCCGCCGTCTCGGCGCCGTACCATTCGCGCCATGGCAAAGGCACCCGTTCTCACGCCCCAGGCGGAAGACTTTCCCCGCTGGTACCAGGATCTGATCAACAAGGCCGAGCTCGCGGACAACGGTCCCGTGCGCGGCACCATGGTGATCCGACCGTACGGCTACGGCCTGTGGGAGCGGATGCAGCAGGAGATGGACGCACGCATCAAGGACGCAGGCGCCCAGAACGCCTACTTCCCGCTCTTCATCCCCCAGTCTTACCTGACTCGCGAGGCTGAGCACGTCGAGGGCTTCGCGCCCGAGCTCGCGGTGGTCACGCACGGTGGCGGCAAGGAGCTCGAAGAGCCCGTCGTGGTCCGCCCCACCTCCGAGACGATCATCAACGCCTCCTTCTCGAAGTGGGTCCAGAGCTACCGCGACCTGCCGCTGCTCATCAACCAGTGGGCCAACGTGGTCCGTTGGGAGATGCGCCCGCGCGTCTTCCTCCGTACGAGCGAATTCCTGTGGCAGGAGGGACACACCGCCCACGCCACCTACGAGGACGCCCGCGACTACGCCGCCCGCATCCACCGGGACGTGTACGCGGACTTCATGATCAACGTCCTCGGCATCGACGTCGTCCTCGGCCGCAAGACCGCCAGGGAGCGCTTCGCCGGAGCCATCAACACCCTCACCCTGGAAGGGATGATGGGCGACGGCAAGGCCCTGCAGCTGGGCACGAGCCACGAGCTCGGCACCAACTTCGCCAAGGCCTTCAACACCCAGTACCTGTCCAGGGACGGCAAGCAGGAACTCGTCTGGCAGACCTCCTGGGGCGTCTCCACCCGCATGGTCGGCGGCCTGATCATGTCGCACGGCGACGACAGCGGACTGCGGGTGCCGCCGCGGCTCGCCGCCGTCCAGGTCGTCGTCATGGCGATCAAGGGCGACGAGGCCGTGGCCAAGGTCCGCGAAGTCGGCGACCGGCTCAAGGCGGCCGGCCTGCGCGTCCAGGTCGACGACCGCGTCGACACCCCGTTCGGCCGCCGCGCCGTGGACTGGGAGCTCAAGGGCGTACCCGTACGCGTCGAGATCGGCCCGCGCGACCTGGAGGCCGGCACCGCGATGCTGGCCCGGCGCATCCCCGGCGGCAAGGAGTCCGTCGCCGTCGACGCCCTCGCCGAGCTGCTGCCCGGCGTCCTGGAGGAGGACCAGGCGCTGCTCCTGCGCCAGTCCCGCGAGCGCCGCGAGTCCCGCACGAGCGACGTCACCACCCCCGCCGAGGCGGCCGAGGCGGCCAGCGCCGGCGGCTGGGCGCGCATCCCGTGGGCCGATCTCGGCCCCGAGGGCGAGGCCAGGCTCGCCGAACAGGCCGTGTCGGTACGCTGCCTGGTGGCCGAGGACGGATCGGTGCCCGACGCCGACGACGCACCCGGTACCGTCGCGATCGTGGCCCGCTCCTACTGAGCCGCGCCGGGCCCGGCCGGTACCCGTCGCGCACCGGCCACCGGTGGTCGGCCGGAACGCGCCTTGCGGACCGGCCGGCAACAGGCGTCCTGGCGCGGGCACTTCGCCTACGCGCCGGGGCGTACCCGCCGCTACGTCATACCTTGGTGTGAGCTGTGAGCCTTCTCCGCAGATCAGCGCACCCGCCCTCGTCCGCGCGCATCAATGCCAACTGACGGGTACGAGCAAATTATTTGGGATGCCCCGGAATAGGAACACAGCGGCCCTGCGGCTCGTTGTCACGACGTGAGCACGACACCACCTGTTCTCGCCGCAGAGCTGGCACAGGCGTGGGCCGACATTCAGCGGTACCACTCCGAGCTGCCGGACCTAGCCGCGCCCGAGTCCCTGATCGGAGAGTCGTCGTCCGCCTGTGGCGCCGAGCTCTCCTTCGAGCGACTGCTCCATGAGGCAGTCCACGGCATTGCCGCCGCCCGCGGTGTCCGCGACACCTCCCGAGCCGGCCGCTACCACAACCGGAGGTTCCTGGCGATCGCCGAGGAGCTCGGCCTCGACCACCCGGAGGAACCGCACCCCAGCAGCGGCTTCTCCCTGGTCACGCTGAACGCCGAGGCACGGCGCCGCTACCGGCCCACCATCGAACGGCTGCAGCGCGCCCTCAAGGCGCACACCGTGGCCACCGCCGCCGACACCAAGCGCTCCTTCCGCGGGCCCGCCGCCCGGCACGGCTCCTCCGGGGGCGGCGTCCGCGTCAAGGCGGTGTGCGACTGCGGGCGCAACGTACGGGTCGTTCCGTCCGTGCTCGCCCAGGCGCCGATCGTCTGCGGCGGCTGCGGCAAGCCGTTCCGCATCCCGGAAGGGGCCGAGGTGGTCGCCGTGGCCGGCTGACCCCGGGCCCGGCCGCCGACGGGGCGGCCCAGGTCCGGGGGAGCGGGCCGCCCGGGGGTGCCCCACGGACCCCCGGCGTGCGCACTCCAGGCGTGTGGCACAATGGCTAGCTGTACTCGACAGCCGCACAGGAACCCTCTCGCCTCCGGCTGACGCGTCCATCGGGCACCCGAGTACCGCAACCCCACGTGGCATCTCATGTGCCCAACCACGTCAAGACCAGGAGACACCACTCCAGTGGCAGTCAAGATCAAGCTCAAGCGCCTCGGCAAGATTCGCCAGCCGCACTACCGCATCGTCGTCGCCGACGCCCGCACTCGCCGTGACGGTCGCGCGATCGAGGAAATCGGTCTGTACCACCCGACGTACAACCCGTCGCGCATCGAGGTCAACGCCGAGCGTGCGCAGTACTGGCTGTCCGTCGGCGCCCAGCCGACCGAGGCCGTCCTCGCCATCCTGAAGCTCACCGGTGACTGGCAGGCGCACAAGGGCCTCCCGGCCCCCGCGCCGCTGCTCCAGCCGGAGGCGAAGGAAGACAAGCGCGCTTCCTTCGAGGCCTTCGCGAAGACCCTCGAGGGTGACGACGCCAAGGGTGAGGCCATCACCCAGAAGGCGAAGAAGACCGAGAAGAAGGCGGACGAGGCCGAGGCCGCCGCCGAGTCGACCGAGGCCTGAGCATGCTCGAGGAGGCTCTCGAGCACCTCGTGAAGGGCATCGTCGACAACCCCGACGACGTGCAGGTCGCCTCGCGCAACCTGCGCCGGGGGCGCGTGCTGGAGGTCCGGGTCCACCCCGAAGACCTCGGCAAGGTGATCGGCCGCAACGGCCGCACCGCCCGCGCCCTGCGCACCGTCGTGGGTGCAATCGGCGGACGCGGCATCCGGGTCGACCTCGTCGACGTGGACCAGGTCCGCTGACCAGTTGGGTCGCTTTACCTAGATACGCCGGCTCGGGCCGGGGAGGGCTTCCGGCCCTCCCCGGCCCGCAGTCGTATTCCGGGCCACAGTGGTCCCGGCAGAACGAAAACCGCGGCCGGCCACGGCCGCGACGGTCCGAAGCCGTCCGAAGGAGAAGCAAGCGTGCAGTTGGTAGTCGCGCGGATCGGCCGCGCCCACGGCATCAAGGGCGAGGTCACCGTCGAGGTGCGCACCGACGAGCCCGAACTCAGGCTCGGCCCCGGCGCCGTACTCACCACCGACCCGGCGTCGGCGGGGCCGCTCACCATCGAGACCGGCCGGGTGCACAGCGGCCGGCTGCTGCTGCGCTTCGAGGGCGTGCGCGACCGCACCGCCGCCGAGGCCCTGCGCAACACCCTCCTCATCGCCGACGTCGACCCGCAGGCACTGCCCGACGAGCCGGACGAGTACTACGACCACCAGCTCATGGACCTGGACGTGGTCCTCGCCGACGGCACCGAGGTCGGCCGCATCACCGAGATCACTCACCTGCCCTCGCAGGACCTCTTCATCGTCGAGCGGCCCGACGGCAGCGAGGTGATGATCCCGTTCGTCGAGCAGATCGTCACCGAGATCGACCTGGAAGCCCAGCGCGCGGTCATCGACCCGCCGCCCGGCCTGATCGACGACCGCGCCGTGATCGCCTCCGAGCGGGACGACGCAGCGGCGGACGCCGACGCCGACGCCGCGGAATCCGGGGACGCCGAAGGCACTGCGGGCACCGGGGACGCGCGCTGATGCGGCTCGACGTCGTCACGATCTTCCCCGAGTACCTCGACCCGCTGAACGTCTCCCTGGTCGGCAAGGCCCGGGCCCGCGGACAGCTCGACGTACACGTCCACGACCTGCGGGACTGGACCCACGACCGCCACAACACGGTCGACGACACCCCCTACGGCGGCGGCCCCGGCATGGTCATGAAGACCGGGCCCTGGGGCGACTGCCTGGACGAGACCCTGGCGAACGGATACGAGTCCGGTGCGCGCGGGCCGGTCCTGGTCGTGCCCACGCCCAGCGGGCGCCCCTTCACCCAGGAACTCGCCGTCGAACTCTCCGAGCGCCCCTGGCTGATCTTCACGCCGGCCCGCTACGAGGGCATCGACCGGCGCGTCATGGACGAGTACGCCACCCGGCTGCCCGTCTACGAGGTGTCCATCGGCGACTACGTGCTGGCCGGCGGCGAAGCCGCGGTCCTGGTGATCACCGAGGCGGTGGCCCGGCTGCTGCCCGGTGTCCTCGGCAACGCCGAGTCCCACCGCGACGACTCCTTCGCGCCCGGCGCCATGGCCAACCTCCTCGAAGGGCCGGTCTACACCAAGCCCCCCGAGTGGCGCGGCCACGGCATCCCGGACGTCCTGCTCAGCGGCCACCACGGCAGGATCGCCCGCTGGCGCAGGGACGAGGCCTTCAAGCGCACCGCCCTGCACCGGCCCGACCTGATCGAGCGCTGCGAGGCGTCCGCCTTCGACAAGAAGGACCGCGAAACCCTCTCCATCCTCGGCTGGGCCCCCGAGCCCGGCGGCCGATTTTGGCGCAGGCCGCAGGCCGTGGAAGAATAGGCCGCTGCCGTACGCCCGGCCGGCGCCCCTGCCACAGGGGGAACGACGCCCGCCCACCGCACCCGGCATCCCATTCATCTCGAATTCCGCTGATGACCTGTGGCATCAGTGAGGAAGTAGTCCTTCATGGCAAGCCTGCTCGACTCCGTCAACGCCGCCACGCTGCGCAGCGACGTCCCGGCCTTCCGCCCGGGTGACACCGTCAACGTCCACGTCCGCGTCATCGAGGGCAACCGCTCCCGTATCCAGCAGTTCAAGGGCGTCGTCATCCGCCGCCAGGGCGCCGGTGTCTCCGAGACCTTCACGGTCCGCAAGGTCTCCTTCTCCGTCGGCGTCGAGCGCACCTTCCCGGTGAACTCCCCGATCTTCGAGAAGATCGAGGTCGTGACCCGCGGTGACGTCCGTCGCGCCAAGCTCTACTACCTCCGTGAGCTGCGCGGCAAGGCCGCGAAGATCAAGGAGAAGCGCGACCGCTGAGCCCCCGGCTCACACCCGCGTACGGGTCCGACGGCGGCCGGATAAGCTCTGGCCCCGATGGACACCGAAGCACAGCACACGGAGCGCGATCCTTCCGCCACCCCCGCACCGGGGCCCGCGGAGGGGTCGCGCTCCGCGCGTTCCGGCGCCCTGTCCCGCCCTCTCGAAGGGCCCTGGCGCAAGGCCGCCGCCCTGCTCACGCTCTGCGTCGTCTTCCTGCTCCTGCTCAGCCACTTCGTGGTGCAGCCCTTCCTCATCCCCAGCGGCTCGATGGAACCGACGCTCCAGGTCGGCGACCGGGTCCTGGTGAACAAGCTCGCCTACCGCTTCGGCGGGGAGCCCCGGCGCGGCGACGTCGTCGTCTTCGACGGCCGCGGCTCGTTCGTCCGCGAAGGTGACCAGGGGAACCCCGTGGGGCGTGCCGTACGTTCAGCCGGAGCGGCACTCGGCCTGACCGAGCCCGCCGAGACCGACTACGTCAAGCGCGTCATCGGCGTCGGTGGCGACCGCGTGGTGTGCTGCGACCGGCGGGGGAGGCTCCAGGTGAACGGCGCGGCGATCGACGAGCCCTATCTGCACCCGGGCGACAGCCCCTCCCAGGTGCCCTTCGACATCGTCGTGCCCGACGGCACCCTGTGGGTCCTCGGCGACCACCGCTCCCGCTCCAGCGACTCCCGCGACCACCTCGGCGACCCGGGCGGCGGCATGGTCCCGACCGGCCGCGTGATCGGCCGCGTCGACTGGATCGGCTGGCCCTTCGGACGCTGGACCTCCCTGGGCGGCCCGGCCGCCTTCGCCCACGTACCGGACGCGGGCGCGGCCCATGGGTAACCGCGGACGGACCCGCCCCGCCGGCCCCGGCCGGCCCGCCGCCGAGCCCCCGCTGCCCACCGGCACCCGGCCCACCTCCGGCGCCCGGCCGACCTCCGGCGCCCGGCCGACCTCCGGCGCGGTGCCCGGCCGGCGCGGCCAGAGCGGGCGGGCCGACCGGCGCAGGCTCGCCCGCAAGGTCAAACGGCGCAGACGCCGCTCCGCGGTCCGTGAGATACCGCTCCTGATCACCGTCGCGCTGCTCATCGCGCTCGTCCTCAAGACCTTCCTCGTGCAGGCCTTCGTGATCCCGTCCGGCTCGATGCAGCAGACCATCACCATCGGCGACCGCGTCCTGGTCGACAAGCTCACGCCGTGGTTCGGCTCCGAGCCCGAGCGCGGCGACGTCGTCGTCTTCAAGGACCCCGGCGGCTGGCTCAAGGGCGAACACAAGACGCCCTCCGGCCAGGACCCCGTCGTCGTCAAGCAGATCAAAGAAGGCCTGACCTTCATCGGACTGCTGCCCTCCGACGACGAACAGGACCTCATCAAGCGCGTCATCGGGGTCGGCGGGGACACCGTCAAGTGCTGCGACAAGGACGGCCGGGTCACCGTCAACGGGCAGCCCCTCGACGAGCCCTACGTCTACACCGCCCCCGGCGATCCGAGCGCACTCATCCAATTCGAGGTAAAGGTTCCGGCGGGCCGGATCTTCGTGATGGGGGACCACCGGTCCAACTCGGCGGACTCCCGCTACCACCTCACCGACGGCCACCTGGGCACTGTGCCGGTCACCGGGGTGGTGGGCCGCGCGGTGGTCGTGGCCTGGCCTTTCTCCCACTGGCGCAGGCTGGAGGTGCCGCCGACGTTCGCCTCCGTGCCCGCCGCGCCCGGCGGTTTCGCACCGGTCGCGTCGCATAGGGTGTCTCCCCGGGATCCGGCGACGGAGCCGGACCGAGCGACCCAGCCCCCGACCCCTGCGGAACTCCCGCTCGTTATGGGAGTGGTGGGCCTGAGCCTCGTACGGGCCAGGCGGTGGCACAGAGTGAGGAGTGGATGTGGGGGATTTGGCGGTCGGCGCACGATCCGGACGCGAAGAGCCGGAGGAGCGACCGGGGAAGCAGCTCGCCGATTCCTCCCCGGGACCCGCGGCGGGCCCCGGCTCCGCGGATCCGGCGGACGGTCCCGCGCCCGAGCACATGGTGCCGGCGCAGGACAGCGGGCAGGGCGACGGCGGATCCGGCGGCGAAGGACCCGGTGACGAGGAGGGACGCGCGCCCAAGAAGCCGCGCTCCTTCTGGAAGGAGCTTCCGCTCCTCATCGGCATCGCGCTGGTCCTCGCCCTGCTGATCAAGACGTTCCTGGTCCAGGCGTTCTCCATCCCGTCGGACTCGATGCAGGACACCCTGCAGCGCGGCGACCGGGTGCTGGTCGACAAGCTCACCCCGTGGTTCGGGGCGGAGCCGCAGCGCGGTGAGGTCGTCGTCTTCCACGACCCGGGCGGCTGGCTCGACGGCGAGCCCACGCCGAACCCGAACGCGGTGCAGAAGTTCCTCAGCTTCATCGGCCTGATGCCGTCCGCCGAGGAGAAGGACCTGATCAAGCGGGTCATCGCGGTCGGCGGCGACACCGTCGAGTGCAAGAAGGGCGGGCCGGTCACGGTCAACGGCAAGGCCCTGAAGGAGCCGTACATCTTCCCGGGCGACAGCGCCTGCGACGACATGCCGTTCGGCCCGATCAAGGTCCCCGACGGGCGGATCTGGGTGATGGGCGACCACCGCCAGAACTCGCTCGACTCCCGCTACCACCAGGAACTGACCGGGGGCGGCACGGTCTCCACCGACGAGGTCGTCGGCCGCGCCTTCACCATCGCCTGGCCGCTCAACCGCCTCGACTGGCTCGGTGTCCCCGACACCTTCGACCAGCCCGGCCTGAGCGCGATGGGCACCGCGGCACCCGCCGCCGCCGGTCTCGTCGGCGCCGTGCCGATGGTGCTGTGGCGCCGCCGCAAGCTCCTTCAAGCGCAGGTCAAGGCGCAATCGCCGGCAGCCGAGGGCTGACCCGGAGGCGTACCGCCGGGTAGGGTGCGGTCCCGGAATGTCGATCTCCGGGGTCCCGGGGTGCCCTGCGCATCCCCGGGGCGCTGCCGGAAAGGGAGCCCTGCCATGAGCGGAAACGGACTGGACCACCACGGCCACGGCCGCAGTCTCGGCAGCGTGCTGTCGGGACTCGCCGTGGCCGTCGGCTGTGTCCTCTTCCTCGGCGGCTTCGCCTGGGGCGCCGTCCTGTACAAGCCGTACACCGTGCCCACCCAGTCCATGTCGCCCACCGTCAAGGCGGGCGACCGGGTCCTCGCCCAGCGCATATCCGCCGGCGACGTACGACGCGGTGACGTCGTGGTGTTCAGCGACCCGAAGTGGGCCAACGTGCCCATGGTCAAGCGGGTCGTCGGCATCGGCGGCGACCACGTCGCCTGCTGCGGCGCCGACGGCCGCCTCACCGTCAACGGCAAGCCCGTCGACGAACCGTATCTGCACGGCGCCAACGCCTCCGGCACCCCCTTCGACGCCAAGGTTCCCGACGGCCAGGTCTTCCTCCTCGGCGACGACCGGCTCGTCTCGCTCGACTCCCGCGTCCACCTCGACGACGCCGCCAACGGCTCGGTCCCGCTCAGCGCGGTGAGCGCCCGCGTGGACGCCATCGCCTGGCCCATGGACGGCATGCTGCCGCGCCCCACCGGCTTCGCCGCCCTGCCCGGCGGCCTCTCGCAGCCCGGGCCCCTGCGGCTGGTCCTGGGCGCCGTGGTGGCCGGAGCCGTCCTGATCGTGGCGGGGGCCGCCCACGGCCCGCTCGCGGGCCTCGCCCGCCGCCGCAGGGCCCGCACTCCAGCGGCCGCCGGAAGGTGAGCCCGGTGAACGAGCCGCGCAAGGTCGCCCGGGTCGTCCTGCTCGACCCGCAGGACCGCATCCTGCTCATGCACGGTCACGAGCCCGAAGACCCCGCCGACACCTGGTGGTTCACCCCCGGCGGCGGCCTGGAGGGCGAAGAGACCCGGGCCGAGGCCGCCCTGCGCGAACTCGCCGAGGAGACCGGCATCACCGACGTCGAACTCGGCCCGGTCCTGTGGCGGCGCCGCTGCTCGTTCCCCTTCGACGGGCGCCGCTGGGACCAGGACGAGTGGTACTACCTGGCCCGCACCACCCAGACCGAAGCCGCTCCGACCGGCCTCACGGAGCTGGAGCTGCGCAGTACCTCGGGGCTGAGATGGTGGACCTCCGCCGAACTGTCAGCGGCCCGTGAGACGGTGTACCCGACCAGGCTCGCCGAGCTGCTGCGCACGCTGCTCGACGAGGGTCCTCCGCACGCGCCGGTGGTCCTGGACCCCGAAATCGTTTAGGGGCCCGGGGGGCTGACGCACAATAGGGGGACGCACGGCTGAAGGGGAACATGCCATGAGCGCCGAGGACCTCGAAAAGTACGAGACCGAGATGGAGCTGAAGCTCTACCGGGAGTACCGCGACGTCGTCGGTCTGTTCAAATACGTGATCGAGACCGAGCGTCGTTTCTACCTCACCAACGACTACGAGATGCAGGTGCACTCGGTCCAGGGCGAGGTGTTCTTCGAGGTGTCCATGGCGGACGCCTGGGTGTGGGACATGTACCGCCCGGCCAGATTCGTCAAGCAGGTACGGGTCCTGACCTTCAAGGACGTGAACATCGAGGAGCTCAACAAGAGCGACCTGGAGCTTCCGGGGGGCTGAGCCCGCGGGGGCTGGGTCAGGGGGTGCGGGCCGGGGCGGGGGCGACGGGTAGGGGCTGGGCCGGGTCGGGGTTGGTGCGAGGGCAGCGGGCGCGGGCTGGGGCGAGGGCGGCGGAAGAGCACCTTCGGGTGACGGGGTTTTCCACATCTTCCGCGTTGTCCACCAAGATCCACTCGTCCGGTCCGGATGCGTGAGAGTCGGTGCCGGAGGTGGTGCCGGATGAACGCTCGCGGAGCACTCGGAAAGTACGGCGAAGACCTGGCGGCACGGCTGCTGGAAGCGGCCGGAATGACGGTCCTGCAACGCAATTGGCGCTGCGGCAGGACCGGAGAGATCGACATCGTCGCCCACGACACGACGGCCCCGGGCGGCACCGTGCTCGTCATCTGCGAGGTCAAGACCCGCAGGACCGGCGCCTACGAGCCCATGGCTGCCGTCACCCCCGCCAAGGCCGACCGCCTCAAACGCCTCGCCGGCCACTGGCTCGCCGACCACGGGGGCCCACCGCCCGGCGGCGTACGCATCGACCTCGTGGGCGTCGTACTGCCGCCCAGGGGCGCCCCGCGGACCGAGCACGTACGGGGGGTGGCCTGACATGGGATTCGCCCGCACCTGCTCCGTCGCCCTCGTCGGCGTAGAAGGGGTCGTCGTCGAGGTCCAGGCCGACCTCGAACCCGGCGTCGCCGCCTTCACCCTGGTCGGCCTGCCGGACAAGAGCCTCGCCGAGAGCCGCGACCGCGTCAGGGCCGCCATCGTCAACTCCGGTGACGCCTGGCCCCAGAAGAAACTCACCGTGGGCCTCAGCCCCGCGTCCGTCCCCAAGAGCGGCTCGGGCTTCGACCTCGCCATCGCCTGCGCGATCCTCGGCGCCGCCGAACGCATCGACCCCCGGGAACTCACCGACCTCGTCATGATCGGTGAGCTCGGCCTCGACGGCCGCGTCCGGCCCGTTCGGGGCATCCTGCCCGCCGTCCTCGCCGCCGCCGACGCCGGTTACGAACAGGTCGTCGTCCCCGAACAGACGGCCGCCGAAGCCGCGCTCGTCCCCGGGATCTCCGTCCTCGGCGTCCGCAGCCTGCGCCAGCTCGTCGCCATCCTCACCGACGGGCCCGTCCCCGAGGAGGAGCCCGCCGAAAAGGGCCGGCCCGACGCCATGCTCGCCGGGCTCATCGTGCCCGGCGCCGGAGCCGGCACCGGCCTCGCCGGAGGCTCGCGCGACCTCGAACTCGACCTCATCGACGTCGCGGGCCAGCACGCCGCCCGCGCCGCCCTAGAAATCGCCGCCGCCGGCGGCCACCACCTGCTGCTCTCCGGCCCTCCGGGCGCAGGAAAAACCATGCTCGCCGAACGGCTCCCCGGCATCCTGCCGCCCCTCAGCCGCCAGGAATCCCTCGAAGTGACGGCCGTCCACTCCGTCGCCGGAATCCTCCCGCCGGGCGAACCGCTGGTACGCCGCGCTCCCTACTGCGCCCCGCACCACTCCGCGACCATGCAGTCCCTCGTCGGTGGCGGCAACGGACTCCCGCGCCCCGGCGCCGTCTCCATCGCCCACCGGGGCGTGCTCTTCCTCGACGAAGCCCCCGAATTCGCCGGCAAGGCACTCGACGCACTGCGCCAGCCACTGGAATCCGGGCAGGTCGTCATCGCCCGCAGCGCCGGAGTCATCAGGCTCCCCGCCCGCTTCCAGATGATCCTCGCCGCCAACCCCTGCCCGTGCGGCAGGCACACCCTGCACGGCGCCGGCTGCGAATGCCCCGCCTCCATGATCCGCCGCTACCAGGCCCGGCTCTCCGGTCCCCTCCTGGACCGCGTCGACCTGCGCGTCGAAGTGGAGCCGGTGCGCCGCGAAGACCTCCTGGGCCAAGGCGGGCGGGGCGAGCCCAGCGCGGTGGTCGCCGCCCGAGTCCTGGCCGCCCGGGAACGCACCGCGGCCCGGCTCGACGGCACCCCCTGGAGCAACAACAGCGAAGTCCCGGGCCACGAACTGCGCACCCGCTGGCTCACCGCCCCCGGCGCCCTCGCCGGCGCCGAACGCGACATGGAACGCGGCCTGCTCACCGCACGCGGCCTCGACCGGGTGCTGCGCGTCGCCTGGACCATCGCCGACCTCGCCGGGGACCCCCGCCCCGACGCAGGCCACGTCGCCCTGGCCCTGGAACTGCGCACCGGCATCTCCCGGGGCGCCCCGATGCCGGCCGCGAGTCCGCTGTGAAGGCGCCCCGAGCGGGCGCGGAGGAGGTCATGGGGGGTGCGGGCCGCGTACAGAAGGGTGCGGGCGCTCGCGTGGGAGGTGCGGGACCCATCGCCGTGACGGATGGGGGAGCCGTCATGGAGGGCGCGGGCCGCGCGGAAGGTGCGCGCCCCGCGTCCGGCGTCGACTCCGAGCGCCTGGCCCGGGCCGCCCTCACCCGGGTCGTAGAGCCCGGCGACGAACGTGGTGGCCGCTGGCTGCGGACCTACGGCGCCGCGGAACTCCTGCGTCGCCTCACCGCGCCCGAAGGGCCCGGGGACGACCCGCCCGGAGTCAGCGCGGCCCGGCTCGACAGTCACCGGCGCCGAGCCGCCCTGGCCGACCCCGAGCAGGACCTGGCGGCCGCCGCGTCCGTCGGCGCCAGGTTCCTCGTCCCGGGCGACAGGGAGTGGCCGAGCCAACTCGACGACCTGGGTGATGCCCGGCCGGTCGGGCTCTGGGTGCGCGGCCGTCCCGACCTGCGGATGTGGGCGCTGCGTTCCGTCGCCGTGGTCGGGGCCCGGGCCTGCACCCCGTACGGGGCGCACATGGGGGCCGTCCTGGGCTCCGGGCTCGCCGAGAAGGGATGGGTCGTGGTGTCGGGGGCTGCCGCCGGGGTCGACGGCGCCGCCCACCGCGGCGCTCTGGCCGCGGGAGGCGCCACCATCGGCGTCCTCGCCTGCGGGGTGGACGTCGTCTACCCGCGCGGCCACGCCGAGTTGTTCGGACGCATCGCCGAACAGGGCCTCCTCGTGGGCGAATTGCCGCCCGGGGACCACCCGACACCGAGCAGGTTCATCCTGCGCAACCGTGTCATCGCCGCCCTCACCCGGGGCACGGTCGTGGTGGAGGCCGAATACCGCAGCGGCTCGCTGGTCACCGCCCGGGCCGCGCAGAAGCTCGGCCGCTTCACGATGGGCGTCCCCGGCCCCGCCACCAGCGGACTCTCGGCAGGGGTCCACGAACTCCTGCGCGGGGAAGGCGTCCTGGTCACGGACGCCGCCGAAGTGGTCGAACTCGTCGGCGACATGGGCGACCTCGCTCCCGCCCGGCGCGGTCCCGTCCTGCCCCGGGACCTCCTGGCACCGGTCGCCGCCCGCGTCCTGGAGGCCCTGCCTTCACGCGGCACCGCCGAGGCGCGCGATCTGGCCCGCGAGGCGGGCACCAGCGCCGACGAGGCACTCGGCCGCCTCTACGAACTCCACTCCCTCGGGTTCGTCGAACGCGTCGGTGACGGCTGGAAGTTGACCCCGGGCGCCCGCGACCCGGCCGGCACCCGGCGAGGCGGTGCTTGACCTGGGGCATTCGGGTGACAGGGTGAGGGGGCGGTGTCCACCGCGGTCCGCCGAGCAGCGCTTTCGTGGCCGTCTTCCGACACCGTGGCCCCCACCTGCGCATGCGCCGGAAACGACCGGCGCGGCCGGGTCATATCACCCGGTCTTCGCGCACCGCGACGGCCCAGTCACGCTACGCTCACGAGGATCCCCGACCGGAAACCGCCCCCGCCCACCCCGCTCACGTCACAGCAGAACGGCTCAAGGCAACGCATGCCCCAGCACACCTCCGGGTCTGATCGCACGGCAGTGCCCCCAGCTGCGCGCGGCAGCGGCACCGTGCGGCCACCGGCGCCCTCGTCCGTGGACGAGTTGTGGCGTTCGTACAAGGCCAGCGGCGACGAGCGGCTCCGCGAGCAGTTGATCCTGCACTACTCGCCGCTGGTGAAGTACGTCGCCGGGCGGGTGAGCGTGGGTCTGCCCCCCAATGTCGAGCAGGCCGACTTCGTCTCCTCCGGCGTCTTCGGGCTCATCGACGCGATCGAGAAGTTCGACATCGAGCGGGCCATCAAATTCGAGACGTACGCGATCACACGGATCCGCGGCGCCATGATCGACGAACTGCGCGCCCTCGACTGGATCCCGCGCTCCGTGCGCCAGAAGGCGCGCGCCGTCGAGCGCGCCTACGCGACCCTCGAAGCCCAGTTCAGACGCACGCCCTCGGAGGCCGAGGTCGCGTCCGAAATGGGTATCGGCGTGGAGGAACTGCACGCCGTCTTCAGCCAGTTGTCGCTCGCCAACGTCGTCGCCCTCGAAGAGCTCCTGCACGTCGGCGGCGAGAGCGGCGACCGGCTGAGCCTCATGGACACGCTTGAGGACACTTCCGCGGACGACCCGGTCGAAGTCGCCGAGGACCGCGAACTGAGACGTCTGCTCGCGCGCGCGATCAACACCCTGCCCGAACGCGAGAAGACCGTCGTCACGCTCTACTACTACGAAGGCCTCACGCTCGCCGAAATCGGCAACGTCCTCGGTGTCACCGAAAGCCGGGTGAGCCAGATCCACACGAAATCGGTGCTCCAGCTACGGGCCAAACTGGCAGACGTCGGGCGCTGAGGGGCCCAGGCGAATCGTTGCTGCCGAACCGGGCCGGCGCCCGGCCGTAAAGTGGAGCAGTGCCCAGGATTCGAGCGGCCTCCGTGGCCGAGCACCGCACCATGCAGCGCGACGCCCTGCTGGACGCCGCGCGTTCGCTGCTGTCCGAAGGCGGGACGGAGGCGCTGACCTTCCCCGCCCTGGCCGAGCGCACCGGCCTCGCCCGCTCGTCCGTGTACGAGTACTTCCGCTCCCGCGCCGCCGTCGTCGAGGAGCTCTGCGCCGTCGACTTCCCGCTGTGGGCCGCCGAGATCGAAGGCGCGATGCAGCGGGCCGACACCCCCGAGGGCAAGGTCGAGGCGTACGTACGCCACCAGCTCGGCCTCGTCGGCGACCAGCGCCACCGGGCCGTGGTCGCGATCTCAGCCAGCGAACTCGACGCCGGCGCCCGCGAGAAGATCCGCGCCGCCCACGGCGGCCTCATCGCCATGATCGTCGAGGCCCTCGCCGATCTGGACCACGCCCAGCCCCGGCTCGCCGCGGTCCTGCTCCAGGGCATCGTGGACGCCGCGGTCCGCCGCATCGAACAGGCCACGACGGAATCCCCCGCAGCGATCGCGGACGCGGCGGTAGCCATGGCCCTGACGGGCGTCCGCCCCTGACCTTTGGGGGGGGCTTCCCCCCTGCCCCCCCCCGGCCCCCCCACCTCCCCGGCCCCCCCTCCCCCTCTCACCACGAGGCAGGGGGCGCCGCCCCTCTGCCCCCACCCCTCACCTCACCCCGGCTCAGCCACCCCCACCACCGGCAGCAGCCGGGACGGTGTGGAGCGGTGCAGGAGCAGCAGGGGGTTCAGGTAGACGTCCCCTCTCAGCAGGCCCCAGTGCAGACAGCCCCCGGGGCAGTGGGAGGGTGCGTCGGTGGTCGTGGCCACCACCTGGCCCGCCGCCACCTCGGTGCCTTCGGGCACCAGCGCTCGCACGGGCTCGTAGGTCGTTCTCAGCGGAGTCTCCCCAGGCGCCGGAGCTCTCGCGGACGGCATCCTCGCGAGGGCGCCGCCACCCGCGAGCGTGATCGTCAGTACCCCCTGCCCCGCCACCTGCCCCGCGAAAGTGACGCGGCCCGCGGCGGCGGCGCGGATCGGGGTGCCAGGGGGTGCGGCCAGGTCGACGCCCCGGTGGCCCCGGCCGTAAGGCGTGGCGGGCGGGGCCCATGGGTGGACCACCGTGGGTGGCAGGACGGGCCAGGCTGCGGCTGCCGCGAGGGCGGCGAGGAGGATGCGGTACATGGGGAACAGGGTCCCGGGCCTGGGAGATCGGTGTGGATCTTGACCCAGAACTGTGGAGTACCGGTTGGTTGTGGACAACGCGGTCACCCGGAAGGGATCGCAGCCCCCCCGTGCCGCCCCCCATGTGGGTCACACCCCCCCAAGACAGCACCGTCACCCGGCACTGTGCGGGTCCCGTACACTTCTTGTGGCGATCCGGGCGACCGGGTCGACTTCGCACGCCCCGCCGGCGGTCTCACCATCATCGCCGGCCGCGCCTCTCGGTCTTTATCCCGTTCAGGGTTCAGGGCATGGCGTACCGGGGCGTCAGGCGCGGCAGCCGACCGGCGGCCGCGGTAACCGAGTACCTCAAGGAGTACGGCCATGGCCGTCGTCACGATGCGGGAGCTGCTGGAGAGCGGCGTCCACTTCGGTCACCAGACCCGTCGTTGGAACCCGAAGATGAAGCGCTTCATCTTCACGGAGCGCAACGGCATCTACATCATCGACCTGCTCCAGTCGCTGTCGTACATCGACCGCGCCTACGAGTTCGTCAAGGAGACCGTCGCGCACGGCGGCTCCATCATGTTCGTCGGCACCAAGAAGCAGGCGCAGGAAGCGATCGCCGAGCAGGCGACGCGCGTGGGCATGCCCTACGTCAACCAGCGCTGGCTCGGCGGCATGCTGACCAACTTCTCCACCGTCTACAAGCGTCTGCAGCGCCTCAAGGAGCTCGAGCAGATCGACTTCGAGGACGTCGCGGCCTCGGGTCTCACCAAGAAGGAGCTCCTGGTCCTCTCGCGCGAGAAGGCCAAGCTGGAGAAGACCCTCGGTGGTATCCGCGAGATGTCGAAGGTTCCCAGCGCCGTCTGGATCGTCGACACCAAGAAGGAGCACATCGCCGTCGGTGAGGCGCGCAAGCTCCACATCCCGGTCGTCGCGATCCTCGACACGAACTGCGACCCCGACGAGGTCGACTACAAGATCCCGGGCAACGACGACGCGATCCGTTCCGTCACCCTGCTCACCCGCGTGATCGCCGACGCCGTCGCCGAGGGCCTCATCGCCCGCTCCGGCGCGGCCACCGGCGACTCGAAGCCGGGCGAGAAGGCGGCCGGTGAGCCGCTCGCCGAGTGGGAGCGCGACCTGCTCGAGGGTGAGAAGAAGGCCGACGACGCCGAGGCGCCCGCCGCCGAGGCCGAGAAGCCTGCCGAGACCGCCGAGGCTCCGGCCGCGGAGGCCACCCCGGCCGCCGAGGCTCCGGCCGCGGACGCCGAGCAGGCCTGACCCCTTAACCGGGAACCACAGGTTCGGTAGTTGACGGCGGGGGCCACAAGCCCCCGCCGTCGACCCGTAGCCCCGCAGATCTTCGTAGATCTTTCTAGACTCCGAGAGAGAAACACAGACTCATGGCGAACTACACCGCCGCTGACGTCAAGAAGCTCCGTGAGCTCACCGGCGCCGGCATGATGGACTGCAAGAAGGCCCTGGACGAGGCCGACGGCAACGTCGACAAGGCCGTCGAGGCCCTGCGCATCAAGGGTCAGAAGGGCGTCGCCAAGCGCGAGGGCCGTTCTGCCGAGAACGGCGCCGTCGTCTCCCTCATCTCCGAGGACAAGACCTCCGGCGTCCTGGTCGAGCTGAAGTGCGAGACGGACTTCGTCGCCAAGGGTGACAAGTTCCAGGCCGTCGCCGCCAAGCTCGCCGAGCACGTCGCCGCCACCTCCCCGGCCGACATCGCCGCGCTGCTCGCCTCCGAGATCGAGGCCGGCAAGACCGTCCAGGCGTTCGTGGACGAGGCCAACGCCAACCTCGGCGAGAAGATCGTCCTGGACCGCTTCGCGCAGTTCACGGGCGGCTACGTGGCCGCGTACATGCACCGCACCATGCCTGACCTGCCGCCGCAGATCGGTGTCCTCGTCGAGCTCGACAAGGAGAACGCCGAGGTCGCCAAGGGTGTCGCGCAGCACATCGCCGCCTTCGCGCCGAAGTACCTCACCCGTGAGGACGTTCCGGCCGAGGTCGTCGAGACCGAGCGTCGCGTCGCCGAGGAGACCACCCGCGCCGAGGGCAAGCCCGAGGCCGCGCTCCCGAAGATCGTCGAGGGTCGCGTCAACGGCTTCTTCAAGGACGCCACGCTGCTGGGCCAGCCGTACGCGCTGGACAACAAGAAGTCCGTCGAGCAGGTTCTGAAGGAGGCCGGTGTCACCCTGACGCGCTTCTCGCGCATCAAGGTCGGCATCTGAGTCCGTTCAGCGTTCGACACAAGACCCCGCTAGGGTCTGAGGCAGTCGTCGGCCGCGCACGCGACGGACGACCGCAGATCTGACGAGGAGGCCATTGCCGCAAGGGACGACGAGTACCCACCGGCAATGGCCTTCTTCGTATGCGCACGAGGAGATCCCCATGAATCAGGGCGCGGACGCCGCCAAGGCCGATCACTCGGCCGCCGACCACAAGCGCGACGACGGCAAGGTGGCCGGGCGCTTCATGCTGAAGCTTTCCGGCGAGGCGTTCGCCGGCGGTGGGGGGCTCGGTGTCGACCCCGACGTCGTGCACAACATCGCCCGCGAGATCGCCGCCGTGGTGCGCGACGGAGCACAGATCGCCGTCGTCATCGGCGGAGGCAACTTCTTCCGGGGCGCCGAGCTCCAGCAGCGCGGTATGGACCGGGCCCGCTCCGACTACATGGGCATGCTCGGCACCGTCATGAACTGCCTCGCCCTCCAGGACTTCCTGGAGAAGGAGGGCATCGACTCGCGCGTCCAGACCGCCATCACCATGGGCCAGGTCGCCGAGCCGTACATCCCGCTGCGCGCCGTGCGCCACCTGGAGAAGGGCCGCGTCGTCATCTTCGGCGCCGGCATGGGCATGCCGTACTTCTCCACCGACACCACCGCCGCCCAGCGCGCCCTGGAGATCGACGCCGAGGCCATGCTGATGGGCAAGAACGGGGTGGACGGCGTCTACGACTCCGACCCCCGCACCAACCCGGACGCGGTGAAGTTCGACGCCCTGGAGTACGGCGAGGTCATCACGCGGGACCTGAAGGTCGCCGACATGACCGCGATCACCCTGTGCCGCGACAACACCCTCCCGATCCTCGTCTTCGAGCTCCTCACGGCGGGCAACATCGCGCGCGCCGTCAAGGGTGAGAAGATCGGCACGCTCGTGAGCGACCAGGGCACCCGGGCCTGACCGGGGGATGGACAATCCCCTGCCGGTCGGACACCGTGCAGGGAAAGACGCTGGTTATCCAGGGCGCAAGGGCTCAGGTCGCACTGAGAACTCCCGGCCCAACCAAGACATGCAGGAGCAAGTGGTGATCGAAGAAACCCTCCTCGAGGCCGAGGAGAAGATGGAGAAGGCCGTCGTGGTCGCCAAGGAGGACTTCGCCGCGATCCGCACCGGGCGTGCGCACCCGGCGATGTTCAACAAGATCGTCGCGGACTACTACGGCGCGCTGACGCCCATCAACCAGCTCGCCTCGTTCTCCGTGCCGGAGCCGCGCATGGCGGTCGTGACCCCGTTCGACAAGAGCGCGCTGCGCAACATCGAGCAGGCCATCCGCGACTCGGACCTGGGCGTCAACCCCAGCAACGACGGCAGCATCATCCGCGTGAACTTCCCGGAGCTCACCGAGGAGCGCCGCAAGGACTACATCAAGGTCGCGCGCACCAAGGCCGAGGACTCCAAGGTGTCGATCCGCGCCGTGCGCCGCAAGGCCAAGGACGCCCTCGACAAGCTCGTCAAGGACAAGGAGTCCGGCGAGGACGAGGTCCGCCGTGCGGAGAAGGAGCTCGACGACACCACCGCCAAGTACGTGGCGCAGGTCGACGAGTTGCTCAAGCACAAGGAAGCCGAGCTGCTCGAGGTCTGATGAACGACTCTTCCTGGGGGGCTCCGCCGAGACCCGACTCCTGGGGAACCCCCGAGGGGCCTTCCCAGGGGGCGTTCCCGGCGGGGCCTGCATACGATGCGTATGACGCCCCGCCCGTGTCGCGGACACAACAAATGCCGCTGGTGCCCGACCCGGGCACCGCTGCCGCAGGCCGCGACGCACCACACCATCTGGGGGCCGCTCTGCCGGGCGGCCCTGACTTCCGCGACGAGCCGCCGCAGGAGCCCATGGCAAGCCCTCCGCCCGTTCCGCCCGTGCCCGCCCAGCCGGAGAAGAAGAAGGCGGGCCGCGATCTGCGGTCCGCGATAGGGGTCGGCGTCGGCCTCGGCGCGGTCATCGTCGCGTCGCTGTTCATCGTCAAGGCCGTCTTCGTCGGGGTCATCGCGGTGGCCGTGGTGGTCGGGCTCTGGGAGCTCACCAGCCGCCTCCAGGAGCGCAAGCAGATCAAGGCGCCGCTGGTGCCGCTCGCCGTCGGCGGCGCGGCCATGGTCGTCGCCGGATACGTCAGCGGCGCCGAGGGCGCGTGGGTGGCGATGGCGCTGACCGCGCTCGCGGTGCTCGTGTGGCGGATGACCGAGCCGCCCGAGAACTACCTGCGGGACGTCACCGCCGGCGTCTTCGCCGCGTTCTACGTGCCGTTCCTCGCCACGTTCGTCGCGATGCTGCTCACCGCGGACGACGGCCCCTGGCGGGTGCTCACCTTCCTGCTCCTGACCGTGGTCAGCGACACCGGCGCGTACGCGATCGGCTGGCGCTTCGGCAAGCACAAGCTGGCCCCGCGCATCAGCCCGGGCAAGACCCGCGAGGGCCTGTTCGGCGCGGTGTCGTTCGCGATGGTGGCGGGCGCGCTGTGCATGGAGTTCCTGATCGACGACGGCACCTGGTGGCAGGGCCTGCTGCTGGGCCTCGCGGTCGCCGCGAGCGCCACCCTCGGCGACCTCGGCGAGTCGATGATCAAGCGGGATCTCGGGATCAAGGACATGGGCACCCTGCTGCCCGGGCACGGCGGCATCATGGACCGCCTCGACTCCCTGCTGCCGACCGCCCCGGTGGTGTGGCTGCTGCTCGCCGTCTTCGTCGGCACGGCTTGACCGCACGCCGGTTACCCTGGAAGGGCGCGTCGCTCGCGAGCGACGCGCCCTTTTCGGCCCCGCGACTGCGGGGTGATCCTGTGAGGTCTCCTGGCTTCGGCACCGTATCGTCGCCTGCCCCGCGCCAGCGGGGGATCGCCCGGCCTCGTCGTACTGAGGAGATACCGCTCATGGCACGCCCCGTTCCGGGAGAACTCACCTTCGTCGCCCCTCGCGGAGCCAAGAAGCCGCCGCGCCACCTCGCCGACCTCTCGCCCGCCGAGCGCAAGGAGGCCGTCGCCGCGATCGGCGAGAAGCCGTTCCGTGCCAAGCAGCTCTCCCAGCACTATTTCGCGCGCTACGCCCACGACCCGGCGCAGTGGACCGACATCCCGCTCGCCGCGCGCGGCCGGCTCCAGGAGGAGCTGCTGCCGGACCTGATGTCCGTCGTGCGCCACATCTCCTGCGACGACGACACCACTCGCAAGACGCTGTGGAAGCTGCACGACGGCACGCTCGTCGAGTCCGTCCTGATGCGCTACCCGGACCGGGTCACCATGTGCATCTCCTCGCAGGCCGGCTGCGGCATGAACTGCCCGTTCTGCGCCACCGGCCAGGCGGGCCTCGACCGCAACCTGTCGACTGCCGAGATCGTGCACCAGATCGTCGACGGCATGCGGGCGCTGCGCGACGGCGAGGTGCCGGGCGGCCCGGCGCGGCTGTCCAACATCGTCTTCATGGGCATGGGCGAGCCGCTCGCCAACTACAAGCGCGTCGTCGGCGCGATCCGCCGCCTCACCGACCCCGAGCCCGACGGCCTCGGCCTGTCCCAGCGCGGCATCACCGTCTCCACCGTGGGCCTGGTCCCCGCCATGCACCGCTTCGCCGACGAGGGCTTCAAGTGCCGTCTCGCGGTCAGCCTGCACGCCCCGGACGACGAACTGCGCGACACCCTCGTCCCCGTCAACACCCGCTGGAAGGTCCGCGAGGTCCTCGACGCGGCATGGGAGTACGCCGAGAAGTCCGGGCGCCGCATCTCCATCGAGTACGCCCTGATCCGCGACATCAACGACCAGGCCTGGCGCGGCGACCTGCTCGGCCGGCTCCTCAAGGGCAAGCGGGTGCACGTCAACCTCATCCCGCTGAACCCGACGCCCGGCTCCCAGTGGACCGCCTCGCGCCCCGAGGACGAGAAGGCGTTCGTCGAGGCCATCGCGGCCCACGGCGTGCCGGTCACGGTCCGCGACACCCGCGGCCAGGAGATCGACGGGGCCTGCGGGCAGCTCGCCGCCTCCGAGCGATAGCCGGCGACGCCGGGCCGCGCACCCGGCCGCGACGGGTGGCCGCGACGGGTGGCCGCGGCAGGTGGCCCCGGCCCCGCGCGGCGGCCCCGTCCCGAACGGCGAAACCGTCGGGGCCATGTCAGGGGCCCCGTGTAACCTGGCTGGAAACATCTGCATATTCCGACAGGGGAGCGCCACAGCGCTGAGAGTGCGGTGCCCGCAAGGGACACGGACCGCAGACCCTCTGAACCTTGCCCCGGTCATGCGGGGTAGGAAGTTCGGCGATTACTCAAGCTGTTGCGCCCTGCCCGCACGGTCTCGAACCGTGCGGGCAGGGCCGCGTCTCTTCCTGGTCATCTCCAGGAGGAATGAAGAAATGCGCAGTACCAAGAGGCTCGCGGCCGGCGCGCTCGCCGCCGCCCTCGGCGTCACCACCCTCGCGGCGTGCGGCGGCTCGGACGGCAAGAAGACCTCCAACGCCGGCGACGGCTCCGGCAGCAAGACCGTGACGCTGGTCAGCCACGACTCGTTCAACGCCTCCGACCCGGTGCTCAAGGCGTTCACCGCCGAGACCGGCTACACCGTCAAGGTCCTCAAGAGCGGGGACGCCGGCGCCGCCCTCAACCAGGAGATCCTCACCAAGGGCTCCCCGCGCGGCGACGTCTTCTTCGGCGTCGACAACACGCTGCTCTCGCGCGCCCTGGACCACGGGATCTTCACGCCGTACGAGGCCAAGGGCCTGGACCGGGTGCCCGCCGCGGACCAGCTCGACCGGGCCAAGCACCGCGTCACGCCCGTCGACACCGGCGACATCTGCGTCAACTACGACAAGAAGTACTTCGCGGACAAGAAGCTCAGCCCCCCGCAGTCCTTCGCCGACCTGATCAAGCCCGAGTACAAGGACCTGCTCGTCACGGAGAACGTGGCCACCTCCTCGCCCGGCCTCGGCTTCCTGCTCGGCTCCATCGCCCAGTACGGCGACGACGGCTGGCAGGACTACTGGAAGAAGCTGAAGGCCAACGGTCTCAAGGTCGTCGACGGCTGGGAGCAGGCCTACAACACCGACTTCTCCGGCTCGGCCGGCGGCAGGAAGGCCAAGGGCGACCGCCCGCTGGTCGTCTCCTACGCCTCCAGCCCGCCCGCCGAGGTCATCTACGCCGACCCCAAGCCGGCCGAGGCCCCCACCGGCGTCGCCACCGGCACGTGCTTCCGCCAGACCGAGTTCGCGGGCCTGCTCGACGGCGCGAAGAACGAGGCCGGCGGCAAGGCGCTCCTCGACTTCCTGATCTCCAAGAAGTTCCAGGAGGACATGCCGCTCCAGATGTTCGTCGACCCGGTCGCCAAGGACGCGGCGGTGCCCGCCGAGTTCACCAAGTTCGGCGCCAAGGTCACCGAATCGTCGACCGTGGCCCCCGACACGATCGCCAAGAACCGCGACCAGTGGGTCAAGACGTGGTCCTCGCTCGTCCTGAAGTAGAGCGCCCCGCACAGGAGGAGCGGGCGGGCGGCGGACGGCGCCGCGCGCCGCGGGCGACCGCGGTGCGGCTCGGCCTGATGGCCCTGCCGCTCGCCTTCTTCGCCGTGTTCTTCGCCTGGCCCGTGGCCGCCATCGTCGGCCGCGGGCTGAAGGCGGACGGCGCCTGGCAGTTCGGCCGCGTCGGCGAGGTGCTCACCGACCCGGACATCGGGCACGTCCTGTGGTTCACCACCTGGCAGGCGCTCGCCTCCACGGGGCTCACCCTGGCCCTCGCGCTGCCCGGCGCCTATGTCTTCGCCCGCCTGGACTTTCCCGGCAAGCAGCTCCTGCGGGCCGTGGTCACCGTGCCGTTCGTGCTGCCGACCGTTGTCGTCGGCACCGCCTTCCTCGCGCTGCTCGGCCGCGGCGGACTGCTCGACCAGCTGTGGGGCGTACGCCTGGACACCACGGTGTGGGCGATCCTGCTCGCGCACGTCTTCTTCAACTACGCCGTGGTGGTGCGCACCGTCGGCGGCCTGTGGTCCCAGCTCGACCCGCGCCAGGAGGAGGCCGCCCGCGTCCTCGGCGCCTCCCGCCTCGCCGCCTGGCGCCGGGTGACGCTGCCCGCGCTCGGCCCCGCGGTCGCCGCCGCCGCCCTCATGGTCTTCCTCTTCACCTTCACCTCCTTCGGCGTCGTCCAGATCCTCGGCGGCCCCGCGTTCTCCACCCTGGAGGTCGAGGTCTACCGCCAGACCGCCGAACTCCTCGACCTGCCGACCGCCGCCGTCCTGACGATGGTGCAGTTCGCCGCGGTCGGCGCGATCCTCGCCGTGCACGCCCGGACGGTGCGCCGCCGCGAGAGCGCCCTCAAGCTCGTCGACCCGGCGCACACCGCGCACCGCCCGCGCACCGCGGCGCAGCGCACCCTGCTCGGCTCGGTCCTCGCCGTCGTCGCGGTGCTGATCCTGCTGCCCCTCGGCGTCCTGGTCCAGCGCTCCCTCGACACCCCCGACGGCTACGGGCTCGGCTACTACCGCGCCCTCCAGGACGCCGGGGACAACGGCAGCTTCCTGGTGCCGCCCATCGAGGCCATCGGCAACTCCCTCCAGTACGCCCTCGCCGCCACCGCCATCGCGCTCCTGGTCGGCGGCCTCGCCGCGGCGGCCCTCGCCCGGCGCGGCAGCGGCCGGCTCATGCGCGGCTTCGACGCCCTGCTGATGCTGCCGCTCGGCGTCTCCGCCGTCACCGTCGGCTTCGGCTTCCTGATCACCCTGGACGAGCCGCCGCTCGACCTCAGGACCTCCTGGATCCTGGTGCCGCTGGCCCAGGCCCTGGTCGGCACGCCCTTCGTCGTACGGATCATGCTGCCGGTGCTGCGCGCGGTGGACGGACGGCTGCGCGAAGCGGCGGCCGTGCTCGGTGCCTCCCCGTGGCGGGCCTGGCGCGAGGTCGACCTGCCGCTGGTGCGGCGGGCCCTGCTGGTCGCGGCCGGCTTCGCGTTCGCCGTCTCGCTCGGCGAATTCGGCGCGACCGTCTTCATCGCCCGGCCCGACCGCCCGACGCTGCCCGTCGCGGTGGCCCGCCTGCTCGGCCGGGCCGGCGACCTCAACTACGGCCAGGCGATGGCCCTCAGCACGATTTTGATGGTGGTGTGCGCGGTGTCCCTGCTCGTCCTGGAACGCCTGCGCACCGACCGGAGCGGGGAGTTCTGATGCTGCGACTCGACGGAGCGACCGTACGGTTCGCCCGGCGCACCGCGCTCGACGCGGTCGACCTGGAGGTCGCCGACCACGAGACGGTGTGCGTGCTCGGCCCCAGCGGCAGCGGCAAGTCCACCCTGCTGCGGGCCGTCGCCGGGCTCCAACCCCTGGACGGCGGACGGGTGTTGCTGGACGGAGCCGACCAGAGCGGCGTGCCCGTGCACCAGCGCGGGCTCGGCCTGATGTTCCAGGACCACCAGCTCTTCCCGCAGCGCGACGTCGCCGGCAACGTGGCGTTCGGCCTGCGCATGCGCGGCGCCTCCCGGGGTGAACAGGCCGAGCGCGTGGCGGAGTTGCTCGACCTGGTCGGACTGCCCGGCGCCGGGCCGCGCGCGGTGGCGGCCCTGTCCGGCGGCGAACAGCAGCGCGTCGCCCTCGCCCGGGCCCTCGCCCCCTCGCCCCGCCTCCTGATGCTGGACGAGCCGCTGGGCCAGCTCGACCGCACCCTGCGCGAGCGCCTGGTGGTCGAACTGCGTTCCCTGTTCGGCCGGTTGGGCACCACCGTGCTCGCCGTGACGCACGACCAGGGCGAGGCGTTCGCGCTGGCCGACCGGGTCGTGGTGATGCGCGACGGCCGCATCGCGCAGAGCGGCACGCCCCTGGACGTCTGGCAGCACCCCGCCTCGGCCTTCGTGGCCCGCTTCCTCGGCTTCGAGAACGTGGTGCCCGCGACGGTGTCCGGGGAGACGGCCGACACCCCCTGGGGCAAGATCCCGGTCGCCGGCGGCATCCAGGGGGCGGCGCAGGTGCTGGTGCGCCCGTCCGGGGTACGGCTGCTGCCCGAAGCCGACGGCCTGCCGTGCGAGGTCCTGGCCCGTACGTTCCGGGGCAGCCACGTGTCCCTCCAACTGCGCCCGGAGGTGGGGCCGTTGCTGGAGGCGGAGTGTGAGTTCGGGGGGGCGCCCGGGGTGGGGGAGGTGGTGGGGGTGGGGTTCTCGGCCCGGGGCGTGGCGCTGCTCCCACCGGAGTGAGCCCCCCGGCCCCGGCCCCGCCCGCGAGCACCAGCTCCCCGCGCCCTTGGGGGTGCTGGGCGGGCCCGGGGTGTGCGCAGTTCCCCGCGCCCCTTGACCCGCCGCTCGCGCGCAGCCCGTGCCCGCTTGTCGCGCAGTTCCTCGCGCCCCTAACCCCTCGGCCGTCTGCGGGCCGTGGTCGCTTCTCGCGCAGTTCCTCGCGCCCCTGGCGGGACGGGTGCTGGCCCGTATGTCGTGTGCGGCCTGGCTTGCGCAGTTCCCCGCGCCCCTTAACTGTTCGGTGCTGGCCAGCATGCGCATCCTCAGCCTGTCCGGCGTTTGAGGACGAGCGCCGTTCAGGCGCGATGGGGGGTGCAGGGGGCGCAGCCCCCGCCGGGGTTCGAGGGGTGGAGCCCCTCAGGGGGTCTGGGGCGCAGCCCCAGGGGCCGGGCCTATCCGACCCGCTGCACGGGCGGGTGGGTGGGCAAACCCCTCGGGGGGTCTGGGGCGCAGCCCCAGGGGCCGGGCCTGTCCGACCCCCTGTACGGGTGGGCGGGTGGGCAAACCCCTCGGGGTCTGGGGCGGAGCCCCAGGGCTCAGCCGATGCAATCCGCTGCACGGGCGGGTGGGTGGGCAACCTCCGGGGGGTTTGGGGCGCAGCCCCAGGGCCAGGCACCCTCCAACCCCCTGCACGGGCGGGCGGGTGGGCGAACCCCCCGGGGCCCAGGACACCCCGCGCGGCTAGCGCACCCCCAGGGGCTCCGGGGCAGAGCGCCGCCCAGCCTCAACCCCCTCCGCGGAGCCGAACCAGGCAACCGCCACCGCACCCCCCACCGCGAGGCCGAACCCCAGCACTGCCATCCACCCCAGCCCCGCCCGCGACGCGTCGCCGAGCCACAGCACCCCGATCGCCCCCGGCAGCACCGTCTCGCCCACCACCAGCGCCGCCGTCGCCCCGTTCACCGAGCCGATCTGCAGCGCCACCGTGTGCAGGTACATGCCGCCGACCCCGGCGACCAGGATCGCGTACAGCGCGGGGTCGCCCAGGAGCGCGCCGAGGTCGAAGGGGTCGATGCCGTTCAGGATGCGCACGCCGACCCCGAGCGCGCCGAAGCCGAGGCCCGAGAGCAGCCCGGCCAGGATCGCGGCGCCGGCGCCCAGGACCCGTACGACCACTGTGCCCCCGGCCATCAGGACGAGCGAGACGACCAGGAGCCACCAGTGCGTGGCCACCCCGGTGTGCCCGCTCCCCTCGTGCCCCGCCGCCGAGGCGAGCAGCACCAGCGCCGAGCAGACCACCCCGATCGACGTCCACTCCGCACGGCTCAGCCGGATGCCCAGGAGCTTGACGCTGAGCACCGCCGTGATCACGAGGTTCGCGCTGATCACCGTCTGGGAGAGGAAGAGGGGAAGCATCCGTGCGGCGAGCGCGCCGAGCCCGAACCCGACGAAGTCGAGGACGGTACCGACGATGAACTCCCACGTCATCGCCGCCTTGGCGGTCGAGGACAGACTCGGCCCGCCGTGCTGGGTGCGGTCGGCGTCGGCCGCGTCGAGGCGGGCGGCCCTGCGGGACCCGACGGCTTGCAGGACCGAGCCCGTGCCGTAACAGACCGAGGCGGCGATGGCGGTCAGCAGACCGAGCAGCACAGGTGACTCCGTTCATGGCGGGGGCAACCCGTTCACCCCACTCCGCTTTACCAGACGTTTACTCGTCCTTGGGAGTTGCCTGAGGGCCGCCCCTTTCTGCCCCCGACCCTTTCTGCACCCGCCCCTTTCTGCACCCGACCCCGCCCCGGCCCCCTCAGCCGGACGACATCCGGGCCAGCGCCTCCGGCGCCTCGGACACCGAGTCCACCAGCGCGATCCGCCGCGCCATCGCCCGGTCGCCCGCCAGGGCCCGCAGCAGCGGCCAGGTCGGCAGGTGCTCCGTCCAGTGCGCCCGGTCCACCAGCACCATCGGCGTCGGCGTCCCCCGCGACTCGTAGTAGTTCGGCGTCGCGTTGTCGAAGATCTCCTGGACGGTGCCGGCCGCCCCCGGCAGGAAGACGACGCCGGCGTTGGAGCGGGCGAGCAGCCCGTCCTCGCGGGTGGCGTTGGCGAAGTACTTGGCGATGGCGCCCGCGAACGCGTTCGGCGGCTCATGACCGTAGAACCAGGTGGGGATCCCCACGGACGTGCCGCCGCGCGGCCACTTCGTACGCACCTCGAAGGCTGCGCGGGCCCACGCGGACACCGACGGCCTGAACGAGGGCTCCTCGGCCAGGAGTTGGAGGGACGCTGCCAGCATCGCGTCGTCGAAGGGCGCCGCGTACGCCCCGAGGTTCGCGGCCTCCATCGCGCCCGGGCCGCCACCGGTGGCCACCGTGAACCCGGCGCGGGCCAGCGTGCGGCCGAGCTCGGCGGCCCCCGCGTACTCGTCCGTGCCGCGGGCCATCGCGTGGCCGCCCATCACGCCCACCACCCGCGCCCCGACGAGCAGTTCGTCGAGCGCGTCCGAGATCGCGTCGTCGTGGATGGAGCGCAGCATCGAGGAGAAGACGTCGCCGTCCGCCTTGGTCCGCTGGAACCAGGCGTACGACAGGGCGTCCGGGGTCCGCTCGTACCCCTCGGCGAGACCCGCGAAGAGCTCGGCGGGGGAGTAGAGGCCGCCCCGGTAGGGGTCGAAGGGCAGATGCGGCACGGGCGGGAAGACCAGCGCGCCGTCCGCGCCCACCTTGGCCGCCGCCTCGGGCGTCATCGCGCAGCCGAGGAAGACGGCTCCCGCGGTGTCGGTGGCGAGCAGGATGGACGTACGGTCCGTCAGGTCGACCGACTGGAGCCGGAATCCGGCCAGCGGGCCGCGCGCGGTCACGTCGTCGAACTCGGCGAGCGACTCGATCTCGATGTCGCTGCCCGCGGGGAACTTCGTCTCGTCGTCCGGCACCCCGCCATGCTAGGCGTTGCGCCGAACGGGTCCGCGAACGGCCCGGTCCGGCCCCGCGGCCGCGCTCGTGCTCAGCCGCGCAGCGGCAGCGCCGCCAGCTCCGCGATCGTCACCGTCAGCGGGACGAAGACCACGAGCAGGGCCGCCGCCCGCAGCCACGCCGCGGCGCGCAGCAGGCTCACCGGGGTGCCGAGCGAGAGCAGGGCGGCCGTGGTGTCGGCGCGGGCGTGGCGTGATTCCAGGGCCGCGGTCAGCAGGGTGGCGACCGTGCAGCTCATCACCAGCGCCGCGCCGAGCCCGGTCAGCGGGCCGAAGGGATGCGCTCCCGCCCGGTCGCCGTACAGGGTGGCCGCGGCGATGCCCCCGCAGGCCACCGCGCCCACCACTCCCAGCGGGCGCCCGATGCGGCGGGCCTCCGCCATCAGGACCCGGCCCGCGAGCAGCCGGGCCGCCCCCGGGCGGGCCAGCTGGAGCAGCCGCCCCGCGAAGTGGGCGAGGGCGGGTCCCGCGAGGGCGAGGCCGAGCGCGGCCAGCGCCCAGCCGCCGAGCACTCCGGCCGGGGTCCCCTCGGGGTGGCCCGGCATCGGGAAGGCGGCCCCCTGGCCGCCCCGGCTCGCGTACGTCTCGACGGCGAGGCCGGCCGCGACCAGCGCGAAGCCCCACGGCAGGCCGCTCGGCGTCGCCGCGGGCTCCTCGGGGTGCACCGGGTCGCTCGCCCCGCCGGAGCGGGGCGGGTGCGGGCGCAGGGCGAGGCCGGCCGCGACGGACGCGGTCACCGGCAGCACGGCCAGCAGGGTCAGCGCGCCCGCCAGCGGCATCGGCTGGTCGGCCGCGAGCAGGCCGGCCGCGGCGCCGTCGAAGGGCAGTCCGTTGAGGTCGCCGCGCAGGTGCAGATAGACCAGGAGCGCGATGGCCGAGCCGAGCGTGCAGGTCACCGCCGTGGACGCGGCGGCGATCGCGGCGAGCCGGGCGGGGCCGAGGCCGACCGCGGAGAGCCCGGGCCGCGGCCGGGTGCTCGGATCGGTGCGGGCCACCGCGACCGCGAAGTGCACGGTCGCCGCCAGCGGCACCGCGCACCACAGCAGCCGCAGCACCGAGGCGCCGGGATGGCCGACCGCGTACCCGAGGGTGCACAGCAGCAGGAAGCCCACCCCGGCGGACGCGGCGGACACCAGCAGGCGGCGCAGCAGGACCAGGGGATGGGTGCCGCGGGCTAGACGGAGAGCGAGCACGCGGCGATACCCTCCGCATCCGAAGTGCCGTTGTCCGCACGGGAGTTGGCGGCGGTCACGCGGCGGCCGTCAATGAGGACCACCGTGCGGTCGGCCAGCTCGGCGACGTCCGTGTCATGGGTGGCGATGAGCGTGGTGATGCGGTGCGAGCGCACCGCGGTGAGCAGGGTGCGCAGTACCTGGGCCGCGTCCGCGCGGTGCAGGGTGGCGGTCGGCTCGTCCGCGAACAGCACCGCGGGCTCGGTGATCAGGGCGCGCACGATCGCCACCCGCTGGCGCTGCGCCTGGAGCAGGGCGTGCGGGCGCTTCTTGGCGCAGGAGTCGATGTCGAGCCGCTCCAGCCACTCGAAGGCGGTCTTCTTGGCGGCCCGCTGCGGGACCCCGCGCAGGAGCAGCGGCAGCGCCGCGTTCTCCCACGCGCTCAGCTCGGGCACCAGGGTGGGCTCGGGGTCGATCCAGCCGAACCGGTCGCGCCGCAGCCGCTCACGGGCCACCGCGCCCAGGGTGTGCACGGGCCCGCTGTTGAACCAGACCTCGCCCTCGTCCGGCACGAGGGCGCCGGAGAGACAGCGCAGCAGGGTCGTCTTGCCCGCGCCGCGCGGGCCGCCCACGGCGAGGATCTCGCCCTCGCGGACCTCCACGCCGACCCCGGTCAGGGCGGGCGAGCCGCTGTGGGAGTGGTGCAGGGAACGCGCCCACAGCACGTCGTTGTCCGGCGGAGCCACCATGGTGCACACCTCGGTTCAGATCAGATTTCCTGCTCCCCGTACGGGGGAACGAAGGCAGGGCCGATCGGTCACTGGGCACGCTAGGCACTGGGGTGTGGCTGCCATGACAGCACGCGGCCCGGCCGCTCCCATCTCACTCGGATGGGCGCGGGCCGGGCCGTGGACGGGGGCGCGGACGGTCAGAGCTTGGTCCAGGCCTCCGTCAGGACCTGCCGCAGCACGCCCTCGATCTCGTCGAAGGTCGACTGGTCGGAGATCAGCGGCGGAGCGAGCTGGACGACCGGGTCGCCGCGGTCGTCGGCCCGGCAGTACAGGCCGTTGTCGTACAGCGCCTTGGAGAGGAAGCCGTACAGGACGCGCTCCGTCTCCTCGTCGTTGAACGTCTCCTTGGTGGCCTTGTCCTTGACCAGCTCGATGCCGTAGAAGAAGCCGTTGCCGCGGACGTCGCCGACGATCGGCAGGTCGTGCAGCTTCTTGAGGGTGTCGAAGAAGGCGCCCTCGTTGTCGAGCACGTGCTGGTTGAGGCCTTCCTTCTCGAAGATGTCGAGGTTGGCCAGGCCCACCGCGGCGGAGACCGGGTGGCCGCCGAAGGTGTAGCCGTGCAGGAAGGTGTTGTCGCCCTTGTAGAACGGCTCGGCCAGCCTGTCCGAGATGATGCAGGCGCCGATCGGGGAGTAGCCCGAGGTCATGCCCTTGGCGCAGGTGATCATGTCCGGGACGTAGTCGAACTTGTCACAGGCGAACATCGTGCCGAGGCGGCCGAAGGCGCAGATGACCTCGTCGGAGACGAGCAGCACGTCGTACTTGTCGCAGATCTCGCGCACCCGCTGGAAGTAGCCGGGCGGGGGCGGGAAGCAGCCGCCCGCGTTCTGCACCGGCTCGAGGAAGACGGCGGCCACCGTCTCGGGGCCCTCGAAGAGGATCTCCTGCTCGATCTGGTCGGCGGCCCAGCGGCCGAAGGCCACCGGGTCCTCGCCGTGGATCGGGGCGCGGTAGATGTTGGTGTTGGGCACCTTGTGCGCGCCGGGGACCAGCGGCTCGAAGGGCGCCTTCAGGGCGGGCAGACCGGTGATGGACAGGGCGCCCTGCGGGGTGCCGTGGTAGGCGACCGCGCGCGAGATGACCTTGTACTTCGTGTGGTTGCCGGTGAGCTTGTGGTACTGCTTCGCCAGCTTCCACGCGGTCTCGACGGCCTCGCCGCCACCGGTGGTGAAGAAGACCTTGTTGAGGTCGCCCGGCGCGTAGTTCGCGAGGCGCTCGGCGAGCTCGACGGCCTTGGGGTGGGCGTAGGACCACACCGGGAAGAAGGCCAGTTCCTGGGCCTGCTTGTAGGCGGTCTCGGCGAGCTCGTGACGGCCGTGGCCGGCGTTGACGACGAACAGGCCCGACAGGCCGTCCAGGTACTTCTTGCCCTTGTCGTCGAAGATGTAGGTGCCCTCGCCACGGACGATGGTGGGAACGGGCGCGTTCTCGTACGACGACATGCGGGTGAAGTGCATCCACAGGTGGTCGTAGGCGGTCTGGCTGAGGTCCTTGCTCACGGCTATCGGGTTCCCCACATATAGGTCTGCTTCTTCAGCTTGAGATAGACGAAGCTCTCGGTGGAGCGCACGCCGGGGAGGGCGCGGATCCTCTTGTTGATCACTTCGAGAAGGTGGTCGTCGTCCTCGCAGACGACCTCCACCATCAGGTCGAAGGAGCCCGCGGTCATCACCACGTACTCGCACTCGGCCATGGCCGTCAGGGCCTCCGCCACCGGGTCGAGGTCTCCCTCGACGCGGATCCCGACCATCGCCTGGCGCCGGAACCCCACGGTGAGCGGGTCGGTGACGGCGACGATCTGCATCACGCCCTGGTCGAGCAGCTTCTGGACGCGCTGGCGCACGGCCGCCTCGGACAGGCCCACGGCCTTGCCGATGGCGGCGTACGGACGGCGACCGTCCTCCTGGAGCTGCTCGATGATCGCCAGGGAGACGGCGTCGATGGAGGGGGACGATCCGTTCCCGATCCTGGGGTCTGTGCTTCGGCTGGCCACGGAGCCACTGTGCACCCGACTCGGTCCGTGCCGCAACCCCAAGGCGATGAAATTCGTTGTTCCGTGACCTCCAGAGAACTGAATCCGAAGTTCCCGGGGGTTGGGTCTGTCGAAAGCGTCACCACACCGACTAGGGTGGGGTGTCTCACCCATCGGACATCGGACCGGGAGGCCAGCGAAGTGACCACCGAACTGCGTCGTTTGCGCAACTACATCGACGGAGAGTTCCGCGATGCCGCCGACGGGCGGACCATCGAGGTGGTCAACCCGGCCACGGGCCAGGCGTACGCGACCTCGCCGCTCTCCGGCCAGGCGGACGTCGACGCCGCGATGGCCGCCGCCGCCGCGGCCTTCCCGGCCTGGCGCGACACCACCCCCGCCGAGCGCCAGAAGGTCCTGCTCAAGATCGCGGACGCCTTCGAGGAGCGCGCCGAGGAGCTCATCGCCGCCGAGTCGGAGAACACCGGCAAGCCCATCGAGCTCACCCGCACCGAAGAAGTGCCGCCGATGGTGGACCAGATCCGCTTCTTCGCGGGCGCGGCCCGCCTGCTCGAAGGCCGCAGCGCCGGCGAGTACATGGAGGGACTGACGTCCATCGTGCGCCGCGAGCCGGTCGGCGTCTGCGCCCAGGTCGCGCCGTGGAACTACCCGATGATGATGGCCGTGTGGAAGTTCGCCCCGGCGCTCGCCGCGGGCAACACGGTCGTCCTCAAGCCGTCGGACACCACCCCCGCCTCGACCGTCCTGATCGCCGAGATCATCGGCGCGATCGTGCCCAAGGGCGTCTTCAACGTCGTCTGCGGCGACCGCGACACCGGCCGCGCGATGGTCGAGCACAGGACCCCGGCCATGGCCTCCATCACCGGTTCGGTACGGGCCGGCATGCAGGTCGCCGAGTCGGCGTCCAAGGACGTCAAGCGCGTCCACCTGGAGCTGGGCGGCAAGGCCCCGGTCGTCGTCTTCGAGGACGCCGACCTCGCCAAGGCCGTCGAGGACATCGCGGTCGCCGGCTACTTCAACGCCGGCCAGGACTGCACGGCCGCCACCCGCGTGCTGGTCCACGAGTCGATCCACGACGAGTTCGTGACCGCCCTCGCCAAGGCCGCCGCCGACACCAAGACCGGGCAGCCGGACGACGCGGACGTGCTGTACGGCCCGCTCAACAACGCCAACCAGCTCAAGCAGGTCTCCGGATTCATCGACCGCCTCCCGGCCCACGCCAAGGTCGAGGCCGGCGGCCACCGGGTCGGTGACAAGGGCTACTTCTACGCCCCGACCGTCGTCTCCGGCCTCAAGCAGGACGACGAGATCATCCAGAACGAGGTGTTCGGGCCGGTCATCACCGTCCAGTCCTTCACCGACGAGGCCCAGGCCCTGGAGTACGCGAACGGCGTCGAGTACGCGCTGGCCTCCTCGGTGTGGACCAAGGACCACGCCCGCGCCATGCGGATGTCCAAGAACCTCGACTTCGGCTGCGTGTGGATCAACACCCACATCCCGCTGGTCGCCGAGATGCCGCACGGCGGGTTCAAGAAGTCCGGCTACGGCAAGGACCTCTCCGCGTACGGCTTCGAGGACTACACCCGCATCAAGCACGTGATGACGTCCATCGAGGGCTGAACGGTCCGGGCCGAGGCTTGCGGGTCCGGGCCGAGGTCTGAACGACGGGCAGGGGCGGGGGAGTTGATCCCCCGCCCCTTTTCGCTGCCCGCGCGCCCCCGGCGGGGTGTCCGGCCCGACAGGGTGTCTGGCCTGGGGGTGAGGGCTGGACGCGGCGTCCATTGAAGGGAGCGGGCCCGGGCGGGCATCCTGCGGGCATGCCACCGACCGCGCCCCGCGCCAGCAGCCCGTTCCCCCGCCGCAGCCTGCTGCGCGCCCTCGGCGGCGGCGCCGCGCTGGCGGCGCTGGCCGGCTGCGGGGTCCCCGCGGCGTACGTCGAGCCGGGCGAACGCTCCGGGCGCGACCGCTCGGCCGCCGACAAGTCCCTGACCTTCGCCAACTGGCCGCTGTACATAGACGTCGACGACGACGACGCCTCCCGCCGGCCCACCCTGGACGCCTTCACCAAAACCACCGGGATCTCCGTCACCTACACCGAGGAGATCAACGACAACGACGAGTTCTTCGGGAAGATCAGCCCCGCGCTGATGAACCACCAGGAGACCGGCCGCGACCTGATGGTCATCAGCGACTGGATGGCCGCGCGCTTCGTCCGGCTCGGCTGGGTGCAGGAGATGGACCGCGCCAAGCAGCCCAACGTCACCCGCCACCTCGACCCCCAGCTGCGCACACCGGCCTTCGACAACGGCCGTCTGCACAGCGTCCCGTGGCAGTCCGGGATCACCGGCATCGCGTACAACCGCAAGAAGCTCGGCCGCGAGCTGAAGCAGGTCAGCGACCTGTGGGACCCGCGCCTGGCCGGCAAGGTGACCCTCTTCTCCGGCCTCGACGAGTCGTTCGCGCTCCTGATGCAGGGCAACGGCGTGGACATCACCCGCTGGAACGCGGACGACTTCCACCGCATGTGCGACCAGGTGGAGAAGCAGGTCGCCCGGCGGCAGATCCGCCGCTTCACCGGCAACGACTACACCAGCGACCTCAACAAGGGCGACGTCCTGGCCTGCCAGGCCTACAGCGGGGACGTCTTCCAGCTCCAGGCCGACAACCCCGACATCGAGTTCGTGGTGCCCGAGGAGGGCGCGGAGCTGTGGGCGGAGTCGCTGCTGATCCCCAACCTGGCCCGCCACAAGGCAAACGCCGAGGCCCTGATCGACTACTACTACGACCCCCAGGTGGCCGCCGAACTGGCCGCCTCGGTCAACTACGTCTGCCCCGTCCCCGCGGCCCGCGAGGTGCTGGCCTCCTCGAAGAACAAGGACGAGGCCGAACTCGCCGAAAACCCCCTGATCTTCCCCGACACCACGATGCGCGGCCGCCTGGCGATCGCCCGGGACATCACGTCGGAGGAGCGGGTGGGGTTCGCCAAGCGGTGGAATGGGATTGTGGGGTTGTAGGGGGTTGGGGGGGCTTGGGTGCCAGGTGGCCCTTGGGCGGGGTGGGTTGATGCCCGGTGCGCAGGGGGATCGGCGAGTTCGGCCGCCCCGTCCGCGGCCGAGCGGCGAATGTGTCCGTAGCGGGGACCGGCCTGGCCCCGGAGGTCTACCGTTTGCCCCCTGGTGCTCAGGGGGCGAGGGTGCGGATGGCGTCGTTGCGCGGGTGCATGACCTCATCTCGTCCGCCTCTGCGGTGACGGACCTCCAGCTCTACTTCGGCACCGGGAGTCGGAGCGATGCGCGCGCCTACGACGGGAGCCGCTTCGAGCATCTCGCCGGGGGAGGGGATCGCCCGGCCGTCGCGGACACGGTGACCGCCGATGATCTGGTGGCGCTACAGACCCTGTCGGTCAGGATCCCGGCGCGGACGGCGCTCGACCTTCTGGAAGGCGACCTCGGTGTCCAGTTGACCGGGCTGCTCGGTCGGGTGCCGCGTGACGTCGACATGGTCGACGCCGATACCGCCGACCTGAGCGACGGATCGCCGGCTCATACCGTTGACGGGCAACCCCCGCGCGCTACCAGCTCCTTGTTCGTTTTGAACGCGTTCAATGGGGGCGTACGCTGCGGGTATGAGCGAGCGAAGCGCCCTGGTGCGCCGTATCCGCGTGTGGGTTGTCGTGTTCGTCGTGTGTCTCGTGTTGAGCGGGCTCACGGCCTTCCCTCTGGTGCACGAGCTGCGCTGGACGCAGTCCCTGTTGCGCGCGACCCCGCTGGGCGACTGGTTGCCGGGGTTGAGTGCCTGGATCGACCGGGTGCGGGGCGGGCTCGACTCCGCCGATGCCGACTACCCGTTCCTGCTCTACGGGACCGACTGGCTGGCCTTCGCCCACCTCGTCATCGCCGTGGCCTTCTACGGGGTCCTGCGTGATCCCGTCCGCAACATCTGGGTCGTCGAGTTCGCGATGATCGCGTGCGCCGGGGTCATTCCGCTCGCGCTGATCTGCGGGCCCGTCAGGGGGATCCCCCTGTGGTGGTCGGTGATCGACATGTCCTTCGGGGTGGTTGGTGTGATTCCGCTGGCTGTCGTGCGGCGCAAGATCAAGGTGTTGGAGGGGATGGGTGACGGGTGGGTGACGGGTGCGGCTGAGGTGGTTGGGGTGCCTGGTGCTCTGGGGAGCGGGGCCTGAACTCCGCGGCGGGCGGGCATCGGCTCCGGGCGGGCGGGGCCTGGGTTCCGGGCGGGCGAAGCCTGGTTCCGGGCGGGCCTGGTGTCCAGGGGGGTCAGCTCCTGGCCAGTGCGCCCAGCAGGGTGTCCAGGCGGTTGGTGGTGATCGCGTCCACGCCGTGGGCGACGAGGCGGCGCTGGGTGCGGGCCGTGTCCGCGGTCCACGCCGAGACCAGCAGGCCCTCCCGGTGCACCTGCTCCACCAGCTGTGAACTCAGCAGGCCGAAGCGGTAGTTGAGCCAGCGCGGCTTCAGGGCCTCGACCAGGGAGGGGCGTGGCAGGCCGGGCTTCGTCCAGTTCAGGGCGATCTCGGCGGCCGGGTCGGCCGCGCGCAGGCGCAGCGCGTTGACCGGGCCCGCGCAGTAGTACACCCGCTCGACGGCCCCGCACTCGCGGACCGTGGTCACCATCGCGCGGACCGCCCTCTCGTCGGCGCCGGGCAGGTCGACCAGCACCCGGTGCGCGCCTGCCGCGATCAGGGCCTGGCGCAGCGTGGGGACCCCGCCCCCGGTCACCTCGCGGACCTCCTCGTACGGCAGCTCCGCGATCGGCCGGTCGAAGTCCCACAGCCGTTTCAGCGTCTCGTCGTGCAGCAGCACCGGCACGCCGTCGCGGGTCGTGCGAACGTCGATCTCGACCGCGTCCGCGCCCCGCTCCCAGGCCGAGGCGATGGAGGGGAGCGTGTTCTCGCGGACGCGGTACGGGTCGCCGCGGTGGGCCACGGCTGTCACGGTGCGCATGGGGTCATTGTGCTGAGCACAGGAAGGGGCGGCCAGCCGGGCGGACGGTCCGAGCGGGAAGCCCCCTCCGGGCGGGGAAGCCCCCCCCGGGCGGGGGTGCGTGATGCAGGAGGGGTCGGGTGATGCGGGCGACCGGGGTGCGGGCCGACCGGCCGGGGGCACGGGCCGCCCGGGCGCGGGCTCCGGGTCTGCACGTCCGTCAGCGGATGGCTCACCCCGCCGCGGGCTCGTCAGGGGCGACCATCCCGCGGGCCCCCGGGACGCGGGCTCCCGGGGCGCGGGCCCCCGGGCCCGGGTGGACGTCAGCGGGTGGTCCACCCCGCCGTGTAGGCGTCGATCTCCTCCGCCAGCTTCGCCTTGCCCGCCGGGTCCAGGAACGACGCCTCCACCGCGTTCTTGGCGAGGTCCGCCACGCCCCGTTCGTCCAGGTCGAGGAGGCGGGCCGCCACCGCGTACTCGTTGTTCAGGTCGCTGCCGAACATCGGCGGGTCGTCGCTGTTGATGGTGACCAGGACGCCCGCCGCCACCATCTCCTTGACCGGGTGCCGGTCCAGGTCGGGCACCACGCGGGTGGCCAGGTTGGACGTCGGGCAGACCTCCAGGGCGATCCGGTGGTCGGCGAGGTGCTTGAGGAGCGCCGGGTCCTGGGTGGCGCTGGTGCCGTGGCCGATGCGTTCGGCGCGCAGCTCGGTCAGGGCGTCCCAGATGGACTGCGGCCCGGTCGACTCGCCCGAGTGCGGCACCGAGTGCAGCCCCGCGGCGATCGCCCGGTCGAAGTAGGGCTTGAACTGCGGGCGCGGCACCCCGATCTCCGGGCCGCCCAGGCCGAAGGAGACCAGGCCCTCGGGGCGCACCCCGTCCTCGGTGGCGAGCCGGGCCGTCTCGGCCGCCGCCTCCAGACCCGCCTCGCCCGGGATGTCGAAGCACCAGCGCAGCACCGTGCCGAACTCCGCCTCGGCCGCCTTGCGCGCGTCCTCGATCGCCTCCATGAAGGCCCGCTCGTCGATGCCCCGGCGGGTGGAGGAGAAGGGGGTGATGGTCAGCTCGGCGTAACGGATGTTCTGCCGGGCCATGTCGCGGGCCACCTCGTAGGTGAGCAGCCGCACGTCCTCCGGGGTGCGGATCAGGTCCACCACCGAGAGGTAGACCTCGATGAAGTGCGCGAAGTCCGTGAACGTGAAGTAGTCCGCGAGCGCCTCGGGGTCGGTCGGCACCTTCGAATCCGCGTGGCGCGCGGCGAGTTCGGCCACGATGCGGGGCGAGGCGGAGCCGACGTGGTGCACGTGCAGCTCGGCCTTGGGCAGCCCCGCGATGAAGGGGTGCAGGTCGGTCATGGGGTCCTCCATGGGTCTGCCGCGAGGAGCCTCGCGCGGGTCGGCGTCCTAGGTTCCGCGAGGCTCCTCGCGCGGTCTGCGTCCTGCGGGCCCGCGAAGCTCATCGCTCGGCCGGCGTCGTACGGCCTTGGACGGTCGGGGATCATGGTAGGCCGGGCGGACCCGCCCGGAAGCCGGGGCCGTAGCATGACGGAACCACGATGGGGGAGGCCCATGTCAGACAACACCCAGCAGCCGTCGGGAGGCCAGGAGCCCCGCGACCCCTGGGCTCCGCCGGAGCGCAAGGTCCCGCTGGACAAGCCGCAGGCCCAGGACCGGCCGCCGGTCCACGACCAGCCGACGGTGATAGCCATGCCGGGAACGCCCGGCACCCCGCCCCAGCAAGCTCCCGCCACCCCGCCCCAGGGCCCCTACCAGGGCGCCCCCGCACAGGGCGGCCACCCCGGCTACCCCGGCGGCCCCGGACAGCAGGCCCCCGGAACGCCCGGGCAGGCTCCCGCCGGCTTCGGCGCACCGACGCCGCCCGCCCCCGGCCAGGCCGCCCCCGGCAGCTACGGCTACCCCGCCTACCCGCAGCCCGCCCAGGGCTACCCGCAGTACCCGGGCCAGCAGCAGCCCGGCTACGGCTACCCGGGCTGGGCCGGTGCGACCGCCCCGCAGAACGGCTTCGGCACCGCCGGGATGGTGCTCGGCATCATCGCCTGCGCCAGCCTGTTCTGCACCTGGGGTGTGTCCGGCATCGTGCTCGGCATCCTGGCGCTGATCTTCGGTCTGCTCGGCAAGGGCCGCGTCGGCCGTGGTGAGGCCAACAACCGGGGCCAGGCCCTGGCGGGCATCATCATGGGCGCCATCGGCATCGTGCTCGGCGTCGTGTTCCTGGTGGTGATGATCGTGCTCGTGGCCAACGCGTCCTCGCACTCCAGCACCGACTACGACGACTACGCCACCTTCCTCTCCCTGGCCGCCTCGGCCCGCTGAGGAACGCCCCGGGCGCGGGGCGGCGAGACGGGCCGGCTCCCGGCACGGCCCCGCCCCGCGCAACGGCCCCGCACAGCAAAGCCCCCCGCCCCGCGCAACGGCCCCGCCCCGCGCAGCGGCCCCGCACAGCAAGGCCCCCGCCCCGCACAGCAGGCCCCGGCCCCGCGCTATCCGCGCCGCAGCCGGTTTCGGGCCTCCGTCAGGGCGAAGCCCAGCAGGTTCAGGCCGCGCCAGCGCTCGGGATCATCGGCCTCGGGCGCGTCCGCCGCCAGGCCGATGCCCCAGATCCGGTCCAGCGGGCTCGCCTCGACCAGGACCCGGGCGCCGGTGCCCAGCAGATACGCCCGCAGCGCCTCGTCCTGACCGAACTTGTGCAGGCTGCCGGCCAGGACCGTGCCGTACCGCTCCCGGCGCCACACCGCCTCGTCGAAGCCCCGCACCAGCCGGCCGGCCTTCTTCGCGAGGGCCGGGTTCGCCGCCGTGAGCGCCGCGCGCTCCGCCTCCGCGTCCCCGAAGAGCCGGGCCTTCGACGCCATCATCCAGTGCTCCGCCGTCGCGTAGACGACGCCCTCCACCGTGAACGGCGAGGGCCACCACTGGCTGAAGCAGCTGGGCCCGAGCGCGCCGTCCGCCCTCGGGCGGTGCCCCCAGAAGTGCAGATACTTGACCCGCTCACCCTTTTTGACCTGCGCGATCAGCGCGTCCAGCGGCGCGCGGTCCCCCGTGTTCCCACTCATGCACGCGAGTCTGGCAGGCGCCACTGACAGTCCGTCGGGCCATGACGGCCCCGACGCGACACATGGTCGACAGATTCCGTCGCGTAACCAAAAGGCAACAACGGAATCACTTGTTGGCCAGATGTACCTCTGTCAGGATCGGCACTCAAATCGAGCTGAAGCTACGAAGAACGTGGGCGACATGGACACCGACACCGGCCAAGGCAACCGCACTCAAGCACCGGACCGCTTCCCCGCGCAGGACCGCTTCGCGGCCGGCGCCCAGTACATCGGGGGGCGGCTGCGCCCCGGCACCTCGGGGCGCAGGTACGAGGTCGTCGACCCGGCGACGGGAACGCCGGTCTACGCCTACGAGCTCGCGGGCCCCGCCGATGTCGACGCCGCCGTGGCCGCCGCCAAGGACGCCTTCCCCGGCTGGTCGGGGGCCACCCCCGGCGAGCGCTCCGCCGCCCTGCACCGGCTCGCCGAGGTGCTCGCCGAGCGGGCCGAGGAGTTCGCGCAGGCCGAGTCGCTCCAGTGCGGCAAGCCGATCAAGCTGAGCCGTGAGTTCGACGTGCCCGGCACCATCGACAACACCGCGTTCTTCGCGGGCGCCGCCCGGCACCTGGAGGGCAGGTCGGCCGGCGAGTACGAGGGCGACCACACCTCCTACGTACGCCGGGAGCCGATCGGCGTCATCGGCTCCATCGCCCCCTGGAACTACCCGCTCCAGATGGCCGCCTGGAAGATCCTGCCGGCCGTCGCCGCGGGCAACACCATCGTCCTCAAGCCCGCCGAGAACACCCCGCTGACCTCCCTCCTGTTCGCGCAGGCGGCCAAGGATGCGGGCATTCCGGACGGCGTCATCAACATCGTCAGCGGCGCCGGGAAGGACGCGGGCGAGCACCTGGTGGGCCACGAGGACGTCATGATGACCTCCTTCACCGGCTCGACGGCCGTCGGCAAGCGCGTCGCCGAGATCGCCACCCGGACCGTCAAGCGCCTCCACCTGGAACTCGGCGGCAAGGCCCCCTTCGTCGTCTTCGACGACGCGGATCTGGAGGCCGCCGTGCACGGCGCGGTCGCCGCCTCCCTCATCAACACCGGCCAGGACTGCACCGCCGCCACCCGGGCCTACGTCCAGCGCCCGCTGTACGACGCCTTCGTCGAGCAGGTCGCCGCCCTCATGGAGAGCGTCCGCCTCGGCGACCCCTTCCGCGAGGACACCGACCTCGGCCCCCTCATCTCGCACGCGCACCGCGACCGGGTCGCCGCGTTCGTCGACCGGGCCCGCGGCTACGCCCGGATCGTCACCGGCGGCGAGAGCCCCGAGGGCGACGGCGCCTACTACCGGCCGACCCTCATCGTGGACGCCGCCCAGGACAGCGAGGCGGTCCAGGCCGAGATCTTCGGCCCGGTCCTGGTGGCGCTGCCCTTCGACACCGACGACGAGGGCATCGCGCTCGCCAACGACACCCCCTACGGACTCGCCGCCTCCGCCTGGAGCCGCGACGTGTACCGCACCGGGCGGGCCACCCGCGAGATCAAGGCGGGCTGTGTGTGGATCAACGACCACATCCCGATCCTCAGCGAGATGCCGCACGGCGGCTACAAGGCGAGCGGCTGCGGAAAGGACATGTCGGCGTATTCCTTCGAGGAGTACACGCAGGTCAAGCATGTGATGTACGACAACACCGCGGTCGCGAGGAAGGACTGGCACCGCACGATCTTCGGGGACCGATAGCAGAGGCGGCCCGACCGGCCACCGAACCCACCCGAAAGGGCACACAGCGCATGGAGCAGTACGAGTCCGGCTTCCCTCCAGCTCCCGACTCCGGCCGGGCGGGCCAGGACGCCCTCGCCCCGGCCCAACTGGCCGCCATCCGGCGCAGCCTGACCAACGGACGGGGCGCCCTGACCCGCCGTTCACTGCTGCGCGCCTCCGGCGCCGGCGCGCTCGCCGTCGGCGGCCTCGCCACCCTGAGCGCCTGCGGGATCCCGGCCGCCACCAAGGAGAACGGCGCCGGGCCGTCCAACACGGACCACTCCGCCCGGGAGAAGGAGGTCAACTTCTCCAACTGGACGCAGTACATGGACATCAGCGACGACAAGAAGCACCACCCGACGCTGGACGAGTTCACCCGCCGCACCGGCATCCAGGTCAAGTACACCGAGGACATCAACGACAACGTCGAGTTCTTCGGCAAGATCAAGCCGCAGCTCGCCGGGGGCCAGGACACCGGGCGCGACCTCATGGTGCTCACCGACTGGCTGGCCGCCCGGCTCATCCGGCTCGGCTGGGCGCAGCAGCTGGACCCCGCCCATCTGCCGCACGCCTACGCCAATCTGGCGCCCCAGTTCCGGATGCCCGACTGGGACCCGGGCCGCGCCTACTCCTATCCCTGGACCGGCATCCCCACCGTCATCGCCTACAACTCCAAGGCGACCGGCGGCAGGAAGGTCGACTCGATCACCCAGCTGCTCGACGACCCGAGCCTCAAGGGCCGCGTCGGCTTCCTGTCCGAGATGCGCGACACCGTCGGCATGACCCTGCTCGACCTCGGCAAGGACCCGGCCACCTTCACCGACGCCGACTTCGACGCGGCCATCGGACGGCTCCAGAAGGGCGTCGACTCGAAGCAGATCCGCCGCTTCACCGGCAACGACTACACCGGCGACCTGGTGAAGGGCGACCTCGCGGCCTGTGTGGCCTGGGGCGGCGACGTGACCCAGCTGCGCGCCGACAACCCGGACATCAAGTACGCCATTCCGGCGGCCGGTTACATGACGTCCAGCGACAACCTGCTCGTCCCCGCGAAGGCCCGGCACCAGAGCAACGCGGAGAAGCTCATCGACTACTACTACGAGCTTCCGGTGGCCGCCAAGCTCGCCGCGTTCATCAACTACCAGTGCCCGGTCGACGGGGTGCGCGACGAACTCGCCAAGATCGACTCGGCGCTCGCGGAGAACGAACTGATCCTGCCCGACCGGGCGCTGGCCGCGAAGTCCCACTCCTTCCGCTCGCTCAGCGAGGCCGAGGAGACGGCGTACGAGCAGAAGTTCTCCAAGCTCATCGGGGCGTGAGCGCTCCGCTTCGGGGCCGTGGTCGTTCGGGTGCCGACCGTGCTCGCTCCCCGCGCCCCCGGGGGCGCCGGACCTCAGCACCCCCACAGGCGTCAGCCCTCCCCTCCTTCCTCCCGACTCTCCCCTGGGACCCCACCCATGACTGACAGCACCGCCGGCGGCGACGTTCGCCTGACCGGGATCAGCAAGACGTACGGCTCCTTCACCGCCGTGCATCCGCTCGAACTGACCGTCCCCGAGGGCTCGTTCTTCGCCCTGCTCGGCGCGTCCGGCTGCGGCAAGACCACCACGCTGCGCATGATCGCCGGCCTGGAGGAGCCCAGCACCGGCACGGTCCTCCTCGGCGACCGGGACGTCACCGATCTGCCCCCGTACAAGCGCCCGGTGAACACGGTCTTCCAGTCCTACGCCCTGTTCCCGCACCTCGACGTGACGGAGAACATCGCCTTCGGGCTGCGCCGGCGCGGCATCAAGTCGGTGAAGAAGCAGGTCGGCGAGATGCTGGAGCTCGTCCAGCTCGGTGACTTCGCGACCCGCAAGCCGCACCAGCTCTCCGGCGGACAGCAGCAGCGCGTGGCGGTCGCCCGCGCGCTCATCAACCACCCCCAGGTGCTGCTCCTGGACGAGCCGCTCGGCGCCCTCGACCTGAAACTGCGCCGTCAGATGCAGCTGGAGCTCAAGCGCATCCAGACCGAGGTCGGCATCACCTTCGTGCACGTCACCCACGACCAGGAGGAGGCCATGACGATGGCCGACACGGTCGCGGTGATGAACGGCGGGCGGGTCGAACAGCTCGGCGCCCCGGCCGAGTTGTACGAGAACCCGCGGACCACGTTCGTGGCGAACTTCCTCGGCACCTCCAACCTCATCGAGGCCGAGGTCGTCGAACGGAGCGGCGAGGACCTGGTGGTCAGCGCGGGCGGCGCCAAGCTGCGCCTGCCCGGCGGGCGATGTTCGGCCCCCACGGGCAGCGGCGGCAAGCTGCTGGTCGGCGTGCGCCCCGAGAAGATCTCGCTGGCCCACCGCGACGAGGAGGGCGCGATCGCGGACGGCCGCAACCGCGTCACCGGCCGCATCGTCGACTCGTCCTTCATCGGCGTCTCCACCCAGTACCTGATCGACTCCCCGGCCGGCAAGGGCCTCGCGGTGTACGAGCAGAACGTCGACCGGCGCGCGGGGCTCCTCCCGGGCGCCGAGGTGGTCCTGCACTGGAACCCGGCGCACACCTTCGGGCTCGACGCGGCCCAGGCGATCGACGCGGGCGTGGAGAAGGTCGAGGACGCCGCGTGAGCACCCTGGCCGAGGCACCCGCGCCACCCACCGCGCGCAAGCCCTCCACCCGCAAGCGGCTCGTGCCGTACTGGCTGCTGCTGCCCGGCATCCTCTGGCTGATCGTGTTCTTCGCGCTGCCGATGGTGTACCAGGCCTCCACCTCCGTACAGACCGGCTCGCTCGAAAAGGGCTTCCAGGTCACCTGGCACTTCCAGACGTACTGGGACGCCTTCGAGGAGTACTACCCGCAGTTCATCCGCTCCCTGCTCTACGCGGGGACCGCGACCCTGCTGTGCCTGCTGCTCGGTTATCCGCTGGCCTATCTGATCGCCTTCAAGGCGGGCCGCTGGCGCAACCTGGTCCTGGTCCTCGTGATCGCGCCGTTCTTCACCAGCTTCCTGATCCGCACCCTGGCCTGGAAGACGATCCTGGCCGACGGCGGTCCCGTGGTGCACGCGCTCGGCACCCTGCACGTCCTCGACGTCACCAGCTGGCTCGGCTGGACCGAGGGCAACCGGGTCCTGGCCACCCCGATGGCCGTGGTGTGCGGCCTGACCTACAACTTCCTGCCCTTCATGATCCTGCCGCTCTACACGTCCCTGGAACGCATCGACTCCCGGCTCCACGAGGCGGCCGGCGACCTGTACGCGACCCCGGCCACCACCTTCCGCAAGGTGACCTTCCCGCTGTCGATGCCGGGCGTGGTCTCCGGCACCCTGCTCACCTTCATTCCGGCCAGCGGTGACTACGTGAACGCCGAACTGCTCGGCTCCACCGACCAGAAGATGGTCGGCAACGTCATCCAGTCCCAGTTCCTGCGGGTCCTGGACTATCCGACGGCCGCCGCCCTCTCCTTCATCCTGATGGCGATCGTGCTGGTCATGGTCACCGTCTACATCCGCCGAGCCGGGACGGAGGACTTGGTCTGATGAGTCCCATGCCCATCCTCAAGTGGCTGCGCCGCAACCTCGTGGTGATCGCGGGGCTCGCGACGCTCGCGTATCTGATCCTGCCCAACGTCGTCGTGATGGTGTTCTCGTTCAACAAGCCGAACGGGCGCTTCAACTACTCCTGGACGCGCTTCTCGACCGACGCCTGGCAGGACCCGTGCGGCGTCGCCGACATGTGCGGCTCGCTCTCGCTCTCGCTCCAGATCGCCCTGTGGGCCACGATCGGCGCGACCGTGCTCGGCACGATGATCGCCTTCGCCCTGGTCCGCTACCGCTTCCGGGCGCGCGGCGCGATCAACTCGCTGATCTTCCTGCCGATGGCGATGCCCGAGGTCGTGATGGCCGCCTCGCTGCTCACGCTCTTCCTCAACATGGGGGCGCGGCTCGGCTTCTGGACGATCCTCATCGCCCACATCATGTTCTGCCTCAGCTTCGTCGTCACCGCCGTCAAGGCGCGGGTGATGTCCATGGACCCGAGGCTCGAAGAGGCCGCGCGCGATCTCTACGCCGGGCCCGTCCAGACGTTCCTGCGGGTGACGCTGCCGATCGCCTCGCCCGGCATCGCGGCGGGCGCGCTGCTCGCCTTCGCGCTCTCCTTCGACGACTTCATCATCACCAACTTCAACGCGGGCTCCACTGTGACCTTCCCCATGTTCGTGTGGGGCTCGGCGCAGCGCGGCACACCCGTGCAGATCAACGTCATCGGGACGGCCATGTTCGTCATGGCCGTCGTGGTGGTCACCGCCGGACAATTCCTTGCGAACCGGCGCAAGAACAGCGCGAAAGCGTAACCGTACGCAGTTCCTGAGGGAGTTGGAAATCATGGCCGTGACCCGAGCCATGAAGAGCGCGGCACGACAGTCCCTGGCCGGCGCGAAGCCCGTCCCGTTCTGGCTGGAGGACCCCGGCCGCCCCGAGGCGCTGCCCGCCCTCACCGGCGACGAGCGGTGCGACCTGCTCGTCGTCGGCGGCGGCTACAGCGGTCTGTGGACCGCGCTCATCGCCAAGGAGCGCGAGCCCGGACGTGACGTCGTCCTCATCGAGGGCAAGGAGATCGGCTGGGCCGCCTCCGGCCGCAACGGCGGTTTCTGCGCCGCCTCCCTCACCCACGGCCTCGGCAACGGCCTGGCCCGCTGGCCGGACGAACTGGCCAGGCTCGAAGAGCTGGGCGCGGCCAACCTCGACGCCATCGGCGCGGCCGTGGCCCGCTACGGCATCGACTGCGACTTCGAGCGCACCGGCGAGATCGACGTGGCCACCGAACCCCACCAGCTCGACGAGCTGCACGAGATGTACGAGGAGGCGACGAAGCTCGGCTTCGGCGGGCTCGAACTGCTCGACGAGGAGCAGCTGCGCGCCCAGGTGGACTCGCCCACCTTCCTCGGCGGGCTCTGGGACCGCGACGGCGTCGCCATGCTGCACCCCGCCAAGCTCGCCTGGGGCCTCAAGCGGGCCTGCGCCGGGCTCGGCGTACGGATCTACGAGCACACCCCGGGCCTCTCGCTGACCCGGGTCGGCACCGGGATGGGGGTGCGCACCCCGTACGGCAGGGTGCGCGCCGAACACGTGGCGCTCGGCACCAATGTGTTCCCCTCGCTGGTCAAGCGGCTGCGTCCGTACACGGTCCCGGTGTACGACTACGCCCTGATGACCGAGCCCCTGGACGCGGCGCAGCTCGCGGCGATCGGCTGGCAGGGGCGCCAGGGGCTCGGGGACGCGGCCAACCAGTTCCACTACTTCCGGCTCTCGGCCGACAACCGGATCCTGTGGGGCGGCTACGACGCGATCTATCCGTACGGCGGGAAGGTGCGCAGCGAGTACGACGACCGGCCCGAGACCTACGCCAAGCTCGCCGAGCAGTTCTTCCACTGCTTCCCGCAGCTGGAGGGGCTGGGCTTCAGCCACGCCTGGGGCGGTGCGATCGACACCTGTTCGCGCTTCTCGGCGTTCTTCGGCACCGCCCACGGCGGCCGGGTCGCCTACGCCGCCGGGTACACCGGTCTCGGGGTCGGGGCGACGCGCTTCGGCGCCGATGTGATGCTCGACCTCCTCGCGGGCGAGCGCACCGAACGCACCGAGCTGGAGATGGTGCGCACCAAGCCGCTGCCGTTCCCGCCGGAGCCGGTGGCCTGGGCCGGGATCGGGATCACCAAGTGGTCCCTCGCGCGGGCCGACGAGCGCGGTGGCCGGCGCAATCTGTGGCTCAGGGCCATGGACCGGGTGGGTCTGGGCTTCGACAGCTGAGGCCGCGGAAGCGGCCGGTACCGCCTGCTTGATCACTCTGTGCGCCCCTGGTCACGCCGGGGGCGCACTCCTTTGGATCATGTGTGACCCGGCTCACCACCGATGGGTGGCCGAAGTCGCGTCATAGCCGGGCCCGGGGCCCCTCTCTCCTGTGGACGCACTGGCTGTGCCCAGTGGAGTGGGACGGGAACGGAGGACGGCAATGACTGCCTCGGGGTCGAAGACCGCGGTGGAATGGCTGGTGTCGGTGGCGCCGGATCCCGACGCCTGCCGGTGGGAGTGGGAGCGCAGCCCCCATGGGGTGGCGCTGCTCCCGGCCGGCCGGCGCTGGGACGTACTGATCGTGCCGGGCGGGCTCGGGCGGCACGCGCTCGACGTGCTGAGCCGTCTCGTGGATCGCCCCGGGCCCGTGCTCGCGGACGCCGGCGACGCGCGGATGGGCTTCTTCGTGCCGCCGGGCACCGCGGCGCGCTGGCTCGGCACGGGCGTGCGCGGGGCCGGCCGCGGCAGCTGGATCGTGGTCCCCCATCCGGGCCGGGCGGCCGGCGGGGTGCGCTGGCTCGTGGTGCCCGACGGCTCGGGCACCCTCACCGACCCCGCGCTCCTGGATCTGGCGCTGCACGAGGGCGCGGCCCGCATCGCGCGCGACGGCGAGCGGCGGGGAAACCAGGACAGGCGGGGCAAGGGGGACTGACCGGCGGCCGCTGTCTGCCAGAGGTCTTGACAACCCGATTGGTCTGGACCATGTTGTGCGCACTTCGTGTCTCAATACCCCCTTGCCGGGAGGCAGTTGTGGACCGCACCAGACGTCCGGCCCTACGGTCATCGCTCTGTGCCACCTTGATGACGGCCGCCCTCGCCGCGGCCGGGCTCTTCGCCGTCGCGCCCTCGGCGCGGGCCGCCGACACCGAACTCATGACCAACGGCGGCTTCGAATCCGGGCTCAGCGGCTGGAGCTGCACCGCGGGCAGCGGCGCCGCCGTCTCCTCGCCGGTGCACAGCGGAAGCGGCGCGCTGCGGGCCACTCCGGCCGGCAGCGACAACGCCCAGTGCTCCCGGAGCGTGACCGTGCAGCCCAACTCCACGTACACGCTCAGCAGTTGGGTGCAGGGCAGCTACGTCTACCTCGGCGCGTCCGGCACCGGCACCACCGATGTGTCCACCTGGACGCAGAACGCACCCTCCTGGCAGCAGCTGAAGACCACCTTCAAGACCGGCGCGAGCACCACATCGGTGACGGTCTACACGCACGGCTGGTACGGCACGCCCGCCTACACCGCCGACGACGTGAGCCTCCTCGGACCCGGCGGCGCACCCGCCCAGACACCCGCCGCGCCCACCGGGCTCACCGCCTCGGGAGCCACCTCCTCCAGCATCGGCCTGAGTTGGTCCCCGGTCAGCGGCGCCACCGGCTACACCGTGTACCGCGACGGCGCCAAGTCGGCCTCGGTGAGCGGGACTTCGGCCACCGTGAGCGCCCTCGCGCCCAGCACCTCGTACGCCTTCCAGGTCACCGCGACCAACGCCGCGGGGGAGTCACCGAAGTCGGCCACCGTGACCGCGGCCACCACGGCGGGCGGCGGGACCCCGCCGCCCTCGGGCCACGCCCTGGTCGGCTATCTCCACGCCTCCTTCGCCAACGGCGCCGGCTACACGCGCATGGCGGACGTCCCCGACTCCTGGGACATCATCGACCTCGCCTTCGGCGAACCGACGTCGGTGACCTCCGGCGACATCCGCTTCACGCCGTGCCCGGTCAGCGAGTGCCCCACCGCCGAGCCGGTCGCCGACTTCAAGGCGGCCATCAGGGCCAAGCAGGCCGCGGGCAAGAAGGTGCTGATCTCCATCGGCGGTCAGAACGGCCAGGTGCAGCTCACCACGACCGCCGCCCGCGACACCTTCGTGGCCTCCGTCTCGAAGATCATCGACGAGTACGGCCTGGACGGCCTCGACGTCGACTTCGAGGGCCACTCGCTGACCCTGAACACCGGCGACACCGACTTCAGGAACCCGACGACTCCCGTCGTCGTCAACCTCATCGACGCCCTGAAGACCCTCAAGGCCAAGTACGGCGCGAAGTTCGTCCTCACCATGGCCCCGGAGACGTTCTACGTGCAGATGGGCTACCAGTACTACGGCTCCGGCCCCTGGGGCGGGCAGGACCCGCGCTGCGGCGACTACCTGCCGGTGATCTACGCACTGCGCGACGCGCTCACCCTGCTGCACGTCCAGGACTACAACTCGGGCTCGATCATGGGCCTGGACAACCAGTACCACTCGATGGGCGGCGCGGACTTCCACATCGCCATGACCGACATGCTGCTCACCGGCTTCCCGGTCGCCGGCGACACCAGCAGGATGTTCCCCGCCCTGCGTCCCGACCAGTTCGCCATCGGCCTGCCCGCCTCCACCCAGGCCGGCAACGGCTGGACCAGTCCGGCCGAGGTCACCAAGACCCTGGACTGCCTCACGAAGAAGGTGAACTGCGGCTCCTACCAGACCCACGGGAGCTGGCCGGGGCTGCGCGGCCTGATGACCTGGTCCATCAACTGGGACCGGTTCAACGGCGGGGAGTTCTCGAAGAACTTCGACGCATACCCGTGGAGCTGAGCACCAGGAGCGCCCCGCACAGGCAGCAGCTGGCCAGCACGTCCAGGGGCCAGTGATAGCCGTGCAGCACCAGACCGATGCCCGTCGCCGCGGTGAGCACCCCCGCGGCGGCGGGCATCAGCCAGCGGCGGCGTACCAGGGGGGCCAGCACGAGGGCCGCCCCGCCGTAGGCCACCATCGCGGTCGCGGTGTGGCCCGACGGGAAGTAGCCGGTGGCCGGGTCGAACGGGCCGGGCCGGGCGGTCCACTCCTTGAGCGGTACGACGAGCAGCGGCACGAGCACCATGGTCGCCGCGGCGATGGCGGCCCGCCGGCGCAGTCCGCGCCACAGGGCGTATCCGATCGCGAGGGCGAGAACCGGCAGGGCCACCGGCATGCTGCCGAGGTCCGCCAGGGCTTCGGCGAGCCAGGAGGGGCCGTGGCCGGTCAGCGGGCGGTCGACGCGCTCGTCCAGACGGCGCAGCGGGCCGCCGGATGCGACCTGCCAGGTGATGACCGCGAACACGCCGAGCAGCGTGGCGAAGAGGAAAGCCGGCCGCCCCGGAACAGGGGGGGAGGTTCCGGGGCGGCCGCCTTGACCGGTGTACCGCTCGCCCCGGGGGGTGTGGGGCGGTCGGCCGTCCGATCGGTGAGGAGTTCCGGAGCCGGAGGCTCCAGTGGTGTGCGCGAGGGCACGACCAGGGCAAGGCTGGGGAAGCTCGGCCCTGGAATCACCCGCAGTCCCCTGCGGGCGAGGTGTTTCTCTCATCTGCAGAAACCGTACGGCAGAGAGCGGGGGACCGACAGCCGGAACTCCATCCCGCCATGGGCCCCCCACACCTTCTTCACAGGCGGTGCCCACCGCTCTGCCCGGACGCTCAGACGCCCGCGAACGCCTGCTCGATGATGTCCAGACCCTCGTTCAGGAGGTCCTCGCCGATGACCAGCGGGGGCAGGAAGCGCAGCACGTTGCCGTAGGTGCCACAGGTCAGGACCAGCAGGCCCTCGGCGTGGCAGGCCTTGGCGAGCGCGCCGGCCGCCTCCGGGTTCGGGGTCTTCGAGGCGCGGTCCTTGACCAGCTCGATGGCGATCATGGCGCCGCGGCCGCGGATGTCGCCGATGATGTCGTACTTCTCGGCCATGGTGGCCAGCCGGGCCTTCATGACCTCCTCGATGCGCTTGGCCTTGCCGTTGAGGTCGAGCTCCTTCATCGTCTCGATCGCCCCGAGCGCCGCGGCACAGGCCACCGGGTTGCCGCCGTAGGTGCCGCCGAGGCCGCCCGCGTGCGCGGCGTCCATGATCTCGGCGCGGCCCGTCACGGCGGCGAGCGGCAGACCGCCCGCGATGCCCTTGGCGGTGGTGATGAGGTCCGGGACGATGCCCTCGTCCTCACAGGCGAACCACTGGCCGGTGCGGCAGAAGCCGGACTGGATCTCGTCCGCCACGAACACGATGCCGTTGTCCTTGGCGAACTGGCTGATCGCGGGCAGGAAGCCCTTGGCCGGCTCGATGAAGCCGCCCTCGCCGAGCACCGGCTCGATGATGATGGCCGCGACGTTGTCCGCGCCGATCTGCTTGTTGATCATGTCGATGGCCTGCGCGGACGCCTCGGCGCCGGCGTTCTCCGGGCCGGTGAGCCAGCGGTAGCCGTAGGCCACCGGCACCCGGTAGACCTCGGGCGCGAACGGACCGAAGCCGTTCTTGTACGGCATGTTCTTCGCCGTCAGGGCCATCGTCAGGTTGGTGCGGCCGTGGTAGCCGTGGTCGAAGACGACGACGGCCTGGCGCTTGGTGTACGCACGGGCGATCTTGACGGCGTTCTCGACGGCCTCGGCGCCCGAGTTGAACAGCGCCGACTTCTTGGCGTGGTCGCCCGGGGTCAGCTCGGCGAGCTGCTCGGCGACGGCCACGTAGCCCTCGTACGGCGTGACCATGAAGCAGGTGTGGGTGAAGTCGGCGAGCTGCGCGGAGGCGCGGCGCACCACGGCCTCGGCGGAGGCGCCGACCGACGTCACCGCGATGCCGGAACCGAAGTCGATCAGGCGGTTGCCGTCGACGTCCTCGATGATGCCGCCGCCCGCGCGCGCGGTGAAGACCGGCAGCGTGGAGCCCACGCCCGCGGCGACCGCCGCGAGACGGCGGGCCTGAAGCTCCTGCGACTTCGGACCGGGAATGGCGGTGACGACGCGGCGCTCCTGCGGAATCGCGCTCATGAGGGGCTCCTGGAGATTTTCTGGGGGTTCGGACGCTTCCTTGGCTTTCCTGGCAGGCTAAGGCGCCCGAACGGGACGTGGCATGCGCCGTTCGGTAGTGATGGGGGTGTGTCCCTTGTCCTCGGCGGACAGTTGCCCCGCGCGGGTACGCGGTGCGTCCCGGACCACGGCCGCCGGACAGGCCCTAGATTGAGCGTTCGCACGCTCGGAACGGACCTGGCTGGTCAGGGGGCAAGGGGTCGATGGACACCGAAGGCACGTACGACGCACGCGGCACCCGCGCGGGGTCGGTCCCGCGTCCCGCCGGACCGCCTCCGCGGCCCGCGCTCCCGCCCCGGCCCGCCGGGGCGCCGACGGCCGGCATCCCGCTCGGCGACTGGCTGCGCACCCCGCGCGCCCCGGCCGAACCGGGCCTGTGGCGTTTCGGGCACCGGCCGCGCCCCGACTCCGGGCCGGAGCGGGTGCCCGACCGGGCCCTCCTTGTCGGAGCCCTCGTCGCCCTGCTCGCGGCCACCCTCGTCTGGTCCCTGTGGACCAACGGCTACATCCCGCACAGCCGCGTCCTGCTCGAACTGTTCACGCCGTCCGAGTGGTGGCGCTACCCCCGGCCGCCCGAGGCGGCGACCGCGCTGCTGGTCTACAACAGCCTGTTCGCGGCGCTCCTGATGTTCGTCTTCGGCCGGATGGGCAACTGGCTGGAGGTGTTCCGGCGCTACGCGGTGGACTGCCCGCAGCCCGAGCGGACCCTGCGCACCGGCCTGGCCGGGGCGGTCGCGGTGTGGCTGGTGATCGGGACCAGCCTGTTCCCGTTCTTCTTCACCGTCTGGAGCCTGGTCCCGCTGTCCTGGACCACCGGCGACGGCGACCGCTCGGTGGCCACCTTCGTGAACTACGCCCTGTACGCGGTGGTCGGCGGCGCGGTGCTGTGGCCCTTCGCCAGGGCGGGCGACTGGCTCGGCCTGTTGCGCGGCCGGCGCGCCACCGCCGCGAAGCAGGCCCCGAGCGCACCCGCCGGGCCCCCGGCGCCGTCCCCGGCCGACTGGCCCCAGCTGCGGGCCGCGGGCCTCGGCGCCGCCGCCGACCGGCTGGTGGCCGAGGAGCGGTCCGGGCGGATGAACGACGTGGACTGCGTACGGATCCGGCGGGCCTGGGCCGGCGTGACATCCGATCCCGCCCGGCTCGGCGCGTTCCTGGACGCGGTCCAGGGACAGGGCGCGCGAGCCTGTCCGCACCCCTCGGGCGACCGCGACCTGCCGGCCCGCGCCGCCACCCACGACCTGCTCACCTCGCAGGTGCGGATCGGCCGCTACCCCGACACCGAGCGCACCCCCGCCGCGCGCCGGGGGGCGGGCGCCGCCGTCGACCCGGCCTCCCTCGGCTCCTCGCTGCTGGCCATCGGGCCGTTCGGTTCGGGCAAGACCCGGCACCTGGTGCGGCCCGTCGTCGAGTCGCTCGCGCTCCAGGCGCTCGCCGGCAAGGCGGCCGTGGTCGCGGTGTGCGCGGCGGGGACCCCGCTCGGCGCCGACGACGGCTACGACGTGGTGGTCAAGCCCGGGGACGCCTCCTCGGCGTACGACCTGGACCTCTACGGCGGCACCGTCGACCCCGACGAGGCCGCGGCGCTGCTCGCCGAGGCGCTCGTCGGCGACCTCGCCGAGGTCGACGCGCGACGGGCCGCGACGGTCCTGGCCCAGCTGCTCGGCCCCTACCGCGCGGCCCACGGACGCTTCCCCGCGGTGCCCGTGCTGCGCGAGCTGCTCGACGGCTCGCCCGGCGCCCTCGACGCGCTCCGGGCCCGCCTCGACGCCGAGAGCCACCGCGCCTACCACCGTGAACTCGACGCCCGGGAGCGGCAGTTGGGCACCCCGGGCGACCCCGGGCTGGCGCTGGCCGCGCGGGTCGCGGTGCTCGATCGGCCGGCCTTCGAGGGCTTCTTCGACACCACGGGCGAGAGCCGGCCGTTCTCGCTGCGCTCCCTGGAGCACCCGCTGCGGGTCCGGGTCGACGTGCCCGAGCGCGCCCACCCGGAAGCGGCCCATCTGCTGACCCGGCTCGTCCTGGCCCAGTTCACCGCCGGGGCCGCGGCCCGCAGGGACCGCTCGCTCTTCGCCTTCCTCGCCCTCGACGACGCCACCCACGCCGTCACCGCCGAGTCCGTCCGGGCCCTGCAGCGGCTGCGCAACAGCAACGCCGGCGTCCTGCTCACCCTGCGCGCGCTCGGCGACGTACCGGAACAGCTGCACAGCTCGCTGCTGGGATCGGTCGGCTGCCACATGGCGTTCTGCGGAGTCAGCACCTGGGACGGGCGGCTCTTCGCGCAGGCCTGGGGCACCGAGTGGGTCGAGACCACCGAGGTCGCCCGGCACACCGTCTTCGCCGACCAGCCGCTGACCCGGGCGGTCCACGCGCTGCGCAAGCTCGTCACCGGCAAGGCCGTCACCACCGACGCCGTCACCGTGCGCAAGGTCGAGCGGGAGCGCTGGTCGGCCTCCGAGCTCGCCCACCAGGTGCCCGCGGGGCACGCGGTGCTCTCGCTGACGACCGTGCGGGGGGAACACGCGCCGCCCCTGCTGGTGGACCTGCGGGGATGAGGCCGGTTCCGGGCGGTCGAACGGCTGCCCGGAACCTGGCCGGGCTGGCAAAATGGAAGGGCGCGTTCATACGGGACGTAGCAATGCCGCCCCTGTCACTCCCTGCCGAAGGTAGCCCCCGTCCATGCCGCCCACGCTCGCCTCGCTCGTCCAGCACTCGGCGCTCAAGCTCACCGTGCGCGCGGGTGAGGAGCACCTGGACCGCCCGGTGCGCTGGGCCCACGTGAGTGAACTCGCCGACCCCGTCCCGTACATGGAGGGCGGCGAGCTGCTGCTCATCACCGCCATGAAGCTGGACGCCGAGGACCCCCAGGCGATGCGCCGTTACGTCCGTCGGCTCTCGCGCGCCGGGGTGGTGGGCCTCGGCTTCGCGATCGGCGTCACCTACGACACCGTGCCGGACGCCCTCCTGGAGGCGGCCCGCGAGGAGGGCCTGCCCCTGCTCGAGGTGCCCCGGCGCACTCCGTTCCTGGCCATCTCCAAGGCCGTCTCGGCCGCCATCTCGGCCGACCAGTACCGTGCGGTCACCGCCGGGTTCGAGGCCCAGCGCGAGCTGACCCGGGCGGCGCTGGCCGACGGCCCCGCCGTCCTCATCGCCAAGCTGGCCGCGCACGTGGACGGCTGGGCCGCGCTGTACGACACCTCCGGCGCGGTCGTGGCCGCCGCCCCCGAGTGGGCCGCGCGCCGGGCCGCCCGGCTCACCGCGGACGTCGCCCGGCTCCGCGAGCGCGCCGCCCCCGCAAGCGCGGTGGTCGGCGGCGCCGACGAGGCCTCCGGGGACCGGGTCGAGCTCCAGTCCCTCGGCACCGGGCGCCGGGTACGCGGCGCGCTGGCCGTCGGTACGGGGGCGCCGCTCGGCACCGCCGAGCGCTACGCGGTGCACTCGGCCGTGGCCCTGCTGACCCTGACCACCGAACGTTCGCGCTCGCTCCAGGCGGCCGAGCAGCGGCTCGGGGCGGCCGTGCTGCGCATGCTGCTCTCCGGGCAGCAGGACCACGCCCGCGCGGTCGCGGGGGACCTGTACGGCGGGCTCCTGGACGCGCCCTTCCGGCTGGTCATCGCGGAACTCGCGGGGGAGGGCGACGGGGCGGGGCTCGGGGCGCTCGCCGAGGCCATGGAGTCGGCCGCGGCCCGCTGCGGCGAGGCGGTGCTCGTGGTGCCGGAGGGCGCGCGGGTCGTGGTGCTCGCGGCGGACGGGGGCGAGGCGGTCGCGGCGTGCCTCGCCCATGAGGGCGCCGAGGGCGAGGAACTCGTCGTCGGCCTCTCCGCGCCGGCCGGGCCCATAGCTGCGGCCTCCGCCTACAAACAGGCCGAGCAGGCGCTCTCGGTCGCCCGGCGGCGCGGCAAGCCGCTGGTCGAGCACGAGGACCTGGTCGCCGGGTCCGTCCTGCCGCTCCTCGCGGACGACGCGGTGCGGGCGTTCGCCGACGGGTTGCTGCGGGCGCTGTACGAGCACGACGCCACGGGGCGGGGGGATCTGGTGGCCTCGCTCCGGGCGTGGTTGTCCCGGCACGGGCAGTGGGATGCGGCTGCGGCGGATCTTGGTGTGCACCGGCATACGCTTCGCTATCGGATGCGGCGGGTCGAGGAGATCCTGGGGCGGTCCCTGGACGATCCGGATGTCCGCATGGAGTTGTGGCTCGCCCTGAAGGCCACGACGTAATTCCGCCCGGGGTCCACCCCTCGCGCACCCCGGCGGGGGCTGTGCCCCCTGCACCCCCGGGGGGCTTGCCCACCCACCCGCCCGTGCAGCGGGTTGTACCGGCTGGGCCCCTTGGGCTCCGCCCCAGCCCCCGAGGGGTTTGCCCACCCGCCCACCCGTGCAGGGGGTTGTACTGGCTGGGCCCCTGGGGCTGCGCCCCAGCCCCCGAGGGGTTTGCCCACCCGCCCACCCGTGCGGGGGGTTGCATCGGCTGAGCCCTGGGGCTGCGCCCCAGACCCCCTGAGGGGCTCCGCCCCTCGAACCCCGGCGGGGGCTCCGCCCCCGCACCCCTGCTCGGGGCTCCGCCTCCGCACCCCTGCTCGGGGCTCCGCCCCGAACCCCGATCGCGCCTGAACGGCGCTCGTCCTCAAGCGCCGGACGGGCTGAGGTGGCCTGGTGCGGGCCAGCACCGGTCCCGCCAGGGGCGCGGGGAACGGCGCGAGAAGCGACCACGGCCCGCGGATGACCGCTGGTCTAAGGGGCGCGGGGAACGGCGCGAGCAAGCGACCACGGCCCGCGGATGACCGCTGGTTTTAGGGGCGCGGGGAACTGCGCGAGAGGCGACCACGGCCCGCAGATGACCGCTGGTTTTAGGGGCGCGGGGAACTGCGCGAGAGGCGACCACGGCCCGCAGATGACCGCTGGTTTTAGGGGCGCGGGGAACGGCGCGAGCAAGCGGGCACGGTCCGCACCTGACCAGGGGGTTGGGGGCGCGGGGAACTGCGCAAAGGCCGGGGGTGGCCGCGCAGGGGGATACAGAGTGGCGTGTCCGGGGTGGGGATCACTCCACGTCGGACAAACCCACCCCACCCCACCCCGCCCTACCGTGAACCCCATGACTGCTACCACCGCCTTCTGGCTCGCCGGCCGCAAGTCCACCGGCGACGACCGCTTCGATGTCACTTCGCCCTGGGACGGCCGCCACGTCGCCTCGGTCAGCGTGCCCACCGACGCCCAGGTCGAGGAGGCCGTGGCCGCCGCGCACGCCGTCGTGGAGGAGTTCGCGGCGACCCCGGCGCACGTCCGCGCCGCCGCCCTCGACCACGTCTCCAAGCGTCTCGCCGAGCGCACCGAGGAGATCGCCCAGCTGATCTCCGCCGAGAACGGCAAGCCGATCAAGTGGGCCCGCGGCGAGGTCGGCCGTGCGGTGTCCGTGTTCCGCTTCGCTGCGGAGGAGGCCCGCCGGTTCAACGGCGGCGAGGCCCAGCGCCTGGACACCGACGGCGGTGGCGTGGGCCGCCTCGCCCTGACGCGCCGCTTCCCCAAGGGCGTCGTCCTCGGCATCGCGCCGTTCAACTTCCCGCTGAACCTGTGCGCCCACAAGGTCGCCCCGGCCATCGCCGTCGGCGCCCCGATCATCCTGAAGCCGGCGCCGGCCACCCCCCTGTCCGGCCTGATCCTCGGCGAGCTGCTCGCCGAGACCGAGCTGCCCGCCGGCTCGTGGAGCATCCTGCCGGTCGCCAACGACAAGATGCCGGCCCTGGTGCAGGACGACCGCCTCCCGGTCATCTCCTTCACCGGCTCGGACAAGGTCGGTTACGCGATCATGGATTCGGTGCCGCGCAAGCACTGCACCCTGGAGCTCGGCGGCAACGGCGCGGCCGTCGTCCTCGGCGACTGGGCCTCCGAGGAGGACCTGGACTGGGCGGCGACCCGGATCGCCACCTTCTCCAACTACCAGGGCGGCCAGTCCTGCATCTCCGTCCAGCGCGTGATCGCGGACGCCGCGGTGTACGACCGGCTGCTCCCGAAGGTCGTCGCGGCCGTCGAGGCACAGGTCACCGGCGACCCGTCCGACTCCGCCACCGACGTGGGCCCGCTGGTCAGCGAGGACGCCGCCCAGCGCGTCGAGTCCTGGGTCGACGAGGCCGTCCGGGCCGGTGCCGAGCTGCTCACCGGCGGCAAGCGCGACGGCGCCTCCTACGCGCCCACCGTGCTCACCGAGCTGCCCGCCGACACCACCCTCGCCTGCGAGGAGGTCTTCGGCCCGGTCCTGACCGTGCAGAAGGTGGACGGCGAGGCCGAGGCCTTCGCCGCCGTCAACGCCTCCAAGTACGGCCTCCAGGCAGGCGTGTTCACGCACGACGTGCAGACCGCCTTCCGCGCCCACCGGGCCCTCGAGGTCGGTGGCGTGATCATCGGCGACGTCCCGTCCTACCGCGCCGACCAGATGCCGTACGGCGGCGCCAAGGCCTCCGGCGTCGGGCGCGAGGGCGTCCGCTACGCCATGGACGACTACACCTACGAGCGCGTCCTGGTCCTGACGGGCCTCGCCCTGTAGGCACGCGCCTCGCCCTGCGGGTCCGCGCGTCACCCGCAGGCACGCGCGTCACCAGACCGGCGGCCGGAACCCACTGTGCGGGGGTTCCGGCCGCCGTCGTACGCCCGGGCAGTCGGGAGGGGTGGTCCAACTCCCGGGATTGGGGTACATACGGACGAGTAGCACCACCCGGTAACGGGCAGCCGCCCGCACCCGTCAGCCCGCGGCGAGGAGTACCCCTCATGACCGCACCACAGCACACGCCCAAGGTCTCCGAGCGCGAGGCGCGCCAGGTCGCCGAGGCCGCCCGCGAGCAGGACTGGCGCAAGCCCAGCTTCGCGAAGGAACTCTTCCTCGGCCGGCTCCGCCTCGACCTGATCCACCCTCATCCCCAGCCCGCCCCCGAGGACGTGGAGCGCGGCGAGGCGTTCCTCGCCAAGATGCGCGACTTCTGCGAGACCCGCGTCGACGGCCGGCTCATCGACCGCGAGTCGCGGATCCCCGACGACGTGGTCGACGGGCTCAAGGAGCTCGGCGCCCTCGGCATGAAGATCGATACGAAGTACGGCGGCCAGGGCCTGACCCAGGTCTATTACAACAAGGCGCTCACCCTGGCCGGTTCGGCCAGTCCCGCGGTCGGCGCGCTGCTCTCCGCGCACCAGTCGATTGGGGTGCCCCAGCCGCTGAAGCTGTTCGGCACCCAGGAGCAGAAGGACACCTTCCTGCCCCGCTGCGCCCGTACCGACATCTCCGCGTTCCTGCTCACCGAGCCCGACGTCGGCTCCGACCCGGCCCGGCTCGCCACCTCCGCGGTGCCCGACGGCGACGACGCCTACGTCCTGGACGGGGTGAAACTGTGGACCACCAACGGGGTCGTCGCCGACCTGCTCGTCGTGATGGCCCGGGTGCCGCGGTCCGAGGGCCACAAGGGCGGCATCACGGCCTTCGTGGTGGAGGCGGACTCGCCGGGCATCACCGTAGAGAACCGCAACGCGTTCATGGGTCTGCGCGGCATCGAGAACGGCGTCACCCGCTTCCACCAGGTCCGCGTGCCGGCCGCGAACCGCATCGGCCCCGAGGGCTCCGGCCTCAAGATCGCGCTCACCACGCTCAACACCGGCCGCCTCTCGCTGCCCGCGATGTGTGTGGGCGGCGGCAAGTGGTGTCTGAAAATCGCCCGTGAGTGGGCGGGCGTGCGCGAACAGTGGGGCCGTCCGGTCGCCCGGCACGAGGCGGTCGGCGCGAAGATCTCCTTCATCGCCGCGACCACCTTCGCGCTCGAAGCCATGACCGACCTCTCCGCCCAGATGGCCGACGAGGACCGGAACGACATCCGCATCGAGGCCGCGCTCGCCAAGCTGTACGGGTCCGAGATGGGCTGGCTGATCACGGACGAGCTGGTCCAGATCCGCGGCGGACGCGGCTTCGAGACCGCGGACTCCCTGGCCGCCCGCGGTGAGCGGGCCGTGCCCGCCGAGCAGATGCTCCGGGACATGAGGATCAACCGGATCTTCGAGGGCTCGACCGAGATCATGCATCTGCTGATCGCCCGCGAGGCGGTCGACGCCCACCTGTCGGTGGCCGGCGACCTCATCGACCCCGACAAGACCCTCCAGGACAAGGCGAAGGCAGGCGCGAATGCGGCCGGCTTCTACGCCAAGTGGCTGCCGAAACTGGTCGCGGGCCCCGGTCAACTCCCCAACTCCTACAGCGAGTTCGGGCCACTGGCCCAGCATCTGCGCTATGCCGAGCGGGCCGCCCGCAAGCTCGCCCGGTCGACGTTCTACGCGATGTCGCGCTGGCAGGGCCGGATGGAGACCAAGCAGGGCTTCCTCGGCCGGATCGTCGACATCGGCGCCGAACTGTTCGCGATGAGCGCGGCCTGCGTACGGGCCGAACACCTGCGGGCCAGTGATCAGAACGGCCGGGAGGCGGTTCAGCTGGCCGACACGTTCTGCCGCCAGTCACGCATCCGGGTGGAGGAGCTGTTCACCCGGCTGTGGAGCAACACCGACGACCTCGACCGCAAGGTGGTCGACGAGGTGCTCGCCGGTGCGTACACCTGGCTGGAGGAGGGCGTCGTCGACCCCTCCGACGACGGCGTCTGGATCGCGGACGCGACCCCGGGTCCGGCCCGGCGCGACAACGTCCACCGCCCGATCCGCTGACGGGAGCCCGGCCACCGGGGCAAAACCTCATGCTCCGGCGGCCGGGCCCCGGCTCCCGGAGCATGCGGCTCCGCCCCGGTCCGGGCGCGGTGCGCCGTTCCCGGGGCGACGCGGGGGACGGCGCCCGCACGCCCCGGACGCGGCCGCTGCGCGCACTCGTCCCGGTCGTCTTGGCGGGAGCGCTGTCCGGGCGCACAGCCGATGCGGCAACAATGGGGGCATGAGCGACAGCCCAGCCCCCCTCGCCGACCCCCACATCGCCTTCGATCCGGCCACCGGCCGGCGCGATGTGGTCGTCCTCGGATCCACCGGATCCATCGGTACCCAGGCCATCGACCTGGTCCTGCGCAACCCCGACCGCTTCCGCGTGACCGCCCTGTCCGCGGCCGGCGGCCGGGTCGAGCTGCTCGCCGAGCAGGCCCGGCGGCTGCGGGTGTCGACCGTAGCGGTGGCCCGCGAGGACGTCGTACCCGCGCTGCGCGAGGCGCTGGCCGCCCAGTACGGCGGCGAGCCGCTCCCCGAGATCCTCGCCGGGCCCGACGCGGCCACCGAGCTCGCGGCCTCCCCCTGCCACACCGTCCTGAACGGGATCACCGGCTCGATCGGGCTCGCCCCGACGCTGGCCGCGCTCACGGCCGGCCGCACGCTCGCCCTCGCCAACAAGGAGTCGCTGATCGTCGGCGGCCCCCTCGTGAAGGCGATCGCCGGGCCGGGCCAGATCATCCCGGTCGACTCCGAGCACGCCGCCCTCTTCCAGGCCCTGGCCGCGGGCAAGCGCGCCGATGTGCGCAAGCTCGTGGTCACCGCGTCCGGCGGGCCCTTCCGTGGACGTACCCGCGAACAGCTGGCGGACGTCACCCCGGCCGACGCGCTCGCCCACCCCACCTGGGCGATGGGCCCCGTGATCACCGTCAACTCGGCCACCCTGGTCAACAAGGGCCTGGAGGTGATCGAGGCGCACCTGCTGTACGACATCCCGTTCTCGCGCATCGAGGTCGTCGTCCACCCGCAGTCCTACGTGCACTCCATGGTCGAGTTCACCGACGGCTCCACGCTCGCCCAGGCCACCCCGCCCGACATGCGCGGCCCCATCGCCATCGGGCTCGGCTGGCCCCAGCGGATCCCGGACGCGGCCCCCGCCTTCGACTGGACCAAGGCCTCGACGTGGGAGTTCTTCCCGCTCGACACCGAGGCCTTCCCGTCGGTGGGACTCGCCCGGCACGTCGGGGAGCTGGGCGGAACGGCTCCGGCGGTGTTCAATGCCGCGAACGAGGAGTGCGTGGACGCGTTCCTGGCCGGGCGGCTCCCGTTCAGCGGGATCATGGAGACGGTGACGGAGGTCGTCGCCGAACACGGAACACCGTCCGCGGGAACTTCCCTCACGGTCTCGGACGTCCTGGAAGCGGAGACCTGGGCACGCGCCCGGGCCCGGGAGCTCGCGGTGAAGGCAACAGCGGAGGCACGCGCATGACGATCCTGTTGACGGTCCTCGGCATAGCGCTGTTCGCCGTGGGGCTGCTCATCTCCATCGCCTGGCACGAGCTCGGCCACCTCTCCACGGCCAAGCTCTTCGGCATCCGCGTGCCCCAGTACATGGTCGGCTTCGGGCCCACCATCTGGTCGCGCAAGAAGGGCGACACGGAGTACGGCATCAAGGCGGTGCCGGCCGGCGGCTACATCCGCATGATCGGCATGTTCCCGCCCGGCGCCGACGGCCGCATCGAGGCCCGCTCCACCTCGCCGTTCCGCGGCATGATCGAGGACGCCCGGGCCGCCGCCTTCGAGGAGCTCCAACCCGGCGACGAGGACCGGCTGTTCTACACGCGCAAGCCGTGGAAGCGCGTCATCGTCATGTTCGCCGGGCCGTTCATGAACCTGATCCTGGCCGTCGCGATCTTCCTCAGCGTGCTCATGGGCTTCGGCATGCCGACCGAGACCACCCAGGTCGGCGGCGTCCAGAGATGCGTCATCGCGCAGAGCGAGAAGCGCGAGACCTGCAAGCCGGGCGACGCGGTCTCGCCCGCCGAGGCCGCGGGCCTGAAGGCGGGCGACACGATCGTGGCCTTCAACGGCAGGCCCGTGAAGGACTGGTCGTCCCTCTCGGACCGCATCCGCGAGACCATCGGCCCGGCCACCCTCACGGTGGAGCGCGCGGGGCAGCAGGTCACCCTGCACCCCACGCTCGCCAAGAACATGGTCCTGAAGAAGGACGGGAACGGCGACGCCATCCCCGACCAGTACGTCCCGGCCGGCTACCTCGGCTTCTCGCCCAAGACCGAGATCCAGCCCCTCTCCTTCGGCCAGTCCGTCAACCGCATGGGAGACATGGTCGAGAACGGCGTGCACTCGATCGTCGCCCTGCCCGGCAAGATCCCGGACCTGTGGAACGCGGCCTTCGACGGCGGCGAGCGCAAGGCCGACTCGCCGGTCGGCGTGGTCGGCGCGGCCCGGCTCAGCGGCGAGGTGCTCAACCTCGACGCCCCGACGCCGAACATCATCGCCACGTTCCTGTTCCTGCTCGCGGGCTTCAACCTCTCGCTGTTCCTGTTCAACATGCTGCCGCTGCTCCCGCTGGACGGCGGACACATCGCGGGCGCCCTGTGGGAGTCGCTGCGCCGCAACGTCGCCCGCGTCCTCAAGCGCGCCGACCCGGGCCCGTTCGACGTGGCGAAGCTGATGCCGGTCGCGTACGTGGTGGCCGGAATCTTCATCTGCTTCACCCTGCTCGTCCTGGTGGCGGACGTGGTGAACCCGGTGAAGATCACCTGACGGCCCGGGGGAGACCCCTGCCGTACGGGGGCGGCGCACGACCGTCGCGGAGAAGGGGGCGGCTTCGGCACTCAGCGTGCCGGAGCCGCCCCCTTCGCGTGAACTCCGGGGACACCGTGCGCCCGGGGCCCCGCGGGTGACGTAACCTCGAAGGCTGGAGCCCGCCGATCTCGGGACCTTGATCCACACCTTGGGGTTGCACAGCAGATGACTGCGATTTCACTGGGAATGCCGTCCGTACCGACCAAGCTGGCCGAGCGTCGCAAGAGCCGTCAGATCCAGGTCGGTTCCGTGGCGGTCGGCGGGGACGCACCCGTCTCGGTGCAGTCCATGACCACGACGAGGACGTCGGACATCGGCGCGACGCTGCAGCAGATCGCCGAGCTGACGGCGTCGGGCTGCCAGATCGTGCGGGTGGCGTGTCCCACGCAGGACGACGCCGACGCGCTGGCCACGATCGCGAGGAAGTCGCAGATCCCGGTCATCGCCGACATCCACTTCCAGCCGAAGTACGTCTTCGCGGCGATCGACGCGGGCTGCGCGGCGGTCCGCGTGAACCCGGGCAACATCAAGCAGTTCGACGACAAGGTCAAGGAGATCGCGCTCGCCGCGAAGGACGCGGGCACGCCCATCCGGATCGGCGTGAACGCGGGCTCGCTGGACGCGCGGCTGCTGAAGAAGTACGGCAAGGCCACCCCCGAGGCGCTGGTCGAGTCGGCCCTGTGGGAGGCCTCGCTCTTCGAGGAGCACGGCTTCCAGGACATCAAGATCTCGGTCAAGCACAACGACCCCGTGGTGATGGTCAACGCCTACCGGCAGCTGGCCGCCCAGTGCGACTACCCGCTGCACCTCGGTGTGACCGAGGCCGGTCCCGCCTTCCAGGGCACCATCAAGTCCGCGGTGGCCTTCGGCGCGCTCCTGAGCGAGGGCATCGGCGACACGATCCGGGTCTCGCTCTCGGCCCCGCCGGCCGAGGAGATCAAGGTCGGCATCCAGATCCTGGAGTCCCTGAACCTGCGCCAGCGCCGCCTGGAGATCGTGTCGTGCCCCTCGTGCGGGCGGGCCCAGGTGGACGTGTACAAGCTGGCCGAGGAGGTCACGGCGGGCCTCGAGGGCATGGAGGTCCCGCTGCGCGTCGCGGTCATGGGCTGCGTCGTGAACGGCCCCGGCGAGGCCCGCGAGGCCGACCTCGGGGTCGCCTCCGGCAACGGCAAGGGGCAGATCTTCGTCAAGGGCGAGGTCATCAAGACCGTGCCGGAGTCGAAGATCGTGGAGACGCTGATCGACGAGGCGATGAAGATCGCTGAGCAGATGGAGAAGGACGGGATCGCCTCGGGGGAGCCGCAGGTGTCGGTCGCGGGCTGACCCCCACCCCGCGGGCCCGTTCGCGCCGGCCCGGGGCGCCTGGCGCGGGGCCCGCCCTGCGCGTTCCCCGCGCCCCTTGGGGTGTTGGGGATGCCCGGGGTTTGCGCAGTTCCCCGCGCCCCTTGGCTCCGCGGTCGTGCGCGGACCGTGCTCGCTTGTCGCGCAGTTCCCCGCGCCCCTAACCGCACCGGTGCGGGCCAGTTTGCGCATCCTCAGCCCGTCCGGCGTTTGAGGACGAGCGCCGTTCAGGCGCGATAGGGGGTGCAGGGGGCGGAGCCCCCAGCCGGGGTTCGAGGGGCGGAGCCCCTCAGGGGGTCTGGGGCGGAGCCCCAGGGGCCGGGCTTGATCGACCCCCTGCACGGGCGGGCGGGTGGGCAAACCCCTCGGGGGGTCTGGGGCGCAGCCCCAGGGGCCCGGCACCCTTCAACCCCCTGCACGGGCGGGTGGGTGGGCAAACCCCTCGGGGTCTGGGGCGGAGCCCCAGGGGGCCAGGCCGTGCGGACCCTGTACGGGCGTTCTGGGGGTTCGGGGCGCAGCCCCGGGGGGAGGGTACAGTGCGGAGATCAGCAGACCGTACCGTGAGGCCCCCTCGTGTTGACGCAGACCACCACCCGGGTCCTCGAACCCGGCGACCTCGGCGCGGCGCTCGCCATCCTGGAGAGCGACCCGGTCGCCAACGCCTTCGTGACGTCCCGCGTACAGATCGCCGGCCTCGACCCCTGGCGGCTGGGCGGCGAGATGTGGGGCTGGTACGCGGACGGCAGGCTCCGCTCGCTCTGCTACTCGGGCGCCAACCTCGTACCGATCTGCGCCACCCCCGAGGCGGTACGTTCCTTCGCCGACCGGGCCCGCCGCAGCGGTCGCCGCTGCTCCTCGATCGTCGGCCCCGCCGAACCCACCGCCGAGCTGTGGCGCCTGCTCGAACCGCACTGGGGCCCCGCCCGTGACGTACGCCCGCACCAGCCCCTCATGGTCACCGAGCGGATGCCCGACGACATCACCCCCGACCCGTACGTCCGCCGCATCCGCAAGGACGAGATGGACGTGATCACGCCGGCCTGTGTCGCCATGTTCACCGAGGAGGTCGGCGTCTCCCCGCTCGCGGGCGACGGCGGGCTGCTGTACCAGGCGCGGGTCGCCGAACTCGTGGGCTCCGGGCGGTCGTTCGCCCGGATCGAGGACGGCAAGGTCGTCTTCAAGGCCGAGATCGGCGCCGCCACCAACCAGGCCTGCCAGATCCAGGGCGTCTGGGTGGCCCCCGAACACCGCGGCAAGGGCCTGTCGGCCACCGGCATGGCGGCCGTCCTGCGCTACGCCCTCGCGGACGTCGCCCCCGTCGTCAGCCTGTACGTGAACGACTTCAACGCCCCCGCCCGCGCCTGCTACCGCCGGGTCGGCTTCCGGGAGACCGGGGCATTCATGAGCGTGCTGTTCTGAGGTTAGGGTGCGGCCATGCCTCCTGACTCTGACGTGACCGTCGGCCCGCTGGACCTCGCGGCCCGGGTGGACGAGGCGCTCGCCGTACAGGCGGTCGCCTTCGGACTCGGCGCCGATGAAGTCGGGGTGCGCCGCCACATCGTGCTGCGGCACCTGACCCACCCGGGCGCGCGGGCGCTCGGCGCCACCGCCCCCGACGGGCGTCTGGTGGGCTTCGTGTACGGGATGCCCAACGACCGCGCGCACTGGTGGTCCACCGTCGTCGAGCCGTATCTGCGCAACAAGGGCACCGATCACTGGCTCGACGACTCCTTCGTGATCACCGAGCTGCACGTGCACCCCGCCTTCCAGGGCCGGGGCGTCGGCCGTGCGCTCATCACCACGATCACGGACACCGCCGCCGAGCCCCGCTCGATCCTCTCCGCGATCGACACCGAGAGCCCCGCGCGCGCCCTGTACCGCGGACTCGGCTACGTCGACCTCGCCTGCCAGGTGCACTTTCCGAGCGCGGCACGTCCGTACGCCGTCATGGGCGCCCCCCTTCCGCTGCTGCGGCGCGAGCCGGACCAGCACGGCTGACGGGGGCCGGGCGCGAAACGGATTTCCGCGCACTCGGGGCGCCCGGCTAACCTCCAGGCATCACCCCGTGCACGTACAGGAGAGAAATCCATGGCAGCCGCCCAGGTTCAGCGCATGTCCCGTCTGATGGCCAAGACACTGCGCGACGACCCGGCGGACGCCGAGACGCTCAGCCACAAGCTCCTGGTCCGCGCCGGATACGTGCGCCGCAACGCCGCCGGCATCTGGACCTGGCTGCCGCTCGGCAAGAAGGTCCTGGACAACATCTCCACCGTCGTCCGCGAGGAGATGGACGCGATCGGCGCGCAGGAGGTCCTGCTGCCCGCGCTGCTGCCCAAGGACGCGTACGAGGCGAGCGGGCGCTGGGAGGAGTACGGCGACCTGCTGTTCCGCCTCAAGGACCGCAAGGGCGGCGAGTACCTGCTCGGCCCGACCCACGAAGAGATCTTCACGCAGACGGTCAAGGACCAGTGCACGTCCTACAAGGACCTGCCGGTGATGCTCTACCAGATCCAGACCAAGTACCGCGACGAGGCCCGTCCGCGCTCGGGCGTGCTGCGCGGCCGCGAGTTCCAGATGAAGGACTCGTACTCCTTCGACACCACCGACGAGGGCCTGGCCGAGTCCTACGCGCTGCACCGCGCGGCCTACCAGAAGGTCTTCGCGCGGCTCGGCCTCGACTACCGCATCGTGTCCGCCGTCTCGGGCGCCATGGGCGGCTCCGCCTCCGAGGAGTTCCTGGCCCCGGCCGCCGCGGGCGAGGACACCTTCGTGGACTGCCCGGCCTGTGACTACGCGGCCAACACCGAGGCCGTGACGTTCGTCGCCGCCCCCGTCGACGGCTCGGCCCACGGCCCCGCCGAGGACATCGCGACTCCCGACACCCCCACCATCGAGACCCTGGCCGCCCATCTCGGCGTCCCGGCCTCGGCGACCCTGAAGAACCTCCTGGTCAAGGTGGACGGCGAGATCGTCGCGGTGGGCGTCCCCGGCGACCGTGAGGTCGACCTCGGCAAGCTCGGCGAGCACCTGGCCCCGGCGGTCGTCGAGCTCGTGACCGCCGAGGACTTCGCGGACCGGCCGGACCTGGTGCGCGGCTACGTCGGCCCGCAGGGCCTGGAGAAGGTCCGCTACATCGCCGACCCGCGCGTCGCCGCCGGCACAGCGTGGATCACCGGCGCCAACAAGCCCGACACCCACGCGCGCAACGTGGTGTGCGGGCGCGACTTCGAGGTCGACGACTACCTCGACGTCGTCGTGGTCGAGGAGGGCGACCCCTGCCCCTCGTGCGGCGCGGGCCTCACGCTCGACCGGGCGATCGAGATCGGCCACATCTTCCAGCTCGGCCGCAAGTACGCGGACACCTTCCAGCTCGACGTCCTCGGCAAGGAGGGCAAGCCGGTCCGGGTCACGATGGGCTCGTACGGCATCGGCGTCTCGCGCGCGGTCGCGGCACTGGCCGAGCAGACCGCGGACGACAAGGGCCTGTGCTGGCCGGCCGAGATCGCCCCGGCGGACGTGCACGTCGTCGCGGCGGGCAAGGCGGCGCAGATCGAGGCCGCCCTCGACGCGGCCGAGCAGCTGCGTGCCGCGGGGCTGCGGGTGCTGGTGGACGACCGGGCCGGGGTGTCGCCGGGCGTGAAGTTCACGGACGCGGAGCTGATCGGGGTGCCGAAGATTCTGGTGGCGGGGCGGAGGGTTGCCGAGGGGGTCTTCGAGCTGAAGGACCGCCGCACGGGGGAGCGCACGGAACTCCCCCTAGCCGAAGCCCTCACCCACCTGACCGCCTAACCACCTGACGGCGCTGCCCGCCCCGCGCCCCGGGTTCCTGCTCGGGGCGGGGGGGCTTGCGCAGTTCCCCGCGCCCCTGGGGGTGCTGGGTGGGCCCGGGGTCTGCGCAGTTCCCCGCGCCCCTTGGCGGGACGGGTGCGGGCCCGCATGTCGTATCCGGCCTGCCATGCGCAGTTCCCCGCGCCCCCAACCCCCCGGTCGTGTGCGGACCGTGGTCGCTTCTCGCGCAGTTCCCCGCGCCCCTTAACTGCTCGGTGCTGGCCAGCATGCGCATCCTCAGCCCGTCCGGCGATTGAGGACGAGCGCCGTTCAGGCGCGAAAGGGGGGTGCAGGGGGCGGAGCCCCCGCCGGGGTTCGAGGGGCGGAGCCCCTCAGGGGGTCTGGGGCGCAGCCCCAGGGCCCGGCACCATCCAACCCCTCGCACGGGCGGGTGGGTGGGCAAGCCCCTCGGGGTCTGGGGCGGAGCCCCAGGGAGCCGGGGCCATCCAACCCCCGTCACGGGCGGGCGGGTGGGCAGACCCGCGAGGCTTGGGGCGGAGCCCCAGGGGCCGGGGCTGTCCGACCCCCTGTACGGGTGGGTGGGTGGGTGGGCAAATCCCCCGGGGTCTGGGGCGGAGCCCCCGGGGCTACAGCCAGGTGGCGAATTCCAGGAGGAGGTCCGCGTCGCGGACGCGCCCCGCCGCCCGAGCGCGCAACCCGGATTCCACGGCCCGGAACAGGGTCCACCCGTGCAACCGCCCAGGATCGACATCCAGCGAGTCGGCAAGCCGGTTCACCCGGCGCCGAGCCGCGGACGCCCCGCTGGGCGCCGCGATGAGGTCCTCCACCCGGTCGCGCACCAACCGCGCCAGATCGTAGGCCCGTTCCCCCACCACCGGCTCGGGCCCCACCGTCAGCCACGGCGCCCGCTCACCCGAAAGCACCTTGCTCTGGCGGAAGTTGCCGTGCAGCAGGAGCAACTCCGGTGCGGAGGAGGCCAGTTCGTCGCGGGCGGCGAGCGCGGCCGAGGCCAGCGGGGCGAGTTCGGGGTCCTGGGCGGCCCGTATCGGCACGCTCTGGCGCTCGGTGCGCTCGGCCACCGTCTCGAAGGCGTGGCCGGCCGGCGGCTCGACCCACAGGCGCCGCACCGTCCCGGCCGCCTCCAGCAGCGCCTTCGCCTCGGGGAGCGAACGCAGCGACACCTCGGGGTGCAGCCGCTCCAGGAGCAGCGCGTCGTCAGCGGCCCCGTCGTCGTCCAGCAACTGGGCCGCGCCCCAGCCCTTCCAGTGCGCCAGCGCCGCGCGCTCCAGATCGGGGCGGGCGAAGGAGGGCGCGACCTTGAGGGCGGCGGGGACTCCGTCGGGGCGGCGTACCAGGGCGACCAGACTGGAGCGCCCGCCGGGAGCCTGCACCCGGTCGACGGAGAGCCCCCGCCGGGCGGCCGATGCCCCGGCCAGCTCGGGCAGCCGGCCGAGCCAGGGCCCGGCCAGCGCGTCCCCGTACGTCTCGCCGAGCGCGCGGACCAGCCGCTCAGGCGGTTCGAAAGCCATGCGTGTATTGCCCCTTGCTCAGGTACTGGCCGGTGGAACTCAGGTGCTCGGCGGCGCGACCGGTGCGCCCGGGCGTTCCGCGAGCCCAGGAAAGGCTACGCTGCCGCCCCGCCAGCGAACGGCCCGCACCGCCGCCTCGCGCAGCGCCGCGGCCGCCTCCTGGCGCAGCGGCCCCGCGGCGGCCCGTACGAGGTCGGAGTAGACGTCGGCGACCCGGTCCTCCAGGTCGGCGGCCAGCCGCAGCGCCGACGCCGCGTCCGGCACCGCGTACGGCAGGGCGTACGCCGCGGCCGACGCCACCGGCGATCCGCCCAGGTCGCGCACCGTACGGGCCAGTGCGTCGCGGCGGGCGCGGTGCGCGGTGAGGGCGTCGCGGGCCTCGGTCGCCCGGGCGCCGGAGAGCCGCCCGCCGAGGACTCCGTACCCGTACACCGCCGCGTGCTCGGCGGCCAGCGAGGCCTGGGCCGCGTCCAGCGACGGCGCCCCCATCAGGCACCCCCGCCGAGGAGGTAGGCGTGCCCCGCGCCGGAGGCCGCGACCGAGGCGAGCAGCCGGGCGAGCTCCGGCGGGGCGCCCGCGACCGCGGCCAACTGGGCGTCGGAGGTGCGGCGTTCGGCCTCCGCGAGCTGCTTGAGCGCCTCGTCGGGATCGGCCGGGACGGACGAGAGCGCGGGCGCCGGACCGGGCGGCGCGGCCGGCTTCGGTGCGGCGGACCGGTCCGCCGCGGGGGCGGGGGCCAGCGCCGTGCCGTGCTGCGCGGCCTGGTCGCGCAGCGGCGCGAGCCGGTCCCGCAGCGTGGGATGCATGGCGAGGACCGCCTCGTACTGGGCGACCAGGGTCCGGCTCGCCGTCGAGGTCCGCAGGCGCAGCGCCGTCTCGGCGCGGAGCGCCGCCGCCCGGGCCGCGGTGCCCGCGCCGGCGTCCCCGCCGTCGTCCGAGCAGCCCGTCAGCAGTCCGGCGGCCGCGGCCCCGGTCGCGGCCAGCACGCGCCTTCGCGTGGTCCCCGGGTCGCGCACGTGTCTCTCCCCTGTGTGCCGGTCCGCCGGTGACCGAGTGATCACCGCAGGCGAGCGTACCCGCGGCCGCCGGGCGGTGGACGGCAACACCCTTCCGGACCGGATACCCTTTGATCTGACGGCGGCGGTCCCACGACGGCCGCCGTGCGCGACGACGATCCCCCACAACAGCAGACGCGGCCGAGGAGTCACCCGGATGAGCACGACCCAGAGCGACAGGCTGCGCGGTCTCGTTGAACCGCTCGTCAGCGCGAAGGATCTGGACCTCGAGGAGATCGAGGTGTCCCGGGCGGGCCGCCGGCGCGTGCTGCGGATCGTGGTCGACTCCGACGACGGCGTGGAGCTGGACACCTGTGCCGAGCTCAGCCGGTCCGTGTCCGAGCTGCTCGACGAGAGCGATGTGATGGGCGAGGAGGAGTACGTCCTCGAAGTGACGTCTCCCGGCGCCGAGCGCCCGCTCACCGAACCGCGCCACTACGTGCGGGCCACCGGCCGGCTCGCCCGGCTCCAGCTGCACGACGGCGGTGAGCTGGTCGCGCGGATCCTCAAGGCCGACGACGAAGGCATCGACACCGAGATCCCGGGTGTGAAGGGGCGCAGGCCCACCGCCCGCCGGATCGCCTTCGCCGAGATCGCCAAGGCGCGGGTCGAGATCGAGTTCAGCCGCAAGGACGGCAAGAGCGAGATCGCGCAAGACAGCAAGGACGACATCCTGAACGACATTCGACACGAAGAGGAGGCGTAGCCGTGGACATCGACATGAGTGCCCTGCGGGGTCTGGTCCGGGAGAAGGAGATCTCCTTCGACCTGCTGGTCGAGGCGATCGAGTCGGCGCTCCTCATCGCCTACCACCGCACCGAGGGCAGCTTCCGGCGTGCGCGCGTGAAGCTCGACCGTGAGAACGGTCATGTCACGGTGTGGGCGAAGGAAGACCCGGCGGACCTCGAAGAGGGCCAGGAGGCCAAGGAGTTCGACGACACCCCGTCGGACTTCGGCCGCATCGCGGCGAGCACCGCCAAGCAGGTCATCCTGCAGCGGCTGCGCGACGCCGAGGACGACATCACCTTCGGCGAGTTCGCCGGGCGTGAGGGCGACGTCATCACCGGCGTCGTCCAGCAGGGCAAGGACCCGAAGAACGTGCTGGTCGACATCGGCAAGATGGAGGCCATGCTGCCGGTGCAGGAACAGGTTCCGGGCGAGGAGTACACGCACGGGCTGCGCCTGCGCACCTACGTCGTCCGGGTGGCCAAGGGCGTGCGCGGTCCCTCGGTGACCCTGTCGCGCACCCACCCGAACCTGGTGAAGAAGCTGTTCGCCCTGGAGGTCCCGGAGATCGCCGACGGTTCGGTCGAGATCTCGGCGATCGCCCGTGAGGCCGGCCACCGCACCAAGATCGCGGTGCGGGCCACGCGCAGCGGCCTGAACGCCAAGGGCGCCTGCATCGGCCCGATGGGCGGCCGGGTGCGCAACGTGATGGCGGAGCTGCACGGCGAGAAGATCGACATCGTCGACTGGTCGGACGACCCGGCCGAGATGGTGGCCAACGCGCTGTCCCCGGCCCGGGTCTCCAAGGTCGAGGTCGTGGACCTCGCGGCCCGCTCCGCCCGGGTGACCGTGCCGGACTACCAGCTCTCCCTCGCCATCGGCAAGGAGGGCCAGAACGCCCGGCTCGCCGCCCGTCTCACCGGCTGGCGCATCGACATCCGTCCGGACACCGAGCAGCCCGAACAGGACTGACGGCGGCCGGGCGGGAATAACAGGTGGACCCGCCCCGGTTGACGGGGCAGGGTGAGCTTTCTGGACAACAACCGTTCGATTCTTGCCCCCAAGGGGTGAGGTCGGTGCGGGGAGGTAGACTTAAACGTGTCTGGCCGGACGCACGCCCGCGCCTGCCCTGAGCGAACCTGTGTGGGATGCCGGGAGCGAGCGGCCAAGAGCGATCTGCTGCGCATCGTGGCGATCGAGGGTGCTTGCGCCCCCGATCCGCGCGGTACGCTGCCCGGCCGGGGTGCGTATCTGCACCCCGCCTCGGTCTGTCTCGACCAGGCGGTCCGCCGCCGGGCGTTCTCCAGGGCCTTCCGGGTCAAGGAGGCGCTCGACAGCGCGGCACTGCGCAAGCACGTCGAGCAGACGCAAACGTAAGAAGAAGTACGGCACGGAATCCCGTGCGGTCAGGTACCTCGCGAGTTGGAAGTAGGTCGAGATTGCGATGAGCACTCGATGAGTACGCGATGAGTACGCCCATGAAGTAGCGACGGTCCGGCGGTAACCCGGACCTAAAAGGAGCGAAGTGGCTAAGGTCCGGGTATACGAACTCGCCAAGGAGTTCGGGGTGGAGAGCAAGGTCGTCATGGCCAAGCTCCAAGAACTCGGTGAATTCGTCCGTTCGGCGTCCTCGACGATCGAGGCGCCGGTTGTACGCAAGTTGACTGACGCACTGCAGGGGCCCGGCGGCAACGCCGGCAAGTCCGCTGCCAAGCCCGGCGCGCCCCGCAAGGCCGCGCCTGCCAAGCCCGCGGCTCCCGCCGCGGCACGTCCCGCTGCCCCCAAGCCCGGCGCCCCGGCCCCCAAGCCGGCCGCGCCTGCGGCTCCGGCCGCGCCCGCCGCCCCGGCGGCCCCGGCGAGCAGCACCCCCTCTTCTCCGGCTCCGGCCGCCTCGGGCCCCCGTCCGGGCCCGAAGCCCGCCCCGGCCAAGCCGGCCCCGGTCACCCCGGTGCCCGCCGCCGAGTTCTCGGCCCCGGCTCCGGCCCAGCCCGCGGCGCCCCAGGCCCCGCGTCCCGCCGGTGCCACCCCCGGCCCGCGTCCCGCCCGTCCGGCCCCGGCCGGCCAGCGTGACGGCGGCCAGCGCGACGGTGGCCGCGGCGGCGACCGTCCGGCCCGCCCCGCGGGTCAGGGCGCACCCCGTCCGGGCGGTGCCCGTCCGGCCGGTCCGCGTCCCGGCAACAACCCCTTCACCTCGGGCGGCTCCACCGGAATGGCGCGCCCGCAGGCGCCCCGTCCCGGCGGCGGCGCCCCGCGTCCCGGCGGCGCCGGTGCCCCCGGTGGCGCCCCGCGTCCGCAGGGCGGCCCCGGCGGCGCTCCGCGTCCGCAGGGTCAGGGCGGCGCCCGTCCGAGCCCGGGCGGCATGCCCCGTCCGCAGGGCGGCGCCCCGCGCCCCGGTGGTGCTCCCGGCGGCAACCGTCCCAACCCCGGCATGATGCCGCAGCGTCCGGCCGCGTCCCCGCGTCCCGGTGGCGGCCCCGGTGGCCGCGGTCCCGGCGGCCCCGGTGGCCGTCCGGGCGGCGGTGCCGGTCGTCCCGGTGGCGGCGGCGGCTTCGCCGGCCGTCCGGCCGGTCCCGGTGGCGGCGGTCGTCCCGGTGGCGGTGGCGGCTTCGGCGGTCCCCGTCCGGGTGGCGGCGCTCCCGGTGGTGGCGGCGGCTTCGGCGGTCGTCCCGGATTCCAGGGCCGTCCCGGTGGCCCGGGTGGCCGCGGTGGCACGCAGGGTGCCTTCGGCCGTCCCGGCGGGCCCGCCCGTCGCGGTCGCAAGTCGAAGCGTCAGAGGCGCCAGGAGTACGAGGCCATGCAGGCCCCGTCGGTGGGCGGCGTCATGCTGCCCCGCGGCAACGGACAGTCCGTCCGCCTGTCGCGCGGTGCCTCGCTGACCGACTTCGCCGAGAAGATCGGCGCCAACCCGGCGTCGCTCGTCGGCGTGATGATGAACCTCGGCGAGATGGTCACCGCCACGCAGTCGGTCTCGGACGAGACGCTGAAGCTGCTCGCGGACGAGATGAACTTCATCCTCGAGATCGTCAGCCCCGAGGAGGAGGACCGCGAGCTGCTCGAGTCCTTCGACATCGAGTTCGGCGAGGACGAGGGCGGCGAGGAAGCACTCGTCGCGCGTCCGCCGGTCGTGACCGTCATGGGTCACGTCGACCACGGTAAGACCCGCCTTCTGGACGCGATCCGCAAGACGAACGTCATCGCGGGCGAGGCCGGCGGCATCACGCAGCACATCGGTGCGTACCAGGTCGCCACCGAGGTCAACGGCGAGGACCGCCGGATCACCTTCATCGACACCCCGGGTCACGAGGCGTTCACCGCCATGCGTGCCCGTGGTGCGAAGTCCACCGACATCGCGATCCTCGTGGTGGCGGCGAACGACGGTGTGATGCCCCAGACGATCGAGGCGCTGAACCACGCCAAGGCGGCCGACGTGCCGATCGTGGTCGCGGTCAACAAGATCGACGTCGAGGGCGCGGACCCGACCAAGGTGCGCGGTCAGCTCACCGAGTTCGGTCTGGTGGCCGAGGAGTACGGCGGCGACACGATGTTCGTCGACATCTCCGCCAAGCAGGGCCTCAACATCGAGTCCCTCCTGGAGGCCGTCGTCCTCACCGCCGACGCCTCGCTCGACCTGCGGGCCAACCCGGAGCAGGACGCGCAGGGCATCGCGATCGAGTCCCACCTGGACAAGGGCCGCGGCGCCGTCGCGACCGTCCTGGTCCAGCGAGGCACCCTGCGGGTCGGCGACACGATGGTGGTGGGCGACGCCTACGGCCGCGTGCGCGCCATGCTCGACGACAAGGGCGAGAACGTGGAAGAGGCGGGTCCCTCGACCCCGGTCCTCGTCCTCGGTCTCACCAACGTCCCGGGCGCCGGCGACAACTTCCTGGTCGTCGACGAGGACCGTACGGCCCGTCAGATCGCCGAGAAGCGTGCCGCCCGTGAGCGCAACGTCCGCTTCGCCCGCAAGGGCGTGCGGTTCTCCCTGGAGAACCTGGACGAGGCCCTCAAGGCCGGTCTGGTGCAGGAACTCAACCTCATCATCAAGGGCGACGCGTCCGGTTCGGTGGAGGCCCTGGAGGCCTCGCTGCTCCAGCTCGACGTCGGCGACGAGGTCGACATCCGCGTCCTGCACCGCGGTGTGGGTGCGGTCACCGAGTCCGACATCAACCTGGCGACCGGCTCCGACGCCATCGTCATCGGCTTCAACGTCCGCGCAGCGGGCCGCGCGGCGCAGATGGCGGAGCGCGAAGGCGTCGACGTCCGGTACTACTCGGTCATCTACCAGGCGATCGAAGAGATCGAAGCGGCCCTCAAGGGCATGCTCAAGCCGGAGTACGAAGAGGTCGAGCTCGGTACGGCGGAGATCCGCGAGATCTTCCGCTCGTCCAAGCTGGGCAACATCGCCGGTGTCCTGGTCCGGTCGGGCGAGGTCAAGCGCAACACCAAGGCGCGTCTGCTGCGCGACGGCAAGGTCATCGCGGAGAACCTCAACATCTCCGGCCTGCGCCGCTTCAAGGACGACGTGACCGAGATCCGCGAAGGCTTCGAGGGCGGTATCAACCTCGGAAACTTCAACGACATCAAGATCGACGACGTCATCGCGACGTACGAGATGCGCGAGAAGCCGCGCGGCTAGTCCGAGCGGCCGACCCGTACCCCTGGAGGCGCGGCCTCCTGAGGAACGCGTGAGCCGGGGCCGATCGGCGGGAAGATATTTCCGTCGATCGGCCCCGGCCGTTCCGGTACGGTTCTTGATGTCCCTGCCAAGGCTTTGGCGGGGTCCTCTAACCCGTACCGGCGGGACATCCGGACATCCATGTATGTGGGGACGCTGTCCTTCGATCTGCTCCTCGGCGACGTACGGTCGCTGAAGGAAAAACGCTCCGTCGTGCGGCCCATCGTCGCCGAGCTCCAGCGGAAGTTCGCGGTGAGCGCGGCCGAGGTCGGCGACCAGGACCTGCACCGCAGGGCCGAGATCGGCCTGGCGGTGGTGTCCGGCGAAACGGGGCACCTCACAGATGTACTCGACCGGTGCGAGCGGCTCGTCGCCGCACGGCCCGAGGTGGAACTGCTCTCGGTGAGACGCAGGCTCCACAGCGACGAAGACTGAACACCGAGCAAGGCTTGAGAAGGAGTAGGACCAGTGGCCGACAACGCGCGGGCGAAGAAGCTGGCGGACCTCATCCGGGAGGTGGTGGCCGAGAAGCTGCTGCGTGGCGTCAAGGACCCGCGCCTCGGAACGCACGTCACCATCACGGACACCAGGGTCACCGGTGACCTGCGGGAGGCCACGGTCTTCTACACGGTGTACGGGGACGACGAGGAGCGGGCCGCCGCCGCGGCCGGCCTGGAGAGCGCCAAGGGCGTCCTGCGCTCCGCGGTGGGCTCCGCCGCCGGCACCAAGTTCACGCCCACCCTGACGTTCATCGCGGACGCCCTCCCCGAGAACGCCAGGACCATCGAGGACCTCCTCGACAAGGCGCGGGCCTCCGACGCCGCGGTGCGCGAGGTGTCCTCGGGCGCCGAGTTCGCCGGGGACGCCGACCCGTACAAGAAGCCCGGCGACGAGGACGACGCCTCCGCATGAGCACCGCAGCAAAGACGCCCGACGGACTGGTCATTGTCGACAAGCCGTCGGGCTTCACTTCGCACGACGTCGTGGCCAAGATGCGCGGCATCGCCAGGACCCGCCGGGTGGGCCACGCCGGCACCCTGGACCCGATGGCGACGGGGGTACTGGTCCTCGGCGTCGAGCGGGCCACCAAGCTCCTCGGTCACCTCGCCCTGACCGAGAAGGAGTACCTCGGTACGATCCGGCTCGGCCAGGACACCGTCACCGACGACGCCGAGGGCGAGATCACCTCGTCCACCGACGCCTCCAAGGTGACCCGTGAGGGCATCGACGCGGGGGTGGCCGCCCTGACCGGCGCCATCATGCAGGTGCCGTCCAAGGTCTCCGCGATCAAGATCGACGGCAAGCGGTCCTACGCGCGGGTGCGCGGCGGCGAGGAGTTCGAGATCCCGGCCCGCCCGGTGACCGTCTCCTCCTTCCGGGTCTACGACGTCCGCGAGGCCGTGGCCGAGGACGGCACACCCGTCGTCGACCTGGTCGTCTCCGTCGTCTGCTCCTCCGGCACCTACATCCGGGCGCTCGCCCGCGACCTCGGGGCCGGTCTCGGCGTCGGCGGCCACCTAACCGCGCTGCGCCGCACCCGGGTGGGCCCCTACGGCCTGGACGCGGCCCGCACCCTCGACCAGCTCCAGGAGTCGCTCACCGTGATGCCGGTGGCGACCGCGGCGGCCGCCGCCTTCCCGCGCTGGGACGTGGACGCGCGCCGCGGCTCGCTGCTGCTCAACGGCGTACGCCTGGACATGCCCGACGAGTACGAGAGCGGGAAGCCGGTCGGCGTGTTCGGCCCCGAGGGCACCTTCCTCGCGCTCGTGGAGAGCCAGAAGGGCAAGGCCAAGAGCCTCGCCGTGTTCGGCTGAGCCGCTCACCGTGGAGCGGGCGGACGGCCCGCTCCACGATCCCCCTCGACGGGGTCCATCCGCGCCGCCCCGGCGATTCACCCCTACGAGCGGGCGCTCGGAGTGAACCACCGGAGCACAGGGGGGCGCTTTCCCCGGGCGTCCTTCTCGGGCCGATCACCCCAGAACTACCGTTTCGGACATGGGACGCGGGGCGTGGGACGAGGACCGGGAGACGCTGGTACGGATCTGTGATCTGGCCGGACGGACCCGGGGGACGGGATTCGTCGCCGACGACCGGGGGACCGTCGTCACCAGCCACGAGGCCGTCGACGGGCTCAGCCGCGTGGTGCTGCACGCCCCCGGCGAACGCACCTGGCTCGCCGAGCGGGCCGACCTCACCCCGCTGCCCGCGGCGGGTCTCGCGCTGGTCCGCACCGACGGGCTCGGCGTGCGCCCGCTGCCGGTCTCGGCGCGCACCGGCGTCGGCGCCGGAACCTATGTGCGGGTCGCCGCCCACGGCTGGCGCGAGGCCCGCGTCCTCGGCACCTGCGCCGTCACCTACACCGCCACCGACCGCTTCCATCTCCTGGGCGACGCACTGGAGTTGGCGATCGGCACGGCAGGCAGCGAAGCCATGCGGCTGGGCGGAGAGGGCAGCGGCGGTCCCGTCGTGGACACCGCCACCGGCGCCGTCGTCGGCGTGGTCGGCACCGCCCTGCACACGGCCCACCGGGCCTGCGGCTTCGCCGTGCCGCTGCGCGCCGACGACGGTCCGCTCGGCGAGCTGCTGCGGCGCAACGCCGCCACCGTGCCGGCCTACGGAGCCGACCTCAACCTGGCCGGCGCCCTCCAGCTGACCGCCACCACCGTGGGCTCGGCCGGCGGGCCCGGCGGATGGCGCGACCCCGTCGAACGACCGGACACCGCCGCGCAGTTGGACGCCTTCGCGGCCGGGCACGCCCTCGTCCTCGGCCTCGTCGGGGATCCCGGTACCGGGCGCACCACCGAACTCGCGGCCCTCGCCGCCCGCCGGGCCCGCGGCGCCGAACCGGCCCCCACGCTCTGGCTGCGCGGCGCCGACCTGCGCTCGGGCGACGCCTCGGTCGCCGACGCCGTCACCCGCGCCCTCGCCCAGGCCGCCCGGATCGTCGCGGCCCCGGCCGCGCCCGACGGCGAGGAGGGCGTCCCCGACCGGGTGGCACGCCTGGCCCGGGAGGCCGGGCGCCCGCTGTACGTCCTGCTCGACGGGCCCGAGGAGATGCCGCCCGTCCTCGCCCACCGCCTCGCCGCGTGGACCGCGGGCACCGCAAAGTGGCTCGGGGCGGCCGGGGCCCGTCTGGTCGTGGCCTGCCGGCCCGAGCACTGGGAGCAGGCCGGGGCGCACTACCCCGCAGGCGCCCTGCACCCGGCGCCGCTGCCGCGCCTGCCCGACGGCGTGCGCGTCGGCGACCTCGGGCCGAACGAGGCCGCCGCGGTCCGCGAGCGCCACGGCATCGCCGGCGCCCCGCTCGCCGAGCGCGACGCCCGCCACCCGCTGACCCTGCGGCTGCTGGCCGAGGTGCGTGCCGCGCTCGTCGGCGAGGTGCCCGGAACCCCGGACCGCGAGGACGTGTTCGGCGCCCACCTGGACCTGATGTGCCTGCGCGTGGCGGTGCGCATCGCGGCCTCCGCGCGCCCCCCGGTGCGCGGCAGCGCGGTGCGCCGGCTCGCGGCCCGGGTGGCCGGCCGGGTCCACGAGGCCGCCCGGCGCTGTCTGGGCCCCGGCCAGGGCGAACTGGACCGCGAGTCCTTCGAGGAGCTCTTCCCCTGGCGTACCGGAGCCGCGTCCGCGGTGCTCACCGAGGGACTGCTCGTGCCGGCCGGGTCCGGCTACCGCTTCGCGCACGAGGAGGTCGCCGACTGGGTCCAGGCCGCCCACCTCGACCTGGACGCCGCCCTGTACGCCCTGGTGCACCGCTGGTACGAGGAGGGCGACCCGCAGGCCGCCGTACGGCTCCCGCCGCGCCCCGCCGTCAGTACCGCCGTCCCGGCCGGCCATGTGCCGCCCCCGCCCGGCTCGGGCCCCGCCCCCGACGGGCGTGCCCTGCCGGTGCCGCGGCACCGCATCGGACCCGTCCTCGAAGCCATGCTGCTGCTCGCCGGCCGGCAGGGATCGACCCGACTCGCCCTGAAACTCAAGGAGTTGGTGGAGGTACTCGACCGTCCCGCGGTGACCGGCGCGGGCCACGAGCGGTGCGCCGACGCCCAGTGGTGGGCCGTCCACCTGCTGACCGGGACCCTGCTGCGCGTGCCCGACGCCCGGCCCTACCAGGAGGTGCTGCGGCTGCTCGCCGACCGGATCGGCGACCGGTCCGTGCGCGAGGGGGGCCCGGCCGGCCTCGGGGCGCTCGCTGCGTTCGGACCGTGGTTCTGGACGCGCCTGCGGCTCGGTGAGGACGGCAGGTTCGAACTGCTGCGCCGCCTGGTGCCGGCCGACGGAGTGCCCGGGGCCTGCCCCGGCTGGGAGCGCTATCTCGACGCCGCCGACCGCCGGCTCACCGAGGAGCCCACGGTCGTCCAGCCGCTGCTGTGCCGCTGGTTCACCGACGAGCGGGCCCTGCCGGTGGCGCCCGGCACCGAGGTGCGGCCCACCGTCGCGCGCGCGGCCCAGGCCCTGCTGTACGCCCGCCGGTCGCTGGCCGTGGACGACCTCACCGAGGCGCTCGTGGCGACCGGCCACGTCCGCGCCGGGGAACTGCTCGTCCAGCTCGCCGAGGACGAGCCGTCCGCGCTCTGCCGGGCCGTGGACCGCTGGGCCCACGACGACCGGCCCGAACGCCGGGCCGCCGCCGCGCGGTACGGGCCGCGCGTGGCGCTCGGCATCCGCACCCCCGCCGACCGCGACCTGCTGCGCCACGCCGCCCTCGCGCTGCTCGCCCGCCCCGGTGACACCGCGCCGCACGGCGCCGCGTACGCCCTGCTGGTCCGCGACCCGCAGACCCGCGCCCGCCACCTCGACCCGGCGCTCACCGCCTACACGAGCGGCGCGCCCGGCCTTCCGGCCGCCGCGCTCGCCGCCGCCCTCACCACGCACCCCGAACCCGTCCTGGCCGCCTTCAGAACGCGGCTGCGCCAGGACGCCGCCGCCGTCGCCGACATCCTCGGCGCGCTCGCCGAGATCAACACCCCGGCGCTCGCCCGGCGCGCCGCCGCCCTCGTCCAGGAGCACGCCGAGGCCCACCCCGAGGCCGCCGGGCACGTCGCGGCCTTCGTCGACCGGCGCCTGGCCCACGGTCCGGCGGCCCGCGCGGTGCTCTTCCCGATGGTGACCAGCCTGCTGTGCGGCCGTGCCCACCCGGTGCGGTGCGCGCTCGTCCCCGTACTCGCCGCCCCCGCCACCCGCGCCTCGCGCCCGCTGCGCGCCGAACTGCTCGACGTCCTCCTGGACCGCGAACTGGACCGCGAACCGGACCGCGGGCCGGATGGCGGACCGGACCGCGAAGAGGACGGCCAACCGGACGGCGAATCGGACCGCGAATCGGAGCGCCAGCACCGCGGCGCGCACGACCGGAGCGTCCTGGACGCGCTCCTGACCGCCGCGGCCGACGGCGCGGACGAGCGGGCGCCGGCCCGCACCCGCGACCTCGTCCACCGCACCGGTCTCCTGTTCGGCCGTACGCCCGAGGGCGCGGCGCACTTCGACCGGCGCCTGGTCGAGCTGTGCGCCCGGGCGCCGGGCTTCGCCGCGCAGGTCGCCGGATGGCTGGTCCAGGCCCCGCAGGAGTGGGGCGCGGTGGTCGGCCCGCAGGCGCGGCGTGCGGTGGAGACGCTGGGCAGTCCCATGCCGATGCGTTCCCGGGCCGCCGGGCATGGCAGTCTTAGACCTGCATGACGCGTAAGGGTCAACGACGTACACGGGTTCGAGGAGCGGTCACAGTGCAGCGCTGGCGTGGCTTGGAGGACATCCCCCAGGACTGGGGGCGCAGCGTCGTCACCATCGGGTCCTACGACGGGGTGCACCGCGGACACCAGCTGATCATCGGCCGGGCCGTGGAGCGCGCCCGTGAACTGGGCGTGCCCTCCGTCGTCGTCACCTTCGATCCGCACCCCAGCGAAGTGGTCCGCCCCGGCAGCCACCCCCCGCTGCTCGCCCCGCACCACCGGCGCGCCGAACTGATGGCGGACCTCGGGGTGGACGCGGTGCTCATCCTTCCGTTCACCAGCGAGTTCTCGAAGCTCTCCGCGGCCGACTTCGTGGTCAAGGTCCTGGTCGACAAGCTGCACGCCAAGCTCGTCGTCGAAGGCCCCAACTTCCGCTTCGGGCACAGGGCGGCGGGCAACGTCGAGGTCCTCGCCGAGCTCGGCCGCACCTACGACTACGAGGTCGAGGTGATCGACCTGCGGGTGCGCGGCGAGGCGGGCGGCGGCGAGCCGTTCTCCTCCACGCTGACCCGGCGCCTGGTCGCCGAGGGCGACATCGAGGGCGCCGCCGAGATCCTCGGCCGCCCGCACCGCGTCGAGGGCGTCGTGGTGCGCGGCGCCCAGCGCGGCCGGGAACTCGGCTACCCGACGGCCAACGTCGAGACGCTGCCGCACACCGCGATCCCCGCCGACGGCGTCTACGCGGGCTGGCTGACCGTCCCCCTCTCGCCGGCCTCCGCCGAGCAGGGCGGCACCCCGGCCGGCGAGCGGATGCCCGCGGCGATCTCGGTCGGCACCAACCCGCAGTTCGACGGCACCGAGCGCACGGTGGAGGCGTACGCCATCGACCGCGTGGGCCTCGACCTGTACGGGCTGCACGTCGCCGTGGACTTCCTGGCCTATGTGCGCGGCATGGCCAAGTTCGGCTCGATCGAGGACCTCCTCGAAGCGATCGGCAACGACGTCAAGCGCTCCACCGAACTGATCGAGGCCTACGAGGCCGGACGCGGCTGACCGGGCCCCTCGCCCCGCCGGGCGGCGGCCCAGTGGCAGGCGACCTGCGCCGCGGCGCCGCCCGCGAGGACCGGCAGGTCCTCGGTGCGGCAGCGTTCGGCGACGCCCGCCCGTTCGGCCGCGCCCGACGCCAGGACCTGGCAGCGGGCGTGGAAGCGGCAGCCGCCCGGGATGCGGGACGGGTCCGGGGGCTCGCCGGTGAGCACCACCGGATCGCCCGGCGACTCGGGCAGGACCGACAACAGGGCCTGGGTGTAAGGGTGCTGAGGGTTCGTCAGGACGTCCTCGACCGGGCCCGTCTCCACGATGCGGCCCAGGTACATCACCGCGACCCGGTCCGCGATGTTCCACGCCAGGCCGAGGTCGTGCGTCACGACCAGCGCCGAGAGGCCGAGTTCGTCGCGCAGTCGCAGCAGCAGCGCCAGGATCTCGCCGCGCACCGACGCGTCCAGGGACGCCACCGGCTCGTCGGCGACGATCAGTTCGGGATCGAGGACCAGGGCGCCCGCGATCACCACGCGCTGGCGCTGGCCGCCCGACAGCTCGTGCGGGTAGCGCAGGAAGAAGCGCTCGGGCGGCCGCAGCCCCGCCCGCGACAGCGCCCGCGCCACCGACTCCCGCTCGTCGCCGGGGGATCCGTGGATGCGCAGGCCCTCGGCGACCGCGTCGTACACCGTGTGGCGCGGGTTGAGCGAGCCGCTCGGATCCTGGAGCACCAGCTGGACGCGCCTGCGGTACGCCTTCAGGGCGCGGGCGTGGTGGTCCAGGGGGCTGCCGTCGAAGGCCACCGTCCCGGCGGTCGGGGTGACGAGGCCGAGCAGGCTGCGCGCCAGGGTCGTCTTGCCGCAGCCCGACTCGCCCACCAGCGCCACGATCTCGCCCGCGCCGACGGTCAGTTCCACGCCGTCCACCGCCCGCGCGGGCGGATCGCCGCGCCGGCCGGGGAAGGTGACGTGCAGCGCGGACGCGGCGAGGAGGGGGCCGGTGGCGACGGTCATGCGGTGCTCCTCGACGGGGACTCGGTGTGCACACAGGCCGCCCGGTGCCCGGGGACCGCCTCGCGCAGGACCTGGTCGTCCAACGCGCAGACGCCGATCGCGTCCGGGCAGCGCGGATGGAAGGTGCAGCCGGCCGGCAGCGCCGAAGGATCGGGCGGATCACCCGGCAGGCCGCGCGGGGCCCGGCGCGAGGCCGGGTCGCCGATGCGGGGGAAGGCCGCGGACAGGGCCCGGCCGTAGGGGTGGCGGGCCGCCGTGTACACCTGGCGGGCCGGGCCTTCCTCGACGACGCGGCCCGCGTACATCACCGCGAGCCGGTCGCAGGTGTCGGCGAGGACCGCCAGATCGTGACTGATCATCAGGAGGCTGATGTCCTGGTCGGCCACCAGCCGCTCGATCAGCCGCAGGATCTGGGCCTGGATCATCACATCGAGGGCCGTCGTCGGCTCGTCCGCGACGATCAGCGCGGGGGAGCAGGCGAGCGCCATCGCGATCATCACGCGCTGGCGCTGGCCGCCGGAGAGTTCGTGCGGGTACGCCTGCGCCCGGGCGGCGGGCAGCCCCACCTGTTCGAGCAGCTCGCCCACGCGGGTGCGGGCCGCGGCCGGGCCGGCCAGGCCGTGCAGCAGGATCGGCTCGGCGATCTGGTCGCCGACGCGGTGCACCGCGTTCAGGGAGTGCATGGCCCCCTGGAAGACGATGGACGCGCCGGCCCAGCGCACCGCCCGCAGCCGCCCCCAGCGCATGCCGAGCACGTCCTCGCCGTCGAGCAGCACCGACCCGGTCAGGGTGGCCGACGCGGGCAGCAGCCGCAGCAGCGCCATCGCGAGCGTGGACTTCCCGCACCCCGACTCGCCCGCCACGCCCAGTTTCTGGCCCGGCGCGATCGTCAGGTCCACGCCGCGCACGGCCGCCGCGCCCGTCGCGTACGTGACGTGCAGGTCTCTGATCTCCAGCAGGCTCACCTGACCCCCAGCTTCGGGTTGAGGACGGACTCCACGGCCCGGCCGCACAGCGTGAAGGACAGCGCCACCAGCGCGATCGCGATACCGGGCGGCGCCAGGTACCACCAGTGCCCCGAGGAGACCGCGCCCGCCTCGCGCGCGTCCTGGAGCATGCCGCCCCAGGAGACCACCGTCGGATCACCGAGGCCGAGGAAGGCGAGGGTGGCCTCGGTGAGGATGGCGTTGGAGATGCCGAGCGTGGTCTGCGCCAGCACCAGCGGCATCACGTTCGGCAGCACGTGCCGGGACATGATGTGGCCGTGGCCGCCGCCCAGCGCCCGGGCCCGCTCGATGTAGGGGCGGGACTCCACCGCGATGGTCTGGGCCCGCACCAGCCGGGCCGTCGTCGGCCAGGACGTCACGCCGATGGCCAGGACCACCGTCCACAGGCTGTGCGACATGACGGTCGCCAGCACGATCGCGAGGACCAGCGTCGGCATCACCAGGAACCAGTCGGTGATCCGCATCAGGGCCGTCGCGAGCCAGCCGCCGTAGTGGCCGGCCAGGATCCCGACCAGGGTGCCGATCGCCACGCTCAGGGCCGCCGCCAGCAGTCCGACGGCGAGCGAGATCCGGGCGCCCCACACCAGCAGCCCGAGCAGCGAGCGCCCGAACTGGTCGGTGCCGAGCGGGAACCGGCCGCTGGGCGACTCCAGGGCGCCGCCCGGCGCATGCGTCACGCTCTGGACGTCCCCGCCGACGGTGAGCGGCGCCGTCAGCGCGATCAGGGCGATGACGACCAGGCCCGCCAGACCGTACAGACCGGCCCGGTGGGTGCGGTAGGAGCGCCAGAACCGGGCCAGCGAATCACGGCGGCGGGCCCAGGCGAGCGAGCCCGCCCGTTCGGGTGCGGCGGTCGTCGTCATCGTCCCGCCCCCTGGTGCCACGTGGTCGTCGTCATCGCCCCACCCTCGGATCGAGCAGCGGATACAGCAGGTCGGCAAGGAGGTTCATGACGATCATGGCGCCCGCGAACACCACGAACAGGCCCTGCACCAGCGGCAGATCGGGCACGCTCAGCGCCTGGTAGAACAGGCCGCCGAGCCCCGGCCAGGAGAACACCGTCTCGACCAGGATCGAACCGGCCGCCACGTGCCCCAGGTTGATGAACAGCATCGTGACCGTCGGCAGCAGCGCGTTGGGCACCGCGTGGTGACGGCGCACCGCGTCGTCGCGCAGCCCCTTGGCGCGCGCCGTCGTCAGATAGTCGCCGCCCATCTCGTCGAGCAGCGAGGACCGCATGACGAGCAGCGTCTGCGCGTACTGCACCGCGACCAGGGTGAGCACCGGCAGCACCAGGTGGTGCGCCACGTCCAGGACGTACGCGAAGCCGCTGGTGTCGCCCGACTCCATGCCCCCGGTGGGGAACAGGCCCGGGATCGGGCCCGCGCCCACCGAGAACGTGATGATGAGCAGCAGCCCCAGCCAGAACGAGGGCACCGACCACAGGGTCAGCGCGAGCCCCGTGTTGAGCCGGTCGCCGAGCCGGCCGTTGCGCCACGCCGACCGGGTGCCGAGCCAGATGCCGAGCGTCGAGTACAGGACCACGGCCGTCCCGGTCAGCAGCAGCGTCGCCGGGAGCTTCTCGGCGATGAGCGAGCCGACCGGTGCGTGGAACTGGTACGAGGTGCCCAGATCGCCGGTCAGCGCGTTGCCGCAGTACTGCGTGAACTGCTGCCACAGCGGCAGATCGAGGCCGAACTCGCGTCGGAGTTCGGCGAGTTGACCGGCCGAGACCTGACGGCCGTGGGTCATGGTGCGGACCGGGTCGCCGGGGATGATCCGGAACAGGAAGAAGCTGGTGACCAGGACGGCGAACAGGGAGACCACCGCCCCCGCCAGTTTGCCGCCCACATGGCGCAGATAGGTGAGCGCCGGGCCCGCCGCCGCGCGGCGCAGGCCGCGCGGCTCGGTGCGTGCCTCGGCGACCACCGCGGGCGTGTCGGCCGAACTCGCGGTCGTCACGGCCTACTCGCGGTCGTCGGCGCCGGCCCGGCGGCGCAGCACGAGGAAGGAACCGAGACCGGCCAGGACGATCACGCCGGCCACGATGCCGAGCACGACGCCCGCCGAGGAACCGTCGCCCGACGAGGTGCCCGAGGCGTTCGCCGGGACGGCCGACCACCAGCTCCAGTAGCCGTCCTGGCCGTAGATGTTGCCCGCGGACTCGGGCATCGTCGTGATCGACCGGATCTGGTCGGTGCGGTACGCCTCGACCGCGTTGGGATACGCCATGACGTTCATGTACCCGGTGTCGTACAGGCGCGACTCCATCTGCTTGACCAGGTCCGCCCGCTTGGCGGTGTCGTACTCGGCCGACTGCCGCGCGTACAGCTCGTCGAACTGCTTGTCGCAGATGAAGTCGTCGGTCTGCCCGGTCGCCTTCGGGGTGGCCGGCAGGGCGCCGCAGGTGTGGATCGACAGGACGTAGTCGGGGTCGGGGTTGACCGAGTAGCCGTCCAGGGCCAGGTCGAACTCGCCGGCCGCCCACGGGTCACTGACGTTGTCGACGCAGTCCACCCGCAGCCCGATGCCGAGCTTGCCCCACCACTCCTGGAGGTACTTGCTGACGGCCTTGTCGTTCGGGTCGATGGCATGGCACAGCAGCCGCAGGTCGAGCGGTTTGCCGTCCTTGCCGACGCGCTTGCCGTCCGGGCCCGCGCGGTAGCCCGCCTCGTCGAGCAGCGAGGCCGCCCGGCCCGGGTCGTACGCCACCTTCTGGCCGGCGGCCGGCTTCCAGAAGTAGTCGGCGAACCGGGGCGGGATGTAGCCCTCGCCCTCCACGGCGTGGCCCTGGAACACCTTGTCCACGAGCGTCCTGCGGTCGACGGCCGCGAACAGCGCGCGGCGCACCCGGGGATCGAGCAGCGCCGGATTGCCGTCACCGAACTTCGTGCCGTCCGCCGCCTGCGCGCCCGGGTTGGTGGCGAGCGCGAAGAAGCGCCGGCCGGGGGCGTCGTTGACCTTGACGTGCGGGGTGGAACTCAGTGAACTCGCCTGCGCGGGCGTCAGGTTGGAGACGAAGGAGACCTCGCCCTTCTGGAGCGCCGCCACCGCCGCGTCGTTGTCCTTGTAGTAGCGGAAGACCAGCTCGTCGAAGCGGGGTGCACCCCGCCAGAAGCTCTTGTTCGGCTTCAGCTTGATGTACTGGTCGACCTTGTAGTCGGTCAGCACGTACGGGCCGTTGCCGACGACGGGGAACTGCTGGTCGTTGTTGAACTTGCTGAGGTCGCCGACCTTCTCCCACACGTGCCGGGGCACGATCGGCACGTCCAGCGCCGTCATGGTCGCCTGGGGCTGCTTCAGTTCCACGACGAGGGTCGACGGGTCGGGCGCGGTGACCTTCTTGAAGTTCGTGACGAAGCTGCCGTTGGCGGTCGCCGCGCCCTTGTCGGTCATCATCGTGTTGAACGTCCAGGCCGCGTCGTCGGCCGTGGCCCGCTGCCCGTCCGACCACGTCGAGTCCTTGCGGATCGTGTACGTCCAGGTCAGCTTGTCCGGCGAGGCCTTCCAGGCGGTGGCGAGCCCCGGGACCGTGTGGCCGTCCTTGGGGTCGTAGTTCGTCAGGTACTCGTACATCAGGCGGTGCACGCTGGTACTGACGAGCCGTCGGGCGAGGAAGGGGCTCAGCGAGTCGACGCTCTGGGAGACGGCGACGGTGAGCACCTTCTGGCCGCCCTTGGCGTCGTCGGCCGCCGCGCCCTGGGCGGGCAGCAGGGCCCCCGGGGCGAGGGCGAGCGCCGCCGCGCCCGCGGCCAGCAGGCGGCGGGGCCGCGACGGTCGCACGGTCGGGTGCGATGGAACTGTTCTTGCCATGGGACGGTGACCTCGCGTCATCACTCGCACGGAAAAGCAGGGTTGATCGCAGGTTGAGCGCCGGGGGAACAGGAGGTGGCGGCCGGTGTGGGCGCAGGTCTACCAGCGGTGGTCTAGACGTGTCAACGGCGCATCGCAGGCCATTTGGTCTGCGAAAACACCGGAGGGCCCGCACCGTGCGAACGGTGCGGGCCCTCATTGGTCCAGTCCTGTGACGCCTTACTGCTGAGGGGCTGACGGGGGCTGCGGAACGTGTCCGCCGCCGTCCTGCGCGGGCCATCCGGGCGGCGGCACCGCCCCCTGCGCCTCGGGCTGCCCCGGCTGCGCCGGAGGCTGCGGGCCCTGGCCCGGCTGGGCCCCGTACGGCTGACCGGGGTACGGCTGCTGCGCCTGCTGCGGGAAGGCCTGACCCGGCTGCGCCTGCGGGGGCTGCGGCTGGGCGGGCTGCGCCTGCGGCTGCCCCGGGTAGGGCCCGCCGGGTTCGGGCTGCCCGTGGGCCGGGTAGGGCTGACCCGGGTACGGCCCGCCCGGCTGCGACTGACCCGGGTACGGCTGGCCCGGCGGCGGCTGGGGCGCTGCCTGCGGTTGTGCCTGACCGGGGAACGGCTGGGCGGGGGCGGCCTGTTGGCCCGGCATCGGCGGTGCCATGTGCGGGGGCGGGTTGAGTCCGTCGCCCGTCCACAGCCCTTGCTGCTGCTGGGCGCGTACGAAGTCCTCGGCGACCATGGCCGAGAGGTTGAAGTACGCCTCCCGGGTCTTGGGCCGCATCATGTCGAGGTCCACCTCGGCGCCCGCCGCCAGGTGCTCGTCGAACGGCACCACGATCACACCGCGGCAGCGCGTCTGGAAGTGCTGCACGATGTCGTCCACCTTGATCATCTTGCCGGTCTCGCGGACCCCGGAGATGACGGTGAGGGAGCGCTGCACGAGCTCGGCGTAGCCGTGCGCGGAGAGCCAGTCCAGCGTGGTCGAGGCGCTGGACGCGCCGTCCACGGACGGGGTCGAGATGATGATCAGCTGGTCCGCGAGGTCGAGGACGCCGCGCATCGCCGAGTACAGCAGGCCCGTACCCGAGTCGGTGAGGATGATCGGGTACTGCTTGCCCAGGACGTCGATCGCGCGCCGGTAGTCCTCGTCGTTGAACGTCGTGGAGACGGCCGGGTCCACGTCGTTGGCGATGATCTCCAGGCCGGACGGCGCCTGCGAGGTGAACCGGCGGATGTCCATGTACGAATTGAGGTACGGGATCGCCTGCACCAGGTCGCGGATGGTGGCACCGGTCTCGCGGCGCACCCTGCGGCCGAGCGTGCCCGCGTCCGGGTTGGCGTCGATCGCGAGGATCTTGTCCTGCCGCTCGGTGGCCAGGGTCGCGCCGAGCGCGGTCGTCGTGGTCGTCTTGCCGACGCCGCCCTTGAGGGAGATGACCGCGATCCGGTAGCAGGAGAGCACGGGCGTACGGATCAGATTGAGCTTCTGCTGCCGCGCCGCCTCCTCCTTCTTCGCCCCGGGCTTGAAGCGCGAGGCCCCGGCGGCCGGGCCCCGGCTGCTCTTCGGCTTCGGCTTGTTGTTGCGCAGCAGCCGGTCGGACGACAGCTCGACGGCGGCCGTGTAGCCGAGCGGGGCGCCCGGGTTGGACCGCTCGCGCTGGTCGTGCGCGATGGGCGCGGGCCAGGCGGCCCCGGCCCGGGGGTCGGCGGGCGGCACGTTCTGCGCCTGCGCGTCGCCGGGCCCCTGAGGCGCGGGGTGGCCCTGTATGCCGTCCTGCCCGTGCGGGACGGGCTGTCCCTGCGGGAGGGGCTGCGCCTGGGGGTGGGGCAGGCCCTGGAGCCCGGGCGCGGGCTGCGGCGCGGCCGGGGGAGTGGCCCCGGGCTGGGGGAAGCCGTAGCCCGCCTGCGGGGCGGGGGGCTGGGGTGCGGCCGGCGGGAAGCCGTAACTGCCTTGCGGGGTGGGCTGGTTGGGGGCGGGCGAGGTGGCTGCCTGCGGGGTGGGCTGGGGCTGGGCGGCCGGTGCCTGGTGGGGGAAGCCGTAGCCGGGCTGCGGGGCCGGGGGTTCGGCGGGGTTGGTGCCGGGCTGCGGGAAGCCGTAGCCGGCCTGGGGCGGCGCGGCGTCGGTGGGCGCGGGGGGCTGGGGTGCGGCCGGGGGAGTGGCCCCGGGCTGCGGGAAGCCGTAGCCGGCCTGCGGGGCGGGGGGCTCGGCAGGGTTGGTGCCGGGCTGGGGGAAGCCGTAACCGCCTTGCGGGGTCGGCTGGTTGGGGGCGGGCGGGGTGGCTGCCTGCGCGGTGGGCTGGGCCTGGGGGGCCGGTGCCTGGTGGGGGAAGCCGTAGCCGGGCTGCGGGGCCGGGGGTCCGGCGGGGTTGGTGCCCGGCTGCGGGAACCCGTAACCGGCCTGCTGCTGGGGCCACGCGGGCGCCTGAGGAGCGGCCTGGGCCGGGGCGGGCGTGGGCTGGGCCTGGGCCGGCCACTGCGGGGCCGTGGTCGGCGTGGCGGGCTGGAAAGCCGGGGGCAGCGGCGGCAGTCCGGGCTGCGGGGGCTGCTGCGGCGCGTGCTGCGGGGCCTGCGGCGGTGCGGCGGAGGCCGCCCACGGCTCGCTCACGGGAGGCGCGTCCTGGGGCTCGGCGGCCGGGGCGTCCGCCGGAACGGCGTCCTGGACCGGCGCCGCGTCTGCCGGAACGGCGTCGGTGACGGGCACCGCGTGTGCCGGTACGCCGTCCGCCACCGGTACGCCGTCCGTGACCGGTGCCGCGTCCGCCGGTACGGCGTCGGTGACCGGTGCGGGCTCGGCGGCGTTCGGGGCCTCGGGTTCGGTGGCGGCGGCCGTGGGGACGGCGTCGGCGGGAGTGGCGTCGGGCGAAGTCGTGTCCGCCGGGGCGGTCTCGGTGTGCTCGGCGGCGACGGGTGCCGGGTGCGGCGCGGCGGCCGGGCTCTCGCTCGGCGCGTCCTCGCGCGCGGGCGCGGCGTCGTCGGCCGGGGTCGCGAACGGCTCGGCCGCCCCGTGGGTCTCGTCCGGACGGGCCGGGACCGACGCGTCGCCGGACGACTCATCGGCGGCTGAACTGTGCGTGCCCGAGTCGTTCGCGTCGTTCGCGCCCGCGTCGTGCATGCCCGCGTCGTGTGCGCCCGCGTCGTACGAGGGGGCGTCCGATACGTCCGGAGCGTCGGGGGACTGCGCGTCGGCAGCGTCCTCGGGGTCAACGGGTTCGGTGGGGTCCGTCGTGCCGGCGGGGTCGGCGGAGGCCGGAGCGTTCGACGTGCTCGACGGGGCCGAGGCGCCGGCCCCGGACGGGCTGTCCTCGGGGAACGGGTCGAACGGTTCGAAGGGCTCGAACGGTTCGAACGGCTCGGCGGCGCCGGGGGAGGAGGTGGGAGCGGGCCCGGACGTGTTCGCACCGGCGGGGACCTCCGCCGACGGCGTCGCCGGTTCGCGCGGTGGCGACGCGGCAGGCGCGGGCGTGCCGTAGAGCGCCGACGCGGGGACGGCCGAGGGCGAGACGGACGGCCCGGCGGGCGTCGGAGGCACGGGAGTTGACGGTGCGTCAGCAATTGGGGGCGGCGGCGCGGATTCCGCACGCGCCGCGGCGGCGGCCGCTTCGAGCTGCTCGAACTCCCGCTTCAGGGCCGAGGGCGAGAAGCGCATCGTCGCCCCGCTCTCGATGTCACCGCCGCCGAAGGCCTGGCCCTGGCCCTGGCCCTGGCCGTGGCCCTCGCCCGCGGGGCGCGGGGGACGCGGGGCGGAGCTGGGCAGTGGCGGCGGCACCGTGCCAGGGAAGACGGGCGGGGGAGCCGACGACGACGCCGGGCTCTGGCCGGGCGGCGGCGTGAGGGTCCAGTTCGGCTGGAAACCGCCGTCGTGCGGCAGGCCGGGGACGTCGATCGGCGCGGAGCCGGGCGGCGGAGGAGGCAGCGCGGGGCCGGGGGCCGCGCTCTGCTCACCGGCCGGCGGCGCCGCGGGGGCCGGCGGGGTGTCCTGCGCGCCCTGGGTGTACCAGGCGGGCGGGGTGTAGTCGATGGTGAACTCACCCGTGTTCTCGGGATCGGCGTCGGACCGATTCTCGTCGCGTGCGTTTCCGCCGGTGCGGAACTGGTCCTGGTCGCTGCTCACCGGTTTCCTTTCGTTTTGCCTGTGACCGGGTCGTGGGCCGTGGAATTTCCTGGGCACATAACGGGCCGGGTGCGGGGCAGCCCCTCGGCGATGGTGCGCGCGGACGCGCCGTCGTGTGCGGTCCCGCCCGTTCCTGCCCCACCGCGAGCGCCGCGTCGTCCGGAACGTACGACCGACGCGTTCTCGCCGTGGAGTCCCTGCCCCCGGTCCGTCCCACCCTAATCGTCGTCAATACCGCCGCGGCAGGCCCGGCCGCCCCGAGCCGCTGTCCCTTTCGTCACCCTCGCCCCATGAAGGCCGCCCAAGTGACCACCCGGGGGCGGGGCGTGGAGGGCGAAAAGGGTCAGAACCGGTCAACTTGAGCCGCTGGTCCGTGACTCAGTCGACGCGTCGGGGCTTCCCCAACAATCCGGTCTCGGTGTCGGTCGCCCGGATCGTCACGAGGGAGCGGTCCCGTCCGTCGCACCACAGCGTCACGCCGTCGGCCAGCGTGGAGAGCCTCTCCTGTTCCTCGGGCGGCAGGTGTACGAGCCGGGCCAGGTGCGCGGCCTCCTGCGGCGAGACCCGCTGCACCCCGACGAGCCGTGCCCGGCGCACGAGCGGCGGCGCCGCCGGACCGGCGTACGGCAGCAGGGTGAGCACCGCCCGCCAGGGCGCCGACACCACCCGCCCACGCGGCGGACGCATCCCGCAGTCCCGTACCACCAGGACCGGTTCGCCCGCCGAGGCGCCGGGCGTCGGCACCCGGCCCACGTCATGCACCGCCAGGACGTTCCGGTCGGCGACGGCGTGCGCCAGCCCGGCCCAGGCCTGCGGCCGCCCGGTCTCCACGGCGACCCGCACGCCGGTCGCGACCGTCCGCAGCGCGAGCACCTGCGCCGTCCACAGCCCGCCGATGAGCACGAGGTCGTAGGTCGAGGGTCTGCTCACCGCGAGCACGGCAGGCAGGCCCCCGGCATCCACCCCGACGACCACTCCGTCGTCGCCGACCGGCAGGGCCAGACCGTCCAGCGCCTCGGTGGTCAGCGCATGGCGGCGGTGGCGGGGCCCGATGAGGCCGAAGCCGGTGCGCGGCGCGCGGCCCCCGCCCGGCCCGGGTGTCGTGGCGGCCATCAGCGGGCGCCGCCGAGCGGCAGCGTGGCGAGCATGCCCGGCAGTTGTTCGTGGTCGAGTGCCCGCAGGACCGTTCCCGTCTCGCGGGCCACCTGCTCCAACGCCCGCCGGGCGGAGGCCAGTTCGGCCTCGTCGCGGCCGGTGACCCGCAGATGGCCGCTCACGGCGCTCTCCCGCGCGCCGCCCGGGGTGACGGTGAGGCTGAAGCTGGCGGCGAGCGCCGGGACCGCGGTGAGGCGGGCCACCAGGTGCGGCAGCCCGCCGCCGTGCGCCGCGGCGTCGATCCTGGGCCAGCGGCGCACCCAGTACGTGGTGTGCCGGTGGTGGCCGCGGCGCCAGGAGTGGACCGATTCCTCGGTGCGTCGCGGCGCGTCCGCCCCGGCGACCGGTGGGGACGAGGGGCCGGTGGTCGCGCCGCCGGTCAGCGCGGTGACCGGCGGCTCGGCGCAGGCCGCTGTGGCCACCGCGTCCGCGAGCTCCTCCTCGGTCAGCACCGTGGCGCGCAGCCCCGCCGCGGTGAGCCGGCTCGCGAGGTGCAGCCCGGCGCGGGCCACGCACTTTTGCGCGCCCCGCAGTCCGCCGCCGCGCGCCGCCACCGCCTCGGGGCACAGCGCGGGATCCAGCTTCAGGGCGATCCAGGTGGCCCGGATGGCGGGCGGGTTCGGCGGGGCGTACGGCGGTGCGGAGTCGATGACGGCCAGGGACTGCCGAGGGAGGCGGGGCGCGGGCGCCGGCCGGGTGTGCAGCAGGATCTGCGCCGATTCGAGGCGGATGCCGTCCACGGCCAGCGCGTCCCGTACGAGGCTCAGCGGGAGCGGGCGCCCGCCCCGCTCGGCGCGCGGGGCCGTCCCGTCCGGCTCCACCTGGAGCACCACCGTGAGGAACCCGCCGTCGCCCAGCATCCCGATCGGCCGCTGGTCGCGGTCGCCGAAGCCATAGGTGCGCAGGGCGGGATCGCACTCCACGGCCGGCGCGAAGGCCGCGGGGGTGCCGGGCGGCAGCACCACGTCCGCCGCCCTGCGGGTGCGCGCCCTCAACGCCCGTGCGGCGACGAGCCGTTCGGGCAGCGGGCGTCCGCGGCGGCGCACCACGGCGAGCAGCACCAGCACTGCCGCGACCGCGGCCGCGGGCACCGGTGCCGGGGCGCCGACGGCCCGGGCCGCGAGCAGCAGAGCTGCCGCCGCCTCGATCAGGATCAGCTGTTGCAGCTGTGACGAACCCGGGTGCCCCGAACGGGACATGAGGCGGGGCGTCACCGCGCCGGCCGGCGCGCGCAGGGGTGTCCGGCGGCCCCGGAGCGAGGGATTCCGCCCCGTACCGGCGGGTGGTGAGGCGCCGGGCCCCGGCGTGGAGCGCGCCCGCGTGCCTGTCGGCGAAACCATCCCGGCATCCTCCAGCCTGTCCGAAATCCCTTGGCCGACAAGGCCCTTGAGGATCCGGGCGTCCCGTCCGGCCCGGACGTACGATCACGTGACGGGCATAGTAGAGGGCCGGTCCGGCAACGGCGGGCCGGCGGGGCGGGCTCCGCTGGGGAGCAGCGGGAGCCGCCCGGGAGCGACGGAGAACGCGGACACCCATGGCATCACGGCGGGACGAGCTCAACGCGTACACCTTTGCGAAGCGTCGCACACTCGCGTCGTTCGTCCAGCCCTCGCCGACGGGTTCGGAAGAGGGCGCCCCGCGCCCGTTGCGGGCCGTGCTGCCGGGGGCCGTCGTGGCGGTGGTGCTCGTCGCCGCGTCCGGGGCGTGGGGGATGTTCCGGCCCGCCGCGCCGCCCGGCTGGGACACCCCCGGCGAGAAGGTCATCATCGCCAGCCGCTCCACGACCCGCTACGTCGTCCTGACCACCGACGGCACAAGGCAACTGCACCCCGTCCTCAACATGGCCTCGGCCAAGCTCCTGCTCGACCCGGGCAAGGGCCAGGTCGTCAACGTGGACGAGTCCGTCCTCGACCGGGGCTCCCTGACGCGCGGCGCCACCCTCGGCATCCCGTACGCCCCCGACCGGCTGCCCTCGCCCGACGAGGCCGCGGCCCCCAAGCGCTGGGCGGTCTGCGAGCGCCCGGGCGGCGGCGGCCGGGCCGTCCAGAAGGCCGTGTTCGTCCTCGCCGACCGCGACCGGCACCGCACGGAAGGCGCGGGGCGGCTGACCGGGGGCGAGCTGATGTACGTCACCGGAGCCGAGGACGGGGCCCGCTACGTGGTCGACGCGCGGGGCACCAAGTACCGGGTCGGCTCCGACGAACTCCTGCTGCGCGCCCTGGTCGGCGCGGGCCGACGGCCCGAGCGGGTCTCCCAGGCGTGGCTCGACACCCTGCGCACGGGCGATCCGATCGCCTTTCCCGAGGTGCGCGGACCCATCGGCGACCCGGCGGGCGTACCCGGCGGCCTCGCCCCCGCCGCGAACCGGATCGGCACGGTGCTGCGGGCCACGAACGGCGCGGGCGCCCAGTACTACCTGGTCCAGCGGGGCAGGGTCTCGCCCGTCTCCGACTTCACCGCGAAACTGCTCCTCAGCAGCCGCCGGCTCGGCGGCCTGATGACGACCGGACAGGCCGTCGCCGCCAACGCCTCCAGGTTCCGCCCCGAAGCCGCCGAGTTCGCGGGCGGCCGGCACTGGCCCCGCCCGATGCCGGTGGCCGTCAACGACGCGGGCACCGAACCGGACCGCCGCAACACGGTGTGCACCGTGCTGCGCGCCGTCGACCCGGCCACCGGCGCCACCACCCTGAGCACCTGGGCCGGCACCGACTTCCCCGCGCCGCTGCCCGCCGGCTCCAGCAGCGCGTACGTCACCCCCGGATCCGGCCAGCTCTTCCGCCAGATCCAGGGCTCCGAGACCGGGGCGGGCGGCGTGTTCCTGGTGACCGACACCGGGCTGCGCTACGCGATGCAGTCCAATGGCGACAGCGCCGAAGGCGACGCGGGGCCGGACCCCGGCGCGGGGCAGGGCGGGCGGCGCGAGCGGCTCGACGAGGAGGCCCGGCAGGCCCAGACCCGGCTCGGCTACGCCAAGTCCGAGCCTGCTCCGATCCCGATCGGCTGGTCCACGTTCCTGCCCACCGGCCCCCGGCTGTCCACCGGGGCGGCCCGCCGGCCCCAGGGCTCCTGAGCGGCGGCCCGGCATGACGTACACACGCGAGGCCCTGGCCCTGAAGGGCGCCGCCGCCCTCACCGCCCTCTGGGTGCTGGCGGCCCCGGCCCTCGCTGCTCCGGCCCCGGTCCTCGCTGCTCCGGCCCCGGCCCTCACCGCTCCGTTCGCGGTCGCGGTCGCCCCGGCCGACAGCGGGGACGGCGACCGGTGCACCTTCCCCGCCCGGCCCTATCCCGGCCGGCCCTGGGCCCTCCAGCGCGTACTCCTGGACGAGTTGTGGCACCGCTCGACGGGCGCGGGCGTGCGGGTCGCCGTGATCGACACCGGAGTCGACATCAGGAACCCGCAGCTCAAAGGCGCCGTCGACACGTCCTTGGGCACGAACCTGCTGCCCAGGGGCCTCAAGGACGCGACCGGGCGGCCACTGGAGCGCGGAGCGGAGAACGGCACGACGGACCCGGTCGGGCACGGCACCAAGGTGGCCGGCATCATCGCGGCCCGGCCCGCCCCCACCACCGGCTTCGTGGGTCTGGCGCCCGGGGCGACGATCATCCCCGTCGCCCAGAACGACGCGGACGGCCACGGCACCGCCGAGACCCTCGCCGAGGCCATCCGCCACGCGGTCGCCGCAGGCGCCCGGATCATCAACATCTCGCAGGACACCGCCGACGCGGTACGCCCGGCGGCCACCCTCAAGCGGGCCGTGGACGCGGCGCTGGCCCGGGACGTCGTGGTGGTCGCCTCCGCCGGCAACGACGGCCTGGGCGGCAACGTGAAGGCGACCTACCCGGCCTCCTATCCCGGTGTTCTCGCGGTCGCCGCCTCCGACCGCAACAACGAGCGGGCGGCGTTCTCGCAGTCCGGCGCGTTCGTGGGGGTGGCCGCGCCCGGCGTCGACATGGTCTCCACCGTGCCCGGCGGCGGCCACTGCGCCGACAGCGGCACGAGCTTCGCGGCGCCCTACGTCGCGGGCGTGGCCGCGCTCATCAGGGCCAGACACCCCGGCTGGACCGGACGCGAGGTCGTGACCCAGATCGAGCAGACCGCCGAACGGGCGGTGGCCGGGCACGACCGCCTGGTGGGCTGGGGCGTGGCCGACCCCGTGCGCGCCCTCACCGAGGACGACCACCCCCTCCGTGCCCCGGCCGCCCACGAGGGCGTCACCCCCGCCCGCGCCCCAGCGCCCGCCGTCCTCCACCCGGGCGAGAGCGACGAGGAGCGCACCCGCCGCCTGGCCACCTATGTGGCGGTGGGGGCGGCCGTCCTGGTGGCGGTCCTGAGCGGGGCCGCGGTGGCGATCGGGGAAGCGCGGCGCCGGCGGGTCACCCGAACTGAGTAGATGGACGCCGCTGACCGCCGTTCCCCCGTCCGGGGTCAGGATCTGCGGGCCAACCGGGCTGCCGCGCAAGCCCGTTGAGGGCGGCACACCCGCCGGGAGCGCCGGACCGGCACGGCGTGCGCCTCCCCGTCCGGGTGACCCGCCACTTCCGGCCCTCACCCGGACGGGCGACCGCACGAGCACCCCCGCCGGCCCGGAGGCCGTCCGGCGCCCCGATGTCCGGACCCGGGCCGCCCCGACGCAGGGGCGCGGGCCCCTGGCGCTCGGCACAGTGGTGCGGGCCGACGTCCCGCGGGCGCCGCGCCGCGCCGCAACCACCGGCAACGAGAGGGAGGACGGGAATGTCACAGGGTCAGCGGGTGTCCGACAGCGACATGGTCGCGCTCGAAGGGAAGATCCTCGAACGGTTCGAATCGGTCAAGGGCCAGCTCAACCACCTGCAGAACGTCATCAACGGCCTCGAAGGGGCCTGGGAGGGCATCGGGGCCCGCGCCTTCGACCGCAAGCAGACGAGCATCAACCACCAGATGGCCCACCTGGGGCGGCTGCTCCTGGACTTCCTGGAAGCCATGAAGGCGACCCGCACGGCCAAGGGCGACAGCGAGGACGAGGTCCACAGGGCCCTCATGGGCATCGACGTCGTGGACGGCTACAGCGGCGACGCGGGCGCCACCGGCGCGATCACCTCGAACCTCAGCAGCTACTAGGCCCGGAACAGCCCCACAGAATCGGGAGAGCCATGCCCAGCGACAACGGCGACGTCCTCGGCGTCACCTACGGCAGCCTCGAACTCGCGGCCGAGGACATCCGGCGTCAGGCCGACAAGCTCCAGCAGGACCTCGACGAGATCCGCGGTCTGGTCGAACGGGCCGCCCACACCTGGCAGGGCGAGGCCCACGACGCCTACGCGGCCAAGCAGCGGGAATGGAACAGCACCGCCTCCGCCGTGCACACCTCGCTGATCCAGATCGCCCACGCCGTCGCCGAGGCCGGCCCCGCCTACCGGGCCGGTGACCACAGGGCGGCCGGACACTTCCAGTAGGAGACCCGGCACCGGAACGGGGTGGGCACGGCCCGGCGGCGCCCACCCCGTCGTCGTACGCACCGCCTACTGCGCCGGACCCGCCTCCACGCCCCCGTTGCGCACGGACGGCTCCAGGTCGAACTCCCCGTCCCGTGCGCCCAGAACGAACGCCTGCCACTCCGCCTCGGTGTAGCGCAGCACCGTCGAGGGGTCCGCGGAGGAGCGCATCGCCACCGCGCCGGCCGGCAGGTACGCGATCTCCACGCGCTCCTCGTCCTCGGACGTCCCCGGCGCGCTGTGCCACTCCACCCCCGAGATGTCCAGGGCGTACAGCTCGTTCTTCTCGCGCTCCTTGCGCTCCTTCAGTTCCCTGTCCTGTTCCTCAGTCATGACGGAGCGATTCCTTCCAGACGTGCCGACCCGGACGTGCCGAGCGGGGGCGGTGGCGCCAACCCGCTGTCCGGCCAGCCTACTTGGCCACCCGCCCGCCACGCCGGGAACCTGCCCTCACCCCCCGGCCATCAGTCCCGTCTGCACCAGCGGTTTCCCGCGCCTGCGCGAGACGAAGACGCCGCGGCCCGGCGGCATGGGCCGGGGCCGGACACCGGCCAGCAGATCGCCCTCGGCCGGATCGCCGGACAGGACCACGCCCTGGGCGCCCAGCTCCTTCATGCGCTGGGTGAACGGCTCGTACGCGGCCCGTCCCGCGCCGGCCGTGGAGCGGGCGACGACGAAGCGGACGCCGACGTCGCGGGCGAAGGGCAGCAGCGCGGTGAGGCGGCCGAACGGATTGCCGCCGGACGTCGCGACCAGGTCGTAGTCATCGACGACCACGTACACCGAGGGCCCGCGCCACCAACTGCGTTCGCGCAGCTGCCGCGCGGTGACCTCCGCACTCGGCGCACGGCGCCGCATCAGCTCGGCCAGCGCCTCCATGTGGTGGTCCATGGCGCCGGACAGCGGGACGTACTCGGCCAGATGGGACGGCGGGGCCGCGCCGAGCAGGGACCGCCGGTCGTCCACCACGAACAGCTTGCAGGCCTCCCCGTCGTACCGCCGCGCGAGCTGGGTGATCAGCAGGCGCAGCAGGTTCGACTTGCCGGACTCGCCCTCGCCGAAGACGAGCAGGAAGGGATCCTGCTCGAAGTCGACGAACACCGGCTCCAGGCCGTCCTCGTCGAGCGCGAACGCGATCCCGCGCCCCGGCTCGGCCTGGCCGGGCGGGAGGTGGGCCTCGGGCAGGGCGCGCGGCAGCAGGCGCACCGCGGGCGCGCCCGGCGCCGTCCAGTGCCGTGCCACTTCGGCGGCCAGGGCCGACGTCGCCGCGGCGAGGCCGCTGTCGGACGCCACCGCGTCGATGCGCGGCACCGCCGCCATGAAGTGCGCCTTCTGCGGGGACTGGCCGCGTCCGGGCACCCCGACGGGCACGGCGGCGGCCACCCTGCGGTCGAACTCGGAGTCCATGGCGTCGCCGAGCCGGAGCTCCAGCCGGTTCACCAGGTGGTCCTTGAGGTTCGCCCTGACCTCCATGGAGCGCGAGGCCGTCAGCACCAGGTGGACGCCGTGGCCCAGGCCGCGCGCCGCGATGTCCAGGACGACCTGCTCCAGACCCTCGTACTCGGCACGGAAGGTGCCCCAGCCGTCGATCACCAGGAACACGTCGCCCCACGGCTGGACGGCCGCCGTGCCGCTGCCGCGCGCCCGCCGGTCCCGGAAGTCGGCCATGGAGGCGATGCCCGCCGCGCGGAAGTACTCCTCGCGCCGGGTCAGCACCCCGTACACCTCGGCCACAGTACGGCGCACCCGTTCCGGGTCGAGCCGCGAGGCGATGCCGCCGACGTGCGGCAGGGCGGACAGCGCCGCCATGCCGCCGCCACCGAAGTCCAGACAGTAGAACTGCACCTCGTGCGGGGTGTGGGTCAGCGCGAAGGACGCCATCAGGGTGCGCACCAGCGTCGACTTGCCGGACCGCGGGCCGCCCAGGACCTGCAGATGGCCGGCCGCGCCCGAGAAGTCGCACCACAGGGGCTCGCGGCGCTGCTCGTACGGCTTGTCGACCAGGCCGAGCGGCACCACGAGCCGCCCCGCGCCCTCCTGGCCGGGCCGGGTGAACCCGCGCCCGGGCACGGGCGCGAGCCCCGGCAGCAACTGGTCCAGGGCCGGCGGACTTTCCAGGGGCGGCAGCCACACCTGGTGGGCGGCGGGGCCGCGCCCTTCGAGCCGGCGCACGATCACGTCGAGCACCGTGTCGGCGAGCGCGTCGTCCGCCCGCGGTCCGCGCGCGGTGCGGGGGGCGGGCACCGTCGGCGGGGCGTACGTCACCGGCACCTCGGCGGCGGTGAACAGGACGGGCCGGCGGTCCACGGGCAGCGGACCGCCGGGCGCCGCCGAGGGGCCGGGGCCGGTACGGTGCACGCCGGAGACGTACGCCGCCTTGAACCGGACCATCTCGTCGGTGCCGGACTTCAGATGGCCGGAGCCCGGCACGCTCGGCAGGTGGTAGGCGTCGGGGACGCCGAGGGCCGCGCGCGACTCGGCGGCCGAGAAGGTCCGCAGACCGATCCGGTAGGAGAGGTAGGTCTCCAGGCCCCGCAGCCTGCCCTCCTCCAGGCGCTGCGAGGCGAGCAGCAGATGCACGCCGAGCGAGCGCCCGATGCGGCCGATCTGCACGAACATGTCGATGAAGTCCGGCTTCGCGGTGAGCAGTTCGCTGAATTCGTCGATGACCAGGACGAGCGAGGGCAGCGGCTCCAGAGGCGCCCCGGCCAGGCGGGCGCGCTCGTAGGAATGGACATGGGCGTAGTGGCCCGCGTCGCGCAGCGTCTCCTGGCGGCGGTTGAGCTCGCCGCGGATCGAGTCGCCCATGCGGTCCACGAGCGTCAGGTCGTCGGCGAGATTGGTGATGACGGCCGCGACGTGCGGCAGTCGCGCCATGCCGGCGAAGGTGGCCCCGCCCTTGAAGTCGGCGAGGACGAAGTTCAGGGTCTGCGAGGAGTGCGTCACCGCCAGACCGAGGACCAGCGTGCGCAGCAGCTCCGACTTGCCGGAACCGGTGGCGCCGACGCACAGGCCGTGCGGCCCCATGCCGTCCTGCGCGGCCTCCTTCAGATCGAGCATCACCGGACGGCCGTCCTCGTCCACCCCGATCGGCACCCGCAGCCGCTCGGCGGGCGACCGGGTCCGCCAGGTGCGGGCGGTGTCCACCGCGTCCGCGTCCCCGAGGCCGAGCAGATCGGTGAACTCCAGATCGGCCAGCAGGGGTTCCGCGTCGTCGCCGTCGCAGGCCAGGCGCAGCGGGGCGAGCCGGCGGGCCAGCGCGTCGGCCGCCTCGTACGACAGGAGGTCGGGCGTGCCCTCGTACACCGGGCCGTGCCCCGACTCCAGGCGCAGCGACCCCGGCCGCACCTCCACCGCCAAGTCACCGCGCATGCGGCCGGGTTCACCGGGTGCGACCTCGACGAGCGTGACCCCCTGGAGCCCCTCGTCCGCCCCCGGCGCCGACACCCCGTCGAGCACGACGACGACGTGCGGCTGGTCGGGCAGCGGCGCGCCCTGCGGATGGAAGCGCGGGCGGCCGGCGAGGTGCGGGGCGAGCAGTTCTTCGAGCCCGGCGGCGCTGCGGCTGTACAGACGCCTGCTGCCCGCACCGTCGCCCGGCCCCTGCGCCTGGGTGTGCGGCAGCCACTTCGTCCACTCCCAGTGCGCGGCGGCCGACGGCGCGCAGGCGACCGCGACGACCAGGTCGTCGGGGGAGTGCAGGCTCACGAGCGAGGCGATCAGGGCGCGCACCGAGGCACGCGCCGCCTCCGGCTCGCCGCCGACCGCCAGATGGTGGAAGGCCCGCAGCGACACCGCCATCGGCAGGCCTTCGACCGTCCGGTGGGTGGAGACGAAGCGCTGGACCGCGCCCGCCGTCAGCGGTTCGAGCCGGTCGACCGGCGCGGTCTGCGGCGCCACCAGCGCGACGGCCAGGGCCTGCGGGCCGAGCCCCACGCGCACCTGCCCGAAGTCCTCGTCGCCCGGGCGGCGTTCCCACACCCGGCTGCCCTCGGCCACCAGCGCCCACAGCTGCTCGGGGCAGGGGTGCAGGTAGTACTGCGCGTCGCGCTGCCGGCGCGCGGCCCGGGCCGCCGCGCGGCGCGCCTGGCCGAGCTGGCGCAGACGGTCGCGGCGCAGGTCCGCCAACTGCCCCTGGGGCCCCCGGCGATGGCGCACGATCATCGCCACCGTCATGGCGGCCGTCGACGCGATCATCAGCATGCCCATGACCTTCATGAACGGCGGGGAGTTCGGCAGGAAGAAGAACACCACGGAACCGCCCATGCCCAGGAGCGGCAGAAGGTGCATCAGCGCACTCTCCTGCTGCCCCCGCGGCAGCTCCGGCGGGGCCGGCAGGACGACCTCCGCCGTGGGCACCCCGGGGGGTGGAATCCGGGGCGGACGCTTGACGACGATGTGGCTCACGAAGCACCAATTCTGTTGGCAGCCGCGGGAGTTCGGCCCGCCGCACGGGGTGCGGAGGGCGCGGCGGCGGCAGGATCCTACTGATCCGCGCGACCGCCGGGCGGCGCTAGTGTTCCGCCCGTTCGCACGAGCCCCGCGAACACGGAGAGGACGACCGGACCCCGGCCCCGGCGACCACCGGCCCGGCCGGTACGCCGGTACGCCGGCACTCGAAAGCCGAAAGCCCGAAAGCCCGAAAGCCCGAAAGCCCGGCAGCCACGGCCGCCATCCGGCATCCGGGGTGGTACGCCCGTACGCCCGTACGCGGGCACCCGAAAGCCCGGCCGCCACGGACGCCGGGCCGCCCCCCCCGACAGTCCGGCGCCACGGACGCCCGGCCGCCCCCCGACGGCCCGGCCCGCGCGCCGGCACCCGACAGCCACAGGAAGGGGAACCGAGGGTGAGCACGCCGACCACCACGGCCGCGACGGACGGACCCGGCCCGCCCGGCCCGCCCGCCGGAGCGGGCCCCGGCTTCTGCCGGGTGACCGTCGTCGCGCCGGACGGCCGCGTCGACGTGGCACTGCCCGACGACGTCCCGGTCGCCGACCTGTGCCCCGAGATCCTGCGGCTGGCCCGGCACAGCCCCGCCGAGGGCGCCCTGGTCGGCCACTTCCTGGTCCGCCTCGACGGCGCCGTCCTCGACGGCGCCCGCTCGCTCGCCGCCCAGTCGGTCCTGGACGGCGAGCTGCTGCTCCTTCGACCGTTCGCCCGGTCCCTGCCGCCCGCCGTCTTCGACGACGTCCCGGAGGCCGTCGCCGCCGCGGTCACCCGCGACCGCGCCCTGTGGCACCCCGGCCTGACCCGCGCCGCGGGCCTCACCGGCGGCGCCGTCCTGCCCGCGCTGCTCGCCCTCGCCGCCTGGAGCGGCGACGCGCGCCACGACATGCACGGCCCCTGCGGCGTCCTCGCCGCCGTCGCGGGAGCGCTCTGGCTCGCCGTCGCCGCCGTACGCGCCCGGATCTACGACGACCAGCCGTCCGCCGTCGCCCTCGGCCTCGGCGCGCTCCCCAACCTCGCGGTGGCCGGTTCCGGGCTCCTCCCGCTCGCCGCCCACCACGGGCCCGGCCGGCTCCAGCTGCTGCTCGCCGTCGCCGCCGTCCTGGTCGCCGCGCTGCTGCTCACCCTGCTCTCGCCCCGAGGCGACGCCCCCTTCGTCGCCTGCCTCTCGGCCTCGGCGGCCGGCGCGCTCGTCGTGTTCGCCGCGATCCTCACCGGCACGACCCCCGCCGAGACCGCCGCCGTATGCACCCAGCTCGCCGTCGCCGCGCTCGCCTTCCTGCCCGGCCTCGCGCTGCGCCTCGCCCGGCTGCCCATCGGCTACGACGCCCCCCACGGCTCCCGGCGCGACCCCGACGACGGCGAACCGCGGCCCGTGGACGCCGAGCGCATCGCCGGCCTGGCCCGCCGGGGCCACGACATCCTCGCCGGGCTCGTCGGCGGCTGCGCCCTGCTCACCGTCGCGGGCGCCGCCGTCCTCGGCTTCGGCGACAACCCCTGGGGCCGCCTCCTGGCCCTGGCCACCGGCGCCGCCCTGCTGATGCGCGCCCACCTCTTCCGCCACACCAGCCAGGTCGCCGCCACCCTGGCCGGCGGCTTCGGCACCCTCGTGCTGCTCGGCATCGGCCTGTGCCGCACCGCCCCGGCCCCCCTCACCGGGGCCGCCCTGCCGGGCGACACCGCCGGCCCCGACCTCCGTACGCTGTGGCTGACCGCCGCGATCGCGCTGGCCGCGGCCCTGGTCACCGCCATCGCGCTGATCGTGCCCAGCCGCGGGGTGACCCCGTTCTGGGGCCGCTTCCTGGAGATCGCGGAGGGGTTCGTCCTGCTCACCCTGCTGCCACTCACCCTGGCCGTCTTCGACGTGTACGCGCGGGCGCGCGCCCTGACCGGCTGAGCGGCCGTCCCCGCGCACCCAGGGGTCCGGTCAACCGCCACCCGGGGTACTGGTACGCTGTGTGACGGCCGTTTGTGTACGCGTTTCCGGATCATCTGGGAGCTGCGCTCATCGGACCTTCGCCTCCGAGTCATGGAAGCTCCCCAGAGATCAAGACCTGGGGCACTCGCGGGCGCATCGAACCACAACGAGGAGTAAGCGTGCCGCTCGACGCCGCTACGAAGAAGCAGATCATGTCCGAGTTCGGCCAGAAGGAGGGCGACACCGGCTCCCCCGAGGTCCAGGTCGCCATGCTCTCGCGCCGCATCTCCGACCTGACGGAGCACCTCAAGACCCACAAGCACGACCACCACTCCCGTCGTGGTCTGCTGATCCTCGTCGGCCAGCGCCGCCGCCTTCTGCAGTACCTGGCCAAGAAGGACATCCAGCGCTTCCGTACGCTGGTCGACCGCCTGGGCATCCGCCGCGGTGCGGCCGGCGGCGCCCGCTGAGCATGCAGTCGAGGGGAGCGGTTCCCACCTATTAGGGGGCCGCTCCCTTTGCTGTACGTGCGAGACGTACCGAACGCTCAGTAGTCTGGTACGGACAACAGAAAACGCAGCACCGAAGACGCTTCACCACGACGCGCGAGCAGAGGTCCTCCTCCCGCCGCCGGTCCTCGGTAGTGGCCCCCGGAACGCACAGGAAGACCGGGTGCTTCGATCGAAGACCGGCCCGCCCCCGAGGGGACGCTTCTCCGCCGTCGCCCCACCGTCTCCCCGCCACACGGGCCCGGAGACGAAAAGACGACAATGCAGCCAAGCAAATGGAGAAATCACTAGTGGAGAACGAGACCCACTACGCCGAGGCCGTCATCGACAACGGCACCTTCGGCACCCGCACCATCCGCTTCGAGACGGGCCGCCTCGCCAAGCAGGCCGCCGGCTCCGCCGTGGCGTACCTGGACGACGACACCATGGTCCTCTCGGCGACCACCGCGTCCAAGAAGCCCAAGGACCAGCTCGACTTCTTCCCCCTGACGGTGGACGTCGAGGAGCGGCAGTACGCGGCCGGCAAGATCCCCGGCTCCTTCTTCCGCCGCGAGGGCCGCCCCTCCGAGGACGCGATCCTCACCTGCCGTCTGATCGACCGCCCGCTGCGCCCGTCCTTCAAGAAGGGCCTGCGCAACGAGATCCAGGTCGTCGCGACGATCATGGCGCTCAACCCCGACCACCTGTACGACGTCGTCGCGATCAACGCCGCGTCCGCGTCCACGCAGCTGGCCGGCCTGCCCTTCTCCGGCCCGATCGGCGGCGTCCGCGTCGCGCTGATCAACGGCCAGTGGGTCGCCTTCCCGACGCACAGCGAGCTCGAGGACGCCGTCTTCGACATGGTCGTCGCGGGTCGCGCCCTCGAGGACGGCGACGTCGCGATCATGATGGTCGAGGCCGAGGCCACCGAGAAGACCATCCAGCTGGTCAAGGGCGGCGCCGAGGCGCCCACCGAGGAGGTCGTCGCCTCCGGCCTCGACGCCGCGAAGCCCTTCATCAAGGTCCTCTGCAAGGCCCAGGCCGACCTCGCCGCCAAGGCCGCGAAGCCGACCGGCGAGTTCCCGGTCTTCCTCGACTACCAGGACGACGTCCTGGAGGCGCTGACCGCCGCCGTCAAGGGCGAGCTCGCCCAGGCGCTCACCATCGCCGGCAAGCAGGACCGCGAGGCCGAGCTGGACCGCGTCAAGGAGATCGCCGCCGACAAGCTGCTCCCGCAGTTCGAGGGCCGCGAGAAGGAGATCTCCGCCGCGTACCGCGCGCTGACCAAGAAGCTGGTCCGCGAGCGCGTCATCAAGGACAAGGTCCGCATCGACGGCCGTGGCATCACGGACATCCGTACGCTGGCCGCCGAGGTCGAGGCCATCCCGCGCGTGCACGGCTCGGCGCTGTTCGAGCGTGGCGAGACCCAGATCCTGGGCGTCACCACCCTCAACATGCTCCGCATGGAGCAGCAGCTGGACACCCTCTCCCCGGTGACCCGCAAGCGCTACATGCACAACTACAACTTCCCGCCGTACTCGGTCGGCGAGACCGGCCGCGTGGGCTCGCCCAAGCGCCGCGAGATCGGCCACGGCGCGCTCGCCGAGCGCGCCATCGTGCCGGTCCTGCCGACGCGCGAGGAGTTCCCCTACGCGATCCGCCAGGTGTCCGAGGCCCTCGGCTCCAACGGCTCGACGTCCATGGGCTCGGTCTGCGCCTCCACCATGTCGCTCCTGAACGCCGGTGTGCCGCTCAAGGCCCCCGTCGCCGGTATCGCCATGGGCCTCATCTCCCAGGAGATCGACGGCAAGACGCACTACGTCGCGCTCACCGACATCCTCGGCGCCGAGGACGCGTTCGGCGACATGGACTTCAAGGTCGCCGGCACCAAGGAGTTCGTCACCGCGCTCCAGCTCGACACCAAGCTCGACGGCATCCCGGCCTCCGTCCTGGCCGCCGCCCTCAAGCAGGCCCGTGACGCCCGCCTCCACATCCTCGACGTGATGATGGAAGCGATCGACACGCCGGACGAGATGTCCCCCAACGCCCCGCGGATCATCACCGTCAAGATCCCCGTGGACAAGATCGGCGAGGTCATCGGCCCCAAGGGCAAGATGATCAACCAGATCCAGGAGGACACCGGCGCCGAGATCACGATCGAGGACGACGGCACCATCTACATCGGTGCCCAGATCGGCTCGCAGGCCGAGGCCGCCCGCGCCACGATCAACGGCATCGCCAACCCGACCATGCCGGAGGTCGGCGAGCGCTACCTGGGTACGGTCGTCAAGACCACCACCTTCGGTGCCTTCGTCTCCCTGATGCCCGGCAAGGACGGTCTGCTGCACATCTCGCAGATCCGCAAGCTCGCCGGCGGCAAGCGCGTGGAGAACGTCGAGGACGTGCTGGGCGTGGGCTCCAAGGTCCAGGTCGAGATCGCCGAGATCGACTCCCGCGGCAAGCTCTCCCTGGTCCCCGTGATCGAGGGCGAGACGGCCGACGACGCCGAGAAGGACGACTCGGCCAAGTGACGTCCCGTAGTTCCGCGACGACGGCCCGCACCTCTTCGGAGGGGCGGGCCGTCGCCCGTACCCAAACGCTTCTGAAGGGTCAGAACGGCATCGGCACCGTCCGCCGCACGACCCTCCCCGGCGGCCTGCGGGTCGTCACCGAAACCCTTCCCTCCGTACGGTCGGCGACCTTCGGCATCTGGGTCCAGGTGGGCTCGCGCGACGAGACGCCGACGCTGAACGGCGCCACCCACTATCTGGAGCACCTCCTCTTCAAGGGCACCAGGAAGCGCAGTGCCCTCGACATCTCCTCCGCGCTCGACGCGGTCGGCGGAGAGATGAACGCCTTCACGGCGAAGGAGTACACCTGCTACTACGCACGGGTGCTCGACACCGACCTGCCGCTGGCCATCGACGTCGTGTGCGACATGCTCACCGACTCGCTGATCCGCGCCGAGGACGTCGACGCCGAACGCGGCGTCATCCTCGAAGAGATCGCCATGACCGAGGACGACCCGGGCGACTGCGTGCACGACCTGTTCGCGCACACCATGCTCGGCGACACCCCCCTCGGCCGCCCGGTCCTCGGCACCGTCGACACGATCAACGCCCTGACCCCGGCGCAGATCTCCCGCTTCTACAAGAAGCACTACGACCCGCGCCACCTGGTCGTCGCGGCCGCCGGCAACGTCGACCACGCCACCGTCGTGCGCCAGGTCCGCAAGGCCTTCGAGAAGGCCGGCGCGCTGTCGCACACGGACGCCGTCCCGCTCACCCCGCGCGGCGGCTCGCGCACCCTGAAGGCCACCGGCCGGATGGAACTGCTCAACCGCCGCACCGAGCAGGCCCACGTGGTCCTCGGCATGCCGGGCCTGGCCCGTACCGACGAGCGCCGCTGGGCGCTCGGCGTGCTGAACACCGCACTGGGCGGTGGCATGTCGTCCCGCCTGTTCCAGGAGGTCCGCGAGAAGCGCGGCCTGGCCTACAGCGTGTACTCGTACACCTCGGGCTTCGCCGACTGCGGGCTGTTCGGCGTGTACGCGGGCTGCCGGCCGAGCCAGGTCCACGACGTCCTCAAGATCTGCCGGGACGAACTGGACCGGGTCGCCGCCGACGGTCTCTCGGACGACGAGATCGGGCGCGCGGTGGGCCAGCTCTCCGGCTCCACCGTCCTCGGCCTCGAGGACACCGGGGCGCTGATGAACCGCATCGGCAAGAGCGAGCTGTGCTGGGGCGAGCAGATGTCGGTCGACGACATGCTGGCCCGGATCGCGGCCGTCACCCCGGACGAGGTCCACGAGGTGGCACGTGATGTCCTGGGGCAGCGTCCCTCGCTGTCCGTCATCGGCCCGCTGAAGGACAAGCAGGCCGACCGCCTCCACGAAGCGGTCTCGTAACCCTTAAGGAATCAAGCGAATGAGCAAGCTGCGCGTGGCGGTCCTCGGAGCCGGGGGCCGGATCGGCTCCGAGGCGGTACGGGCCGTGGAAGCCGCCGAGGACATGGAGCTGGTCGCGGCCCTCGGCCGCGGCGACGAGCTGGAGACGCTCGTTGACCGCGGCGCCCAGGTCGTCGTCGAACTGACCACTCCTGACTCGGTGATGGCCAACCTGGAGTTCTGTGTACGCCACGGGATCCACGCCGTCGTCGGCACCACGGGCTGGACCGAGGACCGCCTCGCGCAGCTGAACACCTGGCTCACCGCATCCCCGGAGACCGGGGTGCTCATCGCCCCGAACTTCTCCATCGGCGCCGTCCTGACGATGAAGTTCGCCCAGCTCGCGGCGCCCTGGTTCGAGTCCGTCGAGGTCGTCGAGCTGCACCACCCCAACAAGGTGGACGCCCCCTCCGGCACCGCCACGCGCACCGCCCAGCTCATCGCCGCGGCCCGCGCCGAGGCGGGCATGGCCCCCGCTCCCGACGCCACGGCCACCGGACTCGACGGCGCCCGCGGCGCCGACGTGGACGGTGTCCCCGTGCACGCCGTACGGTTGCGCGGTCTCCTGGCCCACCAGGAGGTGCTGCTCGGCGCCGAGGGCGAGACCCTGACCGTGCGCCACGACTCCCTGCACCACAGCAGCTTCATGCCGGGCATCCTGCTCGGCGCCCGCCGCGTGGTGACCACTCCGGGCCTCACGTTCGGCCTGGAACACTTCCTCGACCTCAACTGAGCGGCACCACCGGCCCCATGCGCGCGAAAATCACCTACCTCATCACGGCCGCCGTCCTGGTCTTCTACTTCGTCCTGGCCGGCAGCCGCGGCGTCCTGCTCATCGAGCAGGGCACCTGGATCACCGTCACCATGGGCGTGGCGGTGCTGATCCTGCCCCTGATCGGCATCTGGTTCCTGTGGGCCAACACCCGCTTCGTGACCAAGGCCAACCGCCTCGCCGCCGCCCTCGACGCCGAAGGCGGCCTGCCCGTCGACGAGTTGAGCCGCACCCCGGGCGGGCGCATCGACCGGGACTCGGCCGACGCCGTCTTCGAACGGCGCAAGGCCGAGACCGAGGACGCCCCGAACGACTGGCGCTGCTGGTTCCGTCTCGCCATCGCCTACCAGGACGCCCGGGACACCCCGCGGGCCCGCAAGGCGATGCAGCGGGCGATCGCCCTGCACGAGAACAGGCCCGCCGGGGTCTGACGCGGCGGCGCCGGCCCGCCCCCAGGGGCCGGCCGGTCAGCTCCGGCGGTACTCGTCGCCCCAGGCCTCCACCAGGTCCGCCGCGCGGTCGAAGGCCTCGTCGCGGCCGAGGAAGTCCGCGTTGCGGTCGGTGAGCAGCGGGGCGAGCGGCTCGCCGCCCTGCCGGTCGGCGAGGAGCGCCTGCCCCTGGACGGTGCGCGGCAGGCCGAGCCAGCGCACCGGCTGCTGCACCGTGTGCACCCGGGTGACGCGCGACCAGGCGACCGTGGTGGTGGTGAAGAAGGCGACCCGGCGCAGCCCGGCCCGGCTCACCCAGACCCCGACCCGCAGCAGCCGCAGCGCCGAGGCGATGACCAGCAGGGCGACGCACAGCACCGCGAACGCGCCCGCCGGAGCTCCGGCGGCAGCGATGATCACGGCGGCGAGCAGCACGAACGAGGCGAGCAGCAGCAGCACGGCCGCGGCCCCGACCCGCCACGGGCCGGGACGGTAGGGACGCCGCCAGCGGTCGTGGTCGTCGAAGGGCAGGGCGACGTCGTCGGAGTACTCACCGGGTGCGTCGACTGCGCGGTCGGCCGTCAGGAAGGGCAGGGGCACGACTGATCCTCACTCACAAGCACGCTCGATTGGGCTGTGCGGGGTGAGGCTACCCAGGAGGCAACCGTGCGGCCACCTCCGGGGTCGGGGCGCGCGTCGCCGCGTCCGGGCCGGTCAGCGGCGGTCAGCGACCGTCGGAGGCTTCCGACTGCTGGCTGTGCCCGGGCGACTGGGGGCTCTCCATGGCGGGCAGCCCGAACAGCAGCGCGCCGGTGAGCCCGGCTATCACGGTGAGCCCGACGAGCGTCCTGCCGATGAGCTGACCTGCGCTCGCGCGCTGGCGCGGCGGGGGCTCCACATTGCTGCGGTAGCGGTCGGCCTCGGCGACGAAGGCGAACGGAACGGGCTCACGCCGGCGGAACATGGGGGCCTCATCTCCTGGGAAACTCAAGGGGCTGTCGAACTGGTTGCTGCTTACTGGTACAGACGCACGGCACTGCCGATTGGTGCCCGAATTCCCCGAATTGGCCGAAGAATGTACTGACAACCCGTCAGAGTCCGGGTTGTCGGTGGCGGCCCGTAGAGTGGGCGCCGCCCGAGCGACGCAATTGGAAGGACCCGCCGGTGACCGACACCCCCGCCCCAGACCTCAAGCCCAGCTTCCGCAGCGACGTCACGGTCGACCTGGTGAAGCACGCGGCGTCCGACTCGGACGTGCTGTGGGCAGCCCGTGTCTCCACGGCGGGCGAGCAGTCCCTGGAGGAGCTCCAGAAGGACCCCGAGCGCTCCAAGGGCCTCATCAACTACCTGATGCGGGACCGGCACGGCAGCCCCTTCGAGCACAACTCGATGACCTTCTTCATCAGCGCCCCGATCTTCGTCTTCCGCGAGTTCATGCGGCACCGCGTGGGCTGGTCCTACAACGAGGAATCGGGCCGGTACAGGGAGCTCCAGCCGGTCTTCTACGTTCCGGACGCCGAGCGCAAGCTGGTCCAGCAGGGCCGTCCCGGCAAGTACGAGTTCGTCGCGGGCTCGGCCGAGCAGCAGGAGCTGACCTCCCGCGTCATGGAGGACTCCTACCGCCGCTCCTACGAGGCGTACCAGGAGATGCTGGCGGCCGGCGTCGCCCGCGAGGTCGCCCGCGCCACCCTGCCGGTCGGCCTCTTCTCCTCGATGTACGCGACGTGCAACGCGCGGTCGCTGATGCACTTCCTCGGCCTGCGCACGCAGCACGAGCTCGCGAAGGTCCCCTCCTTCCCGCAGCGGGAGATCGAGATGGTCGGCGAGAAGATGGAGCGGGAGTGGGCCGCGCTCATGCCGCTCACCCATGCGGCGTTCAACACCAACGGCCGGGTGGCCCCGTAACCGTCCCGGTCGGCGGGCGCGCGGACCATACCGGCACAGATGTGCGGATACGCCGCGCAAAGTGTCCGTATTGCGGCGTTTCGTGAAGTTCATCTAGGCTGATCAAACGGACCCGGCACTGCTTGAACCCCCGAGCAGGCAGTGCCGGGCTCCCTCAGCCACCGGCCCCCGAGGGGGCACCCCGCGCTGAGCAGCGAGTAGCGTGTTACCCATGGCTCCGATCTCCACTCCGCAGACCCCCTTCGGGCGGGTCCTCACCGCCATGATCACGCCCTTCACGGCGGACGGCGCACTCGACCTCGACGGCGCCCAGCGACTGGCGGCCCACCTGGTCGACGCAGGCAACGACGGACTCATCGTCAACGGCACCACCGGCGAGTCCCCGACCACCAGCGACGCGGAGAAAGACCAGCTCGTACGAGCCGTACTGGAAGCGGTCGGAGACCGGGCCCACGTCGTGGCCGGAATCGGCACCAACGACACCCGCCACACCCTCGAACTCGCCCGGACGGCCGAACGCTCCGGAGCGCACGGCCTGCTCGCCGTCACGCCGTACTACAACAAGCCCCCCCAAGAGGGACTGTTCCGGCACTTCTCGGCCATCGCCGACGCCACCGAACTCCCGGTGATGCTGTACGACATCCCCGGCCGCAGCGGCGTCCCCATCGACACCGAGACCCTGGTCCGGCTGGCCGAGCACCCGCGCATCGTCGCCAACAAGGACGCCAAGGGCGACCTCGGCCGGGCGAGCTGGGCCATCGCCCGCTCCGGCCTCGCCTGGTACTCCGGCGACGACATGCTCAACCTGCCGCTCCTCTCGGTCGGCGCCTGCGGCTTCGTCTCCGTGGTCGGCCACCTCGTCACCCCCGAGCTGCGCGCCCTCCTGGACGCCTACCTCGCGGGCGACGTCCGCAAGGCCACCGAGATCCACCAGCAGCTGCTCCCCGTGTACACCGGTATGTTCCGCACCCAGGGCGTCATCACCACCAAGGCCGCCCTGGCCCGCCAGGGACTCCCGGCAGGTCCGCTGCGTCTGCCGCTCGTCGAACTCACGGCGGAGGAATCCAGCCAGCTGGCGCTCGATCTGGCAGCCGGTGGGGTACAGCTCTAACCACGGACTTCACCAGCACAGACTTCACAACTGAATACGCGCCAGACGAACGCGCGACATCACACACAACAGCAAGTGCACGAATGACATACGCGCCACGTGCCCTACCGGTACGTGGCGCGTGTGGTGAGGAGAGTCTTTTGAGTCATCCGCATCCTGAACTCGGCACCCCGCCGAAGCTTCCCAAGAACGGCCTGCGCGTCACCCCGCTCGGCGGTCTCGGCGAAATCGGCCGGAACATGACCGTCTTCGAGTTCGGCGGCCGCCTGCTCATCGTCGACTGCGGCGTCCTCTTCCCCGAGGAGGAGCAGCCCGGCATCGACCTGATCCTGCCGGACTTCAGCTCGATCCGGGACCGCCTCGACGACATCGAGGGCATCGTCCTGACGCACGGCCACGAGGACCACATCGGCGGTGTCCCCTTCCTGCTCCGCGAGAAGCCGGACATCCCGCTGATCGGCTCCAAGCTGACCCTCGCCCTGATCGAGGCGAAGCTCCAGGAGCACCGCATCCGCCCGTACACGCTGGAGGTCGCCGAGGGCGACCGCGAGCGCCTGGGCCCCTTCGACTGCGAGTTCATCGCGGTCAACCACTCCATCCCGGACGCCCTCGCGGTCGCCATCCGCACCCCCGCGGGCCTGGCCGTCGCCACCGGCGACTTCAAGATGGACCAGCTCCCGCTGGACGGCCGCCTCACCGACCTGCACGCCTTCGCGCGGCTGAGCGAGGAGGGCATCGACCTCCTCCTCTCCGACTCCACGAACGCCGAGGTCCCCGGGTTCGTGCCGCCGGAGCGGGACATCTCCAACGTCCTGCGCAACGTGTTCGCCAACGCCGACAAGCGGATCATCGTGGCCAGCTTCGCCAGCCACGTGCACCGCATCCAGCAGATCCTGGACGCGGCCCACGAGTACGGCCGCAGAGTCGCCTTCGTCGGCCGCTCGATGGTCCGCAACATGGGCATCGCCCGCGACCTCGGCTACCTGAAGGTCCCGGCCGGCCTCGTCGTCGACGTCAAGACCCTCGACGACCTGCCGGACGACGAGGTCGTCCTCGTCTGCACCGGCTCCCAGGGCGAGCCGATGGCCGCGCTCTCGCGCATGGCCAACCGCGACCACCAGATCCGGATCGTCCCGGGCGACACCGTGATCCTCGCGTCGTCGCTCATCCCGGGCAACGAGAACGCGGTCTACCGCGTCATCAACGGCCTGACCCGCTGGGGCGCCAACGTCGTCCACAAGGGCAACGCCAAGGTGCACGTCTCGGGCCACGCCTCGGCCGGCGAGCTGCTGTACTTCTACAACATCTGCAAGCCGAAGAACCTGATGCCGGTCCACGGCGAATGGCGCCACCTGCGGGCGAACGCGGAACTCGGAGCGCTCACCGGCGTCCCGAAGAACCACATCGTCATCGCCGAGGACGGCGTGGTCGTCGACCTGGTCGACGGCACCGCGCGCATCGTCGGCAAGGTCCAGGCGGGTTACGTCTACGTCGACGGCCTCTCGGTCGGCGACGTCACGGAGTCCCACCTCAAGGACCGCCGCATCCTCGGCGACGAGGGCATCATCTCGGTGTACGTGGTCGTGGACTCCAGCAGCGGCAAGATCACCAGCGGCCCGCACATCCAGGCCCGGGGTTCCGGCATCGAGGACTCGGCCTTCGGGCCCGTGGTCGCCAAGATCGAGGAAGCCCTGAACCGTTCGGCCCAGGACGGCGTCGTCGAGCCGCACCAGCTCCAGCAGCTGATCCGCCGCTCGGTCGGCAAGTGGGTCTCGGACACCTACCGCAGGCGTCCGATGATCCTCCCCGTGGTCGTCGAGGTCTGACGCACCACGGTCGTACATCCGGAGCGGGGGGGGGGGGGGGGGGGGGGGGGGGGGGGGGGGGGGGGGGGGGGGGGGGGGGTGGGGGTGGGCGGGTCGCGCACCGACCCACAGGAGGTCGGGGGGGGGGGGA
>NZ_JBIDBD010000012.1:192049-192430 GCF_043202815.1 Streptomyces sp. NPDC048111
CCGCCGGCCCGGGCCCGCCCCCCCCCCCCCCCCCCGCCGCCCCCCGCCCGCCCCCCCCCCCCCCCCCCCCCCCCCCCCCCCCCCCGCTCCAGTAGGTTTATGTCTCCGCCTGAACGGGAACCCGAGACACTTCGTGTCGTTGAGGGAGTCCCCGGAGGGGCGGAAATCCGGCCTCAGAATCTCTGATAAGGTCGGGCCACGCCGAAAGGGAAAACGCGAAAGCGAAATCCTAGAAGCGAATCCCCATTCCGACGGGGAATCGGACGCGAAAGCATCTGATAGAGTCGGAACACGAAATACCGAAGGGAAGCGCCCGGAGGAAAGCCCGAGAGGGTGAGTACAAAGGAAGCGTCCGTTCCTTGAGAACTCAACAGCGTGCCA
>NZ_JBIDBD010000013.1:0-86248 GCF_043202815.1 Streptomyces sp. NPDC048111
CGCTGGGTGCTGGCGGTGGGCACGGTGGTGCTGGCGCTCGCGGTGACGTTCGCGATGATCTGGTTCCGTCATGACACCGGGGTCAAGAGCCAGGCTTCGGAGCAGGCGCCGGCCAAGCAGGTGCCGCTGCCGCAGGGCTCCCAGACCCCGCTGCCCGCTCCCCCGCCCAGCCCGTCCAAGGCGCCCGAGCCGCCGCCGTCCGCGCCCGCGCCCCAGCAGCCCAAGCCCAAGCCCGAAGGCGGGTCGGGCGGATCCGGCGGCGGGGGCGGTGGTCCGAAGAAGCCCCAGTACGACCCGACCAAGCTGGTACGCATCCAGTCCGGGCTCGGCAAGTACCTGACGACGAAGACGAGTGACAGCCGGGAAGGACGGCACGTCACCACGTGGGCGGAGATCAAGGACAACCCCACGTGGGACCAGTACTGGTACGTCCGGCCGCTGCCGCGCGACGAGTTCGCCATCACCTCCTCGTCCGAGCCGTGGGCCGTCGTCGACAACACCCGCGAAGGCAATCAGGTCCAGATGTGGGGTGCGGTCGGCGGTGATCCCAGTCTCACCAACGGGCAGATGACCAAGAACCAGAAGTGGTCGATCCAGCCGATCGAAGGAGCGGAGGGATTCGTGAAGATCGTCAGCAAGGACGACGCATGGTGCCTCTCCGACCTCTCCCCCAACGACACGAAGCTCCAGGTCGCCGAGGTGCGCCCCTGCGGAGCCCTGCCCACCGACCAGCAGCGTTGGCGCATAGTCTCCTGAACGACCCGGACCAGGGGTCCGGCCGGACGCCGGTGGGCGAACCGCCCGCCGGCATCCGGCCGCACCCCTCACTCATGACCGTCCACCGGCCGACGCTCCGCTCCTCCGGCACCGTTCGGCCTCGTCGACCAGCGCCTGGATGAGGGTCGTCACGTGCGGCCGCGCCCTTCGGCGGATCGTGGCGACGCCGATGTGCCGGACGGGGCCGGACGGCCCGACCGGCACCACACACAGCCCCGGGATCCGGGGAGTGAGCGCGATGGTGGGGATCAGTGAGATCCCCACGCCGGCGGCGACGAGTGAACGCGCGAAGAAGTAGTCCGTGGTGGTGCCGCGCACGTCGGGGGTGAAGCCGGCGCGCTCGGCGTAACGGCGCAGGTACGCCTCGGTCTTGTGGCAGCCGAGCACCCAGGGCTCGGCGGCGAGCTCGGCGAGGTCGAGGGCGTCGCGGCCGGCGAGTGGATGATCACGCGGCAGGACGACGTGCAGGGGATCGTCCAGGATCGGGGCCCATGCCAGACCGGAGTTGGGGCCGGGCCCGAGAGGCAGCGGCCCGTCGAAATGGTAGGCGAGCGCGAGATCCACGGCGCCCTGCCGGACGAGCGGCAGGGTGCTTTCGGGCTCGCCCTCCCTGATGTGCAGCACGGTGCCGGGATGGGCGGTCATGAGCCGGTCGAGTGCGCCGGGCAGCAGGAGCCTGCCGCCACTGGTGAAGGTGGCGACGGTCAACTGGGCTGCGCCCGTGGCGAGTTGGTCGACCTGCTGTTGTGCGTGTTCGAGTTCGGCGGCGACCGATTCGGCGGCACCGACCATGATCCGGCCCGCCTGCGTCAGGGTCACACCGCGCGTGCTGCGGACGACGACCTGGGTTCCGAGGCTGCGCTCCAGGGCGGCCACGTGCTGGGAGACGGCCGAGGGGGTCAGACGCAGGGCCACGGCCGCCCGGTTGAAGCTGCCGTGCTCCGCCACGGTCCGCAGGACGCGCAGCCGCTGAACATCGATCAACAGTTTTCCTTCATACGTATGCAGTGGATCAGCACTTCTGCTGCTGACGATAGACGGACACGATGGCGACATGAAGAGGATCTGCGTCATCGGCGGAAGCCGCTACGTCGGAAAGCTCCTGGTCGAACGGCTGCTGTCGGCCGGCCACCAGGTGACCGTGCTCAACCGCGGCTCCGCCCGGCCGCCGGCCGGCGCCGAGCACGTGGTCGTCGACCGCGACGACGAGGCCGCTCTTGGTGCCGCACTCGGCTCGCGCACCTTCGACGTGGTGGTCGATCAGGTCTGCTACACCCCTGTGCAGGCCGCCATCGCCGTCCGTGTGTTCACCGGCCGCGCGGACCGCTACGTCATGACCTCCACGATCGAGGTCTACGACCCGGCCGGCGCCGCGCTGCCCCAAGTCGCCCCGGGCACTCCGGTGGAGGAGGCGAACGTCGACCCCGCCTCCTGGCTCGTCTCCCTGGATCTGCCCTGGCAGCACGACGCCTACCGCGATGCGCACTACGCCGAGGGCAAGCGCCAGGCGGAGGCCGTCTTCGCGCGCGCCGACCGGCTCACGTTCGCCGGTGTGCGCAGTGCCCATGTGCTCGGCGGCGGTGCGCGGGAGTTCACCGGCCGACTGGCGCATTACGTCGAGCGCATCACCCGGGGCCGGGAAGTCCTGGTGCACGCACACGCTCTGCCGACGGTCTTCATCCACTACCAGGAGCTCGCGCAGGTGCTGCTGTGGGCGGCCGGCGGCGACTTCACCGGCGCGGTGAACGCGTGCTCCGACGTACCACTCGATGTGTACGACATCGCCGCGGCCGTGGCCGCACGGAGCGGCCGGGCACCCGTCTTTCGGAGCGTCCCGGCGGGCGAGGAGGCGTCGCCTTTCTCCTTCGACCGCCACTACGCCATGAGCAACGCCCGTGCCAAGGCACTGGGTTTCACCTTCTCCCGCACCTGCGACTGGCTGCCCGGCGCTGTCACCGAAGCCCTGACCGGCGCGCCGTCGCCCACCATCTGAGGAGCACCACGACCATGCGGTACCGCACCCTCGCGCACACCACCGTCAGCGCCGTCGGACTCGGCGCCATGCCGCTGTCCATCGAGCACCGGCCGGACGAGACGCGGGCCGTCGCCACCGTCCACGCCGCGCTCGACGCCGGCATCACGCTCATCGACACGGCCGACAGCTACCACTGGCACGCAGGTGAAGTGGGCCACAACGAGTTGCTCATCGCCCGCGCGCTGGCACGCTACGGGGGCGACACTTCGCATGTCCTGGTCGCCACCAAGGGGGGTCGCGGCCGCCCCGGGGACGGCAGTTGGACCGTCGCGGCCGGCCCCGAACACCTCAAGCGCGCCGCCCGGGCCTCCGCCGGGCGTCTGGGGGTCGAGGCCATCGGCCTCTATCAGCTGCACAAGCCGGACCCGACGGTGCCCTGGGCGGAGTCCGTCGGCGCGCTCCGCGACCTGGTGGACGCCGGCACGATCCGCGCCGCCGGCATCTCCAACGTCACGACCGCCCAGATCCGCGAAGCACACGAGATCCTGGGCAGCTCTCTCGTCTCCGTACAGAACCAGTACTCGCCCGCCGTGCGCGACAGCGAGGCCGAGTTGCGGCTGAGCGCTCAACTGGACCTGGCCTTCCTGCCGTGGAGTCCGCTCGGCGGCATTTCGCGCAGCTCTCTGGACGGCCCCTCCGGTCCGGCTTCCGCCGGCACGGCCTTCCATCGTGTCGCGGCTCGGCGCGGCGTCAGCCCGCAGCAGGTCGCGCTGGCGTGGCTGCTGGCCCGCTCTCCGGCGGTGGTCCCGGTACCGGGGGCCAGCCGACCCGCCTCCATCGCCGACTCGGCCCGGGCCGCCGACCTCGAACTGAGCGTGGCGGAGTTGGCGGACCTGGAGGAAACCGTGCCCGTCTGAGGCTTTCGAGGTGGATGGGCCGGAGGGGTGGGCGGGCCGGGGCGGCGGACGGCACGGATACGGCGCGGTACGGCGCAGGGTCGGCCGGACCGGGCCGGTATCGCGGGCGGCTCCCCGACGGCGGGGGCCGGTCGGCCGGACCGGGTCGGTATCGCGGCCGACGCGGCGGCTCCCCGTGTGGTGTTGCGGTGCATCGCGCCCGTGCGCACAGATACTCGGTCCGGCGGGGAGTCGGTCCGGCCGGGAGTTCCGCGGAGGCGGGCCGGGGCCCACCGGACCACCCCCACGACTCCCGCTCCCCCGCACCCCCCACCGCCTCCACCTTTTCGCCGGCGAAAGACACCGCGTGAGCCCTGCGACGACCGCCCCCCTTGCCCTCCGCACCGAATCGGCACGCACCTGGCAGGGCCCGTACGTCCGCTACGTGGCCGGCCGCGGGGTGTCCACCGCCGGCAGCAATCTGGTCAATGTCGTGACGGCGTTCGCAGTCCTGACAGCGGGAGGCAGCGGTTTCGCGGCAGGGCTCGTCCTGGGATGCTCGGTGGCGAGCCAGACGCTCCTGCTCCCCCTCAGTGGCGTTCTCGCGGACCGGCTGAACCGCAGGAAGCTCGCCGTCACCGGCAACCTGGCCCTCGCCGCGGTGCAGGCCGTCCTGGGCACCCTGCTGATCGCGCGGCCGGACCGGACTCCCCTGGGGGTGTTCGCCCTCGCCGCGGCCCTCACCGGCGCGGCCACCGCCGTGGTGCAGCCCGCCTTCCAGGGGTTGATCGTCGAACTGGTCCCCGCGGTCCTCCTGCAGAAGGCCAACGCCTCCCTGCGTCTGGTCCTCAACCTCGCCCGCATCGCGGTCCCCGGCATCGGATCCCTGTGCGGTGCCGCCTTCGGCTACGGGCACGTCCTCCTGGCCGGCGCCCTCGCCTTCGCCTCCTGCTCCCTCATCATGCTGCGGCTCCCGGTGCGGCCCCTGCCCCGGCCCGCTTCCACCGTCGCCCACGGCTGGCGCGAGGGCTGGGACGCCTTCCGGGCCCGCACGTGGATGTGGGGATACGCCCTCGCCGGGGCCCTCACCATCCCCCTGTGGCTCGCCGGGTACCAGCTCCTCGGACCGCTGATCCTGTCCCGGCAGACCGGCGGAGCCGCGCTCTGGGCCTGGGCCGTATGTGCCTTCTCCTGCGGCATGGTCGCCGGATCCGCCGTGGCGCTGCGCTGGAGCCCCGGCCGGCCCATGCTCGCCTGCGTCACCATCCAGTTGGTGTGGCCCCTGCCGCTGGCCGTCCTCGCCACGACACCGCGACTGCCCGTCCTGCTCGCCTCGATAGTCCTCAGCGGGACCAGCCTGGAACTGGCCGTCGTCTTCTTCGAGACCGCCAGACAGCAGCACGTGCCCGAGCACCTCATCGGACGGGTCACCGCCCTGGCCCAGATCGGCGAAAGCGCCTTGATCCCCTTCGGCTACGTCCTGGCCGGAACCGTCGCGGACGGTGCGGGCGCCGCCCGCGTGATGGGGCTGTGCGCCCTGGGCATCCTGCTCACCACCCTCTCCCTGCTGTGCAGCAGCAGCGTGCGCACCCTGCCCGCGCTGCCCGCGGGCCCCGACGCCTCGAAGGAGCCGCACAACCGGCGCGGCCGCGGGTGACCGTCGGCCGTTCGACCACCTGGGCGCCGAGCACATCGAACGGGACCCCGTCCGACGGCTGGAGGACCGGGACGTCACGCACCTCCGCCACCGGGCGCGCCGACCCGAACGGGCCGCGTAAGGCCCCGGGCCGCTTCTCGCCGCCACCGCACCGGCCCGCGCCGCTCGGTCCGGGTCTGGCGTAAGGTGAACGAAGTCCTGTGCCGGGTGTCGGTGGCGGTGGCGGCGCGACGGCGATGCCGACGGCGGCCCGCCGACACGTGACCGGACTTCCTGTTCCTGCGGTATCGATCTCGAGGTGACGTCCTATCCATCAGGCCCTGTAGTCGTCCGCGTTCCCCACGTGCTGATGTGTCGCACGTGTTCGGGGGCGGACGTCGCGCAGGCCTGAGTCGCGTCACCCTCCCCCGAGTCCTTCCGTCTCTCCCCGGGTGCAGCTCCGCCGTCTGCCCCGGGTTCCGTGTTTCCGGCCCCGGCGCGGCTGTCGGCGGGCTCCCCGATTCCTCCGGATCAGGAGTTCCCACCGTGTCTTCATCCGCGCTCGGCAACGAGCCGCAGCACACCCCCCGCCCGCCGGACCACCCGGCGCCCCGCTCGCCGCGTACGGCCCTCGCCGCCCGGATCGCCCTCGTGGTGCTGCTGGTGGCCGAACTCATGGACATCCTGGACCAGTCGATCGTCCTGACCGCCCTGCCCGCCATCCAGGAGTCGACCGGTGCCGGGCCTGCCTCGGTGCAGTGGCTGACCGCCGCGTACTCGCTGACGGTCGCCGTCGGACTGATCACCGGCGGACGCCTCGGTGACCTCCACGGCCGCCGCCGGGTCCTCCTGATCGGCACCGCCGTGTTCACCGCGGCCTCGCTGCTGTGCGGCCTCGCCACCGGCGCCGGGCCGCTGATCGCGGCCCGCGTGCTGCAGGGTGCGGGAGTGGCCTTGATGATCCCGCAGGTACTGGCCACGCTCCACGTCACCTTCGACGGTGAGAACCGCAGCAGGGCCTTCGGTCTCTACGGGGCCGTCCTCTCGCTCGCCAATGTCCTGGGCCCCGTCCTGGGCGGGCTGCTCACCGAGGCCGATCTGGGCGGGCTGTCCTGGCGGCCGATCTTCCTCGTGAACGTGCCCGTCGGTCTCGCCGTGCTGCTCCTGGGACGGAGGTTCGTCCCCGAGTCGAGCGTGCCCAAGGCCGACCGGCTCGACCTGACCGGCACGCTCCTGTCGGCCTCGGCCATCGTCCTGATCCTGTTCCCCCTCACCGAGGGCCGCGCCCACCACTGGCCGCTGTGGTGCTTCGTCATGCTCGCCGCCGGCCTGCTCGCCCTCGGCGTCCTCCTGCGCCAGCAACAGCGCAGGCAGCACAGCGCGCCGCTCCTCGCCCTCTCGCTCTTCCGCGTCCGGCAGTTCACCGGTGGCCTGCTGGCGCAGCTGATGCTCGGCGTGCTCTGCGGCCTGTTCTTCATGACCTGGACGCTCTACCTCCAGCACGGCCTCGGCATGGGTCCGTTCCACGCGGCGCTCGCCTTCGTGCTGCTCTCCGTCGGGGAGCTGGCCGGTGCGACGATCGCGGCGAAGAGCGGCGGACGCTTCGCCCGCCGCCTGCCCCAGGCGGGCGTCCTCACCGCGCTCGCAGCGATGGCCGGTTACGGATTCCAAGTCGCGCTGTTCCAGGCGGACTTGACTCTCGTGACGATGACCGTTCCGGTGGTGCTGACCGGCTTCGGGCTCGGCATGGTCGGCGGCCCCCTTGCCGACATGGCGCTCGCCGAAGTGCCGCACGAGGACGCCGGGTCCGCCTCGGGCCTGTTCAACACGGCCATGCACCTGGGCATCGCACTCGGCACGGGACTGACCGCCCTGGTGTACTTCGCCACCACGGACGGATCCTCCGACGCCGGACTCAGCCGTGACGCGTTCCTCGGCGTGCTGGAGTGGGCGGGCGGCATCCTCGCCCTGATGTGGGCCCTGATGCTCTGCCTCCCGAGGCACGCGAACAGCCGCGCCGCGTCCGGCCGATGATCCGTGCGATGCTTCGGTCACCGGGACCGAGGGGGGAATCATGGGGATCGAGCTGGAACTGCACTCGGCGCGGCCCACGAGAATGGGGCGTCGCTGGACCCGGGGCACTCTGCTCCGAGGCTCCTACGAGCACGGTGAAGCGCTCGCGAAGGCGCTGAGCACCGCTGCCCATGACTCCGGCAGGCTCGGCCGGGTGGATCCGTACGACGACACCCTGTTCGACGGCCAGGAGGCGCGAGCCGCCCTCCGGGAAGTCACCGCCCTGGTGCGGAGGTGTACGGACGACCGGCAGAGGGCGGCCCTGCTCGACCTCACCGCACTCCTTGAGGCGTGTGCCGCGACGCCGGGCAGCCATGTGTGGTTCATGGGTGACTGACCGGGGCCCGCTCGACTTCCGGGCGAGCCCCGGGCCGGCCCCCCGCGAGGCAGCGAGGCGCGCCAACCTCGCCGCGCTCCTCTACACACCGACCCTGGCGGACTCGGTGAACAGGCGCGCCTCGAAGAGGTCGCCGAAGACGGGCACCGGCAGCGGGATGCGGCCGGTGGCGAGCGTGCGTGCCGCCTCCTGCCGCCAGGTCTCCTCGTCGTGCCGGGCAGCCGGCCAGGACACCACGAGTTCGCCGTACGGGCCGTCCCCTTCGCCCGCCGGGAGGTCCACCTCCAGGAACGCCCAGCCCTGCGTGCACGGCGCGACGGGGGCCAGCACCCGCCCGTCCAGGGTCACCGTGCCCGGCCGGGCGTCCGGCTCGGCGTGCGGGGTGCGGTAGTTGAGCCGCAGCCGCATGCCCTCGGCGCGGTCCAGGCGCACCGGCGCCCGGAACCTCGGGGAGGCGCTGCGGAAGTAGGCGCCCTCGGGGCCGTGGACCAGCTGGGGCGCGCTGTCGAGGCGGCCGGCGAGCAGGTCCTGGGACGCTCCGGCGAGCGGCGGCACCGAGCGGCCGAGGGCCCGCGCGAGCACGCCGGTCAGGGGTGTCCCGGCCAGCGTGGCGAAGTCGTCGAGCGCCGTACTGGTCAGGTAGCGCTCGGCGTTGGGCCGGGCGCACAACCGGTCGTACTCCGGGGTCAGCCACGCGGGGACGCCCTTGGCCAGCAGGCTCAGGAGGTCGGCCGCGTCGTCCCGCACCCCGGGGTCCTCGGCGAAGGCGTTCGTCACGAGGCGGTGCAGCACTTCGGCGGGCTGTCCGTGGCGCGCGTTGTGGCACGCGGCGATCAGGTTGCCCATGGCCCGCTCCCGCGCCGTGCCCGGCAGTTCCGTACGCGGGGAACCTTGCTCCCCGCCCGCGCCACCGCGCAGCGCCCGTGCCACCGCCCGCATGGCGGTGACCGTGCCGGCGGGGCTCAGATGGCAGTAGTCGAGGAAGTGGGCCGGGTCGGGCAACCCGGTGTCAGGGGCGGCGAGTTCCGTCCGCAGGTCGACCAGGGCGTGGTGTCCGCGTTCGGCGAACGCGCGGAGTTCGTCCTGGATCAGCGTCGTCACCCGCGGGGTGTGCGCGACGAGGAGGCCGGACACCGCGTCGCGGCTGCGCTCCCACGCGGCGCGGGCTGCGGCGAAGTCGCCCAGCGCCTCGTGGGCCCGGCCCAGTGCCCAGCCGGGTACGGGGCTGGTGCCCTCGTCCAGCTCCGCCATCCGGGCCGCCGGGGCGAGGACGTCGTGCCAGCGCCCCTGGTCCTGCGCCTCCTGGGTCTGCGCCCGCAGCACGGACCACTCGGCGGCCCGCTCGGCGGGCAGCACCCCGGTGTCCCAGGCCGGATCGGGGCGCCATTCGGTCAGGTTGAACTCCGGTACGACGACCACGACGTCCAGGCCGGGGCGCCGGTCGGCCACCTCCTGCAGCCGCCGCAGCAGCGCTCGCACCCGGGGCCGTACGACGCGGTGCGCGAAGGTGTCGCGCAGGCCGGCGAGGCCGCCCGCACGGAGGGCGTCGGCGAGCCGGTCGTGGTCGGTGACCGTGAGGTTCTGCAGCGACCAGTTGTTCCCCGCCAGCAGGACGACCGCGTCCGCGTCGACCGCGTCCAACCGGCTTATCACCGCGCCCAGTTCGGTGATGCTCGCCCCGGTCTTGGCCAGGTCCACGCACTGCGCGCGCTCGTCCGCGTCATCGAGTGCGCGCTGCAGCACGCCGGTCGGCGTCACCGCCGGGTCCAGCAGGAAGCCCCGCGCGGTGGACTCGCCGAGCACGGCCACGCGGCGGGCGCTCCCCTTGCCCGGTACGTGGTGCGCCTCGGCCCACAGGCGTGCGGTGCCCGGGTCCGTCTCGTGCCGGTGCAGTTCCACTCCGTCGGGCCCGGGCCGCAGGTCCCAGACGCCGACCCGCGGCGCCTCGGCCGCCGCTCCGGCCGGCCGGGGGGTGCGAGTCGGCCGGCCGCGGCCCTTGTGGAGTTCGGCGAGGATCTCGGCCCCGCGGGCGTCGGACAGCAGGCGGGCCAGTCGGTCCGCGCGGGCGATGTCGTCACTGTGGTTGGTCACCGGGATGTGCAGCCCTTCGTCAGTACGCGGAAAGAAATGGCCGTGCGGTCAGGGATGCCGTGTGGTCAGGGATGGCCATGGGGGGTCAGAAGAAGGTGTAGACCGTTTCGCTGACCGACGGCGCGCGGTACGGAGAGGCCTGTTCCAGGCGGTGCAGCGCCGCGGGCGGCACATCGTCGCGGCGGATCAGCTGGTCGTCCAGGACGAGGACGTCGAGCCGCGAGCGGACGAAGCAGGCGAGGGCGTCCGCGGCCGTGTTCACGATCGGCTCCCCCCGCATGTTGAACGAGGTGTTCAACAGCACCGGGAATCCGGTCCGTTCACCGAAGGCGGTCAGCAGCCCGTGGAAGCGGCCGTCGACGTCGGCGGCCACGGTCTGCACCCGCGCCGAGCCGTCGATGTGGGTGATCGCCGGCAGCCCCTCGACGCGTACCTGGGCCGTCTCCAGCATGAAGGGCGATTCGACGTCGAGGTCGAAGAACTCCGCGCACCGCTCCGCGACGACCGCCGGAGCGAAGGGGCGGAACGCCTCCCGCTTCTTGACCAGCGCGTTGATGCGGTCGCGCATGGTGTCGTCGCGGGGGTCGGCCAGGATCGACCGGGAGCCGAGCGCCCGCGGGCCGAATTCGGCGGCCCCCTGGAACCAGCCGAGCACGGCCCCGCCCGCCAGTTCGGCTGCGGCCGCCCGCAGCAGTCCGCCCTCGTCCCCGGTGTGGTCCTCGGCCGGGATACCGGCGAGCCGGAGCATCTCGGCCACCCGGCCCGGGCGTTCGGCGTGGCCGAGCCGCGCGTCCCGCAGGCGCCGGCCGGGGAAGTCGCCGGTGTGGCGGTGGTGGACCAGCGCTGCCGCCCCCACGGCGCCGCCGGCGTCACCGGCGGCCGGCTGCACGAAGAGCTCGTCGAACGGGCCTCGGGTGCGCAGCGCTCCGTTGGCGACGCAGTTGAGGGCGACGCCTCCCGCGTAGCAGAGCCGCCGGCTGCCCGTGCGCTCGTGCAGGTGGGTGGCCTTGCGCAGCAGGATGTTCTCCAGCGCGCCCTGCAGGCTGGCCGCGATGTCCTCGTGGACGGGCAGGAGCTCGTCCTGCGGCGCCCGCGCGGGTACGCCCAGGAGTTCGGCGAGGGCGTCGGTGAACATCCGGCGCTCGTCCCGGAAGTCGAAGTACCGCGGGTCGAGCCGGAACTGCCCTTGCGGACCGTCGATCAGCAGGGACTCCAGCTGGTCCAGGAAGCGCGTCTTGCCGTAGGGCGCGAGGCCCATCACCTTGTATTCGTCGCTGTTGACGTCGAACCCGAGGTAGTTGGTGACCGCGCTGTAGAACAGGCCGAGCGAGTCGGGGAAGCGCACCTCTTCGAGGAGTTCGAGTCCCCCGGCCGCGTCCGCCCTGCCGTAGCTGGTGGTCGCCCACTCCCCGACCGCGTCCGCCACCAGGAGTGCGGACTCGCGGAAGCCGGAGCAGTAGAACGCGCTGGCCGCGTGCGCCTCGTGGTGGGTGACGAAGTCGACCGGGCCCTCGTGGCCGAGCAGTTCACGGATCTCGCGCAGCGGGCGGTCGGCGTCGAGGCGGAACAGGGCTCCGGCCGGCAGCTCGGCGGCCGGCCCGGACAGTGTCGTCCACAGCTGGCGGGAGAGCTTGGCCGTCGGGTTCTCGTAGTAGGCGAGCCGGTCGATCTGCTCGATGCGTACGCCCGCCTTCTCCAGGCAGTGGCGGAAGGCGCGGGCCGGCATGGCCGGGTCGTTGCGGCGCCGGGTGAAGCGTTCCTCGTGGGCGGCCGCGACGAGCCTGCCGTCGATCATGACGGCGCAGGCCGAGTCGTGGTAGAGGGCGGAGACGCCGACGACGATCATCGGGCCATCACCGCCTCGGCGGTGGCGTCCTGGGCCGGTGCGGGCGTCCGCCAGGCGAATCCCGCCATCGGGAACGGGCGTACCAGGGCGACGAGTTGGTCCGTCGTCATCACCGCGACACAGCGGCCGAACCAGGTGCCGACCGGCCTTTCCGCGGCTGGGCCGAGCGGGGTGAGTCCGCCGAGGTCCCGGTACTGCCGGTACTCGGCGAGCAGCATCTCGGCTCCCCGCTCACGCAACAGTCCCAGCTCCTCGTCGGAGGGCTCGTCCGACAGCCCGTGGGCCAGCAACTCGGCGGTGCGCAGATCGAGTTGGGTCCCTTCGGCGAGATCGACGGGGACTTCCGCGTAACCCGCGCGCACCGGGAAGGGCTGGAAGCGGCCGAGGGCGGAGCGGATGAACACGGCGGGCTGCTCGGCGAGGGCCGGGTCGCACAGCATCCCCGCCAGGCCGAGGCCGCGGAACACCGGGTGCACCACGGTGCGCCGTGACACGGTGAGCGCCGCGTTGACCTCACGGAACACCGCGTGCCGTTCCCAGCTGCGCGGATACGGCGGCGAGAGCACCTTGGCACCGGCCGCCACACCGTTCACCTCGGCCACCCACACCCGCAGGTCGAAGGCCTCGGGCGGTACGTCGAGTCCGCCCATGTAGTGGAAGCGCTCCATCCGCTGGAAGTCCGCGAGTTCGCCGGGCCTGACGACCGTGTGCTCCCGGAACGGGGCGAGGGGGGCCTGCGGGGCCGGGGGGATCCGCTTCACGCCGTTGTGGTCGAGGACCACGGTGTGGTCCGGGCCGAGCGGCGCCGCCAGGTCGTCGTGGGCCGTCGCGACCACCGCGGAGACCCCGTTGCGGCGGCAGAACTTCTGGAAGGCGTAGGCGACGACCGCCGCGCTGACCCGGTCCACGGTCGACAGGAACTCGTCCACCACGAGCAGACGGTGGCCACCGGCGTAGGCGAGGGCCAGGCGGGCCCGCGCCTGCTGGCCGTCGGACAGGCGCGCGTACGGGGTGAGGTAGGTGAAGGCCTCCCCGAGGCCCACCTGTCCGAGCAGGTGCAGGGTGCGGGACAGCGGGCCGTCGAACAGTTCGACGAGCGGCCGGTCGTCCACCACGTCCTGCGGTACGTGTGCCTCGGGGTGGTCGGCCAGGAACAACCGCAGGAGGAGGCTCTTGCCGGTGCCCGAGTACCCGGTGACGTAGGTGATCCCGGTGTCGGGCACGGCGACCTCGTCCAGGACGGGCACCGCCGTGAAGCGATCGGGGGTCAGCCCGAAGATGTCCTCGACGGCTCGTATGCGTTCGGATCCGCCGACGCGGGGCGGCCTGGACCAGCTATAGGTGCGCACTGTGTTCCTCTCCCCAGACGGGCTCGTCCCGCAGGGACACCGAGCCGTCGTACTCCACGATCAGGTACCGGTCGAAGCCACGGGCGAACCAGCGGTCGTGGGTGACCGCGAGCACCGTGCCCTCGTACTGTGCGAGGCCGTCCTCAAGGGCCTGGGCGCTGTGCAGGTCGAGGTTGTCCGTCGGCTCGTCGAGCAACAGGAGCGTGGAGCCCTGCAGTTCGAGGAGCAGGATCTGGAAGCGGGCCTGCTGGCCGCCGGACAGCAGGCCGAACGCGAGGTCGGCCTGGGCGTGCAGTTCGTAGCGGCGCAGCGCCGAGATGGCCTGCCCGCGGTCGCGGCCGGGCCGTTCGTCGTCGCCCCGGCCCAGGATGTCCACCAGGGTGCGCCCCGCGAGATCGCGCCGGCCGTGGGTCTGGGCGAACCAGCCGGGGACCACGCGGGCGCCGAGCCGGGCGGTGCCGGTGGCGGCCACCGGCACCCCGTGCAGGTCGGCGTCGTACCGTTCGCCGGAGGTGCCGCCGGCCGCCAGCAGACGCAGCAGGTGCGACTTGCCGGTGCCGTTGGCCCCGAGCACCGCGATGCGCTCGCCGAAGTAGACGTCGAGGTCGAACGGGTCGGTGAGGCCGACGAGTTCGAGGCGCTCGCAGATCACCGACCGCTTGCCGGTACGGCCGCCCGTGAGGGCCATCCGCACGTTCTGCTCCTGGGCGCGCTCGGGCGGCGGCCCGGCGGCCTCGTAGCGGGCGAGCCTGGTCTGGGTGGCCCGGTACTTGGCGGCCATCGCGGAGGAGATCTTCGCCTGTTCCTGGAGGGTGCGGACCAGGTCCTTGAGGCGGCGGTGCTCGTCGGCCCAGTCGCGGTGGCGCTGTTCCAGACGCTCCACTCGGTGGGCGCGGGCCTCCTGGTAGTCGCCGAACCCTCCGCCGTGGACCCAGGCGCCGTGGCCCTCCAGAGTGACGACCTGCGTCGCGGCGTAGGTGAGCAGTTCACGGTCGTGGCTCACCATGAGGACGGTCTTGGAGGTGGCCCTCAACTGCCGTTCCAGCCAGCGCTTCGCGGGGACGTCCAGATAGTTGTCGGGCTCGTCGAGCAGGAGCACGTCGAACGGCCCGCGCAGCAGTGACTCCAGCGCCAGACGCTTCTGCTCGCCGCCCGACAGGGTGCGCACCTCGCGGTTCCGGACATCGTCGTAGGAGGAGCGCATCGCGCTGGTGCACACCACGTCCCAGCCCACCTCGGCCTCGTAGCCGCCGGCCTCCGCCCAGTGGGCGAGGGCGGTGGCGTACGCCATCTGCGTGGGCTCGTCGTCCTGTTCCACCATGCGGGCCTCGGCGGACTCCAGGGCTCGGAACGCTGTACGGACCGCCGGCGGCGCGAGGTCGGCCAGGAACTGCTGGACCGTGGTGTCGTCGTCGATGGAGCCGATGAACTGCCGCATGACGCCGACCGACCGGCCCACGTGGAAGGCACCGGACTTGGCGGGCAGGGCGCCCGAGAGTATCTCCAGGAGTGTGGTCTTGCCGGTGCCGTTGGCCCCGACCAGTGCGGCGACGGCGCCGCTTCCCACCCGGAAGGTCACATCGGAGAACAGGTCGCGTCCGTCGGGAAGTACGTAGTGCAGGTTGCCGACCTCGATGTGGGTCATGGAGTTCCTCCCGGTGCGGGTCCTTGTGCCGTCATCCTTCCACTCACCAGGCGGTCTCCAGGGGGAGGTCCATCTCCCAGTGTTCTGCGGCCAGTTGACAGACCTGTGCGACGGATTGCCCCAGGCGCGCGCCGTGTTGGCCGCGCGCTGCCGCGAACTCGGGCCCGGCGACCAGGAGCAGGCGTCCCGTGTCGCCCACCGTGGTGTGCAGCAGGCAGGCGTTGCTCCGGCCGCCCCGCGCCACCGTGTGCAGGCCGTCGGCGTCCCTGGCCAGCCAGAGGGTGCGGGTTGCTCCGGCCTCCGGCGGGGCCGGTGCGTCCAGCGAGATCACGGCGTTGGCAGAGCCGCCCGCGTCCACCAGGGCCGCGAAGGCCGCGGTGCTCACCCGCAGGTCATGCCCGGCGACGAGCGCGGCGTGCAGCAGCGCCGTCGACAGGTTCGGCTGTCCGCCCTCGAACAGGGCGTGGCCGGCGCCGGTGCGCAGACCCAACTCCCAGGGCAGGAAGCCGTCGCCGACCAGCAGGCCGCTGAGCTGGAAGGCCCCGCGGTAGCCGTGCCTCTCGCGCAGTTCCGCGCCGACGGCCAGTGCCGTGTCCTCAAGGCTCCGGCGCGCCGGGTCGCCGGGTACCCAGTGGCCCGAACATCCCGCGGAGAGCAGCGCTCCCCTTGCCTCCAGGACGATTTCCTCGTGCGGGCGCAGCAGTACGGGCCCCTCGGGCAGCACGAAGCCACCGATGCCGCACGGTGTTCCGGGCACATGCGGCATGACGCGGACGACACGGCAGACCGCGGCCAGCCGGCGGGCCGCTGCCACGGCGTCGCGGGGCGCGCGCAGACGATGGGCCGGCCCGTTCGCCTCGGGTGCCAGCGGATTGCCCACGGCGCGGGCCACGGTGCCGTATCCGAGGTCCTGGGCGAGGTGTGCCTCCTCCAGGAGCCGCGGTTCGGGGGCCACGACGGCCGAGGGCAGCACGGTGATCCCCCGACGGGACCAGAGCGCGTCGAGCGCCCTGTGGTCGGCGAACGCCGCACCCCACCGCGTTCCCGCGTCGGTGACCGGACGCCCGTCGAACTCGGCCGGGCAGCCCGGGGTTTCGGCGACCACCAGGGCCGTGCGGTCGCGGTCGTACGCGTCGAGGGTGGTGCGCAGATCGCGCGGCGGTGCGGTCAGCAGGCGGCTCAGGGCGCGGCCCCGCGCACCGGAGCGGCCCAGGCTCACCACGTGGTGCCCGGCGATGCCCTCCGGTACGAGGCCGCTGCCCGTGCCGTCGGCGACGACGAACGGCTCCGGGGCACCCATGCGGCGCAGCACACCGCTCTGGCGGGCGTACGCGGACAGCGGGTGTCCGATCAGGATGAGCCGGCGGCCCGCGTAGAAGCGGCCGAGTTCCGCCTCGATCGTCGTGGTGCCGGTCACCGGCGTGCTCCCATCCGTGCGGGGCGGACCTGTTCGTGGGCTGTTCGTGGTCGGGCGCCGCCCGGCCGGTCAGGAGCGCGCATAGCGGAACCGCACGGGCAGGGCCAGCCAGTGACCGCACACGGAGGCGAAGAAGCCCTGCTCCGCGAGGGCCCGCACCGAGCGCGCGGCGGCCGGAGCGAGGTGGTCCTCGCGGACACGGCCGAGTTCCGGCGTCACCAGGGCGGCCACCTCTCCGGGCCGGTCCACCACGGTCCGCCGGATCGTCCCGTCCCGGTTGTCCTCGACCAGGACGAAGCCGGGGCCGCGGCGCAGGGTCAGCAGCGGGCGCGGCGGCACCGGCCAGGCGGGCTTGCCCTCCTCGTCGCGCGGGGGGTCGAGATGGCGCAGCGGGGTGTGGTCGATGCCTTCGAGGCGGCCCCGCCAGGCCACCCGCAGGCCGACGCCGGCCGCGTCCCGGAGGAACGCCAGGTGGTCGGCGGTGAGGTCCGGGTGCTCGGGGCCGAGGCGCAGGAAGCCGTTGACCCGGAAGCCGCGGGCGCCGGTGCGGGCCACCGGAACCAGCCGGTCGCGGGTGTGGGGCGCGCCGGGCTCCCACGCCATGAAGAGGCCCTTGCGTGCGGCGGTCGCCGGGGACGGTGGCGTCGCGTTCCGCGTCGAGGGCGGCGATGACGTCATGACCACCCCAATCCCGTGGCGAGGGCCACCAGATGGTCGCCGTCGCGGTACACCAGTCCCTCGCGCTCCCAGTCGGCGACGAGGCCGGGCAGTGTGCGCGCGGCGTCCGGGTGGCCGGCCTCGGTCATGCGCCGCTTCACCACCTCGTCGGTGCGGCCCTTCAGGAGGTCGCGGTAGGCGTCGACGGCCAGCGGGTCGCGCAGGAGGTGTTCGCGCGGGGCGCGGCGTACGCGTTCGTCCACGATGCGCAGCGCCCCGTCCTCCTCGAAGGCGACGAGGCGGGCGCCCCGGTGTGCCTGCTGCCAGTCCCGTACGGCCCGGTCGAGGCGGTCTCCGTCGGCGGCGCCGAGCCCCGCGGGCTCGCTGTCGAACATGTAGACCATGTCCTTGAGCCGTTCCTCGGGCAGTTGGTAGACGGTGGACAGCAGCCGGGACGGGCCGCTGTTGGCGAGGCCCAGCGCCGGCGTCGTGAAGTAGGGGCTGAACCGGGTCAGTCGGATGCGGGTCGAGAGGTCGGGCGGGAAGAGATGGGCCATGTGGGCGCTCTGCTCGACGACCGGCGCGTAGTCCGCCCAGGTCTCGCCGGGGAACCCGTACAGGACGTTCCAGCTCGGGTAGATGGCGAGGGTGGTGCAGTCCCGCAGGAGCCGGATGTTCTGCCAGCCGGTGACCCCCTTGCGCATCAGGGCCAGGACGCGCGTGCTGAGGTTCTCGATGCCGGGCTGGATCTGGGTGACGCCGCCGTCGGCCATGCGCAGCAGCTGCTGGTACGTCAGGTTCGACTTGACCTCGAAGAACATCCGCAGGTCCCAGCCGAGGTCGCCCACCTTCGGCAGCAGCGAGGTGAGGTAGTCCATGTCGATGATGTTGTCGGAGAAGACGACGTCGAGGACCCGGTGGTCGGCCACCACCTGCTGGATCTCCGCCAGCACCCGCTCGGCGGGTTTGGAGCGGAAGGCCATCAGGGTGCCGTTGAGCCCGCAGAACGTGCAGTGGTGCTTCTCCCCCCACCAGCAGCCGCGGCCCCCCTCGATCTGGACCTTCGGCAGGGCGCCCCGCATGGCTTCGGAGCGTTCGACGGCGTCGAAGTAGGCGCCGAAGTCGGGTGTCGGGACGCGCTCCATCGGGACCATCGCGCCGGTGGCGTCGTTGACCCGCGCGGCACCGTCCGCGGTGCGCCAGCACAGGCCGCCGATCGCACCGAGCCGCAGCTCGCGCTCGCTCCCGCCGAGGCCGGCCCGCTCGGCCGACAGCGCGTCGAGCAGTTCGGGCAGGACGAGTTCGGCTTCGCCGCGCACCACGTGATCAAGGAACGGGTACGAGGCGTGCAGCGCGCCGCCCTGCGGCCCGTCGCAGTTCGCGCCGCCGAGGACCGTGACGGTGTCGGGGCGCAGCTCCTTGACCGCCTTGGCCAGGGCGAGCGACGGGATGTTCTGGTCGAAGGTCGTGGTGAATCCGACGACGTCGTACTCCTTGGCCGCTATCTCCTCGGCGAGTTCGCGGACGAACTCCGGGGCGAGGCGGTACATCCGCGACGGCCCCCGCAGCTGCGCGCCCTGGGCGGAGGCCAGGCGGTGGAAGGGGGTCGTCTCCGGGTCGGCCGGCGGCTCGGTGACGGAGGCGAGGGCGGCGGAGAACACCCACTCGCCGACGCCGATGAAGTCCCCGCGCACGATGCGCGCGAAGTCCTCCTCGCCGACGGCGCCGGCGGTCCGGCGCAGGACGTGGTCCGCCCAGCGCAGATTGCCGTAGAGCAGGTCCACGGACGTGACGTCCGGGTGGTCGCGGACGAGGGGGGTGAGGGTGCTGAGTGCCAGGGAGGGCATGTCGAGCGACGCCCAGGGCATGCACACGAACAGCACGCGCAGCGGGGCGTGCGCGCCGGTGTGCGATGAGGCGGCCGGGGCCGGGCCGATCTGCAGCAGGGTCATCGTCACTCCCTCGTCGTCAGGGCTGTTGGGCGGGGTCGGCCGGCGCGAGCTCGCCGTCCTGGGGCTCGTCCCGCCCCGGGCCGGTACGGAAGGTGCGGGCGGCGCTGAACCAGGGCCACAGGGCGGACAGGACGATGCCGAGGGCGGCCAGCACCATCGTGCGGCGCAGTCCGAACGCGCTCGCGCCCAGCGCGCCGCCCAGCAGGGCGCCGATGGGGTCGACGCCCCAGCTGACGAACCGGAACGTGGCGCTCACGCGGCCCAAGTAGGCGTCCGCGACCAGGCGTTGGCGCAGCGATGCGCCGAGGATGAGCAGGATCACCACGCAGAACGTCCAGATGAACGTGGAGGCGCCGACGAACACCGCGGCCACCGGCTTGCCGAACGAGTCGGCCCAGGGGACGAGCAGTCCGGCGAGACCCGGGACCGCGTAGCAGGCGATGAGCGTGCGTCCGAGCCCGAAGCGCGCGGACAGGCGTACCGCCGCCGCGGACCCGAGCAGGCCCGCCACGCCGCCGGTCATGGTGACGGCGCCGAGCAGGAAGGGGCTGAATCCGAGCACCTTGACCGTGTAGAGGGTGAAGAGCGCGAAGAACATGGCGGTGAACAGGTTGAAGTGCGCCGCCGCCAGGGCCAGCGGCCTGAGCACCTTGTTGCCCCACAGCATTTTGAGTCCGCTGACGACGGCCGCGACGTGCCGCTCGGGCGCGGCGTCCTGGTCGCGGACCACCTGCGCCTTGGGCAGGCTCGCCAGCGCGACGCTGCTCACCAGGTAGCTGACGCTGTCCACGAGGAGGGAGACGGGGGCGCTGAGCCACTGCACGATGAGGCCGGCCATGCCGGGCCCGGCCACTTCGCCGACCGATTCGGTGCCCTGGATCCAGGAGTTGGCCCGCTCCAGCTCGTTCTTGCCGACGAGGCGCGGCAGGTACGCGGCCATCGCGCTGTCGAAGAGCAGCCCGAGCGCGCCGACCACGAAGGAGACCAGGATGAGGGCGGTCAGGGAGAGCGAGTCGGCCCAGTACAGGACGGGCACCACCAGGACGACGACGGCTCGTCCCACGTTCGCGAGGATGAGCAGCCTGCGGCGTTCGTACCGGTCGGCCAGGACACCGACGGACAGTCCGAACAGCAGGATCGCCAGTGAGCCGGCCGCGCCGAGCAGCCCCATTTCCCAGGCATCCGCGTCCAGGCTGAGCACCGCCACCAGCGGAATGGCGAACATACTGATCTGGGAGCCCGCCATGGAGACGGACTCCGCGGTCCACAGACGGAAGAATCCCGTCGTGGCCAGCGCTGATCTTCCGGACAACGGATGTCACCTTTCGGATGGTGCCCCGTGGGGGGCCGCCATGGTGGTTCGGGAGTGCGCGGTCCGCGGCGACGCGGTGTCGCAGCCGCACGGGCCGCCCTCGAGGAAGGACGTGGAGCTGTCGGTGAAGCGCAGGTGTCCGCGCCGGTTGAGGAGGGCGCAGCGCCCGGTGGCGAGGAATCTCAGCACCTCGTGCGCGAGGAGGGCCGACACCACCGTGTTCGTCGGACCGAACGAATAGGGCGTGGGAGGCCCGCCGATGAGAGCGACCTCGGCGTCCTCGGCGGACAGCCGGGCCACCCGTTGGGACTCGAAGCACCGTGCGCAGTGGCCGAGTCGGGGTACCAGGAGCGGCCCCCAGTATCCGGTGTCGAGGCCCACCGCGGCCGAACACACCGGTACCGACCGGGGCCGCGCCCAGTCCCACACGATGGCCGCGATGTCCAGGGGTGTGTCGGCCGCCAGGACGAGCAGGTCGAGACGGTCGGGCAGATCGCCGAGGTCCTCGGGAGAGGCCACCAGGCGTTCCACGGTGTGCAGTTGGGCCGCCGGCGCCAGGTTCGCCAGGGCGCGCGCGCAGGCGTCGGTCTTCGACGCGCCGACATCGGCCGGGCCGAACAGGAACTGGCGGTTGAGGTTGTGTGCCGCGACCCGGTCGTGGTCGACCAGCCACAGCGCGCCGACGCCCGCGCCCGCCAGGTGCTGCGCCACGACGCCGCCGACGCCGCCCACGCCGAGCACCGCGACCCGTGACGCGGCGATCCGGGACTGCATCGCGGGCGCGTCGGGACCGAACAGGGTCAGATAGCCGATCTGGCGTTCCGCTGCGGTGCCCCTGCCGTGGGCGGGGTCCGCGTCGGTGATCCAGCCCGCCTCGGCGAGGCGCGCCGCCAGGACGCGCAGCACCGATCCGGGTGCCAGGGTGGCGAGTTCGGCCGCCGGGACGCCTTCGACGAGCCGCTTCAGGGCAGCGGTGAGCGCTGTGACCGGCCCTCGCACCCGCAGGACGTCCACGCCGTGCAGCAGCCGCAGGCCGTCCGCGGCGGGCAGCGCCGTCACGGTCTCGACCAGCCGCAGCGTTCCGCGGCCGTGCGGGGGGTCAGCGGGTGGCGTCATCGAGCCCCGCCTCCGTGTCGGCGGCGGGCACGAGGACCCGGGCCGCCACCAGTCGCCGGGCCAGCGAGGAGACACCGTCCGCGCTGTGCGCTCCGGGGATCCGGCCCGCCGCGAAGGGCTGTCCGCCCAGATGCGGCTGGAGGACGCGGGCCGCGGCGCGCGGCAGGGAGAGCCGCTCGCGGCTGCCCATGTGCGTACAGACCAGCTTCTCCCCGAGGTCGAGCACGTCGAGCTGTTCGACCGGGACCCGCAGCAGCGCTCCGGGGTGCAGGTCCTCGCTGAAGCTCGACGGCGGGAGGGTGGAACGGGTCGCGATCTCGCGCGCGAAGTCCCGGTAGCGGCGGTGCACTTCGGCCCGCTGGTCGGGCGTCATCGCCGGGTCGGCGTTGTGCAGGTGGTTGAGGGCGTACTGGGACTGGCCGATGGCGTCGGAGTCGGCGAGCGGCAGCAGTCCGAACTGCTCGGGAGTGCGCCCGACATTCGACGAGCGGGTCGCCTCGAAGGGGAAGACGGAGACCGACTGCACGCAGTCGGCGAGGGACGCCATGTCGTCGAGGGCCGACAGCGCCTCGTCGTACGTGGTGGAGGGAAGATCGGGGATGAGGTTGATCCGCAGCGGCATGCCCACGTCGCGGGCGTCGCGCAGGAAGCGGATGTTCTCCTCGCGGTCGGCCGACTTGTGCACCAGTTTGAGGACGCGGGTGACCATCGTCTCCAGGCCGATGACGAGGAACTCACAGCCCGAGCGCACCATCAGGTCGAGCAGTTCGCGGTCGAAGCGGCGGTCCACCATGGCGAAGGAGTTCCACACCACGTCCAGCTCACGGTCGAGGAACGCGCGGCTCATCCGGCGGGCGAAGGCCGGGGGAATGGACTCGGTCACGAAGTTGAACCGCCGGATACCGAACTCCTGGGCCAGCCACTGGACTTCGTCGGTGAAGGTGTCGGGGTGACGGCCGCGGAACGGGGCGCTGCCCTCGTACAGTTCGACGAAGTCGCAGTAGTCGCACTTGCCCCAGTAACAGCCGCGGGCCTGGGTGATGCTCAGCGTCGGGGAGGCCAGTCGCGCCAGCGCCTCCTTCGCATACCGGGGCCGGGGCAGCTGGTTGAGGTTCGGCCCCACTCCGGGCGGTGTGTGGCGGACCTGGCCGGACCGGTGGCACGACACCCCCGGAACGCTCTCCGGGTCCCAGGTGCCCTCGGTGACCTGGCGGGCCAGGGCGAGCAGCGGGAACTCCCCGTCGAACCGTACGACGCAGTCGACCGCGGCGTGCGAGCGCAGCAGCAGGTCCAGGTCGTCCTGTGCCATCAGGCTCACCGCGGGTCCGCCGAGCACCACGCGCAGCGCGGGCCGGGCCGACTTGAGGTGGCGGGCCAGCAGCAGCGCGGGCAGCAGCTGGGGTCCCATCGCGGCCGAGACGCCGACCAGGGCCGTCGCGTCTCCGATCCGGTCGGCGATGCCGGTCCAGGTGTAGAAGTCCTCGTAGAACGCGGCGGCCAAGGGGGCGCCGGTGCCCGCGAGCACCTGTGTGTCCGGGTCGACCGAGAAGGGCTGGGCGAGGATCTCCATCGCCCAGCCGTATTCGGCGTCCGGCCCGAAGTGATGGCGTCCTGAGACGTCGATGAGCTGCTCGCGGTGTTCGCGGGCCCAGCGGGCGACGGCCGCGCAGAGCGAGTCGGCCGAGACGTCCGCGACCTCGCCCGCCCCCAGCGCCGTCACGGTGCCGGGCGCCAGGAGGTATTCGGCGAAGGCCTCGTTGAGATCCTCCTGAGCGCTGTCGATGCCGTGTGCGGCGAGGTACCCGGCCAGGACGGCGGGCGCGGGGTAGAGGCTGCCGAAGTTGGACTCGACCATCGGCGGGAACACCAGATGGACGGGGGCCGTGGTCGTCGCGGGCTCCTGGAGGTACGTCATGTCAGGCCGCCCGGTGCAGGCCGACGCTCACGGTGAACCGGCCGCGCCCCGCTCCGCCGTACGGCTCCACGCGGTGCCAGGCGTCGGGCCGGATCTGGATCATGGAGAAGCTGTTGAACAGGGGCTCGACCGCGAACTCGGTGTCCTCCTCGTTGCGGTAGACGAGCCGGCCCCCGGTGTCGGGGCGATGGGCCTCGTCGAGATAGAAGTTGACGGCGAACACCCGGCGCGGCACGAGGTCCTGGTGCGGGCGGATCTGGTCGCCGGGCCCGTAGCAGGCGAGTTCGAGGCTGGTCTCCTTCGAGCTGAGGGAGATCCCCGTGCCGGCCGCGATCCAGTCGCGCAGGGTGTCGGTGAGCAGCGCCTTGCCCAAAAAGCCGCGCAGGGCGGCCTGGTGGGCGCTCTCCATGGCCCCCTCGGCGAGCACACCGGGAAGGTCACGCGCGACGTAGTGGCAGGCGGCCCGCCGGGGGTGGCCGGCCCACTCGGACTCGGGTATGTCCTCGGTCTCCGTGTCGCTCGCGAAGGCGGTGACGCAGCGCGTCCAGACCGGCAGGGCACGCAGGGCCGCGCCCATGGCCCGGGCCGTCCGCGGGGCGACGAAGTCGCGCAGGACGAACGGCCTTGAGGGAGCCCGCGTCAGCCAGTCGCCCAGGCTCCCGAGCGTGTCGGCCGTCAGATGCTCGGGGTTGATGAACCCGGCCGCGCCGTTCAGTGCGGCCTCCCTCGGCGGGGCCTCCTGAGAGGTGTCCGGTGTACGGCTCATGCCCGTGCCTCCTCGAATCGGCCGTCTGCGGTGGGGGCGTCCGGATCCGTCGCGAGGCGGCGGAAGTCGATGAGCCCGGTGGAGTTGAGCCGCACTCCGCTCACTCGACCGCTGTGCACGCAGTGCGCGCGGACCTGGATCAGCGGGATCCGGGGCATGAGGTCGGCCCACCGGGCGTTGCTCTCGCTCCAGAGCGTTTGTTGTGCGGCCGGGTCGGTCTCCTCCGATGCCGCGTCGAGAAGCCGGTCGAGCGCGGTGTCGGCGAACCCGGCCCGGCGGGCGCCCGCGGCGTCGGAGCGCCAGGGACTCAGCAGGGCGGCCGGGTGCGGGAAGTCCGCGGCCGTCAGGGTGTAGAGCAGGCCGTGGTCCCGGCTGAGCACGGAGCGGACGTAGGCGTGGTAGCTCAGCGGCCGGGGCACGGCCATGATGCCGAAGACGTCGGCGAGCTGGTCGCAGACCGCGCCTACGACGGTGCCGTTGGGAACGAAGTCGGCATGGCCGATCTCGATGGAGGTGCCCAGTTCGCGCCGGACGGCTTCGATCTCCCGGGCCGTCGGCGGCAGGACCGGGGGCAGGCCGGCGGACGGGCACCACGGAGCCGTCTGGTCCAGGAAGGGGATCACCAGGCCGGGACAACGTCGGGCGACGTCCTCCCGGTCCAGCGCGCGGCCCAGCGCCCGGCGCAGATCGGGCCGTGCGACGAGTTCACCGCTCCGCTTGCCGAATTCGAGACTCCCGAAGAGGGAGATTCCGCGGCTCTGGTGTCCGGGGTGCCCGCGATGGGCCGCGACGTCGTGCGCGGAGAAACTGGTGGTCGGCGAGACGTCCACGTCGCCCCGGGCGAGTGCCTGCAATGCCTGTGCCGTCGTCTCGTACACCCGGAATTCGAGTCGTGACGGTCGGTGCGACCCGTCGTTGTCGAGCGTGTCACGCAGGACCATGACGATCGCATCGTCGGTCCGCTCGGAGATCTCGTACGGCCCGAGAACCGGGCGCGTGGGGCCGGCCGGAGGCGAAGGCGCGAATTGCGGCAGGGTGAACAGTGCGGGCGCGTAAGTGACGGGCCGGTCGAAGCGGTACTCCAGTGTGTCCGGCCCCGTCTCCACCGCGGGGTCCTTCGGCCCGTGCGGGTAGAGCAGTCTGGCCGGCGCCGAGCGGGGCCGCTCCAGGATCGCGCGGGCCGAACGGAGCGCGTCCTGCGGTGCCAGGCGCCGCCCGTCGGACCACGTGGCGCCCGGGCGCAGGGTGACGCGCCAGCGCCGACCGCCGTCGGCGCGTTCCACGGCAATGGCGGACCCCGGGGCCGGTGGCCCGCCGTCGGCCTCGACACACAGCGTGCCGAGCACGGCTTCCCCGACGAATCGTGCGTCGTAGTCGGCAGGCCAGTGAATGTCGGCGTTCAACGGCATGGAATCAAGCGCGAAGATGATTTCCGACCTCACTGAACCCCCTCCCCTGTCCGGAACAATGGGATCCGGCATATCCGGACTCATCGCATGCGCCCGGATATGCCGGGCGCCATTAGCAGCGGTGCGTCATGGCCAGGTAGTCGCTCAGCGTCTCCTGGTCGAATTCAAGCTCCTCGACTTCTTCGGTGAGCTCGGTTTCCTGGACTGCTCCAGTTGCCTCCATTTGAAATCCCCTCCTTCCGAATCGGTGAATTGAGATCACCGTAGGCGCTCAAGTCGACGGCGAACAAGAGGGCCCACATCAAGTATCCCCGAACTGGCTTGATTGCCGCTTTTCTTGACAAGCCCCAAATCGGGCATCGCCTACGATGTGGCAGGCAGACGAATCCCGAAGCACCTCACTCAGCGACCTACCGAACATTCGGCCGGGCTCTCAGTGGCTAAAAGCAGCGGTCCAGAAATCGGCGTTCGCGTCGGCGGAATGATCCATCGACGGCCTCAGCAGGCGCCCCCGTGTCGTGTCAAACGGTTTTCCTGGGCGCGGCGTCACAGCGCCACGCCGAACGCCCCCCTGCTCTCGTAGATAGCTCCAAAATCCTTGACCCTCCCTTGATCGCGCGGAGGTGTCCTTAAATGCGACGCCCGCCTGCCGGACCCGGGAGAATCCCTGCGCTGGGACGAGAGCCCGGCACAGCACGACGGCGGAGACCACAGGAGGCGAGAATGCCCTCATTCAGCCCATCTGCCGCCGTTCACCGACCGGCCGCCGACGGCGCCTCCCCGCCGACCACGAGCGCCGCTGTTCAGGCATCCTGCGGGCCCGCCCCGGAGCCCTCGCGCGAGCCCGCCCCGGAGCCGTCCCGCGGACCCGCGCCCGAGCCGTCCTGCGGGCGGCCGCGCCGGCGCAGACCCACCTGCACCGCGCCGAACACCGCTTTGCCGAGCACGGCCAGGACGATCAGGTCGACGATCATCTGCCCGCTGGTCAGGGCCCGGGCCGCCTCGCTCGTCGGCACGATGTCGCCGAACCCGACGGTCACGAACACCGAAATCGTGAAGTACAGCGAAGCGGTCCTCGACAACGGCTCCGAGAACGATCCCGGAACGTCATGGGCCAACAGGTAATAGACCGCCGAGAACAGCACCAGGAAGAGCGGCACGGCGACCGCCAGCGCCTCCATGGCGCGCAGCCACGGATAGCGCGCACGGGAGATGGACGCGAGCTGCCACACGAGCAGCCCGGCGAATACGACCAGTGCCCCCACAAGGACCGCCACGGTGCCCGCGCCGAAGCCCCAGTCCAGCGGCGCCACGTAGTACAGGACGGTCACCAGGGCCGCCGAGGCGAGAGCGCGCAGCACATGGACCGCCCGGGTCAACGGGGTGACTCCTGAGCCTGCTCTGCGCATGAGGCGCTCCCGCGAATCGTGCTGCGTGACGAAGGTGCTACGCACCAGGAGAGTCACCCCGCGCCGATCCCGCCACCCGGGCGCCGGCGGCTGCGCCCGGGGTACCGCTGCCCGGAGGGAGCTTCAGTTGACCACGCGGTAGGCGCTGACCCACGCCCCGATGCTGTTGTAGCCGGAGCCGTCGATGATGATCGCGCCGCCGGTGCAGTTGTAGTTGTCCCAGAGTTCCACCCGGCGGGTGGCCACCTCGGTGCGAGCGGACCGGATCCTGTCGTTCCAGTTGTCGCCGACGTACTTGCACTCCCCCGGGTTGCCCCAGAAGTAGGTGTCCAGGCCCGAGTAGCCCGTCGAGGCGAAGGCGTGCCAGCTGGCGGCGGCCGGACGGGCGGGGGCGGTGCTGACGGAGGCCGTGGGTGCGGACGGCGCGGCGGGAGCCGACTGCGCCGACGACGGCTGGGCGAGGACGACGGTGCCGGCCAGGGCCACAGCCGTGAGCATCAGCTTGCGTGTGACGGACAAGGCGTCTCCTTCGATGGACGAGGAAGGTGTCCGCGGTGCGGCGGACACCACCGGCGGCTGGCGCCGGGCTGAGGGGGCCATCCCCGGGGCGTTCCCTGGCGAAGCCCGTTTCCCGTCGCCCCGCACGAACGGGAAACGGGAAACGGGCTCCGGGCACCGGGCCCGGCCGCGTCGCCGGCTTCGCGGGCCTCGGAAACCCGGCATCGAAGTCGCACCCTATTTGCGCCGCCGCGCAAACAAGGGTCTTTGGTCCCTGGCCGGTGCCTGCCCGGTCCCCTTACCGTGGAGGCGAGCCCGGGTTCAGGTGAACGCGGGCACGCCGTGGAATCGAGGAAGGGAGGCGAGGTCATGGACAGCAGTCCGAGTCGCGAACGACTCCGCGCGCATCCGCGCTTCCGCTCGCCTTCTTGCGGCACCCGCTGACGTTCGCGGACCGTCGCCCCGGCACCCCGCTCCGGCACTCCCTGCAATCCGTCAGGGCCCTGACCCCGCCCAAGCCGCTTGCGCCCGCGGCTCCAGCCGCGCCTGAGCCCGCGCCACGACAATGGCCTGAGCCGCGTCACGACGAACGCTCGCGCAGAGGCGCACCTCCGGCACGAAGCCCGGCCACCCGGCGCCGTCCGCGCGCGTCGACCGGATCTTCGGCTTCAGCCGCTCACGCACAGCAACAACCACATCCGACTGACAACCCAACGACACCTTATGGAGGTGACAACATGACTCATGTACACGTCCCCAACACTGCCCGCCGCCCCGGCGGCACCACCCACGATCTTCAGCCGGCCGTGCGCACCGCGTCGGCGAACGCCGCTGAGCGCAGGCACCGGCGTCGGACGCGTGCCGAGCTCCGGACGACCGCGCCGGCCCGCACGGCCGAGCGCCCCACGGCGCCCTGCCATCGGATCGGGCGCCTCGTCGTGGACGCGGGCCGCCGCCGGGCCTGGGTCGACGGACGCCAACTCCGGCTCACGTGCATGGAGTTCGAGCTCCTGGCCCATCTCGCCGCCCATCCGGGAAAGGGCTTCTCCCGTTCCCGGCTCATGGAGCTGGTCTGGCAGCGCAACGCTCAGGGCGACCTCGCCACCGTCGATGCCCACATCGACCGCCTGCGGGACAAACTCGGCGTCACGTACCGGCCGCTCATCCGCACGACGCCCACGACCGGATACGTCCTGGCCGACGACGCCCTCGCCGACCAGGGCCTGGCCGCTACGGCTTGAGCAACGCGCGACCGCGAGGACGGGCCCGCCGGCCAGGCGGCTGGGCGCGCCGTCAGGCGGCCTGCCCGGCCGGCAGGGCCGTGCGGCTGCCGACGGCGTCGGAGAACTGGTCGACCACCTGCGCCAAGGCCTCGGCCGCGGCCGGCGCGATGGTCAGCGTGCCGTCGGCGCCCACCACGAGGTCCTTGTCGAGCGTGAACCACCCCTGGACGATGTGCGCGGCCCCCATGGAGCTGAGCACCGGACGCAGCGCGTAGTCGATGGCCAGGACGTGCGCGGTGCTCCCGCCGGTCGCCAGCGGCAGGACCGTCTTGCCGACCAGGCCGTACTGCGGCAGCAGGTCGAGCAGCGACTTCAACAGCCCGGAGTAGGCGGCCTTGTAGACGGGGGTGCCGATGACGACCCCGTCGGCGCGGGCGAACAGTTCGCTCGCCGCGACGATCGCGGGGTGCCGGAAGTCCGCGCCGAGCAGGGCCTCGGCCGGGAGGGTACGGACGTCCAGCGGGATCACCTCGTGCCCCTGCGCGGCGAGCCGCACGTCCAGGTGGCGCAGCAGACGGGCGGTACGCGAGGTGGCGGAGGGACTGCCGGAGACGGACAGGACGGTGGCCATGGGGATCCTTCGGGAGGGAGGCGGGGCGGGTGAGGTGTGCGTTCGGGGTGCGGGGACGCGGGATGCGAGTGCGCGGACGGCCTGGCGGGGCAACTGCGCTTCACAGCAAGGGAATTCGACGCGGGACAGCACTTCGTGAGGGATCGGGCCCGGCGGCGGGCTCCGGGACGGCGCGGCACCCTCGGGCCGGGCGGGCCGGGGCGCGACACCGCTTCGGCTCCCGCCGGGTTCGCCGTCCGCGGATCGAGCGCGTACCGGTGCACGCCTACGGGGCCGGTGAGGAACGCGGGCCCCGCGACAAGGGACACCGAGAGAGGAGGCCGGGTAAGCGGCCCGCTACCGTGTCAGACGCAACACGCCGCCGACCACACACGACCGAAGTCGATGTGGTCACGGGTGACCAGGCGCTGCTCGGCATTCATGCGCTTACTTGAGCAGCACATCGCGCCACTCGTCAACCACGGCCCGGATGCCGGACCGTTCCTCGCGCCCGCCGCGCGTGCTCCGCGCACCCCGACCCGCGGCGGCAACCCTCCCCCGCCACCTGCGCCTTCATTTCCCCTGCCGCATTTCCCACTGATTTACTAGGAAAGCATTGACGGGTCGTCCGGCCCGTGCGCAGGATGGGCCCATGCCCCCCACACAGCAGCGTCTCGTGCGCCGTCGGCATGTCGACTTCGGTCGCGTCGCCAGCGCCTTCTGTTGTCACGCATAGGGCCCGGCTCCCACGGCACACCGCCGCCCTGGCGGGCGCCCCAACTCTGCTACTACGTACGGCAGTTGGGTTCGTCGCCGCAGCGCACCCATCAATTGCGGGGGGCTGTGGAAACCGACTCACCACCGCGCCGCGCACGGGCCCACGCGCCCCGAACCAATTCGGCGCAGCCAACCCAACACCCGCCCCCGTCAACGACCTTGAGGAGATCACCACCATGGGCGTTGCCACCGCGCCGTCCGCTCGCGTACCCGCAGCTCCGGACTCCGAGCGGACCCGGCCCAGTCGTACGCACTGGCAGCGCGTGGCCCGCGAGACCGCGGACGATCTGGCCACGGACGCGGCGGCCAGGGAGCGGGCGGGCAAGGCGCCGTTCGACGAGGTGTCCCGGCTGCGGGAGGCGGGGCTCCTGACGCTCCTCGTCCCGCACGAGCTCGGGGGCGGCGGCGCGGACTGGGCCACGGCCTACGCCGTCGTACGCGAGACGGCCGCGGCCGACGGCGCGGTCGGTCAACTGCTGGCCTGTCACTACTTCCTGTCGTGGAGCGCGCGGCTGTTCGCCGCACCCGCCCGCGCCGCCGAGGTCGCGCGGAGGACCGTCGCGGAGGGCTGGTGCTGGGGCGGTGGGCTCGGCCGCCAGGAACCGCCGCTGACGCTGACGAGGAGGGCGGGCGGCCTTGTGCTCGACGGCCGCCAGAGCTACGCCACCGGGATCCTGGTCGCCGACCGCCTCGCCGTGCGGGCCGAGCGCGTCGACACGGGCGAACCCCTTGCCGTCGTCGTGGATCCCGCGCGGCTCGGCGTACGGATCGACGGTGAAGCCGGCACCTTCGGACAGCGCCTCGCGGCCGGCGGGACCGTGGAGTTCGACGCCGTACCGGTCGCGGCCGAGGAAGTGCTCGGCTCCCTGTCCGCGGACGAGGACGTCCTGTCCCCCCGGGCCGCCCTGGCCGCGCCGCTCGGGCGGCTCCTCTCGGTACAGCTCCTGCTGGGCATGGCCGAAGGGGTGCTCGCCGAAGCCCGCGACTACAGCAGGGCCGGCCACTCCCCCTGGCGCCCGGACTGGCCGATCGGCTCCCCGCAGGATCCGCAGGTGCTCACCACGTACGGGGAACTCACCGTTCTCGCCCGCTCGGCGGCGGCCCTCGCCGACCAGGCCCTGAACGCCGTGCAGGGCGCGCTGGCCCGCGGTGAGGACCTCACCTATGACGAGTACGCGGAGGCCTCCGTCCTCGTGGCCGTCGCCGAGGCCGCGGCCTCCCGGGCGGCCCAGGAGTCCACCACCCGCGCCCTGGACGTCATCGGCGCCCGCTCCGTGTCCTCGCGGCTCGGCTTGGACCGCTTCTGGCGCAACGCGCGGGCCCACACCCTCTACGAACCCGTCACTCATCGGCTCCGCGACGTCGGGGACTTCTTCCTCAACGGCGCGCACCCTCCGTTCGTCCTGCCCGTCCGACCGTGAGCCGACGGCCGTGACCGGGACCGAGGCCGGGCACCCGCCCGCCGAACCCCGGCCTCGAACGCCGGCCCACCGGCCGCGAACAGCCACCTCTCGGCCGCGGACGCCGACGCCGAGGCCGCCGAAAGCCATACGGAATACTGCGCACATGAGGATTTCAGCCAGGGCCGACTACGCGGTGCGCGCCGCGCTGCAGCTCGCTGCGGCACGGGATGCCGAGCCGCTGAAGGCCGAGGCGATCGCCGACGCGCAGAACATTCCGCACAAGTTCCTCGAAAGCATCCTCAACGACATGCGCCGGGGCGGCCTGGTGCTCAGCCGGCGCGGCGGCAACGGCGGCTACCGGCTGGCCAAGCCCGCCGGGTCGATCAGCATCGCCGACGTCATCCGCGTCGTGGACGGTCCGCTGGTGTCGGTACGCGGCGTGCGCCCGCCGGAGCTGTCCTACACCGGCCCCGCCGAGTCGCTGCTCCCGCTGTGGATCGCGCTGCGGTCCCATGTGCGCGAGATCCTGGACGGCGTGTCCCTGGCCGAGGTCGCCACGGCTCAACTACCCGTAGCCGTATCCGAGTTGGCCGACGCGCCGAGCGCATGGACGAACCCCTGAAACCCGGGGCCGATTCCGACGTGCCTCGGCGCGGCCTCACGCCCGGGACGCGTCGCCCGCGTCCACGGAGACCGCCGGCAGCAGTTCGGCGGTGATGAAGGCGACCGCGCCCGCGATGATCACCAGGGGCATCAGGTCGGGACTGCCCAGGAGCAGGGCGACCAGGACGACACTGCTCACCGGCAGCCGCAGCGTGGCCGCGGTGGCCGCCGCCATGCCGGCCGCCATCGCGGGGAGTACGCCGAAGCCCGGCAGCGGTGCGAGCAGGACACCGGCGGCGGCGCCCAGGAACAGGGCCGGAAAGATGGGGCCGCCCCGCAGGCCGCCCAGGCACAGGGTGTAGGCCGTCCCCTTGAGGGCGAGTACGGCGACCAGCGCGCCGATGCTCCAGGCGTGGGGGCTGGACGCCAGGGCGCTGATCGTGCTCTGGCCGGACGAGGCGACCTCGGCGGGCGAGCGGCCGGTGAGCAGTGCGTAGAGGGCGGCGCAGACCGCGGCGCCGAGCGCGCACAGAACGGTGCGGACGACCACGGCCCCGCTGATGTAGGCCCCCACCTTCTGTCCCGCGCTGAGGACCGCGCGCATCGCGATGCCGATGGCCACGGCCATGAGCAGCGCCCATCCCACGTCCGGCCCGTCCAGGCGGGGCGCCGGTGAGGGCAGTTTGAGGCCGAGGCTGCCGGTCTGGAGTCCGGTCCAGCGCCCGAAGCCGGTGAAGACCAGCGCCCCGACCCCGCTGGACAGCAGGGCGGGCAGCATGACGGCGGACAGCCGCGGGCCGCCCACCCCCGCGATCTCGATGAGCAGGACGGCGGCGACCAGAGGGCTGCCGAAAATGACCGCGATCGCGGCGGCGGCTCCTGCCGCACCCAGCAGCGCTGTGCTCTGGGGTGTGGCGGGGACCCGGGCGAGGTCGCGGAACAGCAGGGCGAGACCGCCGCCCAGGGCGATCAGTGGCGCCTCGGGACCGAGCACGGCGCCGAACGGCAGGCTCGCCAACGCGGCGATGAGCACACCCGGCAGCGTGACGGGGAGCGTGCCTCCGGTGTGCAGTCCTGAGGCCGGGACGTGGCCGCCGGCGCCGGGCAGCCGCGCGACGACCGGCCCGACAATCAGCCCGGAGACGAGCAGGAGCGGCAGTGGCCACCACCACGCGGGACCGTTCCACCCCAGGTGGCGCGGCAGGTCCGCCCAGAGGAAGTGCTCCAGTTCGTGCAGGGCGACCAGGAACCAGAAGGCGGCGAGTGACACCGGGATGCCGATGAGGGCGCAGAAGACGAGCAGCTTCAGGTAACCGGGAGTCAGCAGGATGTCCCGCAAGCGGTCCGCCGCCTGGGGCTGCGGGGGCTCGGCGGGCGCACCCGGTCGGGGCTCGGAGGGCAGGCCGGGCTCGGGCGGAGGGGCGGGCTCCGGTCGGGGGTTGGGCTCGACCATCGCTGTCCTCCCTTTCCGGCGGCCCGGCGGCCCGGCGGCCCGCTCGCCCGGTGCTCGGGCGCACACAGCCGCACAGGTCCATCGCTATCCCCGGCGGCGGCCGATCGCAACAGGGGCCCGTCGGCCACCGCCCGCGCCCCGACCCGCCCCGCCTGGGCGCGCTCCGACGGACGGCCCGGTCGTGCGACCTGCAATGACGTTGCTCCAACCGTATGAATGAAGGAAGCAGGACGTTGACGATCGGAAGTCCGTAACTCCGCCATTTCGCCGGGGCCATGACTGAACGGCGAGCGCCCGGGAAGCCGCAGCACTGTGACTGATGCGCACGGGCCCGGCCCCGCCGGAGGCCTCCGACTCCCGTCGGTGGCGATTTCTCCGTCCCGCCGGTGGCTCTTTCTCCGCGTTCGGAGGGACAGTGAATGAGGGGGTGCTTCCCGCGCCCCGTAATAGACACGCCGGGGCGGCCTCGACCCACGAGTGAGCGCGAGGGCCGGAGCGCGCCTCCCCTCGGGGCGACCCGCGCCCGCCCACCCCTCGGCATCCGCCCGGGGGCGGCCGTACGGAAGGAGTCTCATGGACAGGTACCGCGTTCCCGCACGTCGTCCCCGGCGGGGCCTGCCGTCACTGGGGGTCGCCGTTCTCGCCACGCTCGCCGCGGCCACGGCCTGCGGCGGCAGCGGCACCGACGCCCAGCCCTCCTCCTCGCCGCCCGCCGTCACGACCCCGCCGAGCGCGACCGGTGCGGCGCCGAGTGCCAGTACGCCCTCGCGCGACGCCCCCTCGGCCACGGGTTCGCCGCACGCCCCGGCCGTCACGTCGTCCGCCTCCTCGCCGGCCGGGACCTCTCGCTGCACGGCCGACCGGCTGGCCGTTTCCCTCGGCCGGGTCTCGCCCGGCGCGGGCAACCTCTACGTCCCGCTGGTGTTCACCAACAAGGGCACGACGGCCTGCGCCTTGCAGGGCTTCCCTGGCGTCTCCCTGCTCGACGCCTCCGGCGCGCGGATCGGCAACCCGGCCCAGCGGCAGGGGAGCGCCCTGCCGGTCGTCGTCCTGGCGCCGGGCAAGGCCGCGTACGCCAGTCTGCACACGGTGAATGAAGGCGTGTCCGACAAGCCGTGCTGGACGGCGGCCACTTCGGTGCAGACGTATCCGCCGGGTTCCACCGAGGCGGTGCGCCTGCCGGCCCGCGGGCTGCACATATGCGGAGCGACCTTCGACGTGTCGGCACTGCGCCCGGGCCAAGGAGCCTGACGCGAAGTCCCGGTACGGGAGCCGGAGTTGAGTCCGGCGTCGAGCGGGTTCGGCGTGCGCGGACCCGGGCGGGTCATCTCTCGTACGCATGCTCCCCCGGTCCCGCACCCGTCCACGCTCCCCGGGGGCGCGAACACCCCGTAGGCAGCGGTGTCTTCGGTGCGTGATGTCCGGGTGGGCCGGACGGCCGGTGGCGGGCCTCGAAGGAGCGGGTCGTGGTGACGGAGTCGTGGAACGAGGCAGGCGGGGGCCTGGCCCTCCTGGCGACGGGCGGTGCGTGGGCGTGGGAGGCGCCGGTGCGTCGGCACATGGCCGGGCTGCTGGCCGCGGACATCTCGGTGCGGGGGGTTCAGGTGCTGGCCGAACCGGTCCGTTTGGAACTGCTCGGGCCCGCGCCCTCCACCACGGCCGCCGCCGTGGCCGTGGCGGTCAACGTCGATGTGACGCTCGGTTCCGCGGAACGCGTGGTGTGGACGCGCGGCGCCTTCACCCTCGCGACCTGGACGTCGCCGGACGGAACCCGTCGCGAGCGGACGTGGTTCGAGCCCGGCCGGCCCCTGCAGCACGCCGTGCTGGCTCTGGGGCACCGACTGCGCGGGCCGCGCTGAGGACGGCGCGCGCAACCCCGCGGACAGGGCTGACGGCGTGTCAGTACGTGTGGTCCGCCGTCACGTCGGCGGACAGCGCCAGCCCTCGTTCCGCCTCGGGGCCACGAACCGTCAGCAGGGTCTGGCACAGCGCGTCGACGACGGCGAGGTGGGCCAGGCGGCTCGCGACCGTTTCCAGTCCGAAGATGAGGTCCTGGCCGCCCGCGACGAGGGTGCAGTCGCCGGCCTCGCTGAGGGGCGAACGGGCGTAGCTGGTCACGGCGATGACGCTCGCTCCCGCGGCGCGGGCGCGGCGGGCCGCGTCGACCGTGCTGCGGGTGGCGCCCGTGTGGCTGATGGCCAGGCAGGCACCCTGCGGCGGCAGGAGCCCCGCCGACAGCTGGGCGGTGAGCGGATCGGCCGGGGCGTCGACCACGCAGCCGAGCGCGCGCAGGCGGTACGCGGTGTCCAGGGCGACCGCACCGGACAGACCGGCTCCCGCGACCAGCACGCGCGGGGCCGTGTCGAGCGTCGCGGCGGCAGTGCGCAGGGCGTCGATGGACAGCGTGGAGGCCAGGCCGTCCAGCGCCTCCCTGGCCGAGCGCACGGTGTCGGCGAGGGCGCGGGCGGCCGGGTCGGCGTCACGCGAAGGGCGTACGGGTGACTCCTGCCGAGCCGCCGCGATCTTCAGTTCCTGATATCCGCGAAAGCCCAGCCGCTGGCAGGCGCGGACGACGGACGACGGGGCGGTCCCGGCCAGCGCGGCCACATCGCTGACGCTCAGGTGCACCAGCTCCGCGCCCTTGTCCAGCACGACCTGGGCGACCCTCGCCTCGGTCTCGCGCAGCTCCGGCAGGTGCGCCCTGACATGGGCCGCGAGACTCCGGGCCGCGACAGAATTGAATTCCATGACGTGATGCTACCGTGGAATTCCGTTCCATGAGGTGTTCCCCAGGTGTGGCATGGAGGGGTTCCCTACGGCTGTTCCTCGCGGCTGTTCCTGCGTCGTTCCTCGGATGAAGGTGATCATGTCCTCGGCCCTGTCGCTGCTGGCGCCGCCCGCCGCCGTGCCCCTCGTCGTGCTGTTCGCGGCGCTGCTCCACGCGGTGTGGAACGCGCTGGCGCACGGCGCCGGGGACAAGCTCGCGGTCTTCACGCTGATGAACGCGGCAACGGGCGGATGCGCGGCGGTCATGGTGTGTCTCGTCCCGCTGCCCGGCGCCGCCGCCTGGCCGTACATCGCCACGTCGGCCGGACTGCAAGTCGCTTACCAGCTCCTGCTGTTGCAGGCCTATCGGCTGGGCGACTTCGGCCAGATGTACCCGATCGCCCGCGGCACCTCGCCCCTGCTCGTGGCCCTGGCCTCGACGACCGTGCTCGGCGAGGCCCTGCCCGCGCGGAACGCGGTGGGGGTCCTGGTGATCTCCGTGGGCCTGGCCGGTCTGGCCCTGGCGGACGGTCTGCCCGGCCGGGCCCAGCTTCCGGCGCTGGCCGCCGCCCTGGGGACCGGCGTCATGATCGCCTCGTACACCCTCGTGGACGGCAGCGGCGTGCGGAAGGCGGACACCGTCGCCGGCTATGTGGCCTGGCTCTTCCTCTCCCAGAGCCTGGCCTTCCTGGTGCCGGTCTGCCTGCTGCGCGGCCGTCGGCTCACCGGCCGTCTGCGGACCGTGGGTTGGCAGGGCCCGGCCGGGGGCGTTCTGTCCCTGCTCGCCTACGGGCTCGTGGTCTGGGCACAGGCCCACGGCAATGTGCCCACCATCGCCGCTCTGCGGGAGACGAGCATCGTCTTCGCCGCGCTGATAGGCACGCTGGTGTTCCGCGAGCCCTGCGGCCGTCGACGCCTGGCGGCCGGCGCCACCGTGCTGGCGGGTATCGCGGTCCTCGAACTGGCCCGCGTCTGAGGGAAGTGCCCCTGGGAGGGGCGATGTCAGAGGGGCTTGGTAGAACTCCTCTACCTGGCCCGGTCCCCACGACGCGGCCCATTCCGCGCGCCGGTCCCCCGGCAGCAGTACGAAGGAGCGGTCCCATGACCATTGGCAGCCACCTCGACGATTTCCACGGCCTGCCGGCCTTCGACTTTCCCGACGCGGACGAGGCCGCCGCCGCTTCGTCGCTTCCCGCCCCCGAATCCGTGGCCTGGCGCATCGCCGTGGACTCCTACGACAGCGAGGAGCAGTGGCCGGAGGCGTTCGCCCGCTTCCTGCGGGCCGTGGACACCCGAGGGGTGCGGGCACTGATCGTCGGCGCCTGGAGCGATGTGTACGAGACGGCGCCGGATGCCGTGATCGAGGCCTTGGTGGCCGCGCGCGACCAACTCCCCTCGCTGCGCGGCCTGTTCCTCGGCGACATCGTCATGGAGGAGTGCGAGATCTCGTGGATCGTCCAGAGTGATGTCTCACCGCTCCTCAACGCCTTCCCCGAGCTGGAGGAGTTCGGCGTGCGCGGCGGCAACGAGCTGGTGTTTCCCGCCGTCCGGCACGAACGGCTGCGGGCGCTCACCGTCGAGAGCGGTGGCCTGCCCGCCGCGGTGGTGCGCGGTATCGCCGCCGGCGATCTGCCCGCGCTCGTCTCCCTCGACCTGTGGCTCGGCACGTCCGAGTACGGCGGTGACGCCTCCGTCTCCGACCTGGCGCCCATCCTCGCGGGAGAGCGGCTGCCGAACCTGCGCCGCCTGGGGCTGCGCAACAGCGAGATCCAGGACGAGGTGTGCCGGGCCCTGGCGTCCGCTCCGGTCGTGGCCCGTCTGGAGGACCTCGACATCTCCATGGGCGTCCTGACGGACGACGGCGCCAACGCCCTGCTGGCGGGCCGGCCACTGACGCACCTCAAGAGCCTCGACCTCCACCACAACTACCTCGGCGCGGCCGTGCGCAGCCGCCTGGTGGAGACCTTGGAGGCGGCGGGCGTGCGGGTCGACGCGGGGGAGGGCGACGCCGAGTCCGACGAGGAGGAGGACGGCACCGTCTGGCGCTTCGTCGCCGTCGGCGAGTGAGACCCTGCGCGGCAACGAACGACGAGGACGGGGGCGGACCGTGGACAACGGGCAGGGTCGGGGAGCAGCCGTGAGGTGGGCGGTCGTCGCCAACGGCGAGAACCGCCGGGTGGAGCTCTTCACCACGGCGGCCCGACGGGCGGGTCACGACGCTGTCCGCGTCGTGGAGTGGCTCGACGTGCTGCGGGACGGCGGAGCCGACTTCGCGGCGGACGAGCTGGTCCGCCTGGACTCACCGGGCGAGAACGCGGCCGTCGACCACGAGTTGCGCGGCGGCGGCGAACCGACCCGGGTCGAGGGATCCGCCCGCTGGTACGCGGGTTTCCTGGACGCCGTACGTTCGCTGCGCGGTGGCCGCCGGCTCGACGACCCGGACGATCTGGCCGTGCTCTTCGACAAACGGCTGTGTCACGCCCGGCTCGATGCCGCGGGGGTGGCGGTGCCGCCCTCCCCCACCAGCGGCGAGCCGCGGCCGGTGGAGGGCTGGCGCGAGGTGCGGCGTCTGATGGAACAGGCCGGGCTGCGCCGGGCGTTCGTCAAGCTCGCCCACGGCTCGTCGGCCTCGGGCGTGCTCGCCGTCGAGACCAGCGCCGCCGGCCGCGTGCGCGCCACCACGTGCGTCGAGCGGACGGCGGACGGCAGCCTCCACAACTCCCTGCGGATCCGCCACTACACCGACGAGGCGCGGATCGCGACGATCGTGGACACCCTCGCGCCGGACGGGCTGCACATCGAACGGTGGCTTCCGAAGGCCTCGCTCGGCGGCAGGTCGGCGGACCTCCGCGTGGTGGTCGTGGCCGGCCGGGCCACCCATGCCGTGGTCCGTACGAGCCGTTCCCCCCTCACCAATCTCCACCTGGGGGGTGTGCGCGGAGACCTCGCGGCCGTACGGGCGCTCGCCGGCGACCGGTGGGCGCGGGCCCTCGGTCTCGCTGAACAGGCCGCGGCCTGCTTCCCCGCCACCCTGTGCGTCGGGGTGGATCTGCTGCCCTCCATCGGCTGGCGCCGCTTCGCGGTCGGCGAGGTCAACGCCTTCGGGGACCTCCTCCCCCGCCTGACCGGTCTGCCCGGCAGCGGCGCCGAGGGGCTGGACACCTACGCGGCGCAGGTCGCCGCGGTCCGGTCCGGTGCCCTCTCGTCCTCCCCGCCTCCTCCTCCCACCTTCCCCGCACTCCCGCACCTCTGAGGTCAGCACATGCTTCCGCCCGAACTCGCCCCTCCCGCGCCGCACATGGCCGCGCCCGAACCTGCCCGGCCCGCCCCGACCGCGTCCTCCCTGCCCCTCGACGCGCCCGACATGAACGAGGTGGTGGGCCGCGACGACCTGCTGCTCCTGACGCTCGACACACTGCGCCACGACGTGGCCGTCGAACTCGCCGCCGCCGGACGCCTGCCGAACCTCGCCGCGCATCTGCCCGGGGGCACCTGGGAACGGCGTCACGCACCGGGGAGCTTCACCTACGCCTCCCACCAGGCGATGTTCGCGGGCTTCCTGCCCACCCCGGCCTCGCCCGGTCCCCACCCCCGGCTGTTCGCGGCGCGTTTCGCGGGCAGCGAGACCACCGCGGGCCGGACGTTCGTCTTCGACACCCCCGACCTGGTGACCGGGCTCGCGGCCCGCGGCTACCACACGGTGTGCATCGGCGGTGTCGGGTTCTTCAACAAGCAGGGCGCCCTGGGCAGCGTCCTGCCCGGCCTCTTCCAGGAGAGCCACTGGGATCCGGCGTTCTCGGTGGCCTCCCCCACCTCCTTCGAGGCCCAGGTGGCCCAGGCCGAGCAGTCGGTGGCCCAACTGGCCCCGGATCAGCGGCTGTTCCTCTTCCTGAACGTCTCGGCGCTGCACCAGCCGAACTGGTTCCACCTGCCCGGCGCGACCCGTGAGGCGGGCGACAGCCGGGCGACCCACGCGGCGGCCCTGGAGTACGTCGACCGCCACATCGGCCGGCTGTTCCGCGCCATGAGCTCCCGGCGCCGCTGCTTCGCCATCGTCTGCTCCGACCACGGCACCGCGTACGGGGACGACGGCTACACCGGCCACCGCCTCGGCCACGACTGCGTGTGGACCGTGCCCTACAGCCACTTCTTCCTGGAGCCGACCGCATGACCCGCCCCATCACGGCCCCTGAGCCCACGACGCCGCGCCCCTACCAGAGTTACACCTACGCCTACCCCCACAAGACGGCCTACCGGCCCCTGGCCCCGCGCCCCGCGCTGAAGGACGTCTGGGAGGGCGAGTCGCGCCGGTCCCTGTCGCTGTACGTGCACATACCGTTCTGCGAGATCCGCTGCGGCTTCTGCAATCTGTTCACCAGGATCGGCGCGCCGGGCGACCTGACCGGCCGCTATCTGGACGCGCTGGGGCGCCAGGCGGCGGCAGTGCGCGAGGCACTCGGCGAGGCGGAGCCGCCGCGGTTCGTCAACGCCGCGTTCGGCGGCGGGACACCCACCTTCCTCGACCCCGCCGAACTGGAGCGGCTGTGCGACATCGCCGAGCGGGAGATGGGCGCGGACCTGCGGGCCGTCCCGCTGTCCGTCGAGGCCTCACCCGCCACCGCCACCGCCGACCGGCTGGCGGTGCTGGCCGCCCGCGGCACGACCCGGCTCAGTCTCGGAGTGCAGAGCTTCATCGAGGAGGAGTCCCGCTCCGCCGCCCGTCCGCAGCGCCGCTCGGACGTAGAGGCGGCGCTGGCGCGGATCCGTGACGCGCGCATACCCGTGCTCAACATCGATCTGATCTACGGCATCGACGGCCAGACCGCGGCCAGTTGGCGCCACTCCCTCGACGCTGCTCTGGCCTGGCGCCCCGAGGAGATCTACCTCTACCCCCTGTACGTCCGCCCGCTGACGGGCCTCGGGCGCCACGCGGACCCGCTCCGGGCGGGACGGGACTGGGACGAACAGCGCCTGCGCCGCTACCGGGAGGGCCGCGACCACCTGCTGGCCCAGGGCTACGAGCAGGTGTCCATGCGCATGTTCCGCCGCGCGGACGCACCGCCGCAGGGCCCCGACGACTACGCCTGCCAGACCGACGGCATGATCGGCCTGGGCTGCGGTGCCCGTTCCTACACCTCGACCCTGCACTACTCCTTCGACTACGCCGTCGCCATGGGCGAGATCCGCGGCATCATCGACGACTACACCGCGACCGAGGACTTCTCCCGCGCGCTGCACGGCCGCCGCGTGGACGAGGAGGAGGCCCGGCGCCGGCACCTCCTGCAGTCCTTGCTCCAGGCCGAGGGCCTGAGAGGGGCGGACTACCGCCGGCGCTTCGGCCGTGACCCGTGGGACGACTTCCGCGCCGAGCTGACCACCCTCGCCGCACGCGGCTGGCTCGCCCCGACCGGCGACGAGCTGCTGCGCCTGTCCGACGAGGGGCTCGCCCACTCCGACGCCATCGGCCCGGAGTTCTTCTCCCCCGCCGTGCGCGCCGCCATGGCCGCCTACGAAACGAAGTGAGGCGCCGTGGACCTGACCCTGCTCTACCGCGGCCCGCTCGCCTCCTGCGACTACGACTGTCCCTACTGCCCGTTCGCCAAGCGGCGGGACACCACCGCCCAACTCCGCGCGGACCGCGCCGCGTTGGGGCGTTTCACCACCTGGGCCGAGGCCCAGCGTGAGGACCGCCTGTCCGTGCTCTTCACCCCTTGGGGCGAGGGCCTGACCCGCTCGTGGTACCGCGAGGCCCTCGTGCGACTGTCCCACCACGAGCATGTGCGGCGCGTCGCCATCCAGACCAACCTCAGCTGCCGCACCGACTGGCTCGACGGGGCCGACCGGGACACGGTGGCCCTGTGGTGCACCTACCACCCGGGACAGACACCGCACGAGCGCTTCCTCGCCAAGACCCGCCGGCTGGACGAGATGGGTGTCCGCTTCAGCGTCGGCGTGGTGGGTCTTCCCGAGCACCTGGGGGCGGCGGCGCGGCTGCGCGAGGAGCTTCCGGAGCACGTGTACCTCTGGGTGAACGCCGCCGAAGGGCACACCTACACGGACGAGCAGGCCGCCCCGTGGTCGGCGATCGACCCGCTCTTCCCCTTCAGCCGCCACCCGCACCGCTCGGCCGGCCTGCCGTGCCGCACCGGCGCGTCGGTGATCTCGGTGGACGGGGACGGCGCGGTCCGGCGCTGCCACTTCGTCCGCGCCGAGCTGGGCAACCTGTACGACGGTTCCTACCGTGCCGCACTCGCCCCGCGCCCCTGCCCGCTGGCCACGTGCGACTGCCACATCGGCTATGTGCACCTGGAGTCCCTGCCGCTGTACGACGTCTTCGCCGGCGGCGTCCTGGAGCGCATACCGCGCACCGCGCCGGTCCCGCTGCGCGCGCAGACCGTGCTGCCCGTGCTGGAAGGAGCGGGCCCGGTACCGGGCCGAGCCGCACGTCCCGTCCGCGGCGGTTGATGCAACCGGGGGGTCCGCTACACCCGTTCGGGGTCATCGCCGACGGCGCGGTCATATGATCCTTTCCGAGGTCTGCTGTGATGACGCCACCCCGCTGTCGATGCTTGGGAGGGCCGCACGGTGAGACCCCGCCTCAGGAACTGGAGCATGGCGCTGGCCGCCGCCGGCGCCATGACGATGGCAGCCGCGGCGCCCACGCCCGCCTCGTCGCACTCCGCGCCCTCGACCGTCCCGCTCCTCGCGGACACGGCGCTCGAAGCGCTGTTGGGCAAGGAGCCGGCGGGCGGGCGGTGCGCAGGGAGCTGCGCGGTGAGCCCGTGCACTCCCGCGGGCTTCTGGGACGAGAACCGGCTGCACGAGATCGACGACACCGACCGGCGCCAACTCGCGCTCGGGCGGGCCGACTTGGCCACAGGGCCGGGGGTGTCGCCGGACGCGGCCGAACCGGCCGACGCGCTGTCGGTCCGGCTGAAGACCGACGGTCGGCTCACGGACGTGAGCGCCACCGACGCCCAGGGACGCCATCTGCCCGGCCGCATCAGCGACGACGGAACCTGCTGGCACAGTACGGCTCCGCTGCGGGCCGGCACCCGCTACCACGTACACGCCACGGCGGAGGACGAGGACGGCACGCCGGGGCAGGCGAGTTGGGCCGTGCGCACCGCGCGGCCCCGGGCGGGCAGCGGCCGGCTCACGGCCTCCTTCGGCCCGACGGCCGGGGTCTACGGGGTGGGGCAGCCCGTCGTCGCCGAACTGTCCCGGCCCGTCCCGGCCGACGACGCCCAGGCCCGCAGGCTGGTGGAACAGTCCCTTCAGGTCACCTCGCAGCCCTCGGTGCAGGGGGCCTGGCACTGGGTGGACGACAGCACCCTGCACTACCGGCCCCGGACGTACTGGCCGGCCCACGCGACGATCCAGGCCCGCAGCGGCCTCGACCGGGTGCGCGTGAGCGGTTCGCTGTACGGCGGCCCGTCGCAGCCGCTCAGCCTCACCACCGGGGACCGCATCGAGGCCGTCACCGATGTCGCGGCCCACGAGATGACCGTCAAGCGCAACGGCCGCACGGTCAGGACGATCCCCGTCACCACGGGCAAGCAGGGCTTCCGTACGCGGGAGGGCATCAAGGTGGTGCTGGGCAAGGAGCGCGCGGTGCGGATGCGGGGCGACTCCATCGGCATCGCCCGGGGCACCAGCGAGTCCTACGACCTCCCCGTCTCCTACGCCACGCGGCTCACCTGGAGCGGCGAGTACGTCCACGCCGCGCCCTGGTCCCTCGAATCCCAGGGTGCCGAGGACGTCAGCCACGGCTGCACCGGCATGTCCACGGACGACGCGGCCTGGTTCTTCAACACCGTCCGCCCCGGCGACATCGTCGACGTCGTGCACGGATACGGCGCCCCCATGACCGCGTTCGACAACGGGTACGGCGACTGGAACCTGACCTGGAAGCAGTGGCGCAAGGGCAGTTCGCCGGCGCCGTCGTCCGCACCCGCGAACTCCGTGGTTCCGGCGCGCCTGCGCCCCCTGACCTGACCGTCGGGCTTCGGCAACTGGCCTGACAGGCACGGCAGTTGCTCATAGGGCGGGGGGGGGGGGCGGGGGGGGGGGCGGCGCGGGGGCGCCCGGCGGCCCCCCCCGGCCGGGGGGGGGGGGGGGGCGGCGGGGGGGGGGCCGGGGGGGGCGCCGGGGGCGCCCCCTCCGGGGGCCCCCCCGGCCGGGCGCCCCCCCCGGGGGCCGCCCCCCCCCGGGGGGGGCCCCCCCCCCCGCGCCGCCTAGCCCCAGGGGAAGGCGGCGTTCTGGTTGAGCGTGCCCACGGCGAGGCCGCCGACGCAGGCGATCAGCCAGTCCGCCGAGGCCCACCGCCTGGCCAGCCGGTGTACCGCGGCCCCTGCCTGCGCCGGCAGGACGCAGCCGGTCAGGACGATGGCCACGAGGTCGGAGTAGCCGATGTCCTGGTGGCGCGTCAGCGCGTAACCGGTGGTCGTCGCCAAGGTGGCGAGGATCAGGTTGCGCAGATCGACGGTGCCCAGCGACGGGAGGCCGGCCCCGCGTGCGCCGCGGACCGTGTACGCGATCAGCGCGGCGACCTCGGCCGCGACGACCAAGAGCGCGATCAGCATGAGCGCCTCCTCTCAGAACTTGCAGGCCTTCTGGATCGCCGGGATGCCGAGCAGGGCCTTGATGGCCGCCCGCTGCGGGGAGCTGAGCTTGCGGCGCTTGGCGTACGTCTGGATGAGCTTGGCGGTCTTCTTGACACCGATCCGCTTCACCAGGCGCACGGCGGTCACCACGCGGCCGGAGGACCCCACCGGGGTGAACATGGCGATGAAGCCGGCGACGGTGGTGGCGCACCACAGGATCTTCTTGGTGGTGGACCACCAGGACGGGTCGATGACGACGGGGAAGGCGCTGTTCGCGTCGAACTCGACATGCTGGATCAGCTTGTCGCCCACCACCCGGTAACCGGTGGGCAGGTCCTTGCCGTTCGCGTCCTTGGCCCAGGGCGCGGCGAAGAATCCGGCGGGCTCCTTCAGCGGGGCCTTCTCCGCGTTGTCGTCGCCCTCGGAGTACAGGGACACGGAACCGTCGTCGTGGGTGACGGCCTTCATCCCCGCGGGGATCGTGAAGCCGGTCTCGTAGTCGTGCGGCGCGGAGCCGTCCTTGAGGATGTTGAGCGTGCGGGAGCCGCCGTCGGTGGTGGGCTGCACCACCGTGTCGACCGGGCCCGACGAGGTGTAGACGACGTTGCCGCCCACCTGGGTGCCCTTGGTGGTCGCCTGGGGAATGGTGAGCGCGGCGGGCATCTGGGCGTTCTTGATGTCGATGCGGTTGTTCTTGCCGTCCCAGGGGACCGCCACGGTGTTCTCCTCGGTCGTGGCGATCGAGGCGTACGTGGCGTCGGAAGCGGTGGCGGCCGTGATGTCCGCGGCGTCCGAGTGGAGGTTGGCGAGACCCAGCGCGTGTTCCGCCGCGGTGGGCCTCCAGGAGGTGTCCACGGTGAAGCGGACGGCGTCGGACCAGCCGTTGGCGTAGTGGGTGCCGTCGTAGGTGGTGGTGCGGAAGCTGTAGGTGTGGCCCGAGATCAGTTTGCCGGCCGGAACCTTCACGCTGGAGGTGCTGTTGGCGGGCGCCGGCTCGGCGTTGACCGTCGCGACGACCTTGTTCGTGGCGGTGTCGGTGATCTCATAGGTTCCGGTGATCTGGTCCTCGCCGTCGGTGTCCACCGTGGAGAACCGGAGGGTCGGCGTGGTCGAGTTCACCTTGAAGATGCCGCCCTGGGACAGGAACGGCGTACCCGCCTGGAGGTTGGTGCCGTTGTACGGGCGGTAGTTGTAGGTGACTTCGAGGGTGGGGACCTGCTTCTGGTCGGGGGCCTCGGAGGAGTAGAACCGCTTCCATGCGTAGGTGTCGGACTCGTCCGCCGCCTTCAGCGCGATGGATCCCTCCTCGGCCTTCTCCGAGGACCAGCTCTGCGCGAGCTTGGTGATGTCCGCGCTCGCCCATCCGGCGTTGGAGCACGTGGCCGACTTGGTGTCGGTGGAGGTGGCGATCTTCTCCTTGAGCGCCGGCTGCCTGGTCCAGCGGGTGTTCTTGTCCGCGGGGTCGGCGGCCCAGACCTCCCATCCGCGCTTCTCGCACGACCAGGCGTGGTAGTTCCACATCTTCAGCGTCGCCTTGGAGACCAGGGCGTCGGCGAAGTTCGCGGTGCGGAAGGTCAGGAACGAGCGGGCGGTGCGCTTGGTGGACCCGGCCGTGTCGCCGGGCCAGCCGATCTTCAGGTCGGTGTTCGAGGACTGGTCGGTGGTGTCACCGCCCTGCACGAACGTGTCGAAGAGGGTGTCCAGGGTGTCGGTGGCCGGATCGATCGTCACCGGGTAGCGGGTCGTGGGATCGCTCAGCCACCGCGCGTCCGGGGTGAGGGTGAACTCCACGGTGTTGCCCTGCTGGGCGACCTTCATCGCGACCGGCCTGGTGTTGGTGCGCTCCAGGGACTTCGCGTCCACGGTGGCGTCCCACATGCGCGGCGCCGGCATCACCGCCCGCTCCTCGCCCTGCGCGTCGGTGAAGGACACCGAACCGTCGGCGTTGGGGGTGGCCTTCACTCCGTCGGGCACCGTCATGGGCAGCACCATCGGTGCACCGCTGTCGGGGGCCCTGTTCAGGCGCAGGAACTGCTCGAACCCCGTGCGGGTGGCTTCCACGATCAGGTCGCCGCCGGGCACGGCCTCCCGGTAGGTGGCGACGTTCCCCTCCAGGACCGGGGCGGGCAGGCCCGCCTTCCACCGCACCGCGAGGCGGTCCTTGCCGGTGCCGAGGGTGATGAGGTCGCGCGCCTCGGACGCCGGGGCCTGGGCCGCGCCGGCGATCGACCGGGGCAGCGCTCCGCCCTTGCCGGCCAGCCGCAGCTGCTTGGGGTGCGCCTCGGCCGTGACCCTGCCGTCCGGCGCGGCCTTGAGGTCGACGTCGACGTCCACCCACTTGCCGTCGCGGATCATGCGGATCGGGCCGGCGGCCATCTCCCGGGTGAGGGTGCCGTCGGGGTTGGCGTGGACGGTGTCGGTCTCGGTGCGCAGCTGCAGCACCTCCACCGGCCGGTCCTGCACCGCCGCGGCCGCCTGCGCGGCCTCGACGCTCTCGGCCTCCTTGATCGGATCGGCCTTGAACGCCGCGAGGTCCTTCTCCAGGCCCGCCAACTCCCGCTCGAACGCGGCCGCTTCCGCGTCGTCCGCGGCCGAAGGCTCGGCGATGGCGTGCGGTGTAGACGTCAGGACGGCGCCTACGGTCAGCATTGCTATGCCCGCGGTGCGGGCACGCCAGCTGTACTTCACGTGCAACTCCAGGTGCAAGGTGGCGATCCGGGCCCCGGGTGGGGGCACGCGGGATCGCCGCGGCAACCGGCAGCCGGATGGGGCATGCCGATTACCGCCTCCAAAGTGGGGGTTTTGACCTGGACTTTACTTGCCTTGACCAGTACTTGGTCAACTGGGGTGGGGAAGGTGCGTACCCGGGGCGTCTGCCGGCCGGACTCCCGGCCCGGCCCGGCTCCCGTCGGCCGCCGGATCTCACCTCACGCCCGACCCTGTACGCCGAGCGGCCCCGTACCGGCGTCCCCGGGGAAGAGGGCCGCGGCCACATGCCGGGTGTCCGCGTATTCGACGACCGCGGTGATGCGGCCGTCCTGGACGGTGTAGATCCCGATGCAGCGGTTGTCGTACGTGCCGCCGTGCACGGTCTCGGCCGTGGAGGTCCACTCGGCGACCACGCGGTCGCCCTCGGCGATGGTCCCGACCAGCTCGACGCGCATCGTCCCGGGGACCAGCAACGGCCCCATGCCGCCAAGAAAGTCGTCGACGATCGCGTCGCGGCCCCGCCACACCTTCGAGATCGGCAGGTCTCCCGGGTAGTGCCAGGTCGCGTCCTCGGCGAAGCTGTCGCGGATGACGGCGGCATCGCCGTCGCGGACGGCCTCGACGTAGCGGATGACGACGGCGCGGGGCGAAAGGGTCTCGGTCATGATCGGAATCCTTCTCTTCACTGGACACGTTGGTGGGACACGTCGGTGGGACGCATCGGTTGGGACACGCAGGCGGGGCACGCCGAGGGGGTGCGTCGCCGGCGCCACATCGGTTGTCGTGGCGGCCACTTGGGGGCGCGGGCTCAGGACAGGGTGAGCACCGCCTTCCCGCGGATGCGCCGGTCGCGGAGGTCGGTGAGGGCGGTCGCTGTGTGCGCCCAGTCCGCCACGCGACCGATCTCGGGGTGCAGCCGACCCTGCGCCGTCAGGTGCACCAGGGTCGCGAGGTCGTGGCCGATCGTGGTGTCGGCGTCGAGGTAGTGGAAGTGGCGGATGACGGCCGACTCGGGGCCGTTGAAGAAGTCGAAGAAGTCGAGGGTCGCCGCGCGGCGGCCTGCCTGCCCGAACCAGATGAGCAGGCCGCGGCGCGCGAGCCGCGCGAGCGCCCCGGCAAGGGCCTCGCCGCCCGTCGACTCCAGCACGATGTCGTACGGTCCGTGCGCGTCGGACAGGTCGTGGACGACCCGGGCGGCCCCCAGTTCGGCGAGCCGGGCACCGCGCTCGGCGTCCCGGGTCACCGCGGTCACCTCCGCTCCCGCCGCGGCCGCGAGCTCGGTCACGTAGTGGCCCACGCCTCCGGACGCCCCGGTCAGCAGCACCCGGCGCCCCAGCACCGGCCCCGCCGCGCGCAGCAGCCGCAGCGCGGTGAGACCGGCCAGGGGCAGCGCCGCGCCCCGCACCGCGCCGACGCTGTCCGGCAGAACCGCCAGCGCGCTGGTCGGCACCGCCGCGAACTCCGCCCAGCCGCCTCCCATGGGGTGGCCCACGACCCTGGCGAAGCCGGCCGGCCCCGTCCCGTCCGCGGCGGGCTGCACCACGAGTCCCGCGACGTCCTTGCCCGGGCGCTCTCCCCGCACCGGCGCCTCCAGCTTGAAGGTCTCACCCCGGTTCACCGAGAAGGCCTCCACCCGTACCAGCACCTCATCGGGGCGCGGCGTCGGCTCGGGCACTTCGGCGATGACGACGGGTTGCGCGGGGTCCCCGGTCGGCAGGAACGCTCTCATCTCTGGCCTCCTCGGCTTGACTTGAGGCAACCTCACCGCACGCGGCAGCAGCCCGGCCAACAACGCATGCGCTCGGCCGACAACACTTGGTTGTCCTATATGGTCAGCGGCATGGACCTCGACCTCGCCCTGGTCCGCGCATTCGTCGCGACCGCCGAAACGCTGCACTTCGGGCGCGCCGCCGAACGGCTCGGGACCAGCCAGCAGGCTCTGTCCAAACGCGTCGCCCGCCTGGAAACCCTGCTGGCGGTCAGCCTGTTCGAGCGCGAGGGCGGCACCCGGCTGACGAGCGCCGGCCGGCGTTTCGAGCCCGCCGCCCGCGAAGCCCTGGCCGCGGGGGCCCGGGCGGTCGCCGCCGTCCAGGGAGGCGGGGCCGCTCTGCGCATCGACGTCTGGGGGCATCTGTACGCCCCCATGCGCACCGTCGCCCAGGCCGTCGAGGCCCTGGACGCCGTACGCCTCGAACCGGGCCCCGCACGGGACTGGCCGTCGGCCGCTCAGGCCCTCCTGCGCGCGGACACCGACCTCGGCTTCGGCCGCGTCCACCCCCTGCCTCCCGGCCGCGCCACCGGCACGGCCCACCGGCTCGTCCGTCTGGAGCCGGTCGATGTGCTGCTCAGCGCCTCGCATCCGCTGGCCGGCGCCGCCCAACTGCGCCCCGCCGATCTGCGGGACACCACCCTGTGGTCCCCCGCCGAACTCACCCGCCTCGACTTCCTGCGGCGATTCGCCGACGCCTTCGGTCTCACCCGGCGCCAGGACGGCCCCAACCTCGGCCTGGACCACCTGGTTCAGCACATCGGCAACGACCCGGGCTGCTTCACGCTCTTCCCCAGCGATGCCCCGCTCCCCCACCACAGTGGGCTGCGCTCCATTCCCCTCACCGCGCCGACGCCGCTTTACGCCTGGTCACTGGCCTGGCGCGAGAGCCACCCGCACCCCCAACTCCCGGCACTCCTCGACGCCTTCACGCGAACGGGCCGGGCCCACCGCTGGCTCGACTACGACCCCGCGCAGGACTGGCTGCCCGACACCGACCACGCCCAACTCGGGTCCGTGGCAGGGGGCCGGGCGCACCACGCCGCTCAGTGGGGGCGGGGGTAGACCCCGCACGAGGTGATCGGCTTGCCCTTCGCGTCGTCGAGGCAGACGCCGGCGTAGGAGCCGCCGCCGACGACGTTCGCGGGGAGCGTGGCGGGGACCGAGGTCACCGTGTTGCAGTGGGTGCTGCTGCTCCTGGCGCCGAGCGGGTTGGCATAGCCGTCGAAGACGCTGTACCAGACCCGCCGGCACCCTTTGGAGGTCAGCGTCCCGGTGAAGGTGGCCGCGCGGTTGGACCAGCGCAGGGTGCCCTTGATGGAGCTGCCCGCCCCGTCGGTGACGTACACGGCGGTGGTGGGTACGGCGGCGCCGGCCGCTGCGGCTGAGGGCGCGGCGAGTGCCGTGGAAGCGGCGACGGCCGCCAGGGTGACGAGGGTGAGAACGGGGGGTCGGCGCAGCACGACACGTCTCCTTCGCTGTCGGCGGGTCGCCGTGACGAGGGTCCCGACTCCCGCGGGGTGCCCGGAGCTTAGCGTGTTGCCCGCCGTCAGGCAGCGCGCGTGCGCCGCGACTGCTCGGCGCCGGCGCCGCTCGCCGCGGCGCGAGGCATCCCTACGCCGCGATGCCGGTGCGCTGCTTCCCGGCGGCGGCGCGCTCGGGCTGGCTGAGGATGAGGTCGGCCGCGACGATCGCGTCCTGCACGCACGTCGTCGAGGTCGCCGCACACAGGGCCTGGACGATGGCGTCGATTTCCCCGGACACGTCCCGGGCTCGGCTGTGCGCTTGGGTGATGCGCGCCTCCGCGTATCGGGCAAGGAGAACGCGGAGCGTCTTGGCGCGGGGCTCAGGCATCGGGGTGCGACCCTCTCGTCATGGCTTTTGACCAACGGGTTCCCCGTCGGTCGCTTCGTATGCGTTCCCGTGCCGATCGCGCCGCAACCCGGGAGGGCGAGCCCATCACGCGGGAGCCGTGCCGCGGTTGAGCCATGATCGTGTCGAGCGGCCGGTTCAGGCGTACGGAACCGACCTGGCCCCCGCGGCGCCGGTCGCTGCGAAGGCCCGGTCGCCCGCGCGGGCCCTATCCGGCGCGCGGGCCCTCCTCGGGCTCCGGCGCCTCGCGCACGCGGGCCTGGTGGCGGCGGGCCTTGAGGCGGTTTCCGCACGTCTTCATGGAGCACCACCGCGCCGTGTTGGCGCGGCTGCGGTCCAGGAGGAACAGGCGGCACTCCGGGTTCTCACAGAGGCGCAGACGGCCGGGCAGGCGTTCCTTGACGTCCGCCCAGGCGAGGACGAGTTCCACGGCGAGCCTGCGCTCGGGCGCCACTTCCAGGTGCCAGGTGACGCCCGACGCGCCGGCTTGCGGCGTCTTGCGGACGCCCGCCAGGACCCGGCGCAGCCGGGACTCCGCCGGCTCCCCCGACTCCGCCGCCCGGATCGCGTCACGCGCGGCGCGCAGCCGGCGGCGCTCCTCGTCGCCGCCGTGGCCGCCGTGCGCGCGCACCCACCGGCCCAGGTCACCGCCCTCGCTCCACAGGTCCCGGCCCTCGCCGTCGATGACGGGGGTGCTGTTCAGCGCCTCCAGCATGGCTTCGTCGTCCAGCATGGCCGCCACCTTCCTGACTAACTGCATCGGGCCGATTGACAGGTTACTCCACGCGGCGTCTACTGGACGGGCGAGAGTAACCATCAAAATGGCTCTAAGGGGTTAGTCATGACCGAGGTCACCCACCGCTTCGCCACCGTCGAGGGGCACCGCGTCTTCTACCGCGAGGCCGGCCCCCGCGAGGCGCCCACGCTCGTGCTCCTGCACGGATTCCCCACCAGCTCGCGCATGTTCCGCCGGCTCATCCCGGCGCTGGCCGATCGGTTCCACCTCATCGCGCCGGACCACCTGGGCTTCGGCCTCTCGGACACGCCCTCCGTGGACGCGTTCCCGTACGGCTTCGACGCGCTCACCGACATCACCCAGGCGCTGCTGGCCCAGCTCGGCGTCACCCGCTACGCCCTCTACGTCCAGGACTACGGCGCGCCGATCGGCTGGCGGCTCGCGCTGCGCGACCCGGAGGCGGTCACCGCGGTCATCACGCAGAACGGCAACGCCTACGAGGACGGGTTCGTACCGGAGTTCTGGAAGCCCGTGCGGGAGTACTGGGCGAACCCCGGCCCGGAGACCGAGCCGGCCGTCCGCGGCGCCCTCTCGCTCGACGCGATCCGCTGGCAGTACCTCAACGGCGTGGACCGGCCCGAGCTGGTCGATCCCGACACCTGGGCGGCCGACCACCGCGACGTCAGCCGGCCGGGCAACGACCTCGTCCAGCTCGCCCTGTTCCTCGACTACGCCTCCAATCCCCCGCTCTACCCGAAGGTGCACGCCTACTTCCGGGAGCGTCGGGTGCCGCTGCTCGCGGTCTGGGGCGCGGGGGACGAGATCTTCGGGCCCGACGGGGCGCGGGCCTTCACCAGGGACCTGCCGGACGCGGAGGTCCACCTCGTTCCCGGGGGCGGGCACTTCCTCCTGGAGAGCCATCTCGACACGGTGGCCGGATACATCCGCGGGTTCCTGACGACGCCCGGCAAGGCCGCGTCCGCATGACGGCCCACGGCCCGGACCGGCCCGGACCGTCCCCCCGTGCGGGCCGGTCCGGGCCGTGTTACGTCTGGCAGGCCGACCGTCCGTCCCCCGGACGGTCCGTGCGGCACCGGCCCGAGGGGCCGTGCCGCCGCCCCTGACGGCCTGACCTGGAGGATGCCATGCCCGAGCTGTTCATCGGCGGCCGGTGGACGGTGGCTGCGCAGGGGCACAAGCGGGAGATCCGATGCCCCGCCGACGGCACCCTCGTCGCCCAGGTGGACGAAGCGGGGCCGCAGGACGCGGCCGCCGCCGTGGCCGCCGCCCGCGAGGCATTCGACCGGGGCCCCTGGCCGCGCACCCCCGTCGCGGACCGGGCGGCCTTGCTGCTGCGCGTCGCCGACCTCCTCGTACGCGACAAGGCCGCCTTCGCGCGTGCGGAGTCGCTCGACACGGGCAAGCGCATGGTCGAGTCGGAGTACGACATGGACGACATCGCGAACTGCTTCCGCTACTTCGGCAACCTCGCCGCGGCCGGCGGCACCGACCGGGTCGTCGACACCGGCACGCCGACGGTCGACAGCCGTGTCGTCCACGAGCCGGTCGGCGTCTGCACCCTGATCACGCCCTGGAACTACCCGCTGCTGCAGACCGCCTGGAAGGTCGCACCCGCGCTCGCCGCGGGCAACACCTTCGTCCTCAAGCCGAGCGAGCTGACCCCGCACACGGCGATCATGCTGATGCGGATCCTCACCGAGGCCGGGCTGCCGCCGGGCGCCGCCAATCTGGTGCTCGGCACCGGAGCGTCGGTCGGCGCGCCGCTGACCACGGACGCGCGCGTGGACCTGGTCTCCTTCACCGGCGGCCTGGCCACCGGCCGCGGCATCATGGCCGCCGCCGCGCCCACCGTGAAGAAGATCGCGCTCGAACTCGGCGGCAAGAACCCCAACATCGTCTTCGCCGACGCGGACTTCGACGCCGCGGTCGACTACGCGCTGATGGCCGTGTTCCTGCACTCCGGGCAGGTCTGCTCGGCCGGGGCGCGGCTGCTGGTGGAGGACGAGCTGCACGACCGTTTCGTCGACGAACTCGCCGCACGCGCCGGGCGGATCCGCATGGGCGGCCCCTTCGACGAGCACGCCCGCACCGGCCCGCTGATCTCGGCCGCGCACCGCGACAAGGTGGAGGCGTACGTCGCCGCCGGCATCGCCGAGGGCGCGGTGCTGCGGCTCGGCGGCGCCCGGCCCGACGATCCGGCCCTCGCGGACGGCTTCTACTACCCGCCGACCATCCTCGACGAGTGCACCCCCCAGATGTCCGTCGTCCAGGACGAGTCGTTCGGCCCGGTCGTCACCGTCGAGCGGTTCCGTGGTGAGGCCGAGGCGGTGGCGCTCGCGAACGACACCGTCTACGGCCTCGCGGGCGCGGTGTGGACGACGGACGAGGGCAAGGGGCACCGCGTGGCCGCCGGCCTGCGCGTCGGCACGGTCTGGATCAACGACTTCCACCCCTATGTCCCGCAGGCGGAATGGGGCGGCATGAAGCAGTCGGGCGTGGGCCGCGAGCTGGGCCCGGCGGGGCTCGCCGAGTACTGCGAGGCCAAGCACGTCTGGCGCAACACCGCGCCCGAGCCCCAGCGCTGGTTCGACTGACCACCGGCGGCCCGAGCCGCTCGCCCGCCGCCCCTGACCCTGCCCGTACGGAACGAGGAGACCAGTCATGGCGGACACCCCGCCCGGCCCGGACGAACCGGCCACGAACGCGTCCTCGGACCAGGACGCGGCACTCACCGAGCTGGGCTACAAGCCCGGACTCAAGCGGACGCTCGGCAACTTCCACACCTTCGCCGCCGGCATCAGCTACATCTCCATCCTGACCGGCACCTTCCAGCTGTTCTACTTCGGCGTCAGCTTCGGCGGGCCCGCCTACTGGTGGTCCTGGCCGATGGTCTTCATCGGCCAGTTGATGGTGGCGCTGTGCTTCTGCGAGCTCGCCGCCCGCTTCCCCGTCGCGGGGTCGGTCTACAACTGGTCCAAGCACGCCGGCGGCCCCCATGTCGGGTGGCTGGCGGGCTGGATGATGACGGTGGCCACGATGGTGTCCCTGGCCGCCGTCGCCCTCGCCTACCAACTGACGCTGCCTCAGATCTCCAGCGTCTTCCAGGTGATCGGCGACGGCACGGGCCAGTACGACAAGGCCGCGAACGCGGTGCTGCTCGGCACGGTCCTGATCCTGTTCACCACCGTGGTGAACGCGTTCGGCGTCAAGCTGATGGCCACCATCAACTCCGCGGGCGTGTTCATCGAGCTCATCGCGGCCGTCGTCCTGATCGGCCTGCTCGCCGCGCACATCACGCGCGGCCCGAGCGCCCTGGTGCAGACCGCCGGCTACGGACAGGGGCAGTCGCTCGGCTACCTCGGCGCGTTCCTCACCGCCTCGCTGGCGTCGGCGTACGTGATGTACGGATTCGACACGGCGTCCTCGCTCGGTGAGGAGTCCATCGACCCCTCCCGCAACGCACCGCGTGCCATCCTGCGCGCGCTCATCGCCTCCTTCCTCCTCGGCGGCCTGATCCTGCTCTTCGCGCTGCTGGCCGCTCCCGACCTGCACGCCAAGGAGCTGTCCGTGGACGGCCTGCAGTACGTGGTGAAGGCAGCGCTCGGCCACACCGTCGGCGTGGTGGTGCTGTGGTGCGTCATCATCGCGATCACCGTGTGCGCGCTGTCGGTGCAGACCGCCGGGCTGCGGCTCGCCTTCGCGATGGCCCGGGACAACAACCTGCCCGGAGGCTCCAAACTCGCCCGGCTCAGCCCCAGGTTCCAGACCCCCGTCCTCGCCACGTGCCTGATCGGGGTCGTGGCCATCGCGATCCTGGTCGTCAACATCAACCAGCCGCAGATCTTCTCCGTCGTCACCAGCATCGCCATCGTGATGATCTACATCGCCTATCTGCTGGTGACGCTCCCCCTGCTGATCCTGCGGCTGCGCGGCCGCTGGACGACGGCGTCCCACGGATTCTCGCTGGGCCGGTTCGGGATCCCGGTGAACATCCTGGCCGTGCTCTGGGGCGCCGCCATGACGGTCAACCTGCTGTGGCCGCGCCCCGCGGTCTACAACGCGGACGGGCCCCAGCACTGGTACCTGCGCTGGGGCGGCGTCCTGTTCGTCGGCGTCGTCGGGGTCGGCGGGTTCCTCTACTACTGGTTCATCCAGCGCAAGAAGACCGGGGTGCTCGCCGAGCACTCCTCCAGCGGCCCGGCCGGGCCGCTGGGCCATGGCGCGCCGTAGGGGCGCGGGCCCGACGCCGGCCAGTGACAAGGAGTGGATGTGGACGAGTTCGACTATGTGGTGGTCGGCGGCGGCACCGCCGGATGCGTCGTCGCCGCCCGCCTGAGCGAGGACCCGTCGGTCACGGTCTGCCTCCTCGAAGCGGGGCCCAGCGACGTCGGCGACGAGAACGTGCTGCGCCTGGAGCGCTGGATGGGCCTGCTGGAGTCCGGCTACGACTGGGACTATCCGGTCGAACCGCAGGAGCACGGCAACAGTTTCATGCGGCACGCCCGTGCGCGGGTGCTCGGCGGCTGCTCCTCGCACAACTCCTGCATCGCCTTCTGGGCGCCCGCCGAAGACCTCGACGCCTGGGCGGCGGCGGGCTGTTCGGGCTGGGGCGCGGCCGACACCTTCCCGCTCTACCGGCGCCTGGAGACCAACGACGCCCCCGGTGACCACCACGGCCGCAGCGGCCCGGTCAAGATCCGTACCGTCCGGCCCGACGACCCGTGCGGCAGCGCCGTCCTGGCGGCGTGCGCCGAGGCCGGCATCCCCACGGCCTCCTTCAACACCGGCACGACGGTCCTGCGGGGCGCCGGCTGGTTCCAGATCAACTCCGACGAGGACAACATCCGCCAGTCCGCCTCCGTCGCGTATCTGCACCCCGTGCTCGGCAAGCGCCCGAACCTCGAGGTGCGCACCGGGGTACGGGCCAAGCGGCTGCTGATCGACGCCAACAGGCGCTGCACGGGCGCCGTCTACCTCGACCCGGACCTCGTCCACTCGCGTACCGTCACCGCGCGGCGCGAGACGGTCGTCAGCTGCGGCGCGATCGACACCCCCAAGCTGCTGATGCTCTCGGGCGTCGGGCCCGCGGCCCACCTGCGGGACGTGGGTGTGGACGTCGTCCTGGACGCGCCCGGCGTGGGCGAGAACCTCCAGGACCATCCGGAGGGCGTGATCATGTGGGAGGCGCGGCGGCCCATGGTGACCACGTCCCAGCAGTGGTGGGAGATCGGCATCTTCGCCGACACCCGGCCGGGTCTGGACCGGCCGGACCTGATGTTCCACTACGGCTCGATGCCGTTCGACATGAACACCTACCGGCGCGGCTATCCGACGAGCGAGAACGCGTTCTGCCTCACGCCGAACGTGACCCGGGCCCGCTCGCGCGGCACCGTGCGGCTGCGCACGCGCGACTTCCGGGACAAGCCGCGCGTCGACCCGCGCTACTTCACCGACGAGCACGACGTGCGGGTGATGACGTACGGACTGAGGCTGGCCCGCGAGATCGCCGCGCAGCCCGCGCTGGAACCCTGGGCCGGGGCCGAACTCGCGCCGGGTCCGGACGTACGCACCGACGACGAGCTGCTGCACTACATCGCCACCACGCACAACACGGTCTACCACCCGTCCTGCACGGTGAAGATGGGGGCGGACGACGACCCGAGCGCCCCGCTCGACGCCCGGCTGCGGGTCAAGGGCATCGAGGGACTGCGGGTCGCCGACGGCTCGGCGATGCCGGACCTCGTCACCGTCAATCCGTGCATCACGACGATGATGATCGGCGAGAAGTGCGCCGACATGCTGAAGGAGGACGCCGGGCGGTGACGGGAGTGGCCCGCGCGCGGCGCGCCCGGGCTGCCGGGACGCCGCGCCACGGGCGTCAGTCCTCGCGCGCGGCTTCCTGCTCCAGGAGCGCGTCGAGGTCCCGCAGCCGGTCGAGGCCGCGCACCGCCTGCGTCATCCGCGCGTTGTGTTCGAAGCGGTCGCGGTGGCGGTGCAGCAGGTTCCAGTATCCGGCGGTGAACGGACAGGCGTCCTCGCCGACCCGCACGGACGGCTTGTAGCGGCACGGGCGGCAGAAGTCGCTCATGCGGTCGATGTAGGCGCCGCCGGAGGTGTAGGGCTTGGTGGTCATGCGCCCGCCGTCCGCGTACTGCGACATGCCGACCACGTTCGGCACCATGACCCAGTCGTAGCCGTCCACGAAGCTGCGGTGGAACCAGTCGGTCACGGCCCGGGGTTCCCAGCCCCGCTGCAGTGCGAAGCTGCCCAGGATCATCAGGCGCGGGATGTGGTGCGTCCAGCCGGTCTCCCTGACCTGACCGAGAACGTGGGAGAGGCAGTTCGCCTCCGTGCCCTCCGGCGACAGCTCGGTGAACCAGTCGGGCAGCGGCGCGTGATGGCGCAGGACGTTGCCGGCGCGGTACCGGTCACCGAAGTACCAGTAGAGGTGCCAGACGAACTCCCGCCATCCGGCGATCTGCCGCACGAAGCCCTCGGCGCTGTTGAGCGGCGCGTCGCCCGAGCGCCAGCGCTCCTCGGCGAGTTCGACGCACTCGGCGGGGTCGAGCAGACCGAGGTTGAGGGAGGAGGAGAGCAGGCTGTGGCTCATGGTCGGGTCGTCCGCCAGGACCGCGTCCTCGTACGCACCGAACGTCGCGAGGCGGTGGTCGGCGAAGCGGCGCAGGGCCGCGAGGGCCTCGCGGCGGGTGGCGGGGAAGGCGCGCGGGGCGTCCTCGCCCACGAACGCGACGTCGCCGTCCCGCGACCAGCGGTCGAGGTCGGCCCGCACCTCGGCGTCGATGTCGCTCTCGTTCGGCCGGTAGGGCGGCGGGACGTCCAGGACGCGGGCGCCGCGCGGCGGGGGCTGCCGGTTGTCGTGGTCCAGGTTCCACCGGCCGCCCGCCGGACGGTCGGCGTCCATCAGCAGCTCGTGCGTCTGCCGCACCCACCGGTAGAAGTCCTCCTGGCGCAGGCGCTCGGCGCCGCCGTGGCCGTCCGCCCAGGTCTTGAACTCGTCGTGGGTCACCAGGAAGCCGCGCGCGGGCAGGACCCGTACGGAGGGGAGGGACTTCACGAACGCGAGCGCCCGGTGGGACGTGGGATGGTGCACCGTGACGCCGCCGTCCCGCGCCACCTGGCTCAGGCCCTCGCGGTAGGTGTCCGCCTTGACGTAACGCACCCGGTCGCCCAGCTCGGCCGCCCGATGGCGCATCGCGGAGAGGATCAGGTGTGCCTTGGCGCGGTGGAAACGCCGTCGCCGGAAGACGGCGCGGGACTCGATCATCAGGAGCGGCGCGCCGCGGCGCGGGCCGCCGCGACCGGGGTCGATGAAGTGCGGACCGAGCTGGTCGCCGAACAGCCAGTGGACCGCGGTGTGTTCTTCGGACGCCATGCCGCTCCCTCTCGTCGCCTGCCGGGCCGGCCCGTCCCCCCGTCACGGCCCCGGCCGTCACGGCCACCCTGCCCCGATCCGACGGTTCGGCCGCGCCCCACGGCGCCCACGCCACACGGATGGCCCTGGCGGCCTGGGCCGGGCGGCGGGCCAGGTGCCGCTCGACGCGGCCCGGGGCTTCGGGCTTCGGGCTTCGGGACGACGACGGGGCCGGCCGTCCTGGCGGCCGACCCCGTCCCATGACATCTGGCGGCGGCTACTTCACGCCGAGCAGGTCCACGACGAAGACGAGGGTCTCCCCCGGCCTGATCGCGGGACCGGCCCCGCGGTCGCCGTAGCCCAGGTGGGCGGGGATGACCAGCCGGCGACGGCCGCCGACCTTCATCCCCTTCACGCCCATGTCCCAGCCCTTGATGACCTCACCGGCCAGCAGGTTGAACTCGAACGCCTCCCCCCGGTTCCAGCTCGCGTCGAACTCCTGCCCCGTCGAGTGCGCGACGCCCACGTAGTGGACGGTGACCCGGCTCCCCTTCACCGCCTCGTCCCCCTCCCCCACCCACAGGTCCTTGATCTCCAGGAACTGCGGCGCCCTGCCCCGCGGTACCTCGATCACAGGCCGTTCCAGATCCCTGCTCATCGGCCACACTCCCCATCAGGGCCCCGGACGTCCGGGGCCGTGTCGTACCTGCACACTGGTCGTCCACGACGACCCGCACCACGCTACCGACCCTCCGACGCGGCCCGGTCACACGTCCGGCCTTCACGCGTCCGGCCTCACGCGGACGGTGATCACACGGGCGCGGCTCAGGCGGCGCGTCTCACGCGGGCGGGGTGTCCGCGAGACGGCTGAGGAGCTGAGTACGGGTGCGCACCCCGGACTTGCGGTAGATCCGGCTGAGCATGCTCTCCACGGTCTTGACGGACAGGAACATCCGGTCGGCCGCTTCCCGGTTGCTCGCGCCGGCCCGGATCAGGCCGACCAACCGGTGCTCGTTGCGGCTCAGTTGATGGGGCCCGTGTCCGTTCCGCGGGCCCGGTGACCCCGGGCCGGACAGTCTCGCCAGGGCCTCCGCGGTCAGCGCGTGCCAGGGCGCGGCCTCGGCCTGCCCGAACAAGGTCTCCGCCCGCCGCCACGCGGTCCGCGCCGCTGCCTGCCGGCGGCGGCCCCGCTCCAGGCGGCCGAGGGCCAGCTGGGTGCGGCCCTCCTCCACGGGCATGTCCAGGGACGCGAAGAGGCGCGCGGCCTCCGCGAGGAGCCCGGCCGCGGCGTCACCGTCTCCGGCCAGGCGCAGGCAGGCCGCGCGGGCCCGGGCCGTGGCAGCGCGCAGACCCGTCCGGCGCTCGTCCTCCGTGCCGATGTGCTCGGGGAGGGCGTCGAGCAGGGCGCGAGCCTCGTCGGGCATACGTGCTGCGGCGAAGGCCTCGATCGCGTCCGGCTGCCAGCGCAGGATGCCGGGGTCCGCGCCGCCGCCCGTCGCTTCGTGCTCGGCGAGCCGCGCGAGCGTGCCGGCCGCGCCCTGGGTGTCGCCGGTGTGGAGGCGTATGGAGCCGAGGATCCACAGCCCGCGTGCGGTGTGGATGGTGTCCTGTTCCTCGGCGGAGGCCCGCACCGCCTGCTCGGCGTAGTGCCCGGCCGTCGCGAAGGACCCGCCGTTGCTGTGGGCGAGGGCTGCGGTGTACCAGGCCGGGCCGGGCGAAAGGCCCGCGCTCGCCGTCAGCTCCACCGCCTGTCCGGCCCACTGCAGGGCCGTGGCGCAGGAGCCGAGCCGGGTGTCCGTCTCGGCGAGGCTGCGCCACAGGTCGACGAGGTCCTCGGCCTCCCCCGCCTTCGCCGCGTACGGCAGCAGGGCGACGAGCTGCTCGCGTGCGCGGGCGAGCCGGTCGTCGAACAGGGCGTGGCGAGCGGCGAGGTACTGGGGACTGTTGCGGATGCCGATCGTCTGGGGTGGCACATCAAGTCCCAGCGCGGCGGCGAGAGTTGACTGCGCGCGACCGTGACCGCCGGCGAGGCGTTCCATTCTGGCGCGCATGGTCAGGGCGGCGGCCTGCAAAGGCTTGTCACCGGCGTGCCGTGCCAGGCGTACGGCGTGTTCGGCGTGGCGCAGGGCCTGCGTGCCGGCGCCCCGGCTGACGTTGGCCTGGATGGCGGCGCGCAGTTCGACGGCGGCGAGCAGCGCCGGGTCGTCGGCGGCCAGGCGCCGGGCCTCGGCAAGGTGGCCTTCGAGCCCGGTCATGTCCTGGCCGCGCACATCCACGACGGCCAGCAGCGCGTCCACGCGCTGGGCGCGGCTGCCGCGGCTCGCGGTGATCGCGTCCGCGATCTGCTGGGTGAGGCCGGCCCGTCCGGCAGCGGCCGCGTCCCGCGCCGCCAACGACAGCCGGGACAGACGCAGTTGCGGCCGGCCGGCCGGGGTGAGGTCGGCGGAGAGGGCCATCAACTCGGCGGCGAGCACACGGTCACCGTCCCGGCGGGCGACGGCGGCGGCGTCCGCCGTGCCCAGCGCGACGTCCTGATCGGCGGTGCGCCGGGCGAGTGCGAGATGGCGGGCGCGGTGGACCGGATCGGCGACGGCGCCGGCCAGCGCGCGGTGGAGCTGGGCACGCCGGACGGACGATCCGGTGGACGCAGCGGCCTGGGCCACGGCCTCCGCGGTGAAGCGGAAGCGGTGCGGGCCCAGGGCGGTCACCAGTCCGGCCGCCTCGGCCTGGTCGAGATGGTCCTCGGCGTCGACATGCCCGGCGTTGCGCAGGACGGTGACGTCCGGATGGTGGGTCAGGGCGGCGGATTGCAGGGTGGCGCGCACCGGGCCGGGCACCGTCGTGAGCCAGGCACGCGCACGGTCCTCGACCTCGGCCGGCCACACGGGCGCCGCGTGGTCCGCGCACGGACGCGAGGCGGCCGCGTGCAGGAAGGCTGCCGTGAGCGCGCGGTGCCCCCCGCAGTAGCGGTGCACGGGGGCCGCCCAGCGGGCGGGCAGCGAGGCCCCGGCCAACAGGACCGAGGTGTCGGTGACGGTCAGCGGCGGCACGGTCAGCACGTCCGGGTGGCCGCCGAGCAGATCGGCGGCGGCATGCGGGTATGCCGCGGTGCGTTCACAGGCGACGGCGGCGAGACGGCTCACCGGCAGGGTGCGCAGGGCGTACGACAGGACGTCCGCGCTGGGGGCGTCGATCCATGCGGCCCCGTCGATGAGGAGGAGCGTCGAGCCCGCGCCGGCCAGGAACTCCGTGACCGCGAGCCGTACGGCGAGCCGCCGCTCGCTGCCGTCCTGCGGGCCGGGCAGGTCCGTGAGCGGTACGCACGGGGCGGGCGACGGAGGCGTTGTGCGGCCCGGGGTGCCGCTGGAGGGAGCCATGGTGCACGTCCGCGGCGCGGTGGGGCACGAGGTGGCATCGGGCCCGGGAAGGACGCACATCTTCGGCGATGTGGGGCACGAGGTGGCATCGGGCCCGGGAAGGACGCACATCTGCGGCGCCGTGGGGCGCGAGGTGGCGTCGGGCCCGGACAGGCTGAGCATCTGCGCGATCGCCCCGTACGGGACGTCCACGTCCTCGGTCCGGGTCCCGATCCGCAGCAACCGGCGTGCGGCGAAGCCGACTTGGGGCGAGGCGAGCGAGTCGAGCAGTGTCGTCTTGCCCGTGCCCCAGGCGCCCGCGACGACGAGGCGGCCCCGGTGTTCCAGGAGCTCGCGGACCTCGTGGAGCATCTGCTGCCAGGTGGCGTCAGCGCCGTCGTCGCTCAGCGCCGCGGGAGGAGGGCCGATCACCCCCGCACCGTAGGCGGCCGTGCGGATGCCAGGCAACGGCCGTGCCGCAAGGGACCCGAGAACAAGGGATGTCCCTGGTGCCCCTCACGCCGATGCAGGCACCGCCCTGGATGTGGGAGCCGGTGCAGCCGCACCGGGCACACGAGTTGGCAGCGCGTAGCCAACTGGCCATCGACGACGAGGAGTTGCCGCTCCACACCAAGGCGTTGGCGCGGGGCCCGCACCGAAGTCGAGCCGCTGCCGGAGCCAACGACCGTGCCATCCACGAGCGTTGAAGCTCCCAGCGCAAGGGATTGCCCCGATGTACGCCCGGTGCCGGGCCGCTCACTGTGGTGCCACCCGGAACAAGGCCCGGATCCCACCGCGGCCATTGGTGCCGGGACCGTCCCAGGCCCGTGCCAGCACGCCGCGGGCTCGGCTCCGGCTCCCCCACGAAGAGAAGGGCTCGACCCCCACCATGCGCCCCATCCCCACCCGAGCGGCCATCGCCGCCCTCGCGGCGACCGCCGCCCTCGCCTGCCTCGGTCCGCTGCCCGCCCGCGCTTCGACCGCCCCCACGCCGTCGCCCCTCTCCGCGGACGTGCGGGGTGCGCTGATGCGTGATCTGCACCTGTCACAGGCCGGCCTGGACCGACGCGTCGCCCAGGAAGCCGAAGCAGCCCGCACCGCGACCGCGCTGCGCGCCCGGATCGGCGACCGCCTCGCCGGCCTGTGGTTCGACGCGGGCGACGGGCGCCTGCACTCCGCGGTCAGCACGGACGCCGACGCCTCGGCCGCTCGCTCCGCCGGCGCGGTCGCCCATCACGTACAGCACTCCCGGCACGCTCTCGACGCCGCGCAGCGCTCCCTGTCGGCGCACGCGGGCTCCACCCCCGGCGTCCTGTCCTGGGGGCCGGACGTACGGAACAACCGCCTGGAGGTCACGGTCGACCCCGACCGGGTCACCGCCACCACCTCCGCGTTCCTGCGCACGCTGACCGCCTTCGGCGACCTCGTCCACGTCACCGAGTCACGGGACACGCCCCGCCAGCAGGGCGGCAGCATCGTGGGTGGCGAGAAGTGGATACCCGGCACCGAGAGCCCGTGCTCGATCGGCTTCCCCGTCACCAGGACGTCCGGCAACACGAAGGCGTTCCTGACCGCCGGGCACTGCACCAATGACGCCGACCAGCCCGCCTACGGCAAGGACGGCACCCGCGTCGGCACCTCCAACAGGAACGGCACCGGCAGTGTCAACGCCCGTGAGGGCGACATGGGCATCGTCGACGTGGACCAGGCGGGTTGGGACGTGTCCGGCACGGTGAGCGGCTGGGGCAAGGGCGACATCGCGGTCAGCGGATCCGCGGACGCCGTGGTCGGCACCGCGATCTGCCGCTCCGGACAGACCACCGGCCTGCAGTGCGGCGAGGTGACCAAGGTCGACCAGAGCGTCGACTACGGCAATGTCGTCATCGACGGCCTGTCGTACACCAGCGCCTGTTCGGCCGGCGGAGACTCCGGCGGCAGCTACGTCACGGCCGCCGGCGGCAAGGCCGTAGGCCTGCACTCGGGCGGCGGCAGCGCCACCTGCACCAGCGGGAGCGGCGAGAAGTTCACGATCTTCCAGCCCGTCAACGAAGCCCTGGCCAGGTTCGGCGCCCGTCTTGTGACCTCCGCTCCGCAACCCGGCGGCGTCACCGTCGCGGCCGTCAGCGATCAGAACACGACGCTCGGAACGGCCGTCGAGGTCCACAACAGCGCCGAGGGCGGGACCGCCCCCTACACGTTCACCGCCACCGGCCTCCCCGCCGGCCTGACGATCAACGGCGCCACCGGGACCATCACCGGCACACCCACCACCGCGGGCACCTCCACGGTCACCGTCACCGCGACTGACAGCGCCGGGGCCAAGGGCGGGACGTCCTTCGCCTGGACGGTCACCCGGGCCTCGGGCACGAGTCCGGTCCTGGCCGACCCCGGCAGCCAGAACCTCCGCACCGGCCGCCCGGTGAACCTGCCCCTCGCCGCGACGGGCGGCACCACCCCGTACACGTTCACCGCCACCGGCCTGCCCGCCGGACTGACGATCAACCGCGCCACCGGAACCATCACGGGCACACCCACCGCGTGGGGATTTCGCAACGCGGTCCTCACCGTGACCGACGCCGCGGGCAGGACCGCGAGTGTCACCGTGACCTTCACCGTCTGGTCCTGACCCGGGGCCGCGCCGCGCACCAACCGGTCCGGCCCGCGCGCTGCGCGCGGGCCGGACCGGCGTACTCAGCGGCCCCGGCCGGGCCGGGCCTGGGACGAACCGCCCGCTGCCCGGGCTTCCGTCAGTGTGCTCAGCGTGCCGCCCGCGGCCGGTCGGTGAGCAGCGACCAGATCACGAAGACACCGATGGCGATGGCGATGACGGCCCAGATCGGCTGGTACGGCAGCCAGATGAAGTTCGCGACGATGCTGAGCGAGGCCAGGCCGACACCGAGCGCGCGGGCCCACTCGGCACCCTTCAGGATGCCCAAGCCGGTGATCACCAGGAGCACGCCGATGATCAGGTGGATCCAGCCCCACGCGGTCAGGCTGAACTGGTACGTGTAGTCGCCGATGCGCGCGTACACGTTGTCCTTGGCGATACCGGCGATGCCGTTGAGCACGGCCAGCACACCGTCGACGAACAGCAGGACCCCGGCGAACACGGTGCCGCTGCTGGCCCATGGCGAGCCGCTCGCACCGTGGTGGCTGTGGGGAGGTGGGGGTGACGGTTCCCCCGGCGGGGGTGCTGTCTGTGCCATGAGTGCCTCCTTGCGGCGTGTGGGCTTGTCTCGACCTGCCCGACGTTCCGCCTCGGCCCTGCCCTACGCCACCCGTGTAGGGCCATTCGAGTGAATTCCGACGTGGCCGGACGGACCTGTCCGGGGCGACGCTTTCCGCCGGTCACGCCCCCCATCGGGCAGCCCCCCTGGCGCACCCCCGCAGGTCACCCCCGCGGTCAGGGCACGGGCGTCCCGTCGGTCACGCCCCTGCGCTCCACCGTCGAGAAGACCCGGACCAGTGCGGGGGCGGCCGGGGCCGAGCCGAAACCGAAGCGCACGGGCGGGGAGACGGGGGCGAGCGGGCCGAGGTCGTCGCCGTCGAGCCGGACGCGGGCGGTGCTGATCGGCACCAGGTCACCGGCCGCGTACCACTGGCGGCACCCCGGGCGTGAGCTCCCCCGGGTGCGGACCCCCGCCATCAAGCGGGCGGGCGCGTCCGACACGGCGGCCCACAGCGGCATCCTGGCCAGCGGCCGGGGAACCGCCCGCAGGGCAAGTCCCAGAGCGCCCCGGCGCCCTACGGTGAACCGCAGGTCCAAGGGGCCCGCCGCGACGTGCCACACGCCGTCGCGCACGCGTACCGCCACGTCAACGGTGCGGACCTCGTCGAAGTGGTAGACCGACGACACGTACGCGGCGGTCGCGGCGGTCGGCGCCAGCAGCGTCCGCCGGCCGTCGGCGCGCTCCAGCATCACGTCGGCGAACGGGCCGAACGGGGACCGGGGCCAGTGACCCACCACGACCCGGGTGCCCGAGCCCGTCCCCACAGCAGCGATCCATCCGTCGAAGGTGAGCCGTTCGCGATCCATCCCGCCTGCATACCGCACCGAAGGCCGGTCCGCGACACCGCGCGGGCCCGCCCGGCCCGGACGCGCGCGGCAGGACGGGGCGCCGTCCGTGAGGAGGCGGAGGATGCGCAGCGCCGGGCGCGCCGGGGTGGTCAGTCCCTGCGGTCGCGTCGCAGCACCCTCATGCTGTGGGCCTCCATGGTGAATTCGGCCTCCGCGCCGAGCGTCACCGATTCCGCGTCCGTCGACGGATCGGCGCTGTCCAGCATGAGGTGCCACTCGTCGCCGAACGCCGCCGGGGGCAGGCGGAAGTCGACCGGGTCGCGATGGCTGTTGAACATCAGCAGGAACGTGTCGTCGGTGACCGGCCGCCCCCGCGCGTCGCGCTCCATGGGCGCGTCGGCGCACAGGTACACGGCCAGGGCGTGCGCGTCGCCCCGCTTCCAGTCCTCGTCCGCCATCTCGCACGCGTCGGGCCGCAGCCACACCACCTCGGCGCGCTCGGGCGGGGTGCCCGCGGTCGTACCGACGGGGAAGTGCCGGCGGCGCAGCCCCGGGTGGGCGTGGCGCAGGGCGACCGCGCGCCGCGTGAAGTCGAGCAGCCCCCGGCGTTCGTCGTCGAGGTCCCAGTCCACCCAGGACACCTCGTTGTCCTGGCAGTAGGCGTTGTTGTTGCCGCCCTGGGTACGCCCCATCTCATCGCCGTGGGCCAGCATCGGCACGCCCTGGGAGACCATGAGGGTGGCCAGCATGTTGCGCTGCTGGCGCAAGCGCAGCTCCCGTACCGCGGGGTCGTCGGTCTCGCCCTCGACCCCGCAGTTCCACGAGCGGTTGTCGTCGGCGCCGTCCTGGTTGTCCTCGCCGTTGGCCTCGTTGTGCTTGCCGTCGTACGAGACGAGGTCGCGCAGGGTGAAGCCGTCGTGGGCCACCACGAAGTTGACGCCTGCCCGGGGCCGCCGCCGGTCGTGCTGGTAGAGGTCGGACGAGCCGGTGAGCCGGGACGCGAAGTCGGCCAGGGTGTCGTCCTCGCCGCGCCAGAACCCGCGCACGGTGTCCCGGTAGTGGCCGTTCCACTCCGACCACAGAGCGGGGAAGTTGCCGACCTGATAGCCGCCGTCCCCGATGTCCCAGGGCTCGGCGATCAGCTTGACCTGGCTGACCACCGGATCCTGCTGGACCAGGTCGAAGAAGGCCGACAGCCGGTCCACCTCGTGGAACTGCCGTGCCAGGGTCGCCGCGAGGTCGAAGCGGAACCCGTCGACGCGCATCTCCGTCACCCAGTACCGCAGCGAGTCCATGATGAGCTGCAGCACGTTCGGGTGCCGCATCAGCAGGGAGTTGCCGGTGCCGGTGGTGTCGAAGTAGTGCGCCGGGTCGTCGTCGACGAGGCGGTAGTAGGAGGCGTTGTCGATGCCCCGGAACGACAGGGTGGGCCCCTGGTCGTTGCCCTCAGCCGTGTGGTTGAAGACCACGTCCAGGATGACCTCGATCCCGGCGGCGTGCAGGGCCCGCACCATCTGCTTGAACTCGACGACCTGCTCTCCCCGGGTCCCACCGGAGGAGAAGCCGTTGTGCGGTGCGAAGAAGCCGATGGTGTTGTAGCCCCAGTAGTTCGACAGACCGCGCGACACGAGGAAGCCGTCCTGCGTGAACTGGTGCACCGGCATCAGCTCGACGGCAGTGACGCCCAGCTCCTTGAGATGGTCGATCACCTCGGGATGCGCCAACCCCGCGTAAGTACCGCGGAGTTCGTCCGGCACGCTGGGGTGACGCATCGTCAGGCCGCGTACGTGCGCTTCGTAGATCACCGACTCGTGGTAGGGGTGGGCCGGCCGGCGGTCCCCCTCCCAGTCGAAGCTCCGGTCCGTCACGACTCCGAACATCCCGTGCCCGGCGCTGTCGAGGCCGTTGGGCGTGTCGGGGTGCTCGGGGTCGGTGGTGAGCAGCGAGGGGTCGCCGTCCAGTTGTCCGTCCACGGCGGTGGCGTACGGATCGAGCAGCAGCTTCGCGGGATCGCAGCGCAGCCCCTCGGAGGGCCGGTACGGCCCGTGCACCCGGTAGCCGTAGCGCTGCCCGGGCCCCACACCCGGTACGTAGGCGTGCCACACCGAGCCGTCGGCATCGGTGAGCGGCAGCCGCCGCTCGTCCCCCGCGTCGTCGAACAGGCAGAGTTCCACCCGTTCGGCCACTTCGGAGAAGAGGGCGAAATTGGTTCCGGCGCCGTCGTGAACGGCACCGAGCGGATAAGGACGACCAGGCCACGTCTCCATGCGGGCATCAAAACACGCCACCCGCGGCAACCGGCCGCGCGGCGCGACGGAGCCCGCGCGCCGTGTCTGCGCACACCGTCCCGGGCCGGGCCGCCCGGTCCTGCGACAAGGTGCCGGGCCCGGGGCGGTGAGTGATTCTGGAAGGGTGTGGGGTCTCCCCGCCCGTCGGGTACCGGCGCCCTATGTCGCCGCGGGCCGCCGGGCCGTACGCGTGACGCTGGCCGCCGCAGCCGGGTTCTACGTCTTCCGGTACGGCCTCGGCCAACCCGTCGCCGCGACCTATGCCCTGTTCGCCGCCGTCGCCGTGGGCGGCCTGTCCCGCATCCCCGGCACCGGGCGCCAGCGTGCGGCGACCGTCGCCAGGGCGCTGCCGGTGTGCTGGTTGCTCGTGGTGGCGGGCACCTTTTTGTCGGTCCGCACGTGGTGCGCGGTCACCGGCATGCTGCTGATCGGCTTCGCCCTGGCCTTCGCCGCCGTCGGCGGACCGCGGCCGGCGGGAGCCGCACCCGGTCTGCAACTGCTCTACATCCTGCCGTCCTTCCCCCCGTACGACCCCGGCTCGCTCCCCGAGCGGCTGATCGGTGCGACGGCCGGGCTGCTGCTGTTCATCGCCGTCGAGACGCTGGTCCTTCCCGAGCCCGCGCCACCGTCGTACCGGGAGCGGGCCGCCCGTGCCGCCCTGACCGCCGCCCGCACCGCGCACCTGCTCAGCACGCCTCCGTACGCCCTGACCGCCGGCGGCCTCCGTGCGGCACAGGGGGCCGGCCAGGAGTTGCGTCCGCTGGCCGTTCCGGAGGCCGAACGGCCCGCGGGCCCCTCGGTGCGCGACCGCGCCCTCGCCCACACCGGACTCGCCACCCGCACCCTGCTCAGCCGGCTCGCGCTGCTGCCCGCTGACCCGCGAACGCCCCCGCAGCCCCAGGTCACCGCCGTACTGGTGGCAGTGGCAGACCTGGCGAGGGCCACGTACACCTGTCTGCTCGGCGGCCCCTCACCGCTTGGGCCGCACGCCCGCCTCACCGCGGTCCGCGCACGTCTGTCGGCCCTGTCCGCCGAACCGCCCGCCCCGGCAAAGGCCCGGTCCGACCACCCGCGGTTCTCCCCCGGCGTGCTGCGCCGGCACGCCGCCGCCCTGGAGATCGCCGACGCGGCCCTCGCCCTCGGCACGGCGGCCGACCTGGCCACGCACGGACGGCACGGCTCGATCACGGTGGCGCCGGGCCGCTTCTGGTACGCGTCGCTGACCGGCCCCACCCTGTGGTGGCACCGCATCCGGGGCCACACCGGGCAGCGTTCGGTGTTCTTCCAGAACGCGGTGCGCCTGGCCCTGGCCCTGACGGCCGCCCGGCTCGTGGCCGGGATCGACACGCTGCCCCACGGATTCTGGGCGATGCTGGCCACGCTGACCCTCACCCGTACGACCGTGGACGAGACCTGGAGCACCGTGCGCACCGCGCTCACCGGGACCTTCGTCGGGGCACTGGTGACGGCCGCGGTGCTGATCCTGCTGGGCGCCGGCACCGGCTGGTACGCGGCGCTGCTGCCGCTGTGGATGCTGTTCGCCTTCACCGTCGGGCCGGTCAAGGGCGTCGGCTGGGCGCAGGGGCTCTTCACCGTCCTCGTGGCGCTCGTCTTCGCCCAACTCGCTCCACCCACTTGGCACTTGGCCGAGGTCAGAATGCTGGACGTGCTCATCGGCAGCGCCGTCGGAACCGTCTTCGGACTGCTGGCCTGGCCGCGCGGCGCCCACGACGAGTTGCGCCGCACCGCCGCCGGGCTCCTGCGCCGGGCGGCCGAGACCGCGGTGGCCACCGCGGCCGCCGTCGCCGACGCCCGCGCGACCGACGACGCGGCGGGCCGTTCCCTGCCCGCCGTACCGGGCCACCACTCGCTCCAGCACGCGGTCATCCTCGCGGAGTCCGCCTACGCGCAGTACCAGAGCGAGCCCACGCCCTTCGGGGGCGCGGCCCGAGGAGCGGCGCCGCGCCGGGTCGACTGGCAGGCCGCTCTGATCGCCGGGCACCACGCCCTGTGGGGTTCGGCCCGGCTGCTCGAACCGCCGCAGCCCCGGCTCGGCCCGGTGGCGTCCGCCTCGCTCGGAGCGCTGGGCGAGCGGGTGGCGGGCCGGATGCTGCTCGCCTCCGCGGCCCTCGACCCCGGGGACGACACACCCGCCGCGACCCTGCGGCCCCTGGACCCGGGGCTCGCCGAGCTCGCCACGGAACCGCCCGACGCGCCACGGCTGTACTACGCCACCGAATCCTGGCTGGGCTCGCTGCTCACCGATCTGACCCACATCGCCCGCGCCGCCCCCCTGCCCGCCGATCCCCCGCCCCCAGCAGGGCAGGCCTCGCCGCCGCCACCGTGACCGCGCGCGCCACGGTGACCACGCTCCCGGGCGCGGAGCAACCGATGGCCCACCCCGCGGCATTCAGGACGCCGCCGGCCGGGGCCGCCCCGGGCGGCGGCCCCGGTCTACTTCACGAACTTCCAGGTGATCCCGTCGATGACGCCGACGTCCAGCGCCGCGAACTTGCGGAACGCGGTCTGGCTGAGGTCGATGTGCGTCGAGGCGCAGGAGAGGCACTTGTCCCGTACGGGCACCTTGATCGTCTTGCCGCGGTAGGTGACCTGTACCGAAATGCCTCTGCACAAGGGGTCGTTGTTGGGATTCGCGGTGGTCCACCAAGCCGGGGACACGGCGACGAGGTCCTGGCTCGACGCGTCGATGGGGGTGCCGCAGGCGCCGTACCCCTTGTCGTTGTAGTACGTGGCCTTGCCGGACATCGACTGGCCGATGGGTATGTCGGCGTGCGCCGTACCGGCCCCGAACGCGACGCCCACCACCGCGGCGGCCACGACCCCGCCCCATCTCCCGAACTTCATATGCCGACACCTCGTTCCCGTAGTGGCGCCCTCCGTTTTTGAGAGCGCTCTCATACGGCGGGAGCATGGTCGGCGCGACTGCGGAGCTTCAAGGAGCCGACGGGGCGGGTGGCGTCAATGCGCCCTAATGGAGCGGGAGTTGAGGCACACGTGGGTGGTACCTGACTAGGCAGGAGGGGGCGTGGGCCCGCCGGGCTCCGGCGCTGGGAGCGTCAGGGGAAGTAGGCGCGATGCGGGCGCCTTGCGGGACGCCGCCAGGGCGGGCGGGGCACCGAGGTCGGGGCCACTCCGAGCCGAGGCACCGGGGTCGGAGCCACTCCGAGCCGGGGACACCCGGGGACGGGGCCGCCGCTCCGAGCCGGGGGCACCCTGAGCCGGTCCGGCGACGCGGCGACCCGTCCCGAGGGCGGAACCGATCCCCGCATTCGGGGGAATTCTCTCCCCGAATGCCCCCACCCCCGAGCACAAACACCCTCACTCACACTGGACGCGCTATGCCTGTCCAGTGATCACGATGCGCCCCCGTACCGCCGCCGCCACGCTCGCGCTGTGCGCCCTGCCTCTGTGCGGACTCCCCGCCCCCGACGCCGCGGCCCGCCCGCCGGGCCCTGTCGCCGGGGCGCCGGGCGGGGCCGTCGATGCGCTCGACGCCGTCGTCACCGCCGTCCCGCCCGAGAAGCTGGGCCTGAGCTGGCACCCGGGCTGTCCCGTCCCCGCGTCCGGGCTCCGGCTGGTGCAGTTGAACCACTGGGGTTTCGACGACCAGGTGCACCGAGGTGAACTCGTGGTGCGGGAGCGGGCGGTGGGACCGCTGCTCCAGGTCTTCGGACAGGCGCTGGAAGCCAGGTTCCCCATTCGCCAGATGCGGGTGATGGCCGAGTTCGACGGCAACGACGAGGCGGCGATGGCCGCCGACAACACCTCCGCGTTCAACTGCCGCCAGGTGACCGGCGATCCGTCCGAGGTGTCGCAGCACTCGTACGGGGACGCGGTGGACATCAACACCCTGGAGAACCCGTACGTCGACGTGAACGGCACGGTCTATCCCCCGGCGGGAGCCGCGTTCCTGGACCGGTCGCGGCAGGAGAAGGGCATGATCCGCCCCGGGGACACGATCAGCAGGGCGATGCGCGCGGTCGGCTGGCAATGGGGCGGCCGCTGGAACCCGCCGGACTACCAGCACTTCTCGTCGAACGGCCGCTCGGCCTGAGCGTCGTCGCCATCGCCATCGCCATCGCCGTCGCCGTCGAAGGAGCCGCTGCCCGATCAAGCCCGGATCGAGCGCGGCCACCAACTAATCGACGCGACAACGGAGTTGCGGGGCCTCACACAACCCGGCACGGCGAAACAGCCCCGTCGGGGTCGTCGGTCAGGGCGATGCGGGCGGTGATGCGTTTGCCGTCCGGTTCGCTTCTCGCTGCGAAGTCCCGCGCGACCGCCATGACGATCTCCAGGCCGTGCTGGCCGACGCGGCCGACGTCCGCGGCCCGGGCCACCGGGAGGACCGGGTCGGAGTCCCACACCACGACTTCGACCGTGCCGTCGATGATGCGCAGCTCAAGCCGCGCGGGGCCGGGAGCGTATTTGCGGGCGTTGGTGACCAGCTCGCTGACGACCAGCTGGGTCAGGTCCACGGCGCGCTGCGAGACGGCCAGGCCGTGGTCGGCCCGCATCTGTGTGAGGAACCCCGCCGCGACATGGCGTGCCCGGGCGATGTCCGTGCCGCCGCCGGCCAGGACGACGCTGGTCCGTGTGGCCGGCCCGCCTGGCGGTGCGGCGTCTTCCGCCCCCGGGTCTGGCTCCATCACGGCCCCCTCGTTCCCCACCGATCACCCCCGCGCACCAGCGCTGCCGCTGGTCGCGCCCCCGCCCTTTCTACCGCACCGGGCCCCCTCGGCGTCTCCCGGCCCTTTCGGGGACCGCAGGCGATCGGAGGCGTATGCCATGATCATGGCATGAGTGAGGGACAGACGACGAGCGCTGAACATGCCGGGTGGGCGGATCAGTTGTCGGTCGCGATCACCACGGTGAGCGACGGAATCCGGGTCGTGGCGCTCGACGGGGAGATCGACCACCAGAGTGGCGAAGCACTCGGCGCGGCCCTGACCGCTCCCGACGCCGCGTGTCCGCGCGTCGTGGTCGATCTGAGCCGGGTCACCTTCATGGATTCGAGCGGCATCAACCTCTTCATCTCGGCCCACCTCGCACTGAGCGGGGCCGGCGGGTGGCTGCGTCTGGCCGCGGGCGGCGAGGCCGTGATGCGCACCATCGGCATCGTGGGCATCGACACCGTCATCGCGTGCTTCCCCACTGTCGGCGAGGCTCTTGCCTGAGCGCGGGTGCCTGGGCCGGTCCGCCGAGCCCGTCCCGGGGAGTGGTGCGGCGGCGGCGTACAGGCCGGGGTCGGGGTGGGGGTCGGGAGAGCGTACGCCCCGGGCGGGCCACCCGGGGCGTGTGCGCGTGTGGGCCCCGGTCGCGCGACCCCGGCGCAGGGGCGTGAGGCACTGCCACCCCACTCGGATGGCTTACAGTTCGGCTGGGGTCGTCCGATCCCCACGATGGAGGGGGCCCCATGGGCGGCAAGAACGTGCCGGAACGCTTGATCGATCTCCTGACCGTCCGCGGTGAGGACCTCGGTGCCGAGTGGGCGGACGCGGTGGCCGGCTCGCTGGGCGGGCGGGTGGCCCGTGCCGAGGTCGAGCGCGAACTGCAGGAGATCTACACCGCGCTGGTCGCCGCGCTCGGCCAGGACACCCTGGACGGGCACGACGAGGCGTTCGGCGAGGTCCGGGCGCTGCTCACCGAGCTGTCCCGCAACCGGGCGCTGCAGGGGTTCAGCCCGACCGAGACCGCCGCGAGCGTGTTCGCGCTCAAGAAGGTTCTGGAGTCCTCCCTGACCGGCGCGGACAACGACGTCGAGGCGTACCTGGAGTTCGCGGGCCTCCTGGACACGCTCGGCCTGTTCACGATCGAGGTCTACACGAGGACGCGCGAGGAGCTGATCTCGGCGCAGGCCGAGCAGCTGATGGAGCTGTCGACCCCGGTGGTGCGGCTGTGGGACGGCGTGGTCGGCGTCCCGCTCGTGGGCACGCTGGACTCGGCGCGCACCATGGTGGTCATGGAGAAGATGCTCCAGGCGCTCATCGACACCGGTTCCGAGCAGGCCATCATCGACATCACCGGCGTCCCGGCGGTGGACACCGAGGTCGCGCAGCACCTCCTGAAGACGGTCGTGGCGGCCCGGCTGATGGGCGCCGAGTGCACGATCTCCGGCATCCGTCCGCAGATCGCCCAGACCATCGTCGCGCTGGGCATCGACTTCGGTGACATCGTCACCAAGGCCACGCTCGCCGACGCCCTGCGCCACGCGCTGCGCCGCTCGGGCACCACGATCTCCCGTGCCGGTCAGCAGGCCGGTGCCCGGTGAGTGAACGCGTTCCCATCCTGAGGATCCGGCAGGTCCTGCTGGTTTCCATCCAGACCGATCTGGACGACCAGGACGTGCTGCGGCTCCAGGACGACCTGGCCGCGGCCGTGGTGGACTGCGGCGCGCACGGGGTGGTCATCGACATCACCGCGGTGGAGATCGTCGACTCGTTCGTGGGCCGCATGCTGGCCACCATCGCCTCACTGTCCCGTCTTCTCGACGCGCAGACCGTGGTGGTGGGCATGCGTCCCGCGGTCGCCATCACGCTGGTCGAACTGGGCCTCTCCCTCGGCGGCGTGCGGACCGCGCTGACGCTGGACAAGGGTCTGCGCATGCTGGAGGGCGACCACCTCGTGGACAGTTTCGAGGGCTCTGCGCCGGATCCCGCGGCCGACGCATGAGCGGCGCCTCCCGTACCCCGGAGGTACTGGAGATCACGACCACCGCCGGCGTGGTCCAGGCCCGTCAGCAGGTACGGGCGCTGGCCCAGCAGTGCCGGCTCTCCCTGGTGGAGCAGACCAAACTCATCACCGCCGCCAGTGAACTGGCCCGCAACACCCTCGTCCACGGCGGCGGAGGCACCATGACCGCCCGCGTGGTGGAGGAGCGCGGGCGGCGGGGCGTGCGGCTGGTCTTCACCGACCACGGTCCGGGCATAGCCGACGTGGATCTCGCGCTGACCGACGGCTGGACGTCGGGCACCGGCATGGGGCTCGGCCTGTCCGGCTCCAAGCGCCTGGTCGACGACTTCGCCCTGGACACCACTCCTGGTGAGGGCACCACGGTCACCATCACCAAATGGGTCCGTTGATGCCCGCGCCCCTGGTACTGGTCGACTGCGAGGACGTCGCCTGGTTCCGTGACCAGCCCGAGGCCGCCCGCGGCGCTGCCGCCGCGCTGGGCCGCAGGATCGGCCTCGGCGAGCAGCGCACGGCCCAACTGGTCCTGGCCGTCGCGGAGTTGTCCGGCAATGCCACCAAGCACGCCGTGGACGGCTCGCTGTTGCTGCGGGTCGTACGCGCGCACGCCGCACCGGGGCAGGACGTGCTGGCCGGAGTGGAAGTGATCTCCGTGGACAGCGGGCCCGGCATGGCCGACATCCCGGCCGCCCTGCGGGACGGGATGTCGACCAGCGGCACCCTGGGCATCGGTCTCGGCGCGATCCAGCGTCTCGCCGACAGCTTCACCATTCACTCCCTGCCCGGCACCGGCACGATCCAGCTCGCCCGCTTCTGGCCGCACCCGGCGGCGCCGACGGCGCACACCGAGCCGGCCGTGGAGGGCATCACCCGCCCGATCAGCGGGGAACAGTCCTGCGGCGACGCCTGGGCCGCGCGCACCGACCGCGCCCCCGCGACGGCCACCGCCCCGCAGGACGACGAGGCGACGGTCCGGACCCCGGCCTCCCCGACGCGCCCCAGCTGGTCGGCGCTGACCAGCCCCCGCTCCCCCGTGGTCCGTCCGGACCGCCCCGCCCGGGTGGACGCTCCCGGCGTCCAGGCGTACCGCAGTGGCCGGGCGACGCCTGTGCGCGCCGCGCTGCCGGGGCGGGGGGAGGGGCTTCTGGTCATGTCCTGCGACGGTCTGGGTCACGGTCCGCTGGCCGCTTTGGCCGCGCAGAACGCCGTCCAGGCGTTCCGTACCGCGGCCGGGCGCACGCCGGAGCAGGTGATGGAGGAGGTGCACCGGTCGCTGCGGGGTACGCGCGGCGCCGCCGTGGCCATCGCCCGCCTCGAACCGGACGGGCGGGTGCTGCTCTGCGGCATCGGGAACATCACCGCCGCCCTGGTGACCCCGACCCAGCGCACCACCCTGATGTCCCACCCCGGCATCGTCGGCCACCAGATACGCCAACTGCGCACCTACGAGAACCAGTTGGCGCCGGGTGGTGTCCTCGTCATGCACTCCGACGGGTTGAGCGAGCGCTGGAGCGCGGCCGATCTGGCCGGCCTGCTGCACCATCCGCCCGCCGTGATCGCCGCCGCGCTGCTGCGGCAGGCCGGAACGCGGCGCGACGACGCCAGCGTGGTGGTCGCCAGGGCGGCGCGATGAGGACGCCGGCCACCCGCCGCCGCCCTTCCGTCCCCGTCCTGGCCACCGTGCTCAGGACCGAGCAGGACGTGTTCGCCCTGCGCCGGCACGCCAAGACGCTCACCGGAGCCGTCGGCCTCGACGCCCGCGACCAGGTGCGTCTGGCGACCGCGGTGAGCGAGCTGGGCCGTGACCTGCTGCGGCCCGCGGCGATGACCGCCCTGTTCCACGTGGAGCAGGAGCCCGCCGCCCTGCGGATCGTCCTGAAGTGGAACGACGACCGCGCGCCCAGCCCCGAGTCCCTGACCGCGGTCACACGTCTGCTGCCGCAGATCCGTTACGTCCCCGCGGTGCCCGGGGCGTCCCGGCCCGGCGGGCGCATCGAGATCGTCTGCGCCATCCCCGAACTCGCGGCCCGCGACCTGGACGTGGAGCGGCTGCGCGCCCTGCTGGAGTCGGCCAGTCCCGCGAGCGCGATCGACGACCTGCGGGCCCAGACCCGCGACCTGATCGCCTCCCTCGAAGAGGCGCACGCCCAGCGCGACGAACTGGAGCGCCTCAACGAGGAACTGACCGAGACCAACGCCGGTGTGATGGCGATGTACGCGGAACTCACCGTCGAGCACAACGACGTCGTGGAGCGCTACAGCCAGGAGCACGAACTCGCCCTGACCCTCCAGCGCACGTTCCTGCCCGCCACGCTGCCGCAGGTCGACGGCGCCGAACTCGCCGTGCGTTACCTGCCGGCCGCCACCACCGCCGAGATCGGCGGCGACTTCTACGAGGCCGTGAGCACCCCGCGCGGTCTCCTGCTGGCGGTCGGGGACGTCGTCGGCCACTCGCTGCAGGCCGCCATGGTCATGGGCCCGCTGCGTCACGCCCTGCGCGCGTACGCGGCGCAGGACCATCCTCCGCACGTCCTGCTGGAGCACCTCGACCACCTGCTGCGTCTGCACCAGCCGGGATGGACCGCCACCGTCTGCCTGGCGCTGATCGAGCCGGGCAACCGGCGCCTGCACATCGCGAACGCCGGCCATCTTCCGCCGCTGCTCCTGACGGCCGAGGCCGCCCCGCGCTATCTCACCGCCCACGGTCCGCTCCTCGGCATCGGTCTGCCCCAGCCCGCCGCGACCGCGTACGACATCGAGGCGGGCAGCAGACTGCTCATGGTCACCGACGGGCTCATCGAGACCCGCCACGACCCGCTGGACGAACGCCTTCGCCTGCTGGCCGACACCGCGGCGGGCGGGCCCGCGGATCCCGACGCCCTGTGCACCCTGCTGCTCGACACCTTCGGCGCGGACCCGGACGACGACATCATCACCTTCGCCGCCCGCCTCACCCCTCCCCCGCCTGCCTGAGCCCTCGCAGGCGCAGCGGAGTCCCGGCGCGTCGTCGTCACGGGTCCGTGCCGTCGCCGGACCCTACCGAGGCCGGTCCGTGCTCCCGGCGGCCGCGACCCTGCCGCGCCGGCTCAACGCCCTTCCCCGCGCGACCCATTGACACCCCGGGCGGTACGTCATTACCGTCACGCCAGCATTTCGAACGCGTGACGAAATTTCGAACGCCACAGCCGCACACCCGGGAGCAACTGCCTTGCGAATCACGGGAATCAGCACTCACGTCGTCGGAACTCCCTGGCGCAATCTCAGCTACGTCCAGGTCCACACCGATGAGGGCCTCACCGGGGTGGGCGAGACCCGGATGCTGGGACGCACCGACGCGCTGCTCGGCTACCTTCGCGAGGCGGAGGTCAACCACATCACGGGATCGGACCCGTTCGCGATCGAGGACCTCGTGCGGCGCATGAAGTACGGCGACTACGGGCGGGCCGGCGAGATCGTGATGTCGGGCATCTCCGTGGTGGAGATGGCCTGTTGGGACATCAAGGGCAAGGCACTCGGCGTCCCGGTGTGGCAGCTGCTCGGCGGCCGGCTGACCGACCGCGTCAAGGCGTACGCCAACGGCTGGTACACCACCGAGCGCACCCCCGAGGCCTACCACGCCGCCGCCCGCGCGGTCGTCGAGCGCGGCTACCGTGCCCTGAAGATCGACCCGTTCGGCACCGGACACTTCGAGCTGGACCGCCAACAGAGCCTGTACGCGGTGTCGTTGATCGAGGCGGTCCGGGACGCGATCGGTCCCGACACCGAGCTGATGCTGGAGATGCACGGCCGTTTCTCGCCGGCCACCGCCGTCCGACTGGCCCGCGAACTGGCTCCGTTCGACCCGGCGTGGCTGGAGGAGCCGGTGCCGCCGGAGAACCTCAAGGCGCTCACGAAGGTGGCGGACAAGGTGGACGTTCCCCTCGCCACCGGCGAACGCATCCACGACCGGATCGAGTTCCGCGAACTCTTCGAGTCACAGGCCGCCGACATCATCCAGCCGGACGTCGGCCACATCGGCGGCATCCTGGAGACCAGGAAGCTCGCTGCGACCGCCGAGACGCACTACACCCTGGTGGCGCCGCACAACGTGGGCGGTTCGGTGCTCACCGCGGCCTCGCTGCACGTCGCGGGCTGCACACCGAACTTCAAGGTCCTGGAGCACTTCAACGACTTCGCCGACGCCGACATCAAACAGGTCGTCAAAGGCGCGCCGCAGGTCATCGACGGATACTTCCAGCTGCCCGACGCGCCCGGCCTCGGCGTCGAACTGGACGTGGACGCGGCGGCCGCGTTCCCGCAGCAGCAGGCGCGGTTCGACCTGTGGGCCGAGGGCTGGGAGAAGCGCGCCCCGTCGGGCCGGCGCGGATGAGCAGCCGAGCCGTCGTCGTGGACGCTCCGGGCAGCCATCACCTGGCAGTCGGCGAGCGTCCGGAACCGGGGCCCGGGGAGGTCGTGGTGCGGGTCGCGGCGGCGGGGATCTGCCTCAGCGACCGCGAGGTGTACGAGGGGCGCCGCGACCCCCGCTACGTGCGCCATCCGCTCACTCCCGGCCACGAATGGTCCGGCACCATCGAGGCCGCGGGCGCCGGGGTCGACCCCGCTCTGATCGGCCGGGGGACGGTCGCCGAAGGCTTCCGGACCTGCGGCACCTGCGAACGCTGTCGATGCGGTGAGACCTCACTGTGCGAAGGCCCCTACGCCGAGACCGGGTTCACCGATCCCGGCGGCTTCGCCGACCACGTAGTGGTGCCGGCCCGGCTCCTGCACCCCCTGCCCGACGGCGCGGACCTGCGCGGCGCGGCGCTCCTGGAGCCGGCCGCGGTGGTGGCCGCCGCCGTACGGGCCGGTGCGCCCGAGCCCGGCGAACGCGTCGCCGTGGTGGGCGCGGGCACCTTGGGACTGCTCGCCGTCCAGTTCCTCGCGGGCTGCTCCCCCAGCGAACTGACGGTGATCGACCCCCGCATCGAACGGGCCGAGCTGGCACGGCACTTCGGGGCGAGCGGGGCCGTCGCACCCGAGCGGTCCGTCCCGCTGCGCGGCCGGTTCGACCTCGTCGTCGAGACGGCCGGCGCTGCTTCCTCGGCGGCCGGTGCGACGCTGCTCGCCCGCCGTGGTGGGCGCGTCGTCCTCACCGGGATGTTCGCTCCGGGAGCGGAGGGCATCGACCCCGTGCACCTGTCCCTCAACCAGCTCACCGTCCGCAGCATCTTCGGCGCCCCGTCCTCGGCGTGGTCGTACGCGGTGCGGGCGTTCACCGCCGGCCGGATCGACCCGGCCGCGCTCATCACCCACGAGTTCCCCCTGGAGCGCTACGCCGACGCGCTGCGCCTGGTCGGCGGGGGCGACCCGAAGACGGGCAAGGTCCTGCTGCGGCCCTAGGGCATGAGCCCCCCGTCGGGCGGCCCGCGCCGTTCGGGCCGCCCACCAACCCGAACCACGTCCGGTATGTCGAACGACTCTGCGCGCCCCGCCCCGTCCCCCCCTTCCCACGCACGCAAGGAACCCGCCCATGATCGACACTCCGCCCGACACACCACCCGCCGCCCGCCCCTCCCCCCTACCTCGGCGCCCCGGCGAATCGGCCCTCACCGCGCTCGGCCTGGCCGCGCCCGCCGACGACCCGGCGGACTCCTCCCCGCACGCCTTCCCCGACGGGGGCAGCTGGCGGACCGAGATCCCCTCGGTCGAGGGTCCGGATGCCCTGGCCGCGGTGCTCGACGAGGCCGCGCGGCTCGACGTCCCCGTGCACCGGGTCAGTCAGGGCAGCGGCGTCTGGATGCTCTCCGACGCCGAGATCACCGACATGGCCGGCGCCTGCGCGGCCCGTGACGTGGAGCTCTGCCTGTTCACCGGGCCGCGCGGCACCTGGGACACGGGCGGCTCCACCCGCAGCACCTCGGGCGGCGCGGGCCTACGGGCCCGGGGCCACGACGCGCTCGCCGGATGCGTCGAAGACGCGCTGCGGGCAACGGAGTTGGGCGTCAGATGTCTGCTCGTGGCCGACGAGGGCGTGCTGTGGTCCCTGCACCGGCTGCGTGAACAGGGCCTGCTGCCCGGGGACACCACCCTGAAGGTCTCCGCGCTCATCGGCCCGGTCAACCCGGCCTCATTCGCGGTGTACGAACGGCTCGGCGCCGACTCGATCAACGTCCTGTCCGACCTGACGGCCGCTCACTTCACCGAGATCCGCCGAGTCTCGGGCGCGCCGCTCGATCTGTACATCGAGGCACCGGACGACCTCGGCGGCTATGTGCGGATGTACGAGGCCGCCGAGCTGATCCGCCGCGCCGCGCCGCTGTACCTCAAGTTCGGCCTGTCGAAGGCCCCCGGCATCTACCCGTACGGCGCGCACCTGCGGGACGTCGCGCTCGACACCGCGCGCGAGCGCGTCCGGCGCGGCCGGCTCGTGCTCGACCTGCTCGACCGGCACGGCGCCGGCGGCGGCATGTCCCCGCTCGGCTCGCGCCTGCCCGGCCCCCTCAACCGTTTCTCCGCCAAGGACTGATGACCATGCACCGTGCCCGCAGAGCAGTACTCACCGTCGTCGCCGGATCGCTCGCCCTCGCCCTCGCCGCGTGCGGACAGAACAGCGAGGGCGGCAGCAAGGACTCCGCGAAGGGGGGCAAAGGGGCGACCATCGGCATCGCGATGCCCACCAAGTCGTCCGAGCGGTGGATCAACGACGGCACCAACATGGTCAAGCAGTTCCAGGACCTCGGCTACAAGACCGACCTGCAGTTCGGCGAGGACAATGTCGACCAGCAGGTCGCCCAGATCGAGAACATGATCACCAAGGGGGTGGACGTCCTGGTGGTCGCGGCCATCGACGGCCGGGCCCTGAGCGATGTGCTCCAGCAGGCCGCCGATCAGCACATCGAGGTCATCTCCTACGACCGGCTCATCCTCGGCTCGCCCCACGTCGACTACTACGCCTCCTTCGACAACGAGAAGGTCGGGGTGCTCCAGGCGACGTACATCGTCGACAAGCTGGGCCTGAAGAGCGGCGGAACGAAAGGGCCGTTCAACCTGGAGCTGTTCGCCGGGTCGCCGGACGACAACAACACCCGCTACTTCTTCCAGGGCGCCCTGAAAACCCTCAAGCCCTATCTCGACAGCAAGCAGCTGGTGGTGCGCAGCGGCCAGACGGCCCTCAACCAGGTGACCACCCTGCGCTGGGACGGCGCGACCGCCCAAAAACGCATGGACGACCTGCTGACCAAGGCGTACTCCACCACCCGCGTCGACGCCGTGCTCTCCCCCTACGACGGGATGTCCATCGGCATCCTGTCCGCGCTGCGCTCCGGGGGCTACGGGACCGCCGCCAAGCCGTACCCGGTGGTGACCGGGCAGGACGCGGAGGTGGCGTCGGTCAAGTCCATCATCGCGGGCAACCAGACCCAGACGGTCTACAAGGACACGCGGGCGCTGGCCCGGCAGGCCGTCCAGATGGCCGACGCCGTACTCCACCACAGGGCCCCGCAGGTCAACGACACCAAGACGTACGACAACGAGAAGAAGGTCGTGCCGTCCTTCCTGCTCGACCCGGTCAGTGTCGACAAGTCCAACTACCGCTCGGTGCTGGTGGATTCGGGCTACATCAAGGCGGGCGACCTCACGTGAGTGGCCCGAGCGGTGAGGCGTCGTGCGCACCCGTCCTGGAGATGCGCTCCATCGTCAAGACGTTCCCCGGCGTACGGGCGCTGGGCGGTGTCTCGCTCACCGTCGCGCCGGGCGAGGTGCACGCGATCTGCGGCGAGAACGGGGCGGGCAAGTCGACCCTGATGAAGGTGCTCAGCGGGGTCCATCCGCACGGCAGTTACGAGGGGGACGTCCTCTTCGAGGGTGAGCGCTGCGCCTTTCGGGACATCGGGTCGAGCGAGGCGCGCGGAATCGTCATCATCCACCAGGAACTCGCCCTCGTTCCGCACCTGTCGATCGCCGAGAACATCTTCCTCGGCAATGAGCACGCCACGCGCGGCATCATCAGCTGGCACGAGACGCTGCGGCACGCGGCGCGGCTTCTGGAACGGGTGGGCCTCGCCGAACACCCGCAGACCCGGGTCGCGGACATCGGCGTCGGCAAGCAGCAGCTCGTGGAGATCGCCAAGGCGCTGTCCAAGAAGGTGCGGCTGCTCATCCTCGATGAGCCGACCGCCGCGCTCAACGACGACGACAGCGCTCATCTTCTGGCGCTCATAGGGGAGTTGAAGGAACAGGGCATCACCTCGATCGTCATCTCGCACAAGCTCAACGAGATCGCCGCCGTCGCCGACCGGGTGACCGTCCTGCGTGACGGCCGCACCATCGAGACCCTCGACGTCCGGGACCCGGCGACGACCGAGGACCGCGTCATCCGGGCGATGGTGGGCCGTGACCTCGACCACCGCTTCCCCGACCGCACTCCGTACGCGGGTGACCCGGGTGCGCACCCGGCCTTTGAGGTGCGCCACTGGTCGGTGCACCACCCCGTCGACCAGCGGCGCAAGGTGGTGGACGACGTGTCCGTGCACGTGCGCCGCGGCGAGATCGTCGGCCTCGCGGGGCTGATGGGAGCGGGGCGCACCGAGCTCGCGATGAGCGTGTTCGGCCGCTCCTACGGGCGGGGCGTCAGCGGTTCCGTGCGCAAGGACGGCCGGGAGATCCGGACGCGGACCGTCCCGGAGGCGGTCGGCCACGGCATCGCCTATGTCACCGAGGACCGCAAGCAGTACGGCCTCAACCTCATCGACACCATCGCCCGCAACATCAGCACGGCCGCGCTCGGCCGGGTGTCGCGGCGCGGCATCGTCGACGCGCACGAGGAGCGGCGGGTCGCGGAGTCCTACCGGCGGTCCATGAACATCAAGGCGCCCACCGTCTTCGAGCAGGTAGGGCGGCTGTCGGGCGGCAACCAGCAGAAGGTCGTCCTCAGCAAGTGGATTTTCGCGGGTCCCGACGTGCTGATCCTCGACGAGCCGACCCGGGGCATCGACGTGGGTGCCAAGTACGAGATCTACACCGTCATCGACCAACTGGCGGCCCAGGGCAAGGCCGTCGTCCTCATCTCCTCGGAACTCCCCGAACTGGTCGGCATGTGCGACCGCATCTACACGATGGCGGCGGGCCGGCTCACCGGAGAGGTTCCGCGGGAGGGGGCGACGCAGGAAGTGCTGATGCGCCACATGACCACGGACAAGAGGTAGCGCCATGGCTCCGGTCACCACCGAAACCCCCCGCGGCGCCCGGCCGGCGTCCGGGTCTCCGCGTCCCGCGGCCGCCGCGCTGCTGCTGGGCGCTGCCCGGCGCAACCTGCGCCAGTACGGGATGCTGATCGCCCTCGGCCTGATCGTCGTGCTGTTCCAGATCTGGACCGGCGGGGTGCTGCTCAAGCCGAACAACGTCACCAATCTGGTGCTGCAGAACAGCTACATCCTGGTCCTCGCGATCGGCATGATGATCGTCATCATCGCGGGCCACATCGATCTGTCCGTGGGCTCGTTGGCCGCCTTCGTGTCGGCCGCGTGCGCCGTGATGATGGTCGAGCACCAGGTGCCCTGGGTGCTCGCCCTGGCGGCGGCCCTGGTCATCGGGGCGCTCGCGGGTGCCTGGCAGGGGTTCTGGATCGCCTACGTCGGCATCCCGTCGTTCATCGTCACCCTGGCCGGCATGCTGCTGTTTCGCGGCGGCACCCAGATCCTCCTCGGCTCGCGCTCGCTCGGCCCGTTCCCCGAGGGCTTCCAGAAGATCTCCACGGGCTACCTGCCGGACTTCGGTCCGGACACCAACTACCACAATCCCACGGTGGTGTTGGGCCTCGTCCTGACAGCCGTCGTGCTGGTCCAGGAAGTGCGGTCCCGGCGCCGTCAGCGGGCGTACGAGCTCGACGTCCTGCCGCGGGGCCTCTTCCTCGCCAAGTGCGCGGCGATGGCCGCCGCCGTCCTCGCCTTCACGATGACACTGGCCAGCTACCGCGGCGTCCCGGTGGTGCTGCTCCTGCTGGCGGCGCTGCTCATCGGCCTCGGTTACGTGATGCGCAACGCCGTCGTGGGGCGCCATGTGTACGCGCTCGGCGGCAACCGGGCGGCGGCCAGGCTGTCCGGGGTGAGGGACAGGAGGGTCACGTTCTGGGTCTTCGTGAACATGGGTGTGCTCGCGGCTCTGGCCGGGGTCGTCTTCGCGGCCCGGCTGAACGCCGGCACTCCGAACGCGGGCGTCAACTTCGAGCTGGAGGCCATCGCGGCCTCCTTCATCGGGGGTGCCTCGATGAGTGGTGGCGTGGGCACGGTGTTCGGCGCCGTCATCGGCGGACTGGTGCTCGGCGTGCTCAACAACGGCATGTCCCTGGTGGGCGTCGGCACGGACTACCAGCAGGTCATCAAGGGCCTGGTGCTGCTCGCCGCGGTCGGCTTCGACGTCTACAACAAGCGCAGAATCGGCTCCTGAGCTCCACCCCGATTCTGGTCAACGTCTCTGGTCAACGTTTCTGGTCAACCGGCCCGTCGGAGGAGTCACTTCATGAACAGCAGCAGACGTACGGTACTTGCGGCGGGCGCGGCGGCCGGACTGGCCGCGACGGCCCTCGGCACCGCCGGCGCCGAGGCCTCGCCCGGGCGCACCCCGTCGAAGCGGCACTTCGGCACCCTGGCGGACGGCTCCGCGGTCGATCTGTGGACCGTCGCCAGGGGCGGCACCCGGGGCTTCGCGTTCCCGTCGACGGTGCTGCGGCCGGGAGCCACGTACCGCAGCTCCACCGTCCACGCGTTCTCGACCCGCTGACCACAGGGCACACCGTGGCGGCCGGCCCCCACACGGCCCGGCGCCCCGGCACAAGACGGCACAACAGCCGCCGCAGGCCGTCCCCCGCCGTCCGCGCCCCCCCCCCCGCCCCCCGAGCCGCGAAC
>NZ_JBIDBD010000013.1:86257-188715 GCF_043202815.1 Streptomyces sp. NPDC048111
CTCCGGGAGGGATCCGCCGGGGGGGGGGGGGGGGGGGCCCCCCCCCCCCCCCCCAAAACCCCCCCCCCCCCCCCCCCCGCCCCCCCCCCCCCCCCACCCCCCCCCCGCGCCCCCCCCCCCCCCCCCCCCCCCCCCCCCCACGGCACATGACGGCACATCAGCCGCCGAAGGCCGTCCCCGGCAGTCCGCGCCCCGCCCCCGGCACGACGAGCAGCGAACCGGCGAGCGGGTGGGGTGTGGCCGGGCCGACGCGGGCGGAGGTGATGTAGAGGTCGGTCAGGCCGGGGCCGCCGAAGGCGCACGCGGTCGGGCGCCGCACGGGCAGCTCCACCACGTGGTCCAGAGAGCCGTCCGGCGCGTACCGGTGCACCGCGCCGCCGTCCCACAGGGCGACCCACACCCCTCCTGCGGCGTCCACGGTGAGCCCGTCGGGATGTCCCGCGCCGGTCTCCACGGAGGTGAACGGCTTCCGATTGTGGGCGAGTTGGCCGTCGAAGTCGAAGACGTCGACGGTCCGGGTCGGGGTGTCGATGTAGTACATCAACTGCCCGTCCGGGCTCCAGCCGATGCCGTTGCTGACGCTGACGTCGCCGAGGACGGTGGTCGAGCGGCCGTCCGGGGCGACCCTGGCCAGGGTGCCTCCGCCGGGCGCCTCGTCGTAGCGCATCGTTCCGGCCCACAGCGCGCCGTCGGGAGCGACGGCCGCGTCATTGGCGCGCCGGCCCGGCACGGGGTCGCGCAGGAGCCACCGGAAGCTGCGGCTGCCCTCGGGCCCGTACAGGCCGATGCCGTCGCGGAGGTTGACGACCAGACCGCCGCCGGCGCGCGGCTTGGCCGCGCCCACGTGCTGTTCGGTGGGCATGACGGTGCGGCGTCCGGTGCCGGGGTGGTAGGTGTGGATCCGCGAGGAGAGGATGTCGACCCAGATCAGCCGCCCGCTCGCCGCGTCCCAGGTCGGCCCCTCGCCGAGTGCGGCCGCCTCGCGCACGGCGACCTCGTACGTCACGGCGTGCCCCGGTGGCCGAGGCGGGCCGACAGGTCGCCCGCTCCCTTGCGGGCCAGTTCGGCCAGTTCGCCCTCGCGGTCGGCGCTCCAGCGGATCATCGGAACGGAGACGGACAGTGCCGCCACCACGCGGCCGGTGCGGTCCCTGACCGGCGCCGCCACACAGCTGACGTCCGGGTTCGACTCGCGGTGCTCGACGGCCGTGCCGCGCTCGCGGATCTCGGCGAGGGCGACGCGCAGCGCGTCCTGGTCGGTGATGCTGTCGGGGGTCATGCCGGTCAGCTCGCGTCCGGCGAGGCGGGCGTCGAGTTCGGCCTCGGGCAGTGCGGCGAGCAGCATCTTGCCGACGGAGGTGCAGTGTGCGGGCAGCCGGCGGCCGGCCGCCGAGACCATGCGCACGGCGTGCGTGGAGTCGACCTTGGCGATGTAGATGACGTCGGTGTCCTCCAGGATCGCGACGTGGACGGTCTCGTCGCAGGTCTGCGCCACCTCGCGGGCCACCTGCTGTCCCTCGGCCGCGAGATCGAGCTGCTCGGCGTACCGGCTGCCGAGCTGGTAGGTGCGTACGCCGAGCCGGTAGCGTCCGGGCTGCTCGGGCACGGGGGCCAGGTAGGAGCGGGCCGCCAGGGTGGTGAGCAGCTCGTGGACCGTGGTGCGGGGCAGTTGGAGGCGCCGTGTGACATCGGGCGCGGAGAGGGCGCCCTCGCTCTCCAGGAAGAGTTCGAGCACGTCCAGCGCCCTGGTCACCGCCGGAACCAGTCGGCCCACGTCCGCCACCCACCCTCTTCGTTCGAAACTCCGGCCACTGCCCGGTATGACGAACACAGGCTAACCACAGGGGCGTTCGGCGGGCAATGGGGACGACACCGGGGCGGGCGGAGCGGCCGGACGCGAGGCACCGGCGGGCGCCGGCACCCCCCGGGGCGTGACGGGGGTGCTCGGCGGACCCGGGTCGCCGGTCAGGCGGTGACCGTGGTGCTGAGGGTGTCGTCGAGCCAGTCGAGGATGCGGGCGCCTGCCAGGCGCATCGCGCCGGGGTGGCAGTGGGCTCCGGCGCCCTCCTCGGTGGTGAAGCGCATGAGGGTCTTGGGACAGGTCAGGTGGGCGTAGAGCTTTTCGGGCTGGCCCTTGAAGAACATGTCCTCCTCGGCGTCGCACACGAGGGTGGGGCACTGGATCTTCTCGGCGATTCCGTCGGCGAGGGTGTAGTCGAGGTAGGAGGCGGAGAAGGCGCGGGGGCTGTCGACGCCCATGACGTACATGCCGTGGTTCATGGCCCAGCGGGAGATCGGGTCCCTGGTCATGAGCTGTTCGAGGGCCGCGTCGAGTTCGGGGGCGCTCTCGCTGCGCAGGAGCCGCTCGGCCTCCTCGCGGGGCCCGGGGATGTTGCGGACAGATATCTCGCCGAGCTCGTACAGTCCGTCGACGGCGATGACCGCGGCGAGGCGGTGCTCGAAGGCGGCGGCCCGGGGGGCGAGGATGCCGCCCATGCTGAGGCCGAGGAGCGCGATCCGTCGGTCGTCGATGTCCGGGACGCTCTCGGCGAAGTCGATGACGGGGGTGATGACGTTCTCCCAGTCCGGGCGGAACACCAGACCCTGGTGGTGGCGCGGGCCGGGCATGCCGGGGCCGTCGAAGAGGAGCACGTTGTAGCCGCGCTCGACGGCCGCGGTCGCCCCGAAGAAGTGCATCTCCTCGGCGGTGCCGTCGAAGCCGTTGTGCATGATCAGGGTGGGACGGGGCGTCCCCGACTCGTCGACCCGGTAGAGGTATCCCGGCAGGGTGGTGTCCTCGTAGGGGATCTGGACGGGCTCGATGCGCGGGGAGGTGTAGAGGGCCGCTGCGGCCCTGAAGCACTCGACGCTGCGGTCGTAGGCGCCGTCGTGGCGCGGGTCGCACGGGTGGCCGTGCAGGAAGAACTCGGCCGACCGGTAGTAGTTCGAGGCCCGCAGGAAGCCGTCCCGCGCGCTGACCTTGTGCCCGGCCTTCAGCGCCTTCTCGGCCTCCCCGGCGACCCGGTCGGCGGTGGCCGCCCACTCCGTGTACCAGCTGTCGAAGTCGCCCTCGGTGATCCGCCCGGCGGTGGAGAGGACCTCGCCGAAGTCGGCGCCGCCGTAGGCGATGTGGCTCATCGAGCGCAGGGTCTCGTACCAGAACTGGATGTTGTTGGGGAACAGGATCTGCTGCATCGCACTCTCCTCGGAGCGTCGGCCGACGATCGCCGGACCACCCACAAGCACAGATCTGTGCTTGTGATGAACAGGACTGTAGCCCCATCCGGCGCACTAAGCAAACATCTGTGCTTACGATGGGTGTCATGAGCCCTCATCCGTCGGCACCACGTATCCGCAAGAGCCCCGAGCAGGTCCGCTCGGCCGTCCATCAGGCGGTCATCGATCTGCTGTCCGACCCCGAGGGAGCCGATCTCTCCATTCCCGCGATCGCCCAGCGCGCGGGCGTCAACCACACGAGCGTCTACCGGCGTTGGGGCAGCCGCGACGCGCTGCTGGCCGATGTGGTCACCACCCGTCTCGAACTGGACTCGCCCCTGACCGACACCGGCAGCCTGCGCGGTGACCTCATCGCCTGGATGCGAGCGGGGGTGGCGAGCATCCACACCGTGGAGGGCCGGGCCCTCATCCGCGCCGTCGCCCTCTCGATGCCGAGCGCCACTCCCGCGCGGGGGGAGCGCAGGCAGCAGTTCCAGCGCCGCCTGTCCTCCATCGACAACATCCGGCAACGCGCGGCGGCCCGCGGCGAGAGCCCGCCGCCACTCGAGGAGATCCTGGACCAGCTCCTGGCCCCGCTCTACATCCGGGCGATCTTCTCCATCGACCCGCCGGACACCGGCTACCCCGAACTGCTGGTGGACCGCCTGCTCGACGACACCCGCGCACGCGGGGCCGCGTGAATCACCCGGCCCCGCCGCCGGCCGGCCCCGGGCCCGCGCCGTCACGCCACGGGACTCAGGCGGCCCGCGGCATCAGGGCGGTGCGGTCGAACGGGCCGCCGTGTGCAGCGGCGTACGCGATGGCGTCGTTGACCTCGTCCAGGCCGAACGAACGGACCCGTTCCGGCGCGAGATCCAGCGTGCCAGCGGCGAGGAGCCGGATGATGCCGACGTTCGCCGTGCGCGGGTACATCCACTGCCCGCGCACGGTGACCGAGTTCCGCATGATCCACGGGTACGGGAGGGCGAGGTCGTCGCCGCCCAGCATGCCGACGCCGCCCATCAGGACGACCCGCCCGTACTCGCGGACCGTCATGGCCGCGGCGCGCGCCACCGCGCTGGGCGCGCTCGGCGGGAGCAGGTCGATGACCATGTCGATCGGGCCTTCGGCCGCCGCGGTCATCGCCGCGCGGTCGGCCGCTTCGTCACCGCTCAGGGCAACCGGACGCACCCGCTCACCGAAACGGTCGGCCAGCAGGCGGAGCGCGGCCCGGTTGCGGCCGGGCGCGACGACGCGGCCCGCACCCATGGCGAGCGCGACCGCGACCGCGCAGCTGCCGAGGTTGCCGGTCGCCCCGCTCACCAGCAGCGTCTCCCCCGCCGCAAGGGCGCCGGCGAGCAGCCCGCCGTACGCGATGACATGGGTGCCGAGCGCGGCCCAGCGGGCCGGATCCCGGCCCGCCGCATCGGGCAGGGCGAAGACGTTCTCCGTCGGCACGCGCATCAGCTCGGCGAACGACCCGTCATGCAGGTACCGCGCGAGCCGGGCCCCTCCCTCACCGCGTGAACTCCAGCCCTGCAGCGTGATGTCGGGCGTCAGGGCATCGTCGCGCGAGCGGACCGTGACATCGCACCACACCAGGTCCCCGGCCCGCAGCCGCGTGGCGTCCGGACCCGCGTGGACGATCCGTCCGACGCCACCGATGCCGGGCACCACCGGCGGGACGAGGGGGTAACGGCGTGCACCGCTGAACACCTCGGCCGCGTACGGGGCCACGCAGGTCGCCAGCACCTCGACCACCACCTCGCCCCCTCCCGCCTCGGCATCGGGCACCTCGCCGACCGTGAGCGGGGCACCGAATTCCCGTAGTACTGCTGCTCGCACGTGAAGGACCTCCAGGTTGTCGTCCGTTTCCGTTCGTCCGTTCCGACGCTAGAAGCCTTGTGGGCATGCGGGAAGCGACGATTGCGCATCCGTGGTATGCGTAAACCGCATGGACATCTCCAGTGCGGGCCTGCGGGTCCTGCGGCAGATCGCCGAGTCCGGCAGTTTCACCGCGGCGGCGGTGCGGCTCGGCTATACGCAGTCGGCGATCTCACGCCAGGCCGCCGCCCTCGAACGGAGCGCGGGCACCGCCCTGTTCGAGCGCCACCCCGGCGGGGCCCGCCTCACTCCGGCCGGGCTCACCCTGCTGCGGCACGCCCGCACCATCCTCGACTGCCTCGCCACGGCCGAGCAGGACCTCGCCGGCACGGCACCGCAGACCGAGCAGGTACGCCTCGGGGTGGTCCTCAGCGCGGGCGCCGCCCTCCTGCCCGCGACCCTCGCGCGCCTCGCCGCCACCCACCCGCACATCAGCGTCACGACGACCGAGGGCACCACACCCACCCTGCTCCGGACCCTGCGCGCCGGCACCATCGACCTGGCCCTCCTCACGTCCCGGCCGCCCCACCGCCCCCTCGACGGCGAATCACCACGCCTGCACGTCGAGACGGTCACCGACACCGAACTCGTGGTCGCGGCCGCCTCCACGGGGGCGTTCGCCGGACGCGGCACCGTGCACATCGACGAGCTGGTCGACGTCCCGTGGATCGCGACGCCGGCCTCGGCCTCCGAACCGCTCCTCGGCGTCTGGCCGGGCCTGCCCGCACGGCCGCACATCGCCCACCGCGCCCGCGACTGGCTCACCAAACTCCACCTCGTCGCGGGTGGCTTCGGCATCACGACGGTTCCCTCCGGCCTCGCCCCGGTGCTGCCGCCCGGTGTGCGCCTCCTCCACGTCGAAGGCGCTCCCACCGAGGTCCGCCGGATCCTCGTGGCCCGTCTGCCGGGCCCCTCGGCCGCGGCCGCCACCGCTGTCACGGCCGTCACCCGAGCGATCGTCGCGTCCGCCTGAATGAGATGCCCGCGACCGCCGAGGCACCCTGCCACCCCCGCCGCGAAAGGCCCGTCCGGCCCCGCGCGCCGGGGGGCCGTCTCCACCCGCCACGCCCAAGACGAGCCGGGCCGTCGCCGAGCACTCCCTGCTCCGCGTCGCCTCACGGCGTGCGCGGCTCCCCGAACCACCGGGTGAGCGCCTTCTCCGGGTCGTTCGCGCCGGCCCAGCACACATAGCCGTCCGGACGGATCAGCATCGGCCCGCTGTCGGCGCCCGCGACCACGCGGTCGACGCGGTCCGCCCAGAGGGCGGCCGTCGCGGCGTGGGCGTCGGCCGGGTCGAGGAGTATGCCCCGCCCGGACCGCAGCAGTGCGTGCAGTCGGCCGGTGCCGAGTTCCCGGTCGGATGCCTCGCGGCCGACCAGCGGATGGTCATCGGCGCCCGGCATCGGGTAGCGGACAGCCGTCCCGGCCATCAGATCCGCCACATAGTGCTGCACGGCCGGAAGTTGGGCCATGTCCCGGAAAAGCTCGCGGGCGGCGACCACCTCGGGGTCGCGCGTGCCGGACCAGTCCATCAGCAGACTCTGGGCCCGCACGTTGCGCAGCACGGCGGCTCCCACCGGATGCCGCTCCGCGTGGTAGGTGTCGAGCAGCCCGTCCGGCGCCCAGCCCCGAACGGCCGCCGCGAGCTTCCAGCCGAGGTTGAACGCGTCCTGCATACCGGTGTTCATCCCCTGTGCGCCGAGCGGGAGATGGACGTGGGCGGCGTCGCCCGCGAGGAACACCCGTCCGTGCCGGTACTGCTCGACCTGCCGGGACGCGTTGGTGATGCGGCGGGCGTACCGCAGTTCGACCAGCCCCACCCGCGTACCGAAGACGATGCTCAGCGCCTCGCGTATCTCGTCCTCGGTGACCGGCAGGTCACGGGGCAGCGAGCGGCCCGGGCCGCCGAACACGAGCCGGCGCAGTGGCCGGCCCAGCTGGTCGGTGCCGATCGGGAACACGGCCACCCAGTGCCCGTCCTCGCTCCACGTGTGCGAGGTGTCCGGTTCGCCGCTCAGCCGTACGTCGGCGGCCACGATGGTCAGCGTGCCGGCCTCCCCGGGGAACGCGGCCCCGAGCAGCGACCGTACGGTGCTGTGCGCCCCGTCGGCCGCGACCAGGTAACGGGCGCGCAGAGAGCGGCCGTTGGCGAAGAACGCGGTGACCCCGGCACCGTCCTGGGCGAGCCCGGTCAGCTCGTGCTCCCTGCGGGCCCGCAGGCCGTGCGCGGCCAGGTGCTGCTCGAAGAACCCCTCGACGGCCACCTGCGGCACGGACCGCCACGGGAGCCGGTGCCGGTCGGGGTCGTGCGGGAGCGGGATGCCGGCGAAGTGGCCCGTCGTGACGGGGTGCTCGCCCGTCGCCAACAGCGGTTCGAGCAGGCCTCGTTGGTCGAGCGCCTCCAGGGTGCGGGACTGCACGCCGCCCGCTTTGGACAGCTCACCGCGCCGCGCCAGCCGGTCGACGAGAACGGTCGCCACACCCTCCCTCAACAGCTCGTTCGCCAGCGTCATGCCCGTCGGTCCTGCGCCCACGACGAGTACATCGGTATCCACAAGCCCTCCACGGTCCGGGTCGATCGGAACGAACCCCATACTTCGCCCGGCCACTCGGCACGACCAAGCAACTCCCCTCAATACGCCCGTACTTGACACCGGCTAGCCTCAACCCGATGGAATCCGACTACGACGAACTCGACCGCCGACTCGTCCACGCACTGCAGGTCGACGGGCGCGCACCGTTCAGCACCCTCGCCGAGGTCCTTGGCGTTTCGGACCGCACGGTGGCCCGCCGGTACGGCAGGCTGCGGTCGGCCGGGGCGATCCGCGTGCTCGGCGGGATCGACCCCACCGCGCTCGGCGCCGCCCTGTGGTTCCTTCGGGTGCGCTGTGCGCCCGCGGCCTCCCTCTCGGTCGCCGAGGCCCTGGCCCGGCGGCCCGACACGTCCTGGGTGAGCCTCAACTCCGGTGGTACGGAACTGACTTGCGTGGTCCGCACCATGGACGAGGCGGACGGCGAGACACTTCTCCTGGCCAAGCTGCCCCGCACCCCACGTGTGGAGGGCGTGACCGCACACTCGGTCCTGCACATCTTCTACGGCGGGCTCAACAACTTAGCGGGCAAGCTGGGGCCGTTGGACGCGGCGGCGATCGAGCGCCTGCGCCCGCCCCCGATGCCCCACCGACAGGGACCGGTACGCCTGGACGACGGTGACCGCAGGCTTCTCGCCCTCCTCTCCGTCGATGGGCGGGCCGGTTTCGAAGAGTTGGCCTCGGCGACGGGCTGGTCGGCGTCCACGGTCCGGCGCCGTATGACGGAGCTGCGCGAACACGGAGTTCTCTATCTCGATCTCGACGTCGACTGGCGCATGTTCGGCGTACGCGCCCGTGCCCTGCTCTGGCTGTCGGTCGCCCCCGCCCATCTGGAGGCGACCGGCCGGGCGCTGGCCGCACACCCGGAAATCGCGTTCGCCGCCGCCACGACGGGCCCGACCAACCTGTACGCGAGCGTGGTCTGCACGAGCCAGCCGGAGCTGTACCGCTATCTGACCACGCGACTCGGCGCCCTTCCCGCGATCACCCACTTCGAGACGGCGCCGGTGATCAAGACGATCAAGCAGGCGGCGAACCGGGCGTAGCGCCCGCGCACCCGAGGGAGGGTGGGTCGGCGCGGGCCGACTGCGCGAGTGTCCGCGAGAGGTGTGCCTCGTGAGCCTGCAATCGGGAAGCCACATGGAGACCATGTGGAAGCCACGTGGGCGGAGAAATCGCAACTTCGACAACGGCGGCGGAGGCGGTTACCTTCGCCTGGTCCTCGGCAATCACCCACCGCCACGCAGGAGTTCACAAAGCCGAGCACCCACGCCGGGAACGGCCGACCGTGCCCACGCCTCCGCGCATGCCCGTGCCCCTCGCCCACGCCCAAGCCCCCGCCCAGGAGCCGTCGCCCCCGCGCTACGCCGCCCTTGCGTGGGCCACCCACCGCATCCGGCCCCGCAGCGAACCAGCAACCATCAGGGAGAACCACATGTCCCAGCTCGCGCTGTACACGTTCGGCGTCCTGAAGGCGCCCCTCGCCGATCCCGCCCCGCTCACGCATGCCCTGATCGAGAGCGGCGAGGCCGTCTACCCGGCGATCAGCGGCCACCCCGGATACCTCGCGCACGCCGAAGCGGCGGACGGCGCGCGGGGCTCACACTTCGAGCTGAACTGGGGGGCGTGGGGAGAGTTCGTCGTACCAAGCTGGTACGAGAAGGGCCGCACCCCCGAAACCACCGCCCTGGCCGCCACCCTCTCCCTCTGGACCGACCCGCGCTCCGCCTTCGACGCCATCTACACCGGTGTCCACCGCGAGGCGCTGAACAGGCGCTACGACTGGTTCGAGCGGACCGATTACGCGAACTACGTGTTCTGGTGGGTGGCGGACGGCGTGATACCCACCTGGCAGGACGGGGTGACCCGACTGGAGCACCTCCACGCCCACGGCCCGGCGCCACACGCCTTCACCTTCCGCCACGCGTACACCACGGAAGGATCGCCGACCACGCTGAAGGACGAGCGCACTGAACGACGCGGAGCCCCGTCGGCCGACCCACTAGGGGCGATCCGCGACTCCGACGGCAGCCACTCCGCCACCCGCGCGGGATGACGAGGAGGACCTACGACGCCTGCTTGAGGGCGTCCACCAGGTCGTCGCGCGTCATGTGGGAGCGGCCCGGGATGTCGGCCGCCGCCGCCTTCTTGTAGAGGTCGGACTTGGTGAGGCCCGCGAGGTCCGCGGACTTGGGTGAGGAGCGGATCCGCTTCTTGCCGGTCGGCTTCTTGCTACCGGCGGCGGTGCCCGTGTCGCGCCGGGCGGCGGCGCCCCGCGCCTTGCCGGCAGCCGCGCTCCGGGGCTCGCGGGCCCGGTCGACACTGGCCTGCAGGGCCTGCATGAGGTCAACGGCACCCGTGGGCTCCGCGGCCGGCTCCGCCTTCTCCACCGTCTCGCCCGACTGTTTGGCCTTGATGAGGGCGGCGACCTTCTCCTGGAAGGTGTCGTGGAACTGCTCGGGGTCCCAGTCCGTCGTCAGCGCTTCGATGAGCTGTTCCGCCATCTTCAGCTCTTTCGCGGTGGCCTTCGTCCTGCCCGGCAGGCCGTCGATCTCGGACTTCGGATCCCGGATCTCGTCCGCCCAGTGCAGGGTGTGCAGCGTCAGCAGACCGTTCTCGGCCTTCAGGGCGACCAGATACTCGTGCTGGCGCATCACGAACGTGGCGATCCCGGCCTTCCCCGATTTCGCCAGCGCCTGCTCCAGGAGGCTGTAGACCTTCCCGAAGCCCTTGCCGCGCGGGCCGAGGTAATAGGTCCTGTCGAAGAAGATGGGGTCGATCTCCTCCAGGTCGACGAAGCCGGAGATCTCCAGGGCCTGCGAGCGCCCAGGAGCGATCTCGTCGAGCTCCTCCGGCTCCACCAGGACGTACTCCCCCGCACCCGTGTCGTAGCCCTTGACGATGTCGTCGAGCTCGACCTCCTTGCCCGTGCGTTCGTTCACCCTCCGGTTGCGGATCCGGTCCGAGGTGCCGCGCTGGAGCTGGTGGAAGTGGACGGTGTGGCTGTCCGTGGCCGTGTAGAGCCCGACGGGCAGGCTGACCAGCCCGAACGAAAGGTTCCCGGCCCACACGGGTCGCGCCATCACCACCACCGCCTTCGCCACACCCCAGCCGTCGTCGGCTCCAGCTCACCGCCTCCCGTCGAACTCCGCAATCCCAGGGGGTCTGCTCAGGGCGGGGCGGGGGCGATGCGGGGGGGCTGCTGTGCGGGCCCCGGGAGGCGTGGGTCAGGTGGTGGGCACGGGCCAGGGGACGTCGGTCTCGACGGCGGCCGCGTAATCGACGCCGGGCACGGAGAAGCCGTAGAGGCGGCGGACCTCCTCACTGAACCAGTCGAGATCGGCGAGCCCGGTGATGGTGTCGCTGGTCGCCATGCTCCAGCGCTCGGCGACACTGCTTTGGACGGCGGGATCAAGTTCCCAGGTGTCCAGACGGACCCGTCCCTCGGCGTCGAGGTCGAGCGCCCGGGCTCCGGTCAACTGGTCCCACAGCTCTACCAGTTGACCGATCGGGGGCACCATACTGTCGCCGAGAACCCCCCGCAGGAGCCCGACGTACAGGGCGATGCCGGGGATCGCGGTGGAGGACTGAGTGACGGCAGCCGCGTTGACGGAGGTCACGGCGCGGCCCCCGAGGGTCCTGCCGAGGCGCTCGTCCAACCTACGTGCGGTGGCTTCGAGATGGGCCTTCGCCGCACCAATGGTGCCCTGCCGGTAGATCGCCGCGGTGAGGGGCGAGCCGATGTAGGAAAGGGCTGCGGTGGTGAAGCCTTCGGCCAGCAGGGAGCGCTCCGCGAGGTGGGTGTTCCACCGCTCCCAGTCGGCACCGCCCATCACCGCCACGGTTGCCTCGATGTCGTCGCCCTCGGCCGGTGCGGTGGTGACTTCTGTGATCTCCGGGGTGCCGCGCTCGTCGAAGACAAGGGTTTTGGTGGTGTGCTGCGCGCCGATCGGTCTCAGGACCGAGGCGTGCACGGTGCCCGTCTCCGGGTCGGTGCGGCGGGGCGCGGCCACCGAATAGACCAGGTAGTCGAGCCGCCCTCCGAAGCGCTCGGCCAGGAGGTCGGCGACCTGCTCCTTCATCGCGTCACCGAACGCGTCACCGTTCAAGAACACCATGTCCCGCCCGTATTGGCGGGCAAGCCGGGCGGTGGCGGCGGTGCGGTACCAACCGGCCGTGCCGGTGCGCCGGGCAGGCGCCTTCTCGAAGCACACGCCGATGCCGCGGATACCGACGCGGGCCAGGCCGGCGATCGTCGCGGCCAAACCGTAACCGGCCGACGACCCGATGATGAGGGCGACTGGTCCCTCTCTTCCGACTGAGGCCGGGGCCGACGGCGGGGCCGGGGCCGGGGCCGGGGCCGGGGCCGGAACAGCCTGCCACATGTCGTCGACCAGCTGTCGACACCCGACAGGGTGCGAGTCGAGGAACAGGAAGCCCCGGCCCTTGGGCGTGATGACGCGCTCACTCACGTGTGATGTCCCCGATGTTGTGGTTGTCGGACGTACAGCAGCCGTAACGGCCACCCCGCCCCGCAAGTCTGCGCCCGCCCGGAGACCGGAGGTGATCTTTGCGAGGCACAACGATGCATGACCGGACTTGGAGGGTTCCCACTACGTCTGACGGTCCGGCCGGAACCGGGGGGCGCTTCCCGCGAGCCCGCGAAGCATCAACCTTCCAGGGCCGCCGACATGCGCTCGAGGTCGGCGAGGAGTGCCGCGCGGCGCCCGGGCGGGATCGACTCGACCATCCGGTGCTCGACGGCGTACACGGCGGCCTGCACCGAGGCGAGACGCGCCCGCCCTTCCTCGGTGAGAGAGGCGGGCCGCGCTCGGCCGTGTTCGGCGGTGGCGGGCCGGCTGATCAGCCCCGCTTCCTGCAGGCCCCTCAACACGACGTTGCCGGACTGCCGGGTGACGAAGGTGGCCCGGGCGAGGTCGGCGTTCGACATCCCGGGGTTGCGGGCCAGGAGTTCGAGAGTGGAGTACTGCGGCACGGTCAGCCCGTGCTCCCGCACCGCCTTGTCCATCGCTCCGCGCAGGGCGGCCTGCGCCCGCTTGAGCAGGTATCCCACATGCTGCGTGACGTCGTCCGCCGAACGGACGGACTCCGGTGCCGCCGGCTCACTTTCCCTCATGTCAGTATTTTGACATGGATCGCTTGGCGACCTAACCTCAATGTCAAAGTCCTGACATCGAGTCTCGACATCAAGTCCTGACATGGCCGGGGCGCACTCCTGCCGTAGGGGCGCACTCCTGCCGTACGCGCCGAGGCGCGCCCCGACATACGAGCTCGCATACATACCGAAACGCGCCCCGACGTACGCCCCGGCATGCACCCCTGGCGTGCATCGCGACTGGGGCCCCCGACCTGCAAACCCAAGGAGAATCCCCATGCCTGCCACCCTCGACGGTCCCGATTTCATCGCCCTCCAGGTGCATGACGTGGATGCGGCGGCGACCTTCTGCGAGCAGCACCTGGGTCTGCGCCGAGCAGCGGTCTCGCCCCCGCACGCCGTCGTGTTCGACACCAAGCCGACACCCTTCGCCGTCCGCGCTGTCCTGCCCGGCGTCGACCTCACCGAAGTCGCGCACCCGGGCCTCGGCGTCGTGATCTGGTTCCAGACCTCGGACGCCCGTCAGCTCCACGATCAATTGGTCGCCGCCGGCGTCGAGATAGTCGAACCCGTGACGGACAGCCCGTTCGGCCCGAAGTTCTCGTTCGCGGGCCCGGAGGGTTACACCCTGACGGCGCACGGGGGCTGACGGGCCTCGCCGCCGTCCAACTCGGCCCATCTGACGCCGACTTCACCGCCTCACAGGCGGCCGCGACTGCACCGCGAGCACTTGGGGTGGTGCACCTCTCTGTGCGCCACCCCAATGCGTCACCGCCACTCGCCACCGCCACACGCGGCTGCGTGCATGGCCGCGATGTGCCGCCTTTCGGGCGCGACACGTGCCGTCACTCGGATGCGATGCAGCGGAGCCAGTCCTCGACCTCATAGACGTCCGCCCACTGCGGGAACAGCCTCTCGGTGAGCATCCGATGGACCTCGGGGTCGGTGTCGAGGCACGCGTCCGTCAGGACGGTGAGCCCGAAGTCGAGGTCGATGGCACGCCACAGGGTGGACAGCACCACGGCACTCGTGGCGATGCCGGTGAGTACGAGGTGGTTCACATCGCGCGCCCGGAGCACCAGGTCGAGATCGCTGCCCGAGAACGCGCTCCCCCGCCTCTTGGTGACCACCACATCACCTTGCCGCGGCGCGACATCGGGATGGATCCCGGTGCCGGCAGCCCCTTCGGTGAACAAGCCGGCCCGCACCACGTTCGTGATCACCTTGTTGCGCGGGCTGACCTCCGGGTCTCCCCGCCGTAACCCCATGACGACGTAGATCACGGGGATACCCGCGGCCCTGCCTCCGTCGATCGCGCGTCGCAGGCGCGACAGATACCCGGAGCCGTCGTCCGCGATGGCCACCACATCCCGCTGGACGTCCATCACCAGAAGCGCCCTGTTCGCCATGCCGAGATTCCCTTCTCCGGAGCAGATCAAGGCAAGTCTCGCGGATCGGTGGAGCGGGGGGGCGTGGACCGGGGCCTCCAACGCCCTCACCTCCCTGCCCGGTTTCGACGATCGCGCCCAACGCAGTTGCGAAGAAAGCCCGTTGGAGCACAGCCGGCCGCCGACCGAACACGGGGCCCCCGTAACGACAAGTCACCCCCTGCCCTAGGATCAGATGTACGACAGCCTCGACGTATGAGCGTCGGCGCGCGCGAGGAAGAAGGTGCCCAGCGTGAATCTCCTCCCCATCGACGTCGGTCCTCTCAACCCCGCCGTGCCCGATCTCCTGCTCGGCGGCGTCGCGTTCGGCCTCTGCTTCTGGGTGGTGGCAGGCGTGCTGCTGCCCCGCCTCCGGCAGACACTGCACGAGCGCGAGGCCCTCACCACCGGCCGCTCCGAAGAGGCCGACGCCATCCTCGCCGAGGCGGCCGACATACGCGCCCAGTACGAGGCCGAGCTCGCGTCCGCACGTCACGAGGCGGCGCGCATCCGGCAAAAGGCACACGAGGAAGGCACGGTGGCCATCATGGACGCGCGTGCCGAGGGCGCACGCGAGCGCGAGGCCATTCTTGCGTCCGGAGCGGCGGACATCGCCGCCGCACGCCAGGCCGCCGAGGCGGAACTGCGCCCGTACGTCCACGTCATGGCTGTCGAACTGGCCGGCCGCATCCTGGGAGAGCCCTGCCCCGCGTCGGCACCCGCGCCCGCCCGCGAGAGCTGACCCAGGGCGGCAGCTGCCGGCCGGGCCCAGGGATTGCGCCGCAGATTCGGTACCCCCGGGACCCGGTGACCTCATGCCCCAGTGGCCCGGCAACCCGGTAGCCCAGGCCCAGGCACCCCAGCACCCCAGCACCCCAGCACCCCAGCACCCCAGCACCCCAGCACCCCAGCACCCCAGCGAGTGTGGCCCGTTGGCCCGCGGCGGCAACCGCCCGGGCCCACCCCCCTACGCCACGCCAATTCCTCACCGCAGCCGGAGAAGCGCACGGGGGCAGAGCGAGCAACCGCCCTCAATTCCACCAGCGCGCCGCGCACCATCCGCGCACTCGCGCTCACCCCGCCCCCCTTCTCCGGCTGCCGCTCCAGCCGCGCCTCCGGGCCGACCCCTCCCGCCCCTTCGGCCTTCCTGTTCCAAGACCCGGCAAGATCAGGGCGGTAAGCCATGGGCCGCCGTCCGGACGCCTCGGCCATCGCGATCGGCAGCGCCCGCGTGCGGACCCTCAGGAGCCAGAACGGGCAGCGCCGAACCAAGCCCACCCCCCCCATCGGGCCAGGGGTCGTGGCCCGCGACGCCGTTACGCCGAAGGGCCAGAGCCACGTACCGCATCCGCCGAAGCGCGCCGGCACCTCGCCCCCCCCCCGGCTGCTAAACCCAGTAACTCACCTACCAGTGAGCCCAGTTCAGGCTAGATCGCCCTCCGCTCCACACCCCCCCTGCATAACCGCGGGGCCACCCACCCCCTCCTCAGCGCCCTCCCCTTCCGCCATATGCCGGTGAATGACATATGGTGGTCTCATGACTGACCGTGCGATGCGGGAACCGACCCTGCCCCTCCCTACCGCGCTCGCGGACGAGCCGCGTCACGGCTACACGATCGCCCGCGGCGCGGAAGCGCTATCCGGCGAACGCGTACGTCTGCGGGCCGACACCCGTTACAGGGCGCTGGAACGCTCCTCGCAGCAGAGGCTGATCAGGGCACACAGCGAGGAGGTCGCCGAGGGCCGGCCGCGTCGCAGCCACGCCCTGACTTCCCGCGGATGCCGGGCCCTGGCCGCCGCAGCCACCCAAACCACGGCCACCACCCGCGCGGCCGCATCGCGGCGCGGTACAGATTCGGGTGGCGTCGCCAGGGCGGTCGCCGCATGAACCGCGTACTGCTGCGCCTCTACCCGGCGGACTTCCGGCGGTTGTTCGGCGAGGAGTTGGTCGAGGCCTACCGCGAGGCCACCGAGGGAGCGGGCCGGGGCGTCCGTCTTCGCGAAAGCGCCGACGTGGTCGCACAGGGTCTGCGCCTGCGCCTCGGCATCGGATCCGCGCACCGAGGCGGGCGGCTCCTCGCCGCGAGCGCGCCCTTCGCCCTGGCCGCCACGGCTGCGTACGCCGCGTTCAACCTGGTGGGGACCGTCGGTGACTGGTACGTGATCCGCGGCGCCGGCGCCTCCGGGAGCGTCGCCCCGCTCATGACGCTGCTGAACGCCGGCTATGTGCTGACGCTGATCGGCGCGGTGGTCGCACTCGCCGGACGGTACCTCCCCGGTGCCCTGTGTGCCCTTGCCGGGACGGTGGGCAGCGCGCTCGGCTTCCTCGACCCGATCTGGCGCGTGCCGCCCGCGCTCGACTGGCCCCTCATGGGGTGCCTGTTCGCCCCGATCCTGGTCGCGAGCCTCGCGCTCGGGTGTCCCCCTGACCTGCGGCCGGTACGGCGGGCACGCGGCGGTGCGGGTGTGCTCGCGGTCGTGATGTGGGCCGTACTCCTGGTCGCCGCTCTCGTCGTGATCGATCCGCTCGGGCTCGGCCTCCTCTTCCACTGGCGCTTCGGCGTACCTCTGGCGGCGGCCCTCCTGCTGGTGGGGCGCCAGGCCTTCGCCCGGATTAACTCGGCGACGCAACTTGCTTGTGCGGCAAGCCCGTTCGTCATCACTCTGCACTTCTCCGGATGGGGACGCAGCGGGGAGCTTCTGGCGATCGTCGCCGCGCTGGCCGTCATCGCCGCGGTCCTGCGACTGCGTCGCGGCGGTGGGCAAGGCACGGTGAACCCCGCCTGACAGTCGCCCAGTTGGCGATCCGCCCGTCGCTGTGGCGTGCGGTTTCGCCGCCCTCCGGCATGCCCCGATGCATCGCGTACGGCTCGCACGACAGCCGCGACTCGTACGAGAGAACGGCGTCTTGCGTGCGGGCTCCGTGCCAGTCGAGCAGGCCTGCTTCGCCCGAGGTCGAGCCAAGTCGGAGGCCGAGGCCGCGGTCGACGCCCTCCCGGACGGCGAGCGCATACGTCCGTCGCCGCCGCTTTCACCCTCCGACCCGTATGTCACAACCCGCGCCCCCGGCCACAGGAGTTTCGATGCCCGCGTCTGCGCCCACACCTGCACCTACACACACCAAGGCCCGCCCATGCTTCCCCGAGCCCGACGAGCCCGTTGAGCCCGGCGAGCCCCTTGCTGCCGCACGGCAAGGCTCCGCCCGGCCCGCCCCGGCGCCCGGGCGTCTGGCGGCAGTCGACGGGCTGCGGCTGGTCGCCGCGATCGCCGTGGCCGCCTACCACTACGTCGGCACCCCGACCGCGCGCTTCTGGGGCGAGAACTACGAGCTGGCGCAGGTGGCGCCGCTGCTGCACGCGGTCAGCGGTTACGGGTGGCTCGGTGTCGAGGCGTTCTTCCTGATCAGCGGGTTCGCCATCTGCATGAGTTGCTGGGGTCGCACCCCGGCGCAGTTCGCCGTCTCCCGTATCGCCCGGCTCTTCCCGCTGTACTGGGCGGTCGTCCTGCTGGTCGTGGTGATGGGCACGGTGGCCGTCCTCGGGGGACAGAGGTCCGGGGCACCGATCGATGTCCGCACCACGCTCGGCAACTTGACGATGATTCCCAGCCCGCTGGGGGTGCGCTTCACGGCCGGGGTGGCGTGGACGCTGTGGGTGGAGGCGCGCTTCTACCTCCTCGTCGGCGCGCTCCTGCTGATCGGCCTGACCTACCGACGCGTCGTGGCCTTCGGGTTCATGTGGCTGGTGGCGGCGGCGATCGGACGTGAGCTGCACTCCGCCGTGCTGGACGAGATCCTGCTCAGCCAGTATGCCGGGCTCTTCGTGGCCGGGATGGCGCTCTACCTGATGCACCGCTACGGAGCCAATCTGCTGCTGTGGCTCCTGGCCGGGTTCGCGTGGTGCTACACCCTGACGGTCCTGGACGACCGCGTCGCCTCGCACTCCACGTCCAACTGGCCGGTCAGCGCTGCCGTACTCAGCGCCTTCTTCGTCCTGCTCGCCCTCGCGGGTCCGGGGCCGCTGCGCCATCTGCGCTGGCGGGCCCTCGTCTACGCCGGTGCCCTGACGTACCCCTTCTACCTGGTCCACCAAAGCGTCGGCATACCCGTGACGCGGGGCGTCCTCAAGGCCCTGCCTGCCATCGGCCTGCTGCCCTGCATAGCCCTCGGCCTGCTCTTCTCCCTTGCCCTGGCCGCCGCCCTGCACCGCCTGGTGGACCGCAAACTGGGCCGCCTGCTCCGCCACCACCTGACCAACGCCCTGAACCCCGCCCCGAGGGGCCCGCACCGCAAAGCGCCCACGACGACCGTACGAGCACCGCTCGACGCCCGCAGCTCAACTTCGCCCTGACGCACGGCACTTGAGCCGTGCAGCGGAACGGCACGGCAGGAAGTCCCCGCTCGCTCAGCCCGAACTCCGCTCGCGAAGACCCTCCTGCCATCCGCGGCCGATGGTACGCATCAGCGCCGGGTACACGCCGAGATACCGGAAGGGTTTGATCGCGGCCATGTAGAGGCCGCCGAACCGGCCGTTGGGCTTGACCAGGACCGCCATCTGGCCGCGATAGGCGCCGGCGCCGTCCGGTACCCAGCCGATGTGCATCACCGCGTGGACCGTCCGGTTGGCCATCTCGGCCGCCCATTCGTCCCGGGTGAGATAGAGCGAGCTGAACTTGCCCGAGCCCATGTCGGGCCCCCGCGGTTCCCTGAGGTCGGCGGGGAGGCGGTCACGCAGGGAAGCCGTCCGGGAGCCGACGCCGGCGTCGGACTTGTCCCAGCCGAGCAGCGCGCCGAGTCTCCAGCGCACCGCGAACAACAGCCGCGAGACGGGGGTGTCCCCCCGCACCCCGCCCTTGATCCCCTCGGCCAACTGCCGCACCAGCCACTCCAGATCGTCGCGACCGCCGGGGGTGGGCAGCGCCCACACGTCCTCGGTCGTGAAGTCCGGGGTGATCTCGTGGATCCGCCAGGGCAGTTCGGTGTGCGCGCTTCGGAGAAGTCGCATGAGTGGGCCCCCACATCTATACGGCAGCGTATGGATCGAGCGTAACCCCATCTATACGCCCCCGTATACTCATCGGCGACGTGAGGAGAGACACGACATGGGCACGACTCGCACGCCACGCGGCAAATGGATCGAGGAAGGCCTGCGCGCACTAGTGGCGGGCGGCCCCGAAGCCGTCCGCATCGAGGTGCTCGCGCAGGCACTGGGGGTCACCAAGGGAGGCTTCTACGGCCACTTCCGCAACCGGGGGGCCCTGCTCACCGAGATGCTCGACACCTGGGAGTACGAGGTCACCGAGAGCCTGATCGAGCAGGTCGAGGACGGCGGAGGCGACGCGAGGACCAAGCTGGCGCGGCTTTTCGACACCATCAGTACCGACGGGGGGCCGGCCCGCGGCGCCGCCGCGGACGTCGCGCTCCGCGACTGGGCCCGCCGCGACCCGGAGGTGGCCGAACGCCTGCGCCGGGTGGACAACCGTCACATGGACTACCTGCGTTCCCTCTTCTCCTCCTTCTGTCCCGACGAGGACGAGGTGGAGCTCCGCTGCTTCATCGCGATCTCGGTGCGCATCGGCAACCACTTCAACGCGGCCGACCATGTCGGCCGAAGCCGTGCCGAGGTCATGGAACTGGTCAGGCGCCGGCTCCTGGAGTGAACGGCGTCATTCCGGCGCGCGGCCCAGTTGACTCATCGTAGTGACCAGGGTGGAGGAGACGTGCGCGAGATCGGGATCTGCCGCGATGAAGACCGTTTCGACACCGGCCAGTTGATTGTTCATGCGCGCCATCGGCCATTCGTAGTCCAGGTCTGCCGCGCCTCGAACTCCCCGGACCACGACGCCGATTCCGGCTTCGCGGCAGTAGTCGACCAGGAGACCACCGGTGTGGGCGTCAACTGTCACGTTGGACAGACCGGTTGACGCCGCGCGAAGTCGGTCCAGCCGTTCCGCGACGGGAAAACGGCCCGTTTTGTTCGCGTTGACCATCACGCACACGACGACCTCGTCGAACAGCAGGGCAGCACGCCGGAGCACGTCCTGGTGGCCTTGAGTGACCGGGTCGAAAGATCCCGGGAAGAGGGCTCGCATGATCGAACAGGGTAACAAGGGGGCGTCACTTGGAGCGAGGCACCCGCTCCTTGCCGATGGCCGGGCGCCCGTGCGGCGCGGGCAGGCCCGGGGCCGCTTCGCGCGCTCGACGGCCGGGTCCCTGCCTTCCTGGAACCCCCGAACATCCGCCTGCTCCGGGCTGCCGGATCACTCCGTGAGGGGCAGGCACTCGGCGAGCAGATCGACGACGTCGCGCCAGGCCCGCTGCGCATGCTGAGGGTGGTGTCCGACGCCGGGGACCGTGGGGTGGTCGACCGGTGGGTGGTGGAAGGCGTGGAGGGCGCCGCCGTAGACAGTGAGGCGCCAGTCGATGCCGGCGGCCTGCATCTCGGTGGCGAAGGCGTCCCGTTGCGCGGGCGACATGATCGGGTCCTCCGACCCGACCCCGGCCCACACCGGGCAGCGGATGCGCGCCGCTTCGCCGGGCCGACCCGTGGTGGTCGCGTTGACCGTGCCGATCGCGCGCAGGTCGACGCCGTCGCGCCCGAGTTCCAGCGCGATGATGCCTCCGGTGCCGTAACCGATGGCGGCGATCCGGTCGGGATCGGTGCGCGGCTCGGCGCGGAGCACGTCGAGCGCCGCGTAGCCGATGGCGCGCAAACGGTCGGGGTCGGCGAGCAGCGGCGTGCAACGGGCGAGCATCTCCTCGGGGTCGCCCAGATAGCGCCCGCCGTGGAGGTCGAAGGCCAGCGCCACGTACCCCAGTTCTGCAAGCGCATCGGCCCGGCCGCGCTCGACGTCGCTGAGCCCCATCCCCTCCGGCCCGACCAGGACCGCGGGCCGGCGGTCGCCACCGGCGGGGAGCGCAAGGTGCCCGGACATCGTCAGGCCGTCGGCCGCGTATGCGACTGTGCGCGTGGTAACCGTCGTCATGAGACTGGACTGTAGTGATCGCCGGGCCCGGTGCGGCGGGAGTTCCGCTGCGGGCGGAAGGTGGGTCGGCGGGGTTCCGCTGAGGGTGGAAGGAGGGGCCCGGCGTTCGTTCCGCTGCGGGTGGAAGGAGGGCAACCGGCGTTCCGCTGCGGGCGGACGGCGGGGGCCGACGTCCGTTCCGCAGAAGTCCCAGTGGTGTGTTCGGCCGGATGCCATCGCCGCATGCGCCGCAGCCCGCTCTGGGCCACGACGGGAGGACCCGGCCGATCATGTCCCGCTCCGTGCTCTGCATGCCCCGCATGGCTCTACCTACCCATGTCCCGTGAGAGCTCGAAGGCGCGCCGGGCCACGCCCGCGGCCTGCTCGGGTGGCCCTACGCCGGGTATGGGCCCATGCCACCGGGTCCGCGAACAGCGCCCGGACCGGTGCACCGCGCTGCCCGGCGCGCCGACCCTGCGGTGCGGCGGGTCACGCGACGAGAAGGCCGATCAACAGCGCAGCCACCGTCCCCGCCGTGAGCACAGCTCCCACGGCCGTGAAGACCCGGTGGATCGTGGCCGTGTCCCAGCCCTGGATGGCGAACCGGCGCGGGTCGGCCGGGTCGTACCGGACGGTGACCGTGGCCCCCAACCTGAAACGCGTCCCGGGCGCATTGCGGCCGAAGCTTGACGGGTACTCACATGCCTGGCCGTCCTCGGTCGCCCAGGCGGCGACGGGGTGGTAGTACCTGGCGCCCTCATCGGTGCGCCGCACGTCGTGGCGCACGACACGGCCCGTCGCGGTGACCCCCGTGCAGCGGATGGCCCTCGCCCGTCGCAGTCCGTACACGCCGAAGCAGAGGTGGATGACACCGATCGTCAGCGGGATGAGGGAGAAGAGCCATGCGCGTTCCATGAGGTGTGCGACGCATCGGCCGTGGCTTTGGTTGCGCATGAGGCGGCAGGGGGTTCTGGCGTGTGCGAGGAGGATGTGCGAGGTACGTGCTGGGTGCCAGCGGTTTCGGCACCCAGCCGCCCCCGGCACACCATGCCCGCACCCGTGATGGCCCCCGGGTGCACCAGCGCCGAGCCCGCCCGGCGCTGTTGCCCTCAACGATCCGGTTTACCCGGTGAACTTCCAGTCGACGTAGATCGCGCCCACGTCCTGGCTGGCGAAGTGCGAGAAGAGGCCCGGTGACATGTCGAGCCCGGCGTAGGAACAGCCGGGGCACTCGTCGGTGATGGTCGCGGTGGCCGACTTCCCCTTGTACGTGATCTTGATCTTCTTTCCGCACTGCGGGCCGGGGTACCCGCTCCCGAACTGGGCGGAGTTCAGAGCGACGATGAAGTCACTGTCGTTGTTGACCTGCCCGCACGCGCCCAGGCCGGTGGAGTAGAAAGTGGCGCGGGCGTTGGTGAACCCGGTCTTCGGATTCCCGGTGGGGCAGCCTGTCGACTCGACGGTGTCCGCCCGAACCACAGTCGCCTTCGCCACAGTTGCCCCCGGCTCCGGCGCACTCGCCACCGTGGCCCTCGGTGCTACTGCAACCGTGGCCCGCGGCGCCACTGCCACAGTCGCCTGCGGCTCGACGGCCACGGTCGCGCGCGCCTCCGGCACACTCGCGACGGTCGCCTGCGGCGCGACGGCCACTGTTGCCCGCGGCTGCGGCTCGTCCGCCGCGTGCCCCGGCCTGGGCGGCTTGGTCGTGGGGTCCGGAGTGGGCTGCTTCGGCGGCTTCGTCGTCGGATTCGGCGTCGGCCGCTTGGTCGTGGGATTCGGCGTCGGCTTCTTCGGCGGCTTCGTCGTGGGCTTGGGTGAACACGAGGCCGGGGTGGCGAGGCCGGTGCTTTCGGAGGCCGAGGCGGAAACGGTGATCACAGCGGCGGAGGCGGTTGCCAGCAGGGTGGCAAAGGCGGCCGTCAGTATGCGTCGTTGGCTCATTGTAGGTTTGAAAATGCCCGAGTCTGCTAATGGCCGGCTAACGTTCCGCCAACGTGACGGCGGCCGTCTGCTGCCTCGAACTGGTCTGCAGTGCGGCGCAGTTGAGAGCCGCAACGTGACGCCCAGCACCCCATGGGCCCGCCCACGCAACCCGCCCGCTTCCATGACCCGCCCGCCCCCAGGACCCAATCCCGCCAACTGGTCTGGACCTGCGCGACGGCGATGTCCCAGACTGCGGTGATGGACGCGTCACGGCACACCCGGAGCCTCGACATCCCGCTGCACCGCCTCGACGTCCCCCTCCCCCATCTGCTCCCCTTCGCCATCGGCACCTTCGACACCATCGGGGCGCTCTCGCGGGCCAACTTCCCGCACCGCCACACGTTCTACGAGATCGTGTACGTCACCGGCGGCCACGGCGCCCATGTGCTGGACTCGGTCCAACGAGCGCTGCACCCACCGCAGTTGTGTGTCATCACGCCGGGGCAGATCCATCACTGGGCCGACGCGGAAGACCTCACCGGACATGTGGTGCTCTTCAACGAGGACTTCCTGCTCTCGCGGACGCAGGACGTGGCCGCGCTCCGTGCCCTGTCCCGCGCGCCCGGTCACGCTCCGGGCGGGCAGGCCGCGCCCGTCGAAGCGCTCCTGGCGGAGATGGAGGCCGAGTACCGGGCCCTGCGGGCCGGCTATCAGAAGCTGCTCCGCGCGAGCCTGCAGATCCTCATCGTGCGGGCGCTGCGCAGCTGTTCGTCCGCCGAGGAGGCGGCCCCCCACAGCCGCGCCGCCGAGGGGGCGGCCGCACACAGCCGTGCCACCGAGGTGACGGCGGACTTCACCCGCCTGCTCCGGCTGCCCGGCGGCACCTGCCGCTCCGTCGACTCGTACGCGCAGGAGCTCGGCATGTCCGCCGGCCATCTCCATGCGCTGGTGCGACAGTCGACGGGCCTGACGCCGGGCGGGCTGATCCGCTTGCAGAGGACGCTGGAGGCCAAACGGCTCCTGACCGCAACAACCATGACGGTGCGTCAGGTGGCGGGGGCGGTCGGATTCAGGGATCCCGCGTACTTCTGCCGCTTCTTCCGGCGGGAGACCGGTATGTCGCCCGGCGCGTTCCGGGCCGATGCCGGAGGAAATCACCACGATCCCCGGATCGAGTCCATCGCGGCCGGCCCGGACGGCTCATAGCTTGACCGCAGGCACCTCGGGCAGCTCGCGCCGGCCGCGACACGAGCGGCTGGGCGGCCCGACCTGCCATGGCGCCGCGCACCGAGCCGCGGCCGCCGGCCAAGCGCACAGCCACCCCCTGGAGGTCAGCGATGTCCGCTTCCGATGAGCCGACCGGAACCCCGTCCGCCGACGACGCCAAGTCCCCCCGCGTCAGCCGCACGTCATTCCTGCGCGCCGCCGCCGCGATCGGCGCCGCACCGCTGCTCGTCCGCGGCGGGGTGGCCCTGGCCCGCGACCGCGGCACCCCGGCCAAGCCGCTGGAGACGACTCCGCAGTGCCACGACGGGGACGAGCCGACCGTCGAACAGATCGAGGGCCCCTACTTCAAGCCCAACTCGCCCCTGCGCAGCTCGCTCATCACCGACAGCACCCCGGGCACGCGTCTGACGGTCACCGGATACGTCTTCAGCCGGACCTGCCGGCCGATCGCGGGAGCACTCCTCGACTTCTGGCAGGCCGACGACAACGGCGACTACGACAACACCGGCTTCACCTTCCGGGGCCACCAATTCAGCACCGATCAGGGCGCGTTCAGCCTGACCACGATCGTGCCGGGGCTCTATCCGGGCCGTACGCGGCACATCCACGTCAAACTGCAGTCCCCCGGCCAGCGCATCGTCACCACCCAGCTGTACTTTCCGGGCGAGCCCCGCAACAACACGGACTCGATCTTCGACGCCCGGCTGCTCATGAACGTCCGGCAGGCCGGCCCGGCACGCGAGGCCACGTACGACTTCGTTCTGGACGCCCCCGGGGGCCCGACCACCCCGCCCACCCAGCCTCCCTCGGGCACCTGGGCCGCGGGCACGGCCTATCACGCCGGTGACGTGGTGACCTACTCCGGCTCCTCCTACCGCTGCCTCCAGGCCCACACCGCCATCACGGGCTGGGAGCCCCCGAACGTCCCGGCGCTCTGGCAGCGCGCCTGACCGTGCCGCGGGTGGGCCACCGCCGTACGTCGCCGCCCGGACCGGCCGGCGACGTACGGCTCCACCCGAACCCGCCGCCCGGCCGCACCCGGCCGGGCGGCCTTGCCGTGGCGCGTTACTCCTGGGCCAGCCGCGCCGGGAAGCCGCCCGTCGCCACCGGGCTCCAGCGGGTGGGTGTCACGCGGATCAGCGACTTGCCCTGCTTCACCATCGCCTCGCGGTACTCCGCCCAGTCCGGGTGCTCGCCGCTGATGGAGCGGAAGTAGTCCACCAGCGGCTCGACGGACTCGGGCGCGTCGATGACTTCGGCATCGCCGTCCACCTGCACCCACGGGCCGTCCCACTCGTCCGAGAGGACGATCACGCTGACCCGCTCGTCCCTGCGGGCGTTGCGGGTCTTGGCACGGTCGGGGTAGGTGGACATGACCAAACGGCCCTCCTCATCTACTCCGCAGGTCAGCGGCGAGCCCTGAGGGCTGCCGTCGACGCGGCGTGTCAGCAGGATCGCGCGGTGCCGTGGGCGTACGAAGTCCAGCAACTGCTCAAGCTCGACAGGGGTGTTGGAAGCGATACGGGGGCTCATGCCCGGCACCCTACGACAGCGGGCCGGCGTCTTGCGGGTGGCGCGCGCCGCTGTGGCGGGCCGTGAACTTCCCGGGAAGCGGGCGTCCCGGGAAGTTCGGAGGGTTCCGTGTGGTTCAGGTCTGTGGGTGGGCACGCCAGCGCGTCGCCGTCGCGTCGCCTCTACAGTAAAAGGGGCCAGTGAAAAGGCGCCAGCAACAAGGGGACGTGGCGGCGTCCGCTCTGCCGGGTCCGCCCAGCCAGGTCCGCACGGAATCCGCTGCGTCATACAGGAGAACTGTTCGTGAATGCTCGGCCTTTGACACTGATGGCAGTACACGCCCACCCCGATGACGAGGCGACCAGTACGGGAGGGGTTCTGGCCCGTTATGCGGCGGAGGGCGTGCGGACGGTCCTGGTGACCTGTACGGACGGCGGTTGCGGGGACGGGCCCGGCGGGGTCAAGCCGGGCGATCCCGGGCACGACCCCGCCGCGGTCGCCGCCATGCGCCGGGCGGAGCTCGACGCGAGCTGCGCGACGCTGAAGGTGACTCACTTGGAGACGCTGGATTACGCCGACTCCGGCATGATGGGCTGGGCCACCAATGACGCGCCGGGGTCGTTCTGGCGGACGCCCGTCGAGGAGGGTGCCGCGCGCCTCGCGGACCTCATGCGGCGCTATGAACCCGATGTGGTCGTCACCTATGACGAGAACGGTTTCTATGGTCACCCGGACCACATCCAGGCGAACCGCATCACGATGGCGGCCCTGGAGATGATCGGGGGCGCACCGAAGGTGTACTGGACGACGGCTCCCCGCTCGATGATGCAGCGGTTCGGCGAGGTCATGCGCGAGTTCCACCCGGACGCGCCGGAGCCGGACCCGGCCGAAGCCGCCGCGATGGCGGAGATCGGGCTTCCCGACGAAGAGATCACCACCTGGGTGGACACCTCGGCCCACGGTGCCCAGAAGTTCGACGCGCTCGCGGCGCACGCCAGCCAGGGCGAGAACATCTTCTTCCTGAAGATGGGCCAGGAGAGGTTCACGGACCTGATGGGCGTCGAGACCTTCGTACGCGTCCAGGACCGCACGGGCGCGGCCCTGCCCGAGGACGACCTGTTCGCCGGCCTGCGCTGAACCCCACGGCGCGCCGGGGGTGCGTCCGCGCCCGGCCCGCCGACTATTCGCCCAGCGCCAGGGCCACTGCACTCGTCCCGTCGCAGACGTACGTGCGGGAGCCCGCGGTCGTCGATGTCCAGCGGGCCGGGGACGGGGGCCGGCCGTCGTACGGGCGGCTCCACAGGCGGGCGCCGTCGGCGAGGGCGTGGGCGCGGAGGCCGGGCTGCGGTCCGCCCGCGACGCCCAGCAGCACCAGGCCGGCGCGGGCCTCCAGGACCGTGGCCAGTCCGTTGCCCAGGTCCTGCGTGCTCCAGCGGCGCTTTCCGGTGCGCAGGTCGTACGCGGTGAGCGGGCCGTGGGCCGCGGTGATGTCGGTTCCGCGGGGCGCGGCGGTGGTGAAGAGGGTGGCGCCGAACGGCGTCAACTGCTGGGCGGCTGAAGCCTGTTGGCGCCACAGGGGCTTTCCGGTTCTCGCGTCGAGTGCCGCGAAGGCGCCGGTGTCGAGGCTCTGCTGGAACAGCACGGTGGCGCCGTCGGGGCTGAGCAGGGTGGCCGCCGCCAGGGCCTCCCCCTGGATGCCGTCGGCGGAGGTCAGCCCGCTCGGTGAGCGCCACAGGGCCCGGCCGTCGGACAGGCGCAGGGCCGTCAGCTCGGCGGTGTCGCGGCGCAGCGCCACCACGGCGTCGGCGCCGGGGGTTGCGCCGATGCCGAAGAGGTCCGTGGGGCAGCGCCACAGGTCCGTGCCGGTTCGCGCGTCGAGGGCGTGCACGAGGGGCGGGCTGCCTTCGGGGCGGGTCACGCACAGGAGCACCTGGCCGCGCGGGTACACGGTGGTGTGCGGCGCGTCGCGGTGCCAGCGCTGCCGTCCGGTTTCGTCGAGGGCGTAGAGGCCGCCGGTCAGGGCCGACGTCACGTAGGTCCAGCCGGAGGTGCCGGCCACCACCCTCAGGTCCGTGCTCTCGGGATTGCTGTCGCCGGGCGGTGTGAACTGTCGCCGCTGGTCTCCGGTACGTACGTCCCGGGCGTGTACGGCACCGTCCAACTCGACGACGTACACGGTGTGTTCGGCCGTCGCGGAGGGGGCGGTGCCGAAGGGCGCCCTCTTCCAGCAGACCTTGCCCGTGTCCGGGTCGAGGGCGGCGGCTCCCGCGCCGTTCCTGTCACGGACGAGCAGGCGGTCGTCGGCCGTCGTCCAGATCTGGGCGTAGTCGTCGGGGAGTTGGGTCTGCCACAGGACGCGAGGAGGTGCGGGACGGGGGTCGGACATGAGGCGGTCGGTCAGGTACCAGGCTCCGGTGGCCGCGGCCGCGAGTCCGCCGCCCGCCACCGCGAGAACCCGGCGGCGCCCCCACCGGGGTGCCCGGGCACGGTCGAGTTCCCCCCGGACAGTCTCCTCGCGGAGGCGTACGTCGCGCTCCACGCGCTCGGGGAGCCAGCCCGTACCGGGGAGGGCGGGCCCACCGAACAGGGCTGCCAGGTGCGGGACTTGGGGGCGTTGCCACGGCTGCTTCGTCAGACAGGCGGCGATGGGCTCGCGCAGGCCCTCCGGTACGCCGGTCAGGTCCGGGTCCTCGTGGACGGTGCGGTACAGGAGGATGTGCAGTCCGCTCGCGCCGAACGCGCCGCGGCCGGACGCGGCGAACGCCAGTGTGGCGCCGAGCGAGAACACGTCCCCCGCGGCCGTGCAGGTGCGCCCGTCGATCTGCTCGGGCGGCATGTATCCGGCGGTGCCGACGATCTGCCCGGTGCCGGTCGGGCCCGCCCCTTGTACGGCCCGGGCGATGCCGAAGTCGATGACCCGGGGGCCGTCGTCCGCGAGGAGGATGTTGGACGGTTTCAGGTCGCGGTGCACCACGCCCGCAGCGTGGATCGCCGCGAGGGCCTCGGCGAGCCCGGCGGCCAGCGTGCGCACCGTCTCCTCGGGCATCGGCCCGTGGGCCGCGACGGCTTCGCTCAGCGAGGGTGCGGGCAGATAGGCGGTGGCGAGCCAGGGTCGTGCCGCGCCGGGGTCGGCGTCGATGACGGGCGCGGTGAACGCGCCGCTGACGTTGCGGGCGGCCCGCACCTCGGCCCGGAATCGCTCCCTGAACTGCGGGTCCTGCGCGTAGGCGTCCCGCACGACCTTCACCGCCACCGGGCGGCCGGCCCTGGTCGCGGCCAGATGGACCTGGCCCATGCCGCCCGAGCCGAGGAGCCGGATGACGCGGTAGGGCCCGACGGTCGCCGGGAGCGGGTTCGCGGATGCGTCGGCCGGCGACGGTGTGGAGGTGCGCAGCGTCATGCGGCGGCGTCCGCCCGGTACGCGCGGACGTGGCCACCGCCGCTGAGGAAGACGGTGCTTCCGGCGACCGCCACGCTCCACATGTCGAGCCCCTTGGGTGTGCCGCCCGTGCCGGACGGCGAAGGGGCGAGGGAAGGGACGGGCGCGCCCGGTGTGCCCGTGTTCTCCCGCACGGCCCACAGCTCCTTGCCGTCCGAGGTGCGCAGGGCCAGGCAGCCGCCCGCGCCGCTGGAGGTCGTTCCGTCCCCACTGAACTTGAAGGCGCTGAACAGCACCGCCGTGACCTGTTCGGACGCGGCGATGGTGCGGCCGAGGAAGCTGAACGGGGACAGCTGGACGGGGCTCTCCACGCGCCACTTGATGGCGCCGGTGCGCAGATCGATGGCGTAGACGCCGCTGGTGGTGTTGGTGAGCACGAGGGCGCCGACCACGACCGGCGGGGTTCCCGCGGTCATGGGCACCGACCACAGGCGGTGCCCGTCCGCGGTGTCGTACGCCGTCAGGCCGCCCTTGAAGTTCAGTGTGATCAGTACGTCGTCGGCGAGGGTGAGGGCGGAGGTGAGCCCCGAGCCCGCGGTCTTCATGTAGTCGGGGAGGCTGCTGTCGGGTTCGGCGGGCACCTTGATGGACCAGCGTGCGGTGCCGCGCGCCGCGTCCAGGGCGTGGACGGTCAGGCCCTGCGCGGTGTCCTCCAGGTGGTAGAAGCCGCGCCGGTCCGCGCCGAAGCACGCGGTGCTCGGCGCGGTGGGGGCTTTGAAGGGCTGCTGCCAGCGGATGGTGCCGGTGGCCAGATCGGCCGCGACGGCGCTCTGCCTGAGGTCGGGGGTCGTGCCCGTGCCGGGCTTCGCGTGGAGCGGGTCCTGGCTGAAGGCGGTGGTCAGGCAGTAGACGGTGTCGCCGGAGGCGGCGAGGAACGCTGCCGGGGTGGCGGCCTGCGGCAGGTCGGCGCCCTTGGAACGGGTGCGCGCGGTGCCGGGGTCGACGGTGGTCAGGCCGTAGTGCACCCCGGCCGCGTCGACGTCGAGCCGCGACACGAGCACCTTGCCGTCGGTGAGGCCGAGGACGGTGTCCTTGAGCGTCAGCGGGTCGCTGCCGCCCTGGGCCGCCCGGTTGCCCGTCGTGAAGGTGTGGCTCCAGCGGACCGCGCCGGACGCCGCGTCGAACGCCGTCGTGTACGCGGCGTCATGCAGGACGGCCACCGGGCCGAAGGCCCTCAGGTCGGGCATGACGGAGTTGGCGGGCCCCGGCTGTGTCCACAACGGGGCGGGCGGGGCGGTGAGTTGGACCGTGCGCACCTTCGTGCCGAGCGGCTTCGCGCCGCCCGGGTCCTTGGGGTCGTCCGTGCCCGCACCTCTCAGGGCGAGGACGCCTCCGCCCGCGGCCAGGGCGCCCAGGAGGCCGAGCCCGCCGATCAGGGCGCCGCGCCGGCCGATCCGGCGCGCGGGGCGCCCGCTGCCGGGCACCAGGGCGGGCGGGGGTGGCGCCACGGCCATCAGCGCGGCGTCTCGGGCCCGTACCGCCAGGTCCTCGCGCAGCGCCGGGACGAGCAGGTCGTCCGGGTCGGCGGGAGCGAGCGCGCGGAGCACGTCGTCCAGGGTGGGCCGGCGGGAGGGTGTCTTGTCGAGGCAGTGCTGGAGCAGCGGCTGCAGGGGGGCGGGCACGCCGGTCAGGTCGGGTTCGGCGGTCATGACCCGGTGCAGCGCGCCCTCGTCGGCGGTTCCGAACGGCCCTTCGCCGCAGGCGGCGTAGACGAGGAGTCCGGCGAGTGCGAAGACGTCTCCCGCCGGCCCGACGTCGTGCGCGGAGGTGATCTGTTCGGGCGCCATGAAGGCGGGCGAGCCCAGGACGGTGCCGGTGCCCGTCATCCGGGTCTCGTCGAGGGCCCTGCTGATTCCGAAGTCGATGACGCGCGGGCCGTCCCCGGCGAGCAGGACGTTCTGCGGCTTGAGATCGCGGTGCACGAGGCCGGCGCCGTGAACGGCCGCGAGCGCCTCGGCGAGCCCGGTGCCCAGCGCCCGCAGGGCCGGTTCCCTGAAGGATCCGCAGATCCGCACCGCCTGGTCGAGCGTGGGGCCCGCCACATAGGCACTGGCCACCCAGGGCCGGGGTGCTTCGGTGTCGGCGTCCACGACGGCCACCGTGTAGACCCCGCTGACCCGGCGGGCCGCCGCCACCTCGCGGCGGAAGCGGCTGCGGAACGCGGGGTCCCCGGCGTACTCCTCGCGCACCTGCTTGACCGCGACCAGGCGCCCCGAGGCGGCCCGGCACAGCGAGACCACCCCCATGCCTCCCCCGCCGAGCGGACGCATCACGACGTACGGGCCGATGGTGGCGGGCAGCACGACGGTCGCCGCCGTCTGCTGGGCGCCGCCGCCTCCCCCGGGCACGCCGCCGTCCGCTGCGGCAATCGCGGGGTGCGGCTCCTGTGCCGGCTCCGGCTCCCCTGCTCCCACGCTTCCCATGCCTGACGTGCCTCCCCTGGCGTCGCCCACAGTGTCCCGGGTATACACACGATGCCCGCGGGCGAGAAGGGGGACGCCTGGTTCCGGTGAACGGTTCCGCCCGACTGGTCGTCAACTCCCGTACCGGTAGCAAGAATTCAGCCACCGTGGGGCGCCGGGCAGCGTGGGGAGGGCACCCGGGGCCGGCCCGCCACACCAGCCCCTGCGCCCTGCCGGGGTGGGCCGGCCGCGCGCGGCGCGGGGCCCCCGTCGGCCGGCGGGGCGCGCGCCGCGGTCGGGCCGGGCGGCGCCGGTGGAGCGGGGAGTGCAGGATGGTCCCCATGAAGACCATCGCCTTCCCCCAGACCGAACTGCGGGCCTCCAACGTCGTCCTGGGCCTCATGCGCATCGCCGACCTCGCGGACGAGGACATCCGTACGCTCTACGGCAGCGCGCGCGACGCCGGGATCAACACCTTCGACCACGCCGACATCTACGGGCCCACCCGCCACGCGTGCGAGGAGCGGTTCGGGCAGGCCGTCAAGCTGTCCGCCGGTGAGCGCGAGTCGATCGTCATCCAGAGCAAGGTGGGCATCCGGCCCGGCTTCTTCGACTTCTCCAAGGAGCACATCCTGCGCACCGTGGAGGAGTCCCTCGCGGCCCTGCGCACCGACTACCTCGACCTGCTGTTGCTGCACCGCCCGGACACCCTCGTCGAGCCCGAGGAGGTGGCCGCCGCGTTCGACGAGCTGCACGCCGCCGGCAAGGTCGTGAACTTCGGGGTCTCCAACCACCGGCCGGGCCAGATCGAGGTCCTCAAGACCGCGGTGCGCCGGCCCCTGGTGGCCAACCAGGTGCAACTGAGCATCACGCACTGCCCGTTGATCGCTTCGGGGATCGCGGCGAACATGGGCGGTCTCGATCAGTCGGTGGACCGCGACAACGGCCTCCTCGACTACGCACGGGTGAACGGGATGACACTGCAGGCCTGGTCGCCGTTCCAGAAGGGGTTCTTCGACGGGGTCTTCATCGGCGACCGCGAGAGCCACCCGGAGCTGAACGACGTCCTCGACGAACTGGCGGCGAAGTACGGGGTGACCCCCACGGGCATCGCCGTCGCCTGGATCACCCGTCACCCGGCGAACATGCAGGTCGTCCTCGGCACCACCAACCCGGGCCGGGTCGCCGAGTCCGCCGCGGGCTCCGACATCCCGCTCACCCGCGAGGAGTGGTACCGGCTGTTCAGCGCCGCCGGCCATGTGATCCCGTAGGCGATCCGGGGTCCTGGTCCAGGGCGGCCTCTTCACTCTCGCTCAGGTCGGGGAGCCCCGCCCCTTCGCGCTCGGCTCAGGTGCCGGGCGGCCCCCTCCCCCACACACGGCTCAGGTCCCGGGCGGCCCTTCCTTCGCTCATGTCCACCCCCGGCGCGCCGCGAGCGGCCACCATGGACGCGTACGGCAGGCAGATTCGAGCGACAACCACAGGAGCCGATGTGACCGACCAGGACCCCAGCCCGCACCAGCCCGCCCAAGCACTGTTCGACGTGCTCGGCCTCGCCTACGAGGAGGCGTTCGCCGATTCTCCGGCGCACCTCGCGTCGCTGCGGTGGCTGCTGGCCGAGCTCGCCCCGGCAAGCCGCGTCCTCGACGTCGGCAGCGGGACGGGCCGGCCCACCGCGGCGACGCTCCGCGCCGCCGGCCACGACGTGCTGGGCGTCGACATCTCCCCCGTCATGGTCGAGATCGCCACCCGGCAGGTCCCCGGGGCCGAGTTCCGGTGCGCGGACATCCGGTCCGTGCCGCTCGGCACGGCCGCGTACGACGCCGTGTGCGTGTACTTCGCCCTGTTGCAGATGTCCCGCGACGAGCAGGCCCGTCTGGTGGCCCGGCTCGCGCACGCCTTGAAGCCCGGCGGCCGGATGGTCCTGGCGACCGTGCCGGTGGACGCGGAGGACGTCGACGTGGTCTTCATGGACCAGCCCGTGCGCGCGACGAGCTTCGCCCGCGACGATGTCGTCACCCTGGTCACCAGCGCGGGCCTGACCGTACGGGCCGAGCAGAACCTGATGTTCACCCCGGCCCGCCCCGGCGCCGAACCGGAACCCCACCTCTTCCTGTACTGCGTGCGGGAGGAGGAGCGGGCGGCCGGCGCCGTCAACGGGTAGGCGGTGGCGGGCAGTTGGCTCGGTGGCCCGGCCCGCTCACCCCTTGGCGAACGCCTCATTCCTTGGGGAACGCGGTGCGCAGGGCCGCGCCGCGGGCCAGGACCGCCACAGCGATGAGCGCGGCGGCGGACAGGCCCTGCAGGACGGTGTACCAGGGCGGGCACAGTCCGGGGATCAGGTCGACGGCGATGATCGCGACCGGCGCGATCGAGGAGAGGGTGCGCAGGCGGTCGAAGTCCTTGTACGAGCCCTGCGCGGCGCGTCCGGCCATCCGGTGCAGCAGCGGGGCGGCGGCCAGCAGGATCGCGGCGCGGATCCACATGAACGCCGTCACCTGGTGCCCGGTGGCCGCCATGACGGCGACCGTCCCGAGGACGATCGCGCTCACGGCGCCGAAGAGCGTGACGCAGGTGCCCACCGTGTCAAGGGACTTGCGCGCGCCGGGGTGGGTGAGCCCTGCCGTTGTGGTCGTCTTCATGGTGTCCTTCTCCTCCGTGTCGTCGAGGAGACCGACGCTACGGAGCGCGCCCGCGCGGGCATACGGGTCCAGGCCCACGGCCGGGTGGGTCTGGACCCACCCCGCTCCCTGCGGCGCCGCTGTCACCGAGCCCGGGCCCGGGCGCGAGGGGTGGCGGGCCGGTGCCTATGCTGCCCCAATGCCTGAAGTGAACATGAAGAAGTCGCAGGACGGAGCCGTGGACCGCGGGGCGTATGTCCTGTTCACGCTGGCCGTGGTGGGGATCGGCTGGATCATCGCCGCCGCCAACACCGGGATCGCGTACCTCGCCCTCGGCACGGACGTGGTCCCGATCATCACCGGCTTCATCGGCTGCGTCGTCTTCGCGATCCTCCTGCGCTTCCTGCACTGCGCCTGGTGGCTCGCCGCGTGCTCCCTCGTGCCGGCGGTGTTCGTTCTGGTGGGCTCGGTGCAGTACGCCCCCGAGGCGGCGCTCGACGGCCGGGGGGTGCGGGAGACCGTCCGCATCACGGCCGACAGCGCCTCGGGGGGCGGGGGCTCGAACCACCGGTACGCCCTGGTCGGGCAGGGGGGCCGGCTCAAGGAGACCCTGGACTACAGCGGCGACCACCCGAAGTGGCGGGTGGGCGACCGGGTCGAGGTCGTGCACGACCCCGAAGGCGAGATACCCCTGGAGGTGGCCTCCGACGTCGATCCGGGCAATCGCCTCGGCTCGCTCGTCATGGGGGTCGTCGGCTGGACGGGCATCACGCTGCTCGCAGGCCGGCGCGGGTTCGTCCGGCGCAACGCGGGCCGTCGCCCGGTCATCGAGGACTGAGCCGCCCGGCACGGCCGGTGCCGCATGGCAGAATCACGGCCCGTGTTCACGAGAGCGATGCACGTCACGTCCCGTCGGGGCCGGCCGACCGGGGAGGCGTCATGAGCGTACGGCCGGTGCTGATCGTCGATGCCGCGAACGTCGTCGGGTCGGTGCCCGACGGTTGGTGGCGCGACCGCAGAGGTGCGGCGGAGCGCTTGCGCGACCGGCTGGCCGAGCGCGACGCGGGTGACGAGGTGATCCTCGTGGTCGAGGGGGCCGCGCGGGGCGTCGAGTCGGTGCCCGGGGTGCGGGTCGAGTCCGCGCCCGGCAGTGGGGACGACCTCATCGTGGAACTCGCCGCCGCCCACGCCGACCGGCCCTGCACGGTCGTGACCGCGGACCGCGCGCTGCGCGAACGGGTCCGGGCGTACGGGGCCGAGTGCGCCGGGCCTCGTTCGGTGCGGCCGGTCGCCGGGTCCTAGCGGACCGGCGGGGCGGGCTCGCGGGGGGTCGCGGGGCAGGCCTGGGCGGCGCCGTCGTCCTCCGCGCGCGGCCAGAACCGGCCCTCGACGGCCTCGGCACTGCGGTTCAGGCGGACCAGCACGTCGGTCAACTCCCGCACCTCGTCGGGTGACCAGTCCGCGACGACCCGTTCCAGGCAGGAGCGGTTGACCTGCCGGTCCTCGGCGAGGCGGCGTCCGCCCTCGGCGGTGATGCGCCACTTGCGGGCCAGGCCGCCGTCCGGGTCGGCGACACGTTCGGCCAGACCACAGCGCAGCAGGGCCGCCGTCTGGCGGTTCACGGTCGAGGTGTCGAGCCCGAAGGCCTCGGCCAACTGCCCGATGGACATGGGGCCTTGGGTGTCGATCCGGCTGAGCAACAGATAGGCCGAGCGCTCCAGACGCTCGGGGTCGCGCTCGCGGCGGGCCAGCACCTGGTGCCGCGACAGCAGCATCAGCTCGCGCTCCAGCTTCTCCAGCACCGTGCCACCCACCCTTTCCATCGCTCCATTATCGCCGACCCGTCGGCCCGTGGACCTCGTGCGGCAACGGTCGGTGCGCGCTCCGGGCGCCGAGCGGGACGCGGATGCGGGAATAGGACGGGCCCGACGACTGCTGATATGCATCGTACATAGCATGTGTACGATGCACTTCTCGTTCTCACCCGGACGAGAGCCACCGCTTCATCCCGGAGGACCCCCGCATGTCCGTCACCACGTCCCACGGCTCCCGCGCGGCCGAGATCCTGTCCCGGCCCGTCAGGCTGAACGGGCTGACCGTCCCCAACCGCATCGCGATGGCCCCGATGACCCGGATGTTCTCGCCCGGCGGCGTACCCGGTGAGGACGTGCAGGCGTACTACGCGAGCCGGGCCGCCGCGGGCGTCGGCCTGATCGTCACCGAGGGCACCTATGTCGGGCACGACTCGGCCGGGCAGAGCGACCGTGTGCCGCGCTTCCACGGCGAGGACCAGCTGGCGGGCTGGGCGAAGGTGGCCGCTGCCGTGCACGAGGCGGGCGGCACGATCGTCCCGCAGCTGTGGCACATAGGCATGGTGCGCAACCAGGGCGAGGCGCCGTACGCCGAGGCCCCCGCCGTCGGCCCGTCGGGCATCCGCGTGGACGGCACCGAGGGCACCGGCCGGGCGATGACGCGGGGCGACCTCGACGACGTCATCGGCGCGTTCGCCGACGCCGCCGCGGACGCCGAGCGCATCGGCTTCGACGGGGTCGAACTGCACGGCGCCCACGGCTACTTGCTCGACCAGTTCCTGTGGGAGCGCACCAACCGCCGCACCGACGCGTACGGCGGCGACGCGGTGGCCCGTACGAAGTTCGCCGCGGAGATCGTGGCCGCGGTCCGCGAGCGCGTCGCGGCCGACTTCCCGGTGATCTTCCGCTACTCGCAGTGGAAGCAGGAGGCCTACGACGCCCGCCTCGCGCAGACCCCCGAGGAGCTGGAGGCGATCCTGGCACCGCTGACGGCCGCGGGCGTCGATGTGTTCCACGCCTCGACCCGGCGCTACTGGGTTCCGGAGTTCGAGGGCTCGGACCTGAACCTGGCGGGCTGGACCAAGAAGCTCACCGGTCGTCCGACCATCACCGTGGGGTCGGTCGGTCTCGCGGGCGACTTCCTGCGCTCGTTCGCGGGCGAGGGCTCGGACCTGGGTGACATCAACAACCTCCTGGACCGCATGGAGCGCGACGAGTTCGACATGGTCGCGGTCGGGCGGGCCCTCCTCCAGGACCCGCAGTGGGCCGCGAAGGTCCTCGGCAACCGCTTCGACGAGCTGAAGCCGTACGACGCGGCGTCGCTGAAGTCCCTCAGCCGGTAACCGGCCCTCTCGCAGCCTCCGTCCGGGCAGCTCGGCCCGGCCGCCGCCCCGCTCCGCCGCTCCACCGGCGGCGCGGGGCGGTGGCGTTCGCACTCGGCCCCGCCCGGCGCTTCCCTGGTCGCCGTCCCCGTCGTTTGCCGATGAGGTGACCGTGCATGATCGCGAATCGGGGGTAGGAGTCCGGCCGAACGGCGTACGCGCCGCAAGTCGTTGGTCGAAGGCTCACCCGCACCGCGTGTCCGGTACGGCGGGTGCCGCTGTACAGGTGGAGAGGGAGAAGGACATGGGGGCCGTGCTGGCGTGGACCGAGCGGGCGGTGTGCGGGGAGGCGGACGCGGAGGCGTTGTTCGCCGAGGGGGCGAAGCAGCAGGATGCCGCCGCGCTGTGCGCGATGTGTCCCGTGCGGACGGAGTGCTTGGCCCATGCCCTGGACGAGCGGATCGAATTCGGGGTGTGGGGCGGGATGACGGAGCGCGAGCGACGGTCCCTGCTGCGGCGCCGGCCCGACGTCACTTCCTGGCGCCGCCTTCTGGAGCGCGCGCGGGCCGAGCACACCGCCCCGGTCCGGCGCATGGTGCGTCGCGGACCGGGCGGGGCGCACGGGCTCCAGGACCCCGGCACGGCCAGGGCGGCCTGAGCGGGGGGATCGTCGGGCGGGCGAGGGCCGGGATGTTCCCACCGGCTCCACCCGCCCCGTCGCCCTGCCCAGCAGAAGGTGGCTGTCGGAGGCCGGCAGAAGGTGGCCGTCAGAGGATCAGAGGAGCAGACCCGCCGGGTGCCCGCCGGGGTCGTCGGCGAGGACGATGCTCACCGTGACGCGCTTGCCGACCGGTTCGCGGCGCACCTCGAAGCTGCGGCACACGCCCATCACGATCTCCAGACCGTGCTGGCCGACCCGGCCCGGGTCGGCGGGGAGCGTCAGGGGAAGGGCTGATTCGCTGTCCCACACGCTCACCTCCACGCTGCCCCCGCTCACCTTGAGGTCGAGCAGGCAGGGGCCGGGCGCGTACTTGTACGCGTTCGTCACCAGCTCGCTCACCACGAGCAGGACGAGCCCCATCGCGCGTGAGGAGACGGGGATCCCATGGTCCGCCTGTACCTCGGCGAGGAAGCGCCGGGCGACATCGCGAGCCGCCCCGATGGGCTCGTCACCACCGAGCGTCGCCGCCGACCATATCGGCCGGTCCGTCGTCACGTGCCGGACCACGTCATCGCACACCATCAGCTTCACACCGCCATCCCCGTTACCCACGCTCCCGCTGTTACCCGGAATTACGCCCCTCATCCCCCCCGTGTTCCTTATCTTGCCCTCAGCCCTTCGGGGCCCTGCGCACGGGGTACCCCTCGGTCACTCCTGGCGGGGTCGAGGCGGGGCTCCGGCGCCCGGCCCTCCGCACCACGACGACGACCGCGCACCCCAGGGCGGCGAGCACCGCCCCGCCCAGGAACGACAGGCGCAGGCCCGCCGTCGACAGGGCGCCGCCCGTGCCGAGGTCGCTCACCATGAGGAGCAGGGCGAGCCCGAAGGCCACGCCGAGCTGCTGGGTGGTGATGAGCAGGCCGCCCGAGACCCCGTGCTCGTCGGGGCCGAGCCGCTCCGCCGCGGCGACCGCCGCGACCACGGCCGCGAGGACCAGGCCGAAGCCGGTCAGGCAGGTGCCCAGGAGGACGCAGGCGGTGGCGGCGGCCGACGTGGTGGGGGTGGCCGCGAGGACCGCCATGCCGGCGGCGATGGCGGCCAGGCCGCAGCAGTACGTGCCGACCGTGCCGAGGCGGCCGTGCAGATGGCGTGCCGAGCGGGCGCCGAGGGCCGCGGCGGCGGCGTCGGGAAGCAGCATCAGACCGGTGGCCGACTGCGACCAGCCCAGCGTGTGCTGCATGAGCATGGTCGCGAAGTACACCATGGAACCGCCGGCGGCCGGCGCCCACGCGCTGACGAGGTTGGCCAGCCGCACCGCGGGCCGGGCCAGGAAGCCCGGTGGCAGCAGCGGTGTGCGTCCGCGGCCCTGCCACGCGCGCAGCGCGAGGGCGCAGCCCACGGTCGCCGCGAGGCACAGCGCGGCCGCCCACCACTGGGTGCGCGGGTGGGGTGCGAGGGAGAGCAGGGCGATGCCCGAGGCGGCGCTGCCGCCCAGGAGCAGGGCGCTGAGTCCGTCGGGGCGTTCGGCCGTCTCGCGCGGCCGGAACTCTGGCACCCAGCGCAGGGTCATGAGAGCGGACACCCCGGCGAGCGCGGCGCAGAAGACGAACACCGCGGGCCAGCCCGCGAGTTGAGTGATGACGCCGCCCATGACGGCGCCCAGCGCGAAGCCGAGCGAGCCGCCCGCTCCCCACCAGCTCAGGGCGAGTACCTGGTGGCGCCGGGAGGGCAGCGTGGTGATGAGGCCGAGGGCGGCCGGGGTCGCGAACGCCGCGGCGGCCCCCTGCGCGGCGCGCGCCACGGCCAGCACGGCGAACGTGGGCGCGACGGCCGCGGCGAGCGATGCCACGGCGAAGGCCGCGAGGCCCCTGAGCAGGATCCTGCGCAGTCCGAGTGCGTCGGCGAACCGGCCGGCGCACAGCAGGATGGAGCCGTAGGCCAGCGCGTAGGCGGACAGCACCCACTGCAGCCCCTCGGCGCCGACCCGGAACTCGTGCCCGATGTCGGGGAGCGCGACATTGGCGATGGAGAACTCCATGGCCACCAGGAGCTGCACCGAGCAGAGGGCCGCGACCCGCGGCCCCCAGCGGCTGTCCGAACTCACCCATCCCCTCCCGGCGTACGCGCGAAGACGGGGAGGTGGACGAGCGAGTCGACGTCGGGCCGGACGTCGCCCTCGGTGGCCACGGCCAGGGTCTGCACGACCTTTCCGCCGGCCGAACCGACCAGTGTGGTCAGGGCGTTGAGGGTGCCGCCGCTGCTGACGACCTCGTCGACGAGGGCGATGCGCCGTCCGCGGAGCAGGGCGGCGTCCGCGTCGTCGAGGATGAGTTCCTGCCGGCCGGCGGTGCCGATGGTGGTGACCGGCACACGGATGGGTTCGACCATGTGGGGCCGGAGCTTCTTGCGGGCGACGGCGTACGGTTTGGACGCCGCGCCGGCCAGCAGGTGGGCGAGGAGGATGCCGCCGGACTCGGGGCCGAGGATGACGTCCACGTCGTCGTCGAGCCGCTCGGCGAGTGCGGCGGTCACCACCTCCATGAGTTCTAGGTCCCCGTACAGCTTGAGGAAGGCGATGGACACCTCGTCGCCGACCGGCACTATGGGCAGGTCGCGCCGGAGGCCGTTGATCTCGATCGAATGTACGTTCATGGCGCTCCTTCGTCAGGCGATCGACTGGCGCGGCTGCCCGTCCAGGGCGGCGCGCAGTTCCTGGAGACGGCTCAGGCGGGGTGAGCGGTGCGGGAAGACGGTGCTGCCGAGGACGAGGAGATCGGCTCCGCCCGCCGCCATCCGCGGGGCGGTGTCCGGGCCGACCGCGCCGTCGACCTCCACTTCGCCGATCACGCCGGCGTCGCGCAGCTGTGCGGCTTCGGCGACGGTGTCGAGGGCTTCGGGACGGAAGGAGCGGCCCGCGCCGCCGGGGACGACGCTCATCACCGTCAGACGGTGCGGACGGACGTTCCACACGTCCGGCAGCGAGATCGACTCGTCGGGGTCGACGGCCAGCGAGACCGAAGTCCCTTGGTCCGAGGCGTCCTTGAGGGCGCCGGTGACCTCGTCGGTGAGCGATCTCTGGTGGACGCAGACGGTGGCGGCGCCCCGGGCGACGGCCTCGCGCACGGCCGGCGCGGGGTCGGTGAGCATGATGTGCACGTCGATCGGGAGGTCGCAGGAGGCGCGCAGGTCGCTGATCGTCTCCAGCGGCAGTCCGAGTCCCCCGCCGAACGCGGGGTCGACGAGGTCGACGTGCAGGCGGGCGATGCCGAGACCGTGCAGGGTCCGGATGTGCCCGCCGAGGCGGGTCTGGTCGACGCAGACCACGGATATGGCCAGCGCGGGGTGGCGGGTGACGGTGGCACCCGGGCGTTCAGCGGCGAGTGCCATGGACGGTCCTTCGTTCCGGGAGCGGGGGGTGCGGGGCGGCGCCGAGCCGGTCGGCCAGCTCCGTCGCCATCCAGGGGATCGCGGGGGCGAGGGCGAGGCCGGGCACGTCCGGCCGGTGGCCCGCCGCGTCGGTGGTGTGCACCCTGCTCACCACGCCGTCGGTGAGCATCCTGGTGAGGCGGCGGGTGCCGGCGGGGGTGGGGCGCAGATGGGTGGCGACGACGTCCACGGCCAGGGCGGGGCGGTGCTCGCGCAGCGCCTCGACGGTCCGCTCCACGGTCGCGCCACTGGTGATCAGGTCGTCGACCAGCACCACGTGCCCCATGTCGCCGACGTCGTGCGGCGCGCGCAGGCGGACGGACACGTCTTCGGGGCCGGTGCGGTGCTTGTCGAGGACGACATGGCGCAGGTCCAACTCGGCCGCCAGCAGGGCGACTTGTTCCACGGCGCCCGCGTCGGGGGCCACCAGGACCGTATCGGGCCGTACGAGCGGACGCAGCAGCCGCAGCTGGAGTTCGTGGGCGGACAGGAACACCATCTCGGTGCCGGCCCGGGCGAACAGGTCGCGCAGCACGTCCTGGGCGCCGGAGGCGATGGACACGAGGGCGTCGAGCCCCGCGGACGACGCGAGGTCGGCGAGCAGGCCCGCCATCACGGGTCTGCGCTGTCCGGGGATCAGCCGGTCGTGGCGTGCGTAGGCGAGGTGCGGGAGTACGGCGACGATGCGGGCGGCGCCGTGCTCGCGGTAGCAGCGGGCCGCGGCCAGCAGGCTCATGAGCGCCTGGTCGGCGCCGGTGTGCGGGCCGGTGAGGGACTGGCACAGCAGGACCGTGCGGCCTTCGGCCGCCGCGGGCAGTTCGACGCAGAGCTCGCCGTCGGGGAAACGCTGGTCGAGGGCGGGGTGCGAGGTCACGTCCCAGCCGTGTCCGCGCAGGGCGCGCTCCAGTGGGCCCGGCTGGTCCGGGAAGGTGTCGGTGAAGTCCCGGCAGTAGCCGACGATGATCTCGCAGGGGGTCACCACGGCGTCACCATGCTTCCTCCGCGGGGGCCAGCAGCAGGCGCAGTGCGTCCTCGATGTCGTCGCCGTCGTAGTGGTGGGCCGCCAACTCCCGCAGATTGGGCGTGCTGTTGACGGCTACGGTGCGGGTCAGCGTGCGAAACAGCGGGATGTCCGAGTCGGAGTCGCCGAAGGCGATGACCTCGGAGGGGTCCAGGCCCAGTTCCTCCCGAAGGCGGTGCACGATCACCGGCTTGTCCTCGGGGTTGAGGATGTCGGCGGGGTAGGAGGAGGCGAAGACGGCGTCGAAGCCGGGGAAGCATTCGGCGAAGGGCCGGGGGGCCATGGTGATCAGGCAGGTGGTCACCGACTGGTCGCGCAGCCGTTCCAGCGTGCGGGCCAGACCGCCGATCTTGGGACTCGCGTCGAAGGCCAGCCGGTAGAGCTCCATCCCGGCGCGCGCCCAGGACACCAGGCACTGTTCGGCGAACTCGGTGCTGTTGATGAGCTGGTCGCGGTAGGCGAGTTCGAGCCGGTCCACGGTCGCCACGTCGCCGGCGGCGAGCCCGATCTGGCGGCAGGCCGTGGTACCGGGGAGCAGGGTGCCGTCCATGTCGAAGACGGCCAACTTCGGCTGGATCAGACGCTGTTGTAAGGCCGCGTCGTGTTGAGCCGTGTCGGGGGATGTCATGGCCGGTCCCCTCAGGCCGCGGCGAACAGGTGCGGAAGGCCGGGGCGTGTGCCCAGGAGGGACAGCAGCTCCCCGGGCTCGGCACTGACGACCACGTTGTCCAGATACCGCTGCTGTACGAAGCCCTCCTCGACCGCGTGGCGCAAGTAGGCCAGCAGCGGCTGGAAGTAGCCGTCGACATCGAGCAGGGCGCAGGGCTTGGCGTGCAGTCCGAGCTGCGCCCAGGTCAGCACCTCGAAGAACTCGTCGAAGGTGCCGAACCCGCCGGGCAGCGCCACGAACGCGTCACCGAGTTCGATCATGCGGGACTTGCGCTCATGCATGTCGTTGACGACTTCCAGGCGGGTGAGCCCGCGATGGGCGACCTCGTGGGCCACCAGCTGGGCCGGCATGACTCCGATGACCGATGCGCCCTTGGCCAGGGCGGCGTCGGCCACCGTGCCCATGAGTCCGGTGGAGGCGCCGCCGTAGACGAGTCCCAGGCCGAGCGAGGCGACCTCCGCGCCGAACCCGGCCGCGGCCTGGGTATAGGAAGCCTGCCGTCCGGACGAAGCTCCGCAGTACACCGTGATGTGACGCACGAAAGATCCTGTCTGAAAAGGTACGGGCGAATTCAGGAAAGCGTTTCAACTTTCATGTACGACGCCGCAGATCACGACGGTTCGGACGGTGGCCGGGCGACGAGAACAAGACATTCCCCGTGGAGCGGGACCGGCGGTTCCCGCCACGCCGATCTTGTTGCTCCGCGCGTTCTCGACGTGCCGCGACATGGCCGCTCCATCCGTGACCGGGCGCCGCGCCGATGATCGGCGGGCGGGCGTCGGGGAGTTGTGTCATACGTACGAACAGGGGGACTGTAGCGCACAGCGCCGACCCCGGGTCCAGTGCGAATAAGGCACTTGTCACGTGGTCATGCGTATGACTACGCTGCCACTCGTCCGATGCGCACCCAGGTATGAACTCGCCTTCTGAGGCCATCAGTTGGCCCGTCCGGTGACCGTTTGCCGCCTGCCGAGTGCGCTTCTGCTGAGAGTGGCGCATCCTGGCCGATTTGCTCGTTGAAGTCGGTTCCGCACGTGAGTACAACGCTTCGTCTTTTCTGACGGGAAGGTTTCCACGTGAGTCAGTCCATGCAACTTTTTGTTGACACTCTGCTAGTCCTGGGATTCGGGGTGCAGCATTCCGGAATCGCCACCTTACGAGTCAAACGCGTGGTCAAAGCGAAGACCGGCATAGAGCCTTTGGCCTGGCGTTCCGTTGAATCCCTGGCGAACGTCGTCTACATATTGGCCGCCGGCGCTCTCTGGCAGCACACCGACACGGTGATCTGGGAGCTGTCCGGCGCGCCGATGGTGATCATGTACAGCCTGGCCGTCGCGTCCTGGCTCTGGTACTGGCAGCTCCACCTGTTCGAGTACGACTGCGGACTCGCCTTCGGCTCGACGACGCTGGTGTCCGAGACGGCCAAGGCCTCGAAGCCGAAGCTGACCAGCTGGAAGGTCGGCAGCCGCCGCTGGATCCGGTTCCCCGTGCACACCGCGTTCTTCGGCATGTTCTTCCTGCTGCCGACGATGACGTCCGACCTGCTCGTCCTGGCCGTCGTCCTCAACGTCTACAACGTCGTGGGCAGCATCCTCTACGACAAGCGCCTGGTCGCCACCGCAGGTGAGCCCTACCTGCGCTACATCGACGTGACGGGCCTGATCTTCCCGCCGGTCTACCGCTGCCTCAAGGGTGCCGCCGACATCCCGATGCCCTCCCCCGCCCACTGGCGCAAGCCCTCCATGCACCTGCCGGGCCTGATCGTCGGCCTCGGTCTCGGCGCGCTCTACTACGCGCTCATCGGCGCGCGGGCCGTCACCCCCATGGACATGCTGAAGGCCGGCGGTGCGGGCCTGCTCGGCGCCGTCGTGACCGGGCTGCTGCTCGGCACCGTCCTCAAGCCGCGGGCGTCGGACTGGGCGCAGCAGCAGACCGACCTGTCCACCACCGTCGCCCTCAACGCGGCGACCGGTGTGGTGACTTGGGCGACGATCGGCTGGATCCAGACGGGCACGGCCCCCTCGTTCGCGGCGTTCCTGCCGCTGTGGTTCATCGTCCAGTACCTCGGTCACGTCTTCGCCTTCCTGGCCAACCGCGGAAAGTGGTCCGCGGCGCTCGCCGAGGACGGGGCGGCCACCCGGCCGCAGGCGGCCGAGCCGGTCAAGCAGCGCGCCGGCAGTGTCGCGGCCCGCCTGTCGTCCGGAGGCCGCGCATGACGGAAACGCTCGTGTCCTCCTCCCAGGACGTGGACCAGCAGCGCACCGAGGGACTCGACATCCCGCTGCGCCGCCCCACGACCCAGTCGCCGTACTGGCACCGCGACGAGCCGGTGGTCGCCGTGGCGCGCGTCGACCCCGAGTACGCCCGGCTCAGGGAGCACTTCCCCCAGGGCTGGCTCCACCTCGTCCACGCCAAGTCCCTCTTCGACGGGATCGCCGCCCTGGACGTGCCCCACGTCCCCTCGGAGCGCAGCCAGGAGCAGAGCCTGTTCCTGGTGCGCGCCGCGGCCCAGGAGCTCGTCTCCTTCGCCGAGTTGGAGACCACTCCGGGCACCGAGGACGCGGTGGCCCACGCCCTCGAGGTGGTGGCCCGCCTCGACTCCTACGCCCGCACCGGCACCTGGGAGCCGATCACCCTCAGGCCCCCGCAGCCGGGCAGTCCTTGGCTCTACTGCGGACCCATCGCGAGCTGGGCGATGCGCACGGCCCGCCGGTCCATCGGCTTCCTGGTGGCCGCCCCCGCCGCCGGCGACCTCCAGGAGGAGGTCGACATGGTCACGCTGCGCACGGACTGGGTCCGTGAGCGCGTGGCGCAGATCCTCGGCGGCCCGGTCCGCTCCAGCGAGGGTGTGCAGCCGGGCATGCACGTGCTCGACCTGCTGCTCAGCGGCGGCGAATCGGCCGTCGGGCACAAGAACTTCGCGCACTTCTTCCCGCTGGAGGCGGCGGGCTCGCGGGTCCAGGGGCCCGAGTTCACCGTGGTGTTCGCCAACATCCACCGCAGCCGCATCCAGCACTGCTCGCTGCGTCTGTTCCGCGAGATCCAGGGCCGGGAGACCGAGACCCGCCTGGACGGCCTGGTGCGCAACTCACTGCGCTGGTTCAGGGGCCACGACCTCGGCCACTTCTGGCGCAAGGAGAGCGTCGTCGGTGACGGCGCGCCGGCCGAGGGGCTCACCGCTTTCGAGCTGATGGGTCTCGAGGAGACGTACGCGGACGTCCTCGGGCTGCTCTCCGCGCGGCTGTTCGCCTCCGACCTGCATCTGTCCGAGGCCTACCGGGTCGAGCTGTTCCGCTACCTCTCGCGCCGCCACGACCACTTCGCCGACAGCACGGCGGCGGTCCTGACGGCCGGCTGGCTGCGCCTGCACGACGTCTCCCTGGAACCCGAGCCCGGCAGGCGCTGGCTCATGGGCGCGCAGCACGCGCTCGGGGAGCTGGCTGGCGCGCTGCACCGCACGCTGTGGGAGCAGGACTCCTCGGCGCTTCCCACGCTCCGCGCCGCCATCGCGGCGGGGAGCGCCTATCAGAGGCAGTTCTCCGACACCTTCGGCACCCTGCCCACCGACCTGTCGTACACCTTTGGCTGAGAGAGACATGAAACAGCGCACTGTCATCATCACCGGTGCCTCCTCGGGGATCGGCCTCGCCACGGCGCGCCGGTTCGCGGCCGCCGGCGACCACGTGGTCAACCTCGATCTGGTCCAGCCCGCCGAGGCGGACGCCGTCGGCGAGTGGATCCGGGCGGACGTCACCGACTGGAGCGGGCTGCGGACGGTCGTCGACGGCGTCCACGCAGCGCGCGGCTCGATCGACGTGGTCGTCGCCAACGCCGGTATCAGCCTGCGGCGTTCGTTCGTCGACATGACCGAGAAGGACGTCCGCTCGCTGCTCGACATCAATGTGCTGGGCGTCGTGGCCCTGTGGCAGGCGGCGGCCCGGCACATGATCGAGGACAGGAGCGGGGTCCTGCTCGCCACCGCCTCGACCAACGCCTCGGCCGGTTACCCCTACTACGCCGACTACAACGCCTCGAAGGCGGCGGTGCTCGCCCTGGTGCGGACCGTCGCCCTGGAGCTCGCCCCGCATGTGCGGACCGCGTGCGTGAGCCCCGGCTACGTGATGACGCCGATGCAGCGGGCGGAGTACACGGACGAGATGTTCGCCGAGGTCAACGCGAAGATCCCGGCCGGCCGCCACGCGGACCCGTCGGAGATCGGCGAGGCCTTCTTCTATCTGGCCTCGGACGCGGCGCGCTTCATCACCGGCCAGCAGATCGTGCTGGACGGCGGTGAGCTCGCCGGCGGGACGGCGTCGGCGCACGGGACCGTTTTCAACTGAGGAGAGACCACCATGCAGCACAGCCTCGTACGGAGCGGTCACGGCAACGGCACCGGGACCCTGGTCACGGCCGGTGAGGGACAGGCGCTCGACGCGCTCGACCGCTCCTGGGTGCTCGACCAGCTCGCGACGTCCGGATATCTGGTGCTCCGCGGCTTCGCGCCGACCATCGAGCAGTTCTCCGGACTGGTGAACTCGGTGTGCACGCGCACCACGCTCGACCCGGCCCGGGAGTTCAGCGAGGGCAGGACCGTGCAGAAGGTCGACCTCGGGACGGACGCGGTCGGCCTGCACACCGAACACGGCACCAATCCCCTGACGCCCGACCTGACGTGGTTCATGTGCGAGAGCGCGGCGCGCGTCGGCTCGCAGACCACCGTCTGCGACGGCTACGCCGTGTGGGAGAACCTGACGGAGCGGACCCGTGAGCTGTTCGCGCGGCAGGACATCCTGTATTCGCGCAACATCGCCGAGCAGGCGTGGCGGGCGCTGGCGTCCAACCTCCTCAACGGATCCAAGCCGGACAGTGAGATCACCGTGCACGACCTGATCGACCTGGCGAAGCTCTTCGGCGAGGACAAGCTCCAGATCCGCGCCAACGACGACGGGTCCATCCACTACGTCTACAAGGTGCCCGCCGCGCACCCCACGCTGTTCGGGGAGCGCCTCGCGTTCGCCAACAGCATCCTCGGGCCCTCGTACCACTACGAGAAGCCGCGGATCGCCTTCGCGGACGACACCGAGATCCCGGCGCAGGCCCTGGAGGACATCGAGAAGGTGACGGCCTCGCTGACCGAGGACATCGACTGGCAGGACGGTGACGTGGCCATCGTCGACAACACCCGCGTGATGCACGGCCGCCGGGCCATCGAGGACGCGGACCGCCGCAAGATCTACGTGGCACTCGGGTACGTCGACGACCAGCGGTGACCCCCACGCACACGCCGACGTGAGGTCGGTTCCGCGGGGCGTGCCGCACGACAGGGCGGCACGCCCCGCGGACACAGCGGTGCGTCCGATCGCTTGAAAGGAGTTCGCCATCTCTCCGCTGCACCACTCCATCGACACCCTGCGCGGCACGTCCGCGCAGCCACTGCCGCAGTACCGGCTCAAGAACGGCTGGTCGTACATCTGCTGGGACCGCACCGCGCGGTTCACCGAGGAGTACCAGGACATCGTCTTCTCGCTCCTGGTGGAGATCTCCACCAAGGCGTTCGGTGCCGACATGACGCCGTACTGGCGTGACCGCAGGGCGGCACGCTTCTTCGAGAAGATCACCAAGTTCTGCCTGCTGGTGGACCCGCTCGGGAACATCGCCGGCTGGACCGGCTACCACCGCCGCATCTTCGGCAACGCCCAGTGCCTCTACCTGGACTCCAGCGGGGTGCTGCCGGAGTCGCAGGGCGGCGGCCTGATGGGGCACATCCACGCCAAGATGATCATTCAGGAGTGTCTGCGGTACGCGCCGCGTCCGGTGTACCTGCTGGCACGGACCGAGAGCCCGGTGGTCTACCGGCTGCTGCGCAACGGCTGCGGGGCGGAGAACATCTGGCCCGCGCCCGGCGCCCGCACCAGCCGCGAGGTCTCACTGATCGGGGCGGACGTGGCCGAATGGCTGGGCCAGGGCGAGAAGTTCGACCGCGCGAGCATGAAGGTCGTCGGCGCGTACGACAACCTCGACGCGCTCTACGGCGATCTTCCGGCCTGCGGCGAGCCCACCATCGACGCGTTCTTCCGCAGCACCCTGAACCCCGAGGACGCCTACATCGTGGTGGCGAAGGCCGGGCTCGGGCGGATCGCGCGCGAGTGGCTCGGCAAGGAGTACAAGGCGGCCCGCTCCGGCCGTCCAGGACAGACGGTGCGCCGTCTCATGCACCAGATGGGCAGGTGAGCCGGTATGCCGACGGCCGAGCCGCGTGAGGACGAACTCGTCGGGCGGGCGCGGACCGTGCTCGCCCCGCTGGGCGCGGGCTACCTCGACGAGATCGAGGCGATCTACACCGATCTGCACCGCAACCCCGAACTGTCGGGCCAGGAGGAGCGCACGGCCGCGGTGGCCGCGGACCATCTGGAGAAGGCCGGGTTCGAGGTCGTCACCGGCATCGGCGGGCACGGCGTCGCCGGGGTCCTGCGCAACGGCGAGGGCCCCGTCGTCATGCTGCGCGCCGACATGGACGCGCTCCCGGTGCGGGAGGCGACCGGCCTCGCGTACGCGAGTGACCGGCGGGCCGTCGACGACGACGGCGAGGAGGTGCCCGTCGCCCACGCCTGCGGGCACGACGCGCACCTGAGCAGTCTGCTCGCCGCCGCCACCCTGCTGGCCGGGAGCCGGCAGTCCTGGAGCGGCACGGTGCTCGCGGTCGCGCAGCCCGCCGAGGAGACCGGGGCGGGCGCTCCGGCCATGCTCGACGCCGGGCTCTACCGCGATGTCGTCAAGCCGGACATCGCCCTGGCCCAGCACGTGGTGCCGCTGCCCGTCGGGATCGTCGGTCACCGGGTGGGCCCGATGATGGCGGCGTCCGCCGTCGTACGGGTGCGGATCCACGGGCGGGGCGGGCACAGCTCGGCGCCCCAGGCCACGATCGACCCGGTCGTCATAGCCGCCCATGTGGTCACCCGGCTGCAGACCATCGTGGCCCGTGAGACGGATCCCGCGGCCTGTGCCGTGGTGAGCGTCGGCTCCATCCACGCGGGCACCAAGGCCAACGTCATCCCGGAGACCGCCGAACTCGGCATCAGCGTGCGGTGCTACGACACCGCCCTGCAGGGCGGGCTCCTGGAGGCGGTCCACCGCATCGTGACGGCCGAGGCGGCTGCCGCCGGCGCGCCGCGCGAGCCCGAGATCGAGGTCGTCGAGGGCGTCCCCGTCAACGACAACTCGCCCGCGGACACCGAGCGCGTCCGCGCCACGCACCAGGCCTACTTCAACGACGGCTGTGTGGTGGAGATGCCGCTGCTCGCGGCCAGCGAGGACTTCCCGTACTTCGGCGCCGCGGGCGCCGGGGCGCACTACGAGGGCGATCCGGTTCCCACGGTGTACTGGGTGGTGGGCAGCGCGTCCTTCGACGCGTGGCTTTCGGCTCCCGGTGACACGCCGCAGGAGAAGGTGAAGCATCTGCCCGTCAACCACTCCCCGCAGTTCGCACCCGACCCGAGGCCGACGCTCCTCACGGCCTCGGAGGCCCTGGTGACGGCCGCTCTCACCCATCTGGCCAGTCCCGCCCACTGAAGGAAACGCGCATGTCGACGAAACCCATCCAGAAGATCGGCTACCGGGAGGCCACGGCGCTCGGCGTGGGCGGCATCATCGGTGCCGGCATCTTCGTGCTGAGCGGCACGGCCAGCGGCATCGCCGGTCCTGCGGTGATCGTCTCGTTCGGCATCGCGTTCGGCGCCTCCCTCATCCTCAGCCTGTGCTACGCCGAGTTGAGTTCGATGCACGACGACTCGGGCGGTCCGTACGCGTACGCCAAGCGCCACCTCCCGCCGTACGTGGCGACCATCGTCGGGTGGGCGAACTGGGGCGCCTGGATGTGCGCCAGCTCCTACGTCGGCATCGGTGTGGGCAGTTATCTGCACCTGCTGGTGCCGGCGCTGAGCCAGGGGGTGGCCTCCACCCTGGTGATCGCCGTCTTCACCGCTCTGAACCTGCTGGGCATCCGGTTCTCGGGCAAGGTGCAGTTCATCGCGCTGGTCCTCACCGTGCTGGTGCTGCTGGGGTTCATCGCGGCCGGCGCCACCCACGTCGACATGGACAAGTACACGCCGTTCATGCCCCACGGGATGAGCGGGGTGATGCAGGCCGCGCTCATCGGGTTCCTGTCCCTGACGGGCTGGGACGCCATCGTGGTCTCGGCGGAGGAGATCACCAATCCCCGCCGCACCATTCCGCTGTCCATCCTGACGAGCCTCGGCATCTCGTTCATCCTGTACGCCGGTCTCCTGCTGATCGAGAACGGCATCATCCCCTGGGACAAGCTGGGCGCCTCGCAGACGCCGGTGGTCGACGTCAGCCGCGCCTTCTTCGGAACCCACGGCCCCTTCGTCGTCAACTGCATCGTCCTGGTGGCCCTGTTGGCGGCCGTCAACGCCAACCTGATCGTCATCTCCCGGGCGTCCCTGGTGCTCGCCCGCGACCGTCTCGCCCCGCGCCTGCTGAAGCACACCGCGGGCCGCAACCACGTACCGGCCGTCTCCATCGTCCTGGCCGGTGTCGCCCAGGCCGTGATGTCCACGGCGGGCAACCTGCGCTTCGCGGTCTCCGCGACCGGTTTCCTCTACACGCTGACCTTCATCACCTCGATCGTGGCCCTGTTCATCGCGCGGCGGCGCGGGATCATCGCGAGCTTCCGGGTGCCGCTGTATCCGGTGATCCCGGCGCTCGCGCTGCTGCTGTGCTGCGTCTTCATCACCTCCGCGGGCGTGCCCGGCATCCTCACGGGCATCGGGTGGATCGCGCTCGGCCTGTGCTACGCCGCGTGGGAGCGGCGCACCAAGGACCCCCGCGCGGCGGAGCCCTCGGCGCCCGGAGCGGTGGCCCAGAGCGTCGGCGCCGGCGACGACCGGAACGGGATCTGAGGCCGGCCATGCATGTCGTGCTCATCCAGGCGGACGTGGATCACGGGCAGGCGTTCGCACACCGCGTCGCCGCGATGTGCCGGGAGATCGCCGGCCACCGGGAGGCGGACCTCGTCGTCCTGCCCGAGCTGTGGGCCACCGGCTACTTCGCCTTCGACGACTACGTCCCGACCGCCGAGCCGCTGGACGGCCCTACCGTACGGGCGCTCGGCGCGGCGGCCCGGGAGGCCGGCGTCCATCTGCACGCGGGCAGCATCGTCGAGCGCGCCGCCGACGGGCGCCTGCACAACACGAGTCTGCTGTTCGGCCCCGACGGCCGGCTGCTGCACACCTACCGCAAGGTGCATCTCTTCGGCCACCACTCACGGGAGTCCGCCCTGCTCTCCCCCGGCGATCTGGTGCACTGCCAGGACACCGGGCTCGGCCGGGTGGGTCTGACGACCTGTTACGACCTGCGCTTCCCCGAACTGTTCCGGCTCCTGGTCGACGACGGTGCGCGGCTCCTGCTCGTCTCGGCCGCCTGGCCGGCCGAGCGGATCGCGCACTGGCGTCTGCTGGTGCAGGCCCGGGCCATGGAGAACCAGGCGTGGGTGGTGGCCTGCAACGCGACGGGTCCGATCGCGGGGGTGACGACCGGCGGGCACAGCCTGGTCGTCGACCCCTGGGGGCGCATCGTCGCGGAGGCCTCGGACGCGGACACGGTCCTGGCCGCCGACATCGATCCCGGCGAGGCGGCCCGGGCCCGCGAGGCGTTCCCCGCGCTCGCCGACCGCCGCATCCCCGTACCCCCGCCCCCGTGGAGCCGCACGACCGGCCCGCGCGACCGCTGACCCGCGCCGTCGCCGTGGCCCGTACCCCTCGACCCGTCCGGTGATGTCCGCGTGGCCATCGCCGCAGTCCCCCGTACCCGCCGTTCCCCGTACCTGCAGTTCCCCGTACATGCACACCTTGAGGAAGTCACCATGAACCACGCCGATTCCCCGTCGGTCGCCCCGTCCGCACACACGTCGGCCGAAGCCTTCGCCGACGCGTCGGCCGAGGCGGTCGCCGGAGCGCCGGTCGCCCGCCGCCTCACCGTCGCCGTCTCGGCCGAGATCGCCGAGCGCTACCCGCAGTGCCGCACGATCTTCCTGGTCGCCCGCGGCATCAAGAACCACGAGGCGTGGCCGCGTACGGAGGACGAGCTCAGTGCCTTCGAGGCGGACGTGCGCGAAGGGCGCGTGACCCTGCCGGGCGAGGACGAGCCGGCCATCGCGACCTGGCACGAGCTGCTGCGCTCCTTCGGCACCAACCCGCGCCGGGCCCGCCCGAGCATCGACGCGCTCAGCCGCCGTCTGCGCAAGTCGGGCCGGCTGCCCAGGGTGTCGCCGCTCGTGGACACCTGCAACCTCATCTCGCTGCGCTGGATGCTGCCCATCGGCGGGTTCGACCTCGCCGCGTTCACCACCGGTATCGAACTGCGCCACGCCCGCCCCGACGACGTGTACGTGCCGCTCGGTGAGCCGGACGAGAGGGAGGTGCCGCGCGAGGGCGAGGTCGTCTACGCGGACGGCACGCAGATCATGACGCGGCACTGGAACCACCGGGACAGCCACATCACCAAGGTGACGGCCGGCACCCGTGACGCCGTGGTGCTCCTTGAGGGGATCGCCCCGGTCGTGCCGCAGGAGACCCTGGTGCGGGCCCGCCAGGAACTGGCCGACCTGCTGGCTCCGCACGCCGAGGAGGTCACGCTCTACGCGGGCGACGCGGCCGAGGCGCCCTTCGAGCTGTCCTGGGAACCGTCCCGCTGATCCACGCGCCCTCCCGCGCCGTCAACGCCCCGAGGACTGAACTCCCATGCTCCACACCACCGTTGAGGACCGATTAGGGCCAGGACCGCCGACCGGAACCGGGTGCCGCCGTCCGCGGCGGCACCCGGCTGCCCGGCGAACCGGTCCTCGATCAGGCGGCGGACCCGTGCACCGGCTCGTCCGCCAGCTCGTAGAAGCCACGGCCGTCCAGGAAGCGGACCGTGCCGAGGTCGCGCAGCAGGACCTCGTCGACGTCGTGCGCCATCGACACCGCCATCGGATACGTCGAGTCGTCCACCGTCGGCGAGATGACCTCGCCGGGAGCGACCAGCTCGCGCACCCCTCGTACGCTCTCCAGACGCTTGAGGGCGTCGAGGTCGCGGTAGCCGCGCAGCGTCCCGCCGACCGGCGAGATCATGCCCGCCCAGGCCACGCTGCGGCGCAGCACGTACTCCTGCTCGTAGCGCGCGAGGAAGCGGTCGGGGTCCATGAAGGCGTCCACGGTCCAGCTGATCTGGGATTCACCGGTGGCGTCCGCGGTGAAGCCCGGCAGGTCGAGCCCGGATATGCGGGCGCCGACCTCCACCAGGCAGGGGCCGTCCGGGGTCAGTTTGACCTCCACGTGGGCCGGGCCGTGGGCGATGCCCAGGGCGTCCAGGACCTGGAGGGCGTAGGCGACGACCTGGTCCTGCGCCTCTCCCCGGCGCGGCAGGAGATGACACGCAGCGGCGAGGTCGACGACTCCGTTGGCGCTGATGCGGTGCGTCTTCCACACGTCGCAGACGTGGTGCTTGCCGTCCCTGCTCACGGTGTTGACCAGATATTCGGCGCCGACCAGGTATTCCTGGGCCACCACGCCGTCGTGCGTCTCGGAGAAGATGTTCCGCCGCCCCTGGAGCCGGCGGTACGCCCGCACGGAATCGTCCACGGTGTCGCACCAGAACACGCCGTCGTTCGCGGCGCTGCGCAGCGGCTTGAGGATGGCGCGACCGCCGAGCCGGCGGTGCCAGTCCACGAGCTGGTCCTCGCTCTCGACCCTGATCTGGCGCGCGCCGCGCAGCCCGCGGGACTTGATCCGCTCGATCATGGCGAACTTGTCGCGCCGTGCCGGGCTCAGGGCCGTTCCGTTGCTGGGAATCGCGAGATCGCGCGCGAGTTCCTCGCTGAGCGCATCGGCCAGTTCCACTCCCAGCTCTCCCCCGGCGATGACGGCGACCGGGTCGAACTCCCGCACCTGCCGCGCCGTGGCGGTGACATCGCCGTGGTGCACGAAATCGGCGGCATAAGGGTGCGGATCCGGCTTGCCCGCGTAGAGCGCGGGAATGTCGGGCGTGCTCTGCACCCTGATCGGTATGCATCCGGCGGCGGCGAATCCAGCGGCGAGTCTCTGCGAAAGGGAATAGGTGTCGACCAGGACGACATGGCGATCTGTCACGTTCATCGGAGCCCTTCGAGACGGAAAAACAGGCGCTTTCGACAGAACACGTCCTGTCGCGCGCCCTCATTCCAATCGATACGCCTTCGACTGTCAACCAGCCTTCCGAGCAAGGGGATTGACATCACGTCAGGTTTAACACCGAGGATTACCGATGCCTAGTACTCGCCTGAGCCGTGTGTTTACCGCGGGCCGGATCAGTGGATTACCCAGAAGTTTCTGGGTCGTTTTCGCGGGACAGCTCATCAATCGTGTCGGCAGTATGGCCGTGCCGTTTCTGGTGCTCTTCCTGCGCGACCAGGGAATGACCGCGCAGCAGTCGGGCGCGGTGCTCGGCGCCGTCGGCGTGGGCGGCCTCGTCTCTCAGCCGCTGGGCGGTCTGCTCACCGACCGCTGGGGTCCGCGCCGCGCGCTGGTGACCGGGCTGTGCTCGGGGTCCGTGATGATCGCCCTGCTCGGCCTCGTCCGCGGGCTCCCGCTGATCCTGTGCGCCGCGTGCCTGCTCGGCGTCGTGGCCGACGTGTACCGGCCGGCGGCGGCAGCGGTGGTCTCCGCCGTCGTACCGGCCAAGGACCGTCCGCGTGCCTTCAGCCTCGTCTACTGGGCGGTCAACCTCGGTGTGGCGCTGGGCGGTCTGGTGTCCGGGATCCTCGCCGGGCACGGCTACTGGACCCTGTTCATCGCGCAGGCCGTCACCATGGCCGCGTTCGCCGCGGTGGCCGCCTCCCTGCTCCCGCGGGACCGGCCCCCGGCCGGTGCGGTCCGCCCCGGGGCACCGCGCGGCAGCAGCGGCGTCCTGCGGGACCGGCTGCTGCTCGCGCTGACCGGGCTCAACCTCCTCAACGGGCTGGTGTCGGCCCAGATCACCGTCGGCCTTCCCCTCGCCATCAGCGACGACGGCCTCGGCACGTCGCTGTACGGCGCGGTGTTCCTGGCCAGCGGCGTCCTCATCGGCCTGACCCAGCCGCCGCTCTCCGCACGCCTGGAGCGCTATGACCGCGTCCTGGTCCTGAGCGTCTCCTGGCTCGTGTTCGCCCTGGGGATCGCCGCGACCGGGCTGGCCGACACCGCGCCGGTCTACCTCGCCACCGTGTGCGTGTGGACCGCGGGCGAGATCGGCGCGGCGAGCTTCGTCGGCTCCCTCGTCGCCGACCTCGCCCCGCCCCATGCCCAGGGCCGCTACCAGGCCACCTTCGGCTGGTCCTACGGCGCGGCGCAGTTCGTCGGCCCGCCCCTCGGTGCCTGGCTGTACGCCACGGCCGGGCCGAACGCGCTGTGGGTGTCGTGCGCCGCCCTCGGGGTGGCCGGCCTGGCCGGCGGGCTCGCTCTGATCCGTCCCGTACGTCACCGGCTCACCCCGCTTCCCTCCTCCCCCGTCGTCCTGCAGAAGGCTCTGTGAACCTGATGAACACGATGACCGCGACCCCCCGGCCCACCGCGACGGTCGGACTCCTCGAACTGTTCCGCCGCATGAAGCTCGCCCGGCGCCTGGACGAGAGGCTGCCCGAGCTGGTGGACGAAGGCCTCATCAAGGGCCCCATGCACCTCGGCATCGGCCAGGAGGCCACCGGGATCGGCGCCACCGCCGCGCTCGGGCCCGGCGATCTGGTGACGGCCACCCACCGTCCGCACTCCCTGTACGTGGGACGCGGGCTGCCGCTCGGGCCCACGCTCGCCGAGATGATGGGCCGGGCCACCGGACAGTGCGGTGGCCGCGGCGGCCACATGCTGGTGGCCGACCGCGAGCACGGCATGCTCGGCCCGTCCGGCATCGTGGGACACTCCCTGCTGCTCGCGGTGGGCCACGGCATCGCCCAACAGCACGCCGGGGAGCGCCGGGTGACCCTGTGCGTCACCGGCGACGGCTCGGTCAACTCGGGTGCCTTCAACGAGGCCATGAACATGATCGCCCTGTGGCAGCTGCCCGTGGTCGTCCTCGTCGAGAACAACGGCTACGGCCTGAGCGTCCGGCTCGACCGCCATGTCCGCGAGACCGAGCTGTACCGCCGCGGCGCCGCGTACGGGGTTCCCGCGAGCCGGGTGGACGGCGGGGACTGCGAGGCGGTGCGCGACCGCGTCGCCGAGGCGATCGCCCGGGCGCGGGACGGCGGGGGGCCGACGCTGGTCGAGGCGGTGACGTTCAGGGACTGCGCCTTCTCCGGCTCCGATCGCGGCGGCTACCGGTCCGCCGCGGAATGGGAGGGGCAGGTGGATCCGCTGGACCGCGCGGCCGAAAGCCTGCTCGGGGACGGAACGCCGCGGGAGGTGCTCTCCGACATCGCCGAGTCGGTCGAAACGGAACTCGCCGAAGCCATCGCGTTCGCCGCGGCCAGCCCCTGGCCCGAGACCTCGGGGCTGTTCGCGTTCGCCGCCAAGTGGGACGGCCGGGAGGCGTCATGAGCTACGTGAACGCCACGAACGACACGGACCCCATCGCGACGAGGAACGACCCGGCCCGCACGAACCACATGACCCACATGACCTACAGCGAGGCCCTCAACTCCGCTTTGCGCGCGGAAATGCGCCGCGACGAGCGCATCGTGCTGCTCGGCGAGGACATAGGGGTCTACGGCGGTGTCTTCTCCGTCACGCGCGGACTGCTGGAGGAATTCGGGCCCCACCGGGTGCGGGACACCCCCATCTCCGAGAACGGGATCGTCGGCGCCGCCGTCGGCATGGCCATGAGCGGGCTGCGCCCGGTCGTCGAGATCATGTACACGGACTTCATGACCCTGGCCCTCGACAGCATCGCCAATGGAGCGGCGGCCTTCCCCTTCGCGTACGGGGACCAGGTACGGATGCCCGTCCTCATCCGGACCCAGGGCGGCGCCGGCATCAGCGCCGGACCGCAGCACTCCAAGTCCCTGGAGGCCTGGACCGCGCATCTGCCCGGTATCCACACCGTGCTCCCGAGCAACGCGGCGGATGCCAAAGGGCTGTTGACCGCCGCGGTGCGCGCGGACGACCCCGTCGTGATGGTCGAGCACAAGCTCCTCTACTCGACCGGCTGCGCGGTCCCCGCGGGCGAGCACGTCGTGCCGCTCGGCACGGCCGCAGTGGTGCGCCCCGGCAGGGACGTCACGGTCCTGGCGCTGTCGCGGATGGTCGGGGAGGCGCTGAGCGCCGCCGACCAGCTGGCGGAGCAGGGCATCGACGTGGAGGTCGTCGACATCAGGTCGCTGCGCCCGCTCGACGTCGCCACCCTGACCCGGTCCGCGCGCAAGACCGGCCGCGTGGTGGTGGCCACCGACTCCTGGGTCCGCTACGGCCCGTCCGCGGAAGTCGCCGCCGCGGTGACCGAGGCCGCGTTCGCCGAGCTGCGTGCCCCGGTGGTGCGCCTGGGTTCCCTCGGCGTGCCCTACCCGAGCAGCCCCCGCCTGGAGTCCGCGGTGCTGCTCGATTCCGCCGCCGTCGTGCGGTCCGTCGAAACCCTCGTCAAGGAGTAGCCGTGTCACAACTGTCGTTCGAGGACCGGGTCGTACTGATCACCGGTGGCGGCACCGGCATCGGCCGCGAGGTCGCCCTCGCCTTCGCCCGGCGCGGGGCGCGGGTGGTCGTGAGCGGGCGCCGGGACGCGGAGCTCAAGGAGACGGTCGGCCTCATCGCGCAGGAGGGCGGTCTCGCGGACGCCTGCGTCTGCGACGTGACCGACGAGGAGCAGGTGGCGGCCCTGCTCGACACGGTGGTGAGCCGGTACGGCCGGCTGGACGCCGCGTGCAACAACGCGGGGGTGCCCGGATCCGGGCGCAAGCTCCATGAGTTCACCGTGGAGGACTGGCGCCGCATCGTGGACACGAATCTGCAGGGCGTGTGGTTGTCGATGCGCCACGAGATCCCGGCCATGATCGAGCGTGGCGGCGGCGCCGTCGTCAACGTCTCCTCCATCGCCGGCCTGGTGGGCTACCTGGACGCGGCTCCCTACACCGCCGCCAAGCACGGCGTCGTGGGGCTGACCAAGAATGCCGCGATCGACTACGGGCATGCGGGCGTGCGGGTCAACGCGGTGTGCCCCGGCCCGGTCCTGACACCGATGCTGGAGCAGGCGCGGGCGGACCGGGGCCCTTCGGCCGACGCGTTCTACCTGCGCAACATCCCCCTCGGCCGGCTCTGCCGCCCCGAGGAGGTCGCCGCGGCGGTGCTGTGGCTGGCCTCGGACGACGCCTCGTACATCACGGGTCAGGCGCTGGCCGTGGACGGAGGCTGGACCGCCCAGTAGCCGCCGGAGTCCTCCGCTCACCCACCGATCCCCTCGCGCCGGCCGATGCCTCCGGCCGAGGGGATACGTCCCTCAACGCCCTTACGCAGGGCGGCAGTTGCTCCATACGCCACCAAACCCTGACACGGCCGGACACACCTGCCGGACTCCCGTCGCCCTCCGCCCGGCCCCGCCCGTGCCGCGGGGAGCCCGCCGGCCGGCCCCGACCCACCGGACGCGAAGCACCCCCTCCCCCGCACCTCCCTGGGCCCACCGCTCGGACGCCGCCCGGGCCGCGGAGAATTCCGGCGAAGCTCCCTCGCACGCAACGCCGGAAATTATCCGGAGTACCTCCTTCACCGTGGCGTACACCAATCCGATCGGCAAAGAATTGGTCAACCAATTCCATTGACCGGCACACACCTGCGAAAGATGCAGATGATCTTGTAGGCAGCAATGGCGCGGGGCGCCGCAGCCCTCAAGCGGCTCTCGCCCAACGGGAATCCCGGATATCATTACCCCCACAATCAGGTGTACAGAGATCCGCCAAAACGCCCAAAAGGTGCAAATGGCTTCCAGAATCTTTCCCTCCGTTAATTTCACATAGTGACGTCATGGATGTACGCGAATGAGAGAACGAGAAGTTCCTCGCCCCATCACCGCCGCCGATGTGGCACGAGTGGCGCAGGTTTCGCAGTCGACGGTTTCGCTCGTCCTGAACGGCAAATGGCGAGGCCGGATCCGCGAGGCCACCGCGCGGCGCGTGATGGCCGCATCGAGCAATCTCGGCTATCAGATCAACCAGGCCGCCCGCAGCCTTCGCCTGGGAGGCAGCGGAACCGTATTGCTGGTCGTGCCGACCCTGGAGAACGCCGTCTTCTCGACGGTCCACGCCGGCGCCGCGCGGGCCGGCGCCCTGCACGGCCTCGGCGTGGTGGTCTTCCCCCTCGGCGCTGAGGACGGCTGCGGCCCGTTCCCCGTACCCAAGCAGTCCATTGACGGGGTCATCGCCTGCTCGATGCCGGCGGAAGCGGTGGCGGACCTGTCGACGGGCCTTCCGCTGGTCGTCCTGGACGACAATCCGTACGCGGGCGCACCGACCGTCAGCATGGACATCGGCGACGGCATGGCGAACGTCCTGGCCCACCTGACCTCCCTGGGCCACCGGCACATCGCGCACGTCCGCGCGGACCGCCCCACCTGGACCTTCACCCACCGCGCCGAGGTCCTGAACAGGTGTCTCCTCAGCCACCCCGGGGTGACCAAGGACGACGTCCCCTGCTCCCTCAACGCACGGCACGTCAGGGACCGGGCCATCCACGCCCTTTCCGGCCCCTCCCGGCCCACCGCCGTGATCTGCGACGACGACAACCTCGCGACCGGCGTGTACTACGCGGCCCATGAACTCGGCCTCACCGTGGGCGAGGACCTCTCCGTGGTCGGCTTCAACGACCTTCCCATCTCCACCCTCCTGAGCCCCACCCTGACCACGGTGCGGCTGCCACTGACCGAGATGGGCTTCCAGGGCATACAGCTGTTCATGGAGGTGTGCGCCGGCAGGACCGTCAAGCCCCTGGTGCTGCCCACGGAACTCGCCGTCCGCGAGTCGACCGCTCCCCCGCCGTCCGCGGAGCGCCGACCGCCTGACGCGGCCCGCTAGGCGACGGAAGCGGCCGGCTCATCACGGCGTCCCGCGTCGGGGATCGCGCGGCGGGCACGGCCGGCCCCGTGGGGACGAGTCCTCCACGTGGTATGTCGCTCTCACCGGCCGTGCAGTGCCTGCGCGATCAGGTCGTGAACCAGCTGTTCGCCGGGCGCCCGGTTCTCCTTGAGACGCGGCAGGTCGTGCGCGCCGAACCAGTCGTACGCGGTGTGCTTGGACCACTCCAGGGCGGGGTGGCTCAAGTCGCCCTCGACCTCGACGAGGTAGTCGGCCTCGTGCCGGGTGCCGCCGCCGTCGTCTCCGTCCCAGGCGGTGACCCCGAGGAGGCGCCGGACGTGGCGCAGGCGCCAGCCGGTCTCCTCCTCGACCTCGCGCGCGAGCGCCTCAAGGAGTGACTCACCGGGCTCGACGTGACCGCCCACGATGTCCCAGCAGTCGGGGAACAGCCTCCGCCGCGGCCCGCGTCGTTGGGCGAAGACCCGGCCGGCCTCGTTGAGGACGACCGCCCCGACCACCCAGACCTCGCCGTCGGCGGGGACGGGCAGGTCGACGCCGTCGGCCACGGTCACGTCCACGGGCGTGTGGTGGGCGCGGGGGCGAAGACGGGGGTCTGGCATACGTTCACTGTAGGCCAAGGTCCGGACGCGACCCGAGCTGTCGGCCCGGCACGCGGCCTACGGACCGGAGGCCACGGGGCGTACTGGCCGGGAGCAGGGCAGCCAACGCTCCTTCCGACACTGCCCGTTGAGACTGTCGGCGCACAGCGGCGCCCGTACCTTCCCGGCGTCGCAGCACCCCGCTCCCGTTGCCCCTGGACGCTGATCCCGGGCTTCGATATGTTCGGGCGATGTTGCTTCCCGGGGGGCGTTCGACCATGTGTGACGTGCGGAAACCACGTGTTCCGATGGCAGGACGCATCGCCTGGCGGATCGGCGCCGTCCTCCTCGTGGGCGCCCTGGCCGCCGGCTGTGGGGGCGGCAGCGGAGCCACCGTGGCGGACAGCGACGCCTCGTGCACCCTGTCCGCCGTGCCGACGGTCACCGGCCGCACCACCGCCTACGAGGTGGCGCTGAGTGCCGCGACCAACGAAAAGGGCTACTTCGCCTCCAAGGCCTCGGTCACGGTCAGCGGCGGCCTCGGTGAACCGACCACGACGGACGAGGCGTTGGAGACCCCGATCCAGGTGCCCCCGTCCCCGGGCATCTACGTGGTGCAGGCGACGATCCCCCTGAAGCCGGACGCGCCGAGCAACTACCGCGGTGTGAGCTGCCAGTTGACGCTCACGGTGAACAGCGGAGGCTGATCGGGCGCGGCGCGTTCACGGCCTCCCCCGCACGGTGCGTACGGCTTCCCTCGCGCGCACCCGTACACACACCCGTACACACACCCGCACCCGCACGCTCACCTCATGCCGGCGGTGCGGCACTTCCTTCCCGATGGCCGCCCCGGGCGAACGCGAGGCCATTGGTGTGCTCGCGGAAGACCCGGGGGCCGACCTGGCCCCGGGCCCCCATGGCGTGGTGCAGGGTGCTTGCATGCAGGAGCGGGCGGCGCCGAGCGGCGGATGGCGACGGGGAAGAGCGGGCAGGCGCCCTACGTGCCGTCAACGTACCGTCGGTGCGCTCGCCGAACCCCGCCCCGGCCCTCACTCCCGCACGCTCGACCGCCGCGCCACTGGGCCGGTCGCTCTGATCGACGTCGTCGGAACCGGAACAGGAACAGGAGCACTCCATGCGTCTCTACGCCCAGACCCCAGCGCGCCGGAGCCGTCAATACGTCGCGGATCTGATCGCGCTGCTCCTGATCGCGATCACGGTGAAGTTCGCCCTGCTCGTGCGCGAGGCGATCCTGACGCTGGCCGAGCCCGGGCGGAAGGCCCAGAGCGCGGGTGACAGCCTCGCATCGGGACTCAACGACGCGGGCGACGCGGCGTCGAAAGTCCCCTTCGTGGGCGGCACGTTGAAGAAGCCGCTCCAGTCCGCCGCCGACGCGGGCACCGGTCTCTCCGATGCGGGGCGGTCGCTGCAGGACACGGTGGGCCAGGTCGCCACGCTGACCACGATCGCCCTGATCGCCCTGCCGACGGCCCTCATCCTGCTGGTGTGGCTCGTGCCGCGGATGCGATGGATCCGCCGTACCGCGACCACCCGCCGCCTGCTCGACGCCCCCGGCGGCGCCGACCTCCTCGCCCTGCGCGCCCTCACCGGCCCGCAGCGCCCGCTGGCCGCGCTCCCGACGCCCCCGGGCGGCCTGGCCGAGGCGTGGCGCCGCGGCGACCCGGACGTCATCGCCGACCTGTCAGCACTGAGCCTGCGCCGCGCGGGCCTCAGGCCCTGAGACCCGCGGCGAGGCCGGGCCTCAGCACCAGGGTCACGGCGACCGAAGCCATCGCCGCCAGCACCATCCCCGCACCCGGCGACGTCAGCTCGGCCAGCGCCCCGGCCACGGCCGCGCCCACTCCCTGCATAGCAAGCATCCCCGAACTGTGGAGACCGAGGGCCTGGCCGCTCAAGGCGTCCGGCGTCAGCGCCATCAACCGTTCCTGGAGGAGCAGCCCCGCCGCGTACCCGAAGGTGGCGACGGCGACCAGGGCCATGGCCACCGGCAGAGCCGGGCGCAGCGAGAAGAACAGGAAGGGGATCGCGAGCAGAAGACACAACGGGACAGCCATACGTTCCCGCCATCGCGGCGGCAGCAGGCGGCCCGCGACGATGTCCCCGGCCAGCATCCCCACGGCCCCGCAGGCGAAGAGGAGACCCGCGTCGCCGGGCGCGTACGGCACGTAGAGCGACTCCACTCCGACGATCAGCCCGTTGGGGATCCACAGAGCGAGGTAGACGTTCCGCCGGGGCGCGCCGGACCAGAGGTGTGCGTTGGTGCGCCACGTTGCGGCGATGGACAACGGCCCGGCACCCCGGGGCGGCCGACTGCCGAGCCCGCAGCCCGCAGCCACGGCGGCCAGCGCGTGCAGGGCGGCGGACAGGAGCAGCACACCGGGCGCCGACACGCTCGTCACGAGGACGCCGCCCAGCGCGAATCCGCAGATCTGAGTCACCCCGGCCGCCGCGTTGAGCGCGGACCGGCCCACCACATACGCGTCCCGGGCGAGGATTTCACCGAGCAGCCCGTAGCGCACCCCGCCGCCGACCGATCCGATGACACCGAGCCCGAGCAGCACCACGAACAGGGCCCACACCGGCAGTCCGGGCAGGGCCTGGACGGCCGTCCCCGCCGCGAACAGCACACCGACGCCCGCCATGGCGGCGCGCGGCGGCAGCCGGTCCGCGCCGGACAGCACGCTGAGCGCCCCGACGACCTGTGCGAACGCGGTCCCGAACATGGCCAGGGACGACAGCAGCGCCGAGCCCGTCCGCCCGTACACCAGGGTGGCGAGGGCCAATCCGCCCACTGTCTGGGCCGTGCTCTGTCCGGCCGAGGCCAGGAAGAGGGGGGTGAAGTCAGGGGTGCTGAAGAGTTCCCGGTACGAAGGCATGGCGCAGAGCCTCTCCGCCGCCCGCTGCCGGGCGTTACCTTTTCGCGGGGAGGCGAAACCGATGAGTTGGTGGCGGGTCGATGCGGACATGTGGGCCGGGAGCCGCTTCGTGATCTCTCCGCTGGCCGAGACCCTCGCCGCCCTCAAGACCCTGCAGCTCGGCCGCGCCGCACACATGGGCGAAGCCGAGTGGCTGGCGGCCTGCCGCCCCGGCTACCTGACCCTTCTCGCGGGCGACCCGGTCACGGCCGCCCTGGTGAGGGCAGCGCTGCGACCTCGCTGGAATGCCACCTTCCTGACCCCCACTCCGCTCGGTGACGCCGAGCACGGGTTCACCGACGAGCTGGCGCGGATCCGCCGTACCCCGTCCACGGCGGCCCGCGCCGATCTGGAGGAGTCGCTGAACGGTCCGCTGCCGGTGTCGCTGCGCCGCGACGACCTGCCCAGGCGGGCGGCGGATTTGCTGGAGTGGGTGTGGACCACGGCCGTCGAGCCCTCCTGGCCGCAGCGCCTTCGCATCATGGAGGCCGACATCCTGGCGCGGGCCGCCCGGCTCGGGCAGCACGGGTGGGCCGCCGTCCTCGAAGAGATGCGCCCCGCGATGCGGTGGCTCGGCGAGGATCGGCTGCGTACCACGGCCGGTGACGGTCCGCCGCTGGAGACGTCCGGAGGGCAGTTGATGTTCGTCCCGGTCACGCCGAGCCAGAGCTGGCTCTGCTGGGACGTCCCTCTCGCCGGGACGCCCCGCCCACCAGCTTCCCCTCGGTGTGCCGTCATCTACCCGTGCTCGGGGGTCTTGGTCGACCGCGGCCTGCGTGCGGCGCCCGACGCCTTGGCCGCCCTGCTCGGCCCCGCCCGCGCCCACCTTTTGATGCTGCTCGCGACTCCGAAGTCGACCACCCAGCTGGTGTCCCTCGCGGGTCTGCCCCTGGGCTCAGTGGGCCGGCACCTGCGCATCCTGCGTGAGTCCCGTCTCGCGCAGCGCCGCCGGGCCGGCCGTTCCGTCCTCTATGTCCGCACGGCGACCGGGAATGCTCTCGTCGAGGCACAGGGCGCCGAGGCTCCCGCTTTCTGACCCCCGCCGTTCGAACCACCGCCTGTGGCTTGCCAGTTGGATCCTTCGGGTCCCCGCCCCGTCACCCCGGTTGGAAGAACTTCAGCATGCGCTGCGCCGCGTCCGGTGACATCAGCAGGTTCTGCATGTCCGCGGACATGCGGGCGGCAGCCGCGGTGCGCTCGAACATCTCGCGTTCGTACGCCGCGACGGCGGCGCCGCGATCGTCCGGGTGGGCGGCCAGCGCCAGGGCGAGCAGCGCTCCGTCGAGCAGGGCCATGTTGGCCCCCTGGCCCACCGGCGGCATCAGATGGGCCGCGTCGCCGATGAGGGTGACGTGCGGGGTCGAGGGCCAGGTCAGGCCGACCGGGAGCGAGGTGATCGCACGGGGCACCACCTGGTCGTCGCAGGCGGCGATCAGCGCGGTGAACCGCGCATCCCAGCCCGCCAGTTCCTCGATGAGGCGCGCCCGCGCCGCGGCCGGGTCGTCGAACCGGATGCCCCGCTCGGCGAACCAGTTCTCGCCGGTGTTGTAGAAGCTGAGCCCGACGCGTACCCGGCCGTCACCGTTGCGCTGCGCCGCCAAGGACTTTCCGTCGCCGAGCACCCAGTAGTTGCCGCGCCCCACCATGGCCGCGAGGTCGGGATGGGTGCGGTCGATGTCGGGGATGCCGAGTTCCACGACGTTCTGGCCGAGGTGTTCCGGGCGGGCGTCGGTCAGCAGCGTACGGACCCGGGACTGCGCCCCGTCGGCGCCGACGAGCAGGTCGTAGGGCGCGCTGCCACCGTCGGCGAAGCGCAGGACGCCCCGGTCGGCGGATTCGTAGGCGCGGCCCCAGCGCACCGTGTGGGGCGGCAGGGAGTCGAGGAGCAGGTCGCGCAGATCCTTGCGGTCCACCTCGGGGCGGTCGAGGGGCGCGTCCTCGGGCGTGTCCTCCTGGAGCAGCAGCGTGCCGTCCGGTTCCAGCAGCCGCATGTCCTGGCCTTCGGCGCGCGCGATGGCGGTGAATCCGTCCATCAGTCCGGCCTCGCGCAGCGCCCGCTGCCCGGAGTGGATGTCCAGCATGCCCCCTTGCCCACGCGCGTCCCGCGACGACTCCCGCTCGTACACGACGGCTTCGATGCCGTTCACGTGCAGCACCCGGGCCAGGGCCAGCCCACCCAGACCGGCTCCGACGACGGCGATCCGGCCGCCAGGGCCGGCGCCAGTGCCCCTGCGCTTACCCGTGCCCTGCTTCGTGGTGACCACAGCTCCCCCTCCGATACACCGTACAGACCGATACAGCGTATCGAACGCGGCGCTGTATGGTCAGGGCCATGTTGGTGTGGGAGCGGCCCGAGCCGCAGGATCGACCGGCGCCGGCCCCGCTCAGCCGGGAGCGCATCGTCACGGCGGCGATCCAGTTGGCCGACGCGGACGGTCTCGACGCGGTGTCGCTGCGCAAGGTCGCCGGGGCGTTGAGCGTCGGACCGATGCGGTTGTACGGCTACATCGCCACCAAGGAGGAGCTGCTCGACCTCATGGTCGACGCGGTCCACGCCGAGATCCGGCCCACCGGCAACGGCTGGCGCGAGGTGCTGAGTTCACTCGCCGACGCCATCCGCCGGGCCGTGCACCGGCACGAGTGGCTCGCCGATCTGATCGGGGGCCGCCCCCAACTCGGGCCGAACACCCTGGCCTCCGGGGAGGCCGTCGCGTCCGGGATGGGTGACGTCGGCCTGGAGGTCGTCGTGCCCGCGATCTCGGCGGTCAACGCGTATGTGATCGGCGCCGTGCGCCGCGAGATCACCGAGCGCCGGGCCGAGCGCGACTCGGGGCTCGACAAGAGGCAGTGGCAGGTCACCTACGGGCCGTACCTGCGAAGGACGTTCGCCACCGGCCAGTTCCCCGCACTCTCCGCCTTCGTCCACGACGGCCCCCACCTCGACCCCGACGAGACCTTCCGGGCCGGCCTGGACTTCCTTCTCGACGGGATCGAAGCCCGCATCGCGCGCTGAGGCGCTGCTGCCCCGCACGGCCGATCCGCATCGGCCGACACCCGCGCCCACCTTCCGCACAGCGCATTGCGGGAGGGGGTCTCTCGGGTCAACTCCCTTGCTGTGCAGCGGTGTTGACGTCTTCGTGGGCAGCCGGGCAACCACAGCACCGCAACCTGATTCACCCGCGCACCGCCGGTATCTGCTGTGTCGCGCAGTGGATGTTGCCGCCGCCCAGGAGGAGTTCGCGGGTGGGGAGCCCGATCACGGTGCGGTCGGGGAAGATCCGGGCCAGCGTCGCGAGGGCCTCGTCGTCGTGGCGCTGGGCGGGGCGGGCGCCCTCACGCCACGCGTAGCCGTTCTGCGGCCACACCATCCAGCAGCCCTCGTGCGCCTCCCACTCGGCGGGCATGCGGAACCCGTCGGCGACCGGCGTCGTCTCCAGCGTCCTCATCGGGAACCTCCCGCCCGCTGCGGAACCGGCCACTCGCGTCGGCCCGGCGCCGGACCAGCGGCAGCGGGCGCCGCGGCCCTGCGGCGGTGCCACACCATCCACGCGACGAGCGGGACGAGCACCACGAACTCGAGCGGCGGGGTGAGCGCCGCCGCCCGCGGGACGGGCAGCACGGCCACGAGCGCGAGGCGCGCGGCGGCCTCCGCGACGAGGCCGGCACCAAGGATCAGGGTCTCGGTGCCGTGAGCGCGGCGGAGGCGGTCGTCGAGCGCGGGGCGGCCGTGGAGCCTGCGGGCCAGGTAGGCGGTGGCCGGGGTGCCGCGCAGCCCGCTGCCGAGGAAGACGAGTCCGGCAAGGCCACTGACCAGAGGGTCGCGCAGCAGCAGCGCACGGGGCTCGGCGGTCGCGGCGGCGAACGCCGCGGAGAGCCCGTACATGAGCAGCATGCCGACGGCGAGGGCGTCGGCACGGCGGTCGTACGCGCACGTGGCGATCAGCCAGGCCGCCGCGACGCCGCTCGCGGCGAGCAGCGCCGTGAGCGGTGCGAGGCCGGCCAGCACACCGCCGTAGTAGGCCGACGACGCGATGCCTAGGTCGAGGGCGAGGCGTACGAGACGGACGGAGCGGTGGGGGCGGGCGGAGCGGTGGGGGCGGGACGGTTTCACGGGTTCTCCTGACCCGGCCGACGCGCGAGGTGCGGGACGGACGGCGGTTGCCACGGGATTCTTTTTGGCTTGCTCGTGCCAAATAAACCGTAGCACCACGTAGCAGCAGCGTGCTATAAAAAGCGCATGCCGAAGATCGTGGATCCCGTCGAACGCCGCCGCGAGGTCATGGAGGCCGTCTTCCGGGTCGTGGCGAACGGCGGCCTCCAGCAGGCCACGCTGCAGAACGTGGCCGCCGAAGCCGGGCTCGCCGTCGGCTCGGTGCGCCACTACTTCGCGAGCCACCGGGACCTGCTCCTGGCCGCGGCCCGCGAAATGGCCGACCGGGTGGAGGCCAGGGTGCTGGCCCAGCGCGAGGCACTGCGCCCCGACGACGATCCGTACGCCGTGGCCGAGCAGGTGGCCGGGCAGTTCCTGCCACTCGATCCGGCTCGGCGGGACGAGACCGCGGTCTGGGTCGAGTTCACCCTGGCCGCGCGCACCGATCCCGCGCTGCGGGCGGTCGCCGCCGAACTTCACGAGGGCCTGCGCACCGTCGCCGGGCATCTCCTGCGCCGTATCGGCGTCGAGGACCCCGTCGCGGCCGAGCAGTTCGCCGCGCTCCTGGACGGCCTCGCCCTGAACGCCACCCTGCATCCCGACCGGCTGCCTCCGCGCCGGATCACGGCGGTGCTGCGCCGCCAGCTGGACCAGCTGGCGGCCCTGCCGGGCGCGGCCGAACGCGGCCCGAAACGAGGCAAGAAGGGGCGCCCCTCCCCCAACCCCCTTGCCCCGCCTGCCTGATCGGCTTCCGGGGCCGGCGTACGGATCGGCCGGCGGTGACGGCGCCGGTGGGACTCACAGGCTGCGGGCGGTAATGTCGCCGTAGGCCGTGGTGGCGTGGATCCGCAGATCCGCGGCGGCGCCCGCGGCGTTCGTGAGGGCGTTGTGCACGCGGCCGGACGAGGTGCCCGCGTCCAGGGTCGCCGAGCTTCCCTCCGCGGCGCCGACCGAGATCGTGCCGGACTCGGTGCGCAGGATGAGCGTTCCCCGCACGGCTTCGGCGACGCGGATGTCGCCCGACGCCACGGTGATCTCACTGTCCCCGCTCAGCCGGCCGACCGAGACGTCCGCCGCGTGGGCGACCAGCCGCAGTCCGTCCACGTGGTCGAGCTGGGCGGTGCCGTGGGCGCCCTCGATGGAGACGGCCCCGAGGCGCCCGTCAGTACGGAACTCGGCGGCGCCGGTCGTGGCCTCGACGCGGGAGTCCGCCGGAACGTGCAGGGTGACGTCCACGGATCCCGACGGCCCGAAGTACTGGTGATCGGACGGGGTTTCGACGCGCAGGACACCGTCCGCGTAGACCACAGTGGTCCGCTCGGCGGCTTTGACGTCCCGTCCCTTGGCGGCGTCGACCGGCTCGACCTCGACGGTGGCGTGGTCCTGCTCGGCGGCAATGACCCGCACCCGACCGGCCGGGACGGCCAGGACGGCGGTGAGCGGGGCGGTGGTGGCGAACTTCGGCATGGCTGGCTCCAGCGAGTCGTTGTCCTCCGCGGCTCGGTGCGCCGCGTGGTGAGCAAGACTCTGCGCGGCAGCGGTTTCAGCCTGGCTGCACCACGGTTTCAGCGAGCTTCAGCCCACCCCCCGAGCCGAACCCGCGCACGGTTCCTGGCGCCCCCGAGCCTCTCCGACCGAGGGCGGGCCGAGCTCGCGGTGCGGCAGAACTGTCCACGCGGGACACGCCAGCACCGCCAGGGGTGCAGGGAACCGCGCGACCAGCCACCCACGGGCCGCATCCGGCAGCGAACCCGGAGCCCCGCCGGGACCACGCCCCGCTCAGGCCCCGGCAGGCTCCGGCTCCAGGGCCGGGGCGGGCGGCTGGAAGCAGGCGGTGACGTTCTTGCCCCGGGGACAGGGGCGGACGTGCCATTCGTCGGCGAGCGCGTCGATCAGAAGCAGGCCGCGCCCACCCAGCGCACCGTCGTCCGGCTCGCGCGGCTCGGGCATGGCGAAGGAGGAGTCGTGCACGGTCACGTGCAGGCACTCCTCGTCCCAGGTCAGGATCAGCTGGGCCGAACTACGGGCGTGCACATGGGCGTTGGTGACGAGCTCGGACACCGTCAGCAGCACGGCGTCCATCACGTCCGGCGCCCGCTGTGCCCAGGTCAGCGTCTCCACGTGCTCCCGTGTCCAGTCCCTGGCGTCCTTGACGGTGCTGTTCAGCGGCAGTGAGCGTGCCCAGCCCACGGCCCTCAGCGTCGAATCCTTCGTCACGGTCCCTCCTCGTATCGCGGCGGCCTCCCCCACCGGGTGCCCCGAACCCGGCCTCCCCATCAGGGGCACCGGGAAGTCGCGACACTTCGGCGGTCAGGGGAAGGGGTGCGGATAGGGATTGACCTCGTCGGGGCGGAGCCGGCGCGGGGCCCGGTCGCCCGGCCGTGCGGCGGTGAGCACCCGGTCGAGTCCGGTGATCCGGCGCAGCTGGTGGCCGAACGTCATCGGCAGCAGACCGGGGACGACGGCCTTGACGCAGGCCAGGTCGGACGCGGCGTGGACCGGGGTCGTCTGGTCGACCACGATCGCTTCCAGGCCGGTCGCGGCGAAGCGGCGCACGAGCTCGTCCAGGTCGGCCCGCAGGTCGGTGTGGCGCGGCCAGGCATGGCGGTCGGCGAGTTCCCGCAGACTGCGGCGCTCGCCCGGCGGACGCCCCCCGGGGCCGAGCAGGAAGTCCAGACGGCGGGCTGCGACCGGGTCGCAGTACAGCAGGGCGTGGTCGTCCATCAGCCGGACCAGCTCGGAGTCCTTGCGCATGCGCGCCGCGTCCTTCTCGCGCTGCGGATAGATCAGCCCGTACGCCTCGATCGCGGTGACCAGTTCGTGCAGCGCGCCGAAGACGCCCCGCTCGGGATCGAGCCCCGAGCCGCCCGCGCAGAGCACGCTGGGGCGGGGCCGCGCACGTCCGGTGCCGGGCGGCGCGGCGGGCGGGCGGACGTCCACTGCGGCGGCCCAGAAACAGGGGACGCCTTCGGCTCCGGTCACATCGAAGACCTCGACCCGGTACCCGGTACGCTCCTCGACCCGGTCGGCGAGCAGGCCGATCCGGCGGTCGCGCGCGGAGTGGAGGTCGAGCGCGGGTGCCGGGAGGCGGGCGTACCAGGTGAGCAGGAACGCGTCACGCTCGGCGAGTTCGAGCAGGCCGTACAGGGCCGCCTCCTCCCAACAGCCGCCCAGGGCACAGCCGTTGGAGATCTCGGAGACGAACGGGCGGTCGGCGTGCGGGCGGTGGCGGCCGAGGCGGTAGTACGCCAGGCTCTCCGGGACCAGGACCGGGCGCTCCCGCGTCAGCGAGTAGCCCCAGACCCACGGCAGGGCGAGGTCCGGGTGGTACGGCTGGAAGGGGAACCCGGGCTGCTGGTAGCGGTGGGGGTCGTGGCTGCCGGTGGTGGCCGGGTCGAGGACGCCGCCGGGATGCCGCGCGGCGAGTTCACGGTAGGAGCCGTGGACCACGGTGCGCCGTCGACCCGGGCGGCCCCCGCCGAGCCGCTCCAGCGCTTCGGCGAGGGCGGTGACCCGGGCGGTGCGGAAGTCCAGCGCCCGGCCGTATCCGCCGTCGACCGACTCGGGCGGGCCGACCTTCGCCTCGGCGAACGGCAGCGTGTGCAGGCCGCGCGCCCGCAGGTCCTTGAGCACGCCGGTCTCGTCGTCCGCGTAACGGGCCTCCAGCGCTTCCCGCTCCGCGCGCAGGTCCCGTACCCGCAGGACCGCCGGGTCCGGCTTGGGCCGTGGCACACGCGGAACCGTCGCTCCGGCCGCGGAGTCGTCGGGCAGGCTGCCGCAGTCGGGGCAGTGGGGGTCGGGCAGGAAGCAGTGCCGGGTGATCGCGAGATCGGTGAGGCGGAGCATCGTGACGACGCCCGTGCCGGCGTCGGTGACGTCGGTGACGGTGACGTCGGCGGATCCGGATGACTCGGCCGACGGCAGGGGTCGGGTGGCGGGCGGTGATTCGGCGGGCCCGGACGCCTCGACCGGTGGCGGCGATGCGGCGAACCCGGCGCCCCCGGTGGCGCTGGCGTCGGTGAGCAGGGTCAGGGCGAGGCTCGCCGCGAGGTCAGCGGCCAGGGGCGTGAGCAGGGGCGAGACGGCGCCGGTGAGACGGCTGCCGTAGGTGGCGCGCAGGGCTGCCGTCTCGGCCGCGTCGGCGCGCGCGCCGGACCGGCGCGCGGCGAGGCAGCTGTGGCAGCCGGGCTCGCCGGGGCGCACCAGCGGCCCGATGACCACGCGGTCGAGCTCGCCCACGACGGGCAGGAAGGCGTGCCCCTGTTCCGCCGTGTCCAGCAAGGTTTTTGACGTAGCGTCAGCACTGTCGCCCGCGACGAGGTGCGGTACGGCGACGGCGTCCGGCGCGCCCACCGGGGTCGGCCGCACCCCAGCAGCGCCGGCCACGCCGCGCCTGGTTCCGGGCCACGACATCGAGGCCGCACGGCGGACGAGGGCCTGGCCCAGGAGGCCGCCGTCATGGTGCACCGGGACGGACGCGGTCAGAGGGTCATCGGGCATCGCGGTGCACCGCTCTCAGCAGGTGGGGCAGTATCTCGGTGGCAGCGGGGTCGTGGTCGAGCGGCACGATCAACGGATCGGGCGCCGGGCCACGCAGGTCGCGCCGGCCACGAGTGGGGTTGCGTACGTCGCGGAGTGCCGCCGCCACCGCCTCGTCGAAGGTGGCGCCGCAGCCGAGGCCCCGTGCAGCGCCCCGGCCCTGGGCCGCGACGACGACGGCCGGCACCAAGTGCGCGGTCCCCCGCTCGGGGGACCATGCCCAGAGCGAGGGTCCACCGGCTGCCGGGACGAACCGACGCGGGTCGAGCGCGAGCAGCGCGTAGAGGGTGAGCGCGCGCTGGGCCGTACGCAGCCTGGCCGTCGCGAAGTCCCTGCCAGTCGCGTGGACTTGACGGTCGGCGAAGGCTGCGTACGGGTCGCGGACCAGGGCCCGCGATGCGTGCCGGGGGAACTGCGGCAGGTCCTGCTCGTCCAACTCGGCGAGCAGTCCGGTGCGTTGGTCGATGGCCCCGGCGGCCCGCCGGGAGAACTCCTCGGCACTGACGGGCGGTCTCGCACGCAGCGCATCGACCTTGGCGAGAAAGGCCGCCTCCGACTCCGGCACCGCGGGACGCGCTGCCGGGTGGGGCAGGTAGAGGTGACGGGTGGTGGTCAGGGCCCCACTGTCGAGGCGGGTCAGCGACTCCGGGGTAACGGGCGACGTGGCGGGCAGGCCGGAGGGCAAGGAGGCGGGTGGGCCGGCGGCCGGGTTCGGGGGCGGGCTGAGGTAGGCCTGCTGGAAGCGGTGCGCCAGCAGCACGGCTGCCAACTCGCCTGCCGCTGGGGCGCTTTGACGCGTCGCCTTCACCCCTCCTCCCGCGCCGTGCACGCGGAGCCACGCGCCGAGCCAGCCCCCGGTCGCGCGCTCCCGGCCCGGCGGGAGTTCCGGGCCGAGCCACCAGGAGTCGGCGTCCCGGACGGCGGCGGCGAACCACAGGCCGTGGGTGCGACAGGCCTCGTCGAGTTGGGCGACGGCACGCTGATCGTCGCCGTCGGCGAGAAGGAGCAGTGCGTCATGGTCTCCCGAGGCCACGGCAGCACGGGCGGCCCCGGGGTCGGCGACGTCGGTGAGGGCCGACAGGCCGGTGAGGCGAAGCGCGTCGGCGAGCGGGGCCGTACTGTGCGGCAGGCCGAGGACGAGCACCCGCAGCCGGGCGTACGCGGCGGCTCGCCGCTCCGGCCCCGGGTCCGCACGATCACTCAACAGCCCGTGCTGGTCGATCAGTTGAAGGATGCGCAGCACCATGACGCGGCGCTCGCCGTCGAGGCCCTCCACCAGCTGCTCCACGGTACGGGTGCCGTCCAGGAACGGGGTGAGCCGGTCGAGCCAGCCCGCGACACCCGGCGCGGCGATCAGGTCGGTGCCCCGGCTGGAGCGCACATGGACGGTGCCGCTGCCGCTGGGGGTGAGGAAGACGTCGGGGCGCAGGAGGGGTGCGGAGTCGGGCGTGATCAAGGTGTCCTCGGCCGGGGTGTGTGCGGCTTGGGCGGGGGCGTACTCGGGCGGGGCCTGCTTGGCGTGGGGCGGGGCGTACATGGGCGGGGTCCGCTTGGCGTCGGGCGGGGCCTGCTTGCATCGGGCGGGGCGTACTCGGGCGGGCCCGCTTCGCATCGGACGGGGCCTGCTTGCGTGGGGCGGGGCCTGCTTGCGTCGGGCGGGGCAGGCGGGCGAGGTCTGCAGGGGCCGGATCTGCCGGTCAGAGCGGAACCCCCTCCCCCACCGGCCCGAACACCGGGCAGAACGGCGTGCCGCTGCCGCGTTCCTGGCCGAGCAGGACGGCGAGCAGCGTGGTGCGGTCGGGATGCGCCCGCAGAGCGGCATCGGCGGCGTCGGTGTCGACGTCGCAGCGGAGCCCGGCGCCGAGCCCCGCGCGGGCGGCGGCCAACCCGATGCGCTGGCCGATGATGCCGGCCCGCAGGTTGAGCCGCTGGTACCAGCGGTCGCCGTGGCCGGGATAGCCCGCCTCGTAGTCGCCCGTCACCAGCACGGCGCAGGCGGCCTCGAACCCGGCGAGTTCACCGGGGCCGCCGGGTGGGAACAGGTGCCGGGGCGTGACACCCTCCGCGACCGGTACGAGCAGACCGGAGTGCGGGTCGCGCCGATGGCATCCCGCGTCCAGGCCGGTGACGCGGTGCGCGACCACGTACAACGCGCAGTCGGTGGGGGCGTCGTGGTCCAGGGCGACCGGGCGTGCGGCCTCCGCCAGGACCGCGTGCAGCGCGGCCAGGGAGACGGGACCGGTCTCGAACCCGTTGCGCGCCGAGCGCCGACGCAGCAAGGGGCCGACGGGGGTGACCGCAGCGCCCGTGGCAGGGGAAGCGGTGAGCACCGAATGCACCTGCTCCGTCGCCGAGTTGAGGCCGAGTACGCGACCCAGTTCTGCCTCTGCGAAGCACGCGTGGGCCGTCGGCACGGCCCCCGTCGACTCCAGCAGGCTGAGTGCCTGACCGGTCAGCACGCCCGTGTCGAGTGCTTGCAGCCGGTGGCCGAACGGGCCGTACCGGGCGAGGTTCGCGTCGATCCGCGTGGTGATCACCACGACCGCGTCCGGCAGTTGGGCGGGTGACCGCTCCAGCGCCCGGGTGAGCCGGCCACGCACATCGGCCCGGGAAAGCAGTTCGAGGGCGTCGGCAACGGGGAGGTGGTGGCCGAGGCCCGAGGCGGTGGCGACGTACACCTCGCCCGGGTAGGCGCCTCCACCGGACGGCACCGGCCGTCCCGCCCGGACGCCGTCGCCGGTCCAGTCGATCCGTGTGACGCCGTTGAGCAGGTGCAGGAAAGGGCCCAGTTGCTCCAGGGAAGCGTCCGCCGGGGCGTGGTCGTCGTCCGAGGGCGTCGGCGGACCCGGCGTGGAGGACAGGGCGAGGACGGGGGCGCCGGGGTGGCGCTTGGGCGCCGCGCTGCCCGCGGCCGGGTCGATGGCGGGAAGCGTCCGTCCGTACCGCGCGTGGAAGCGGCGCGCGGCGACTCCGCCTGTTTCGGCGGGCGGAGGGAAGGTGTCGGCTGCGTCGGGGGGCGGTGCGGGGCTCGCGGGGGCGGTGGCGCTGATCGAGCAGGCTGCCGCCGTCGCCGAGGCGTCCGCGCTCATCGCCGCGTCCTCCGTCGCCGAAGCATCCGCGCTCATCACTGGCTCCCGGCGGGAGCCACTCCGCCATGCCCCGGCATACCGGGGTCGTCGGCGGCGGGCTCATCCTGGGGCCTTTTGGCGCCGCCCGTGTCGGTGGCGGTGGCCAGGACCAGTTCTAGGGCGCTCACTCCGTACACCTCCTCCACCGCGTTCGCCGCGAGGTGGCAGAGCAGGTAGCGGGTCAGGCCGGGCAGTCCGAGGCGGGAGAGGTGGAGGTAGGTGTAGTTGAGCATCAGGCGGTAGCGCAGGAAGCGTGGATCGCGGTACATCATGCGCTTGTAGGTGGCGCTGCCGCTGATGGCGCGGTGCAGGGGACTGGTCGCGACCAGATCGCCGATGCCGTTGTCGTCGTCGGTCGGAATCTCCGCCTCGGGAATCTCGCCCGCCTCGTACAGGGCCGCCCAGCGTGCCCCCAGTGGGTCGATCGCGGCCACCCAGCGGTGCAACGCGCCGGCCCCGTGCGACCCGCCTCCCGGAGAGTCGTCCACCTCGCTTCCCGCGGGGCCGGGCGCGTCGAAGGCGTCGACCACGGCGCGGACCTGTGCGGTGAGGACCGCGCGGTTGGCGGCGTAGCGCTGCTCGAAGGCGTCCCGCACCTGGGGACCGACCGTGCTCAAGTAGCCGTCGGCGTGCGAGCGGAAGGAGACGAAGCCCCGGCGGATCGAGGGGTCCTGCGGGTGCCGGCACAGGGTGTGCGCGGTGGCCAGCATCAGACGCAGGGCCAGCGTTTCGCGCGGGAGCCCGGCGGCGACGGCCTCCAGATGCTCGTACAGCGCGTCGTTGGTCCGCTGGTAGAAGAGCGCCAGCTCGTCGGCGCCGACCGGGCAGCCGAGTACCTCGACTCGACGGTCGTGCTCCTCCCAGGTGATCGAATGGTCGCGGTAGAAGGGCGTCAGGGGTCCTGTTTCGCGTTCGGCTGCCGCCAGGCGGCGGTGCAGCGGAAGCAGGACGGCCTCGTCGGGAGGGGCCGCGGTGGAGGGCCGCGCCGTGAGGTGACCGCCGATGAGTTCGGTGACGGCGGGCTCCACCAGTTCGGCGAAGACGGTCGGCGTGGCGTGCACGACCAGGCGCAGGTGTGGGCCGCGACGCCAGTGCCGCAGCACATAGGCCGTTTCGACATGACCGGTGATGCGCTCGATCACGGGGCGTACGGCGTGGCGGATCAGCTGGTCGGTGCCGTCAGCGCGGTTGCCCTCGGCGCGGTCGCCGTCGCCGAAGTACGCGATGTGGGCCGCGCGCCACTCTGGTTCCTCCGCCTGCGGATTGGCTGTCACAGGACTCCTCCTTGGCGGTCATGCGCGGGGTGGGCTGCTCGGTGCGGGCGACCGTCGACCGGCGATGCGCTCGCGGCGCCGTCCGTCAACTCCCTTACGGCCAGCACCGCCAGGGCGCGCAGGGATGCTTCCTGACCGAGCCGCACGCCGAGGCGGTTGCACGCCAGATGGGTCAGATGACCCGCCAGCCATGCGGGGTCGGGCGCCAGCCGCTGGGCGTCCCGCAGGGCCGCGAGCCATCGGCTCACCGGGTCGGCGCCCGAAACATCGGGCACGCGGGACGCGCGGGCGACGGCCAGCAGGGCGCTGCGGTTCTTGCGGTACTCGGCCGGGATCTCCGGCGCCGGAGGGACTGCCGCCATCCGCGGCGGTGCGGCAGGGCCCGTGTCCATACTGCCGGTGATCAGGGCGAAACAGTGGGCCGTGCGCCGGGCGGGAGCCCAGCCGGCCAGAACGCCGGAGAGCGCCAGCTCGCTGCACGTGGCGAACGCGGCCTCGACCGCCCGCAGCGCCACGCCGTGGCCGTACTTGTCGTGCTCGGGTCGGTAGGCGTGGAAGGCGAGCGTGTCGTTGGGCGCCAGGGTTCCGGGCGGGCTCTCCGGCTCGTACAGGGCCAACTTCCGTGCCAGGGCGTCGTATTCGTGCCTGCTCATGGCCGAGGACGGGGGCCGCCGGCGGAACAGTGCCGTGGCGTGCGCGTTCAGCACCGCACGGACCGTGGGCTCGGCCGCCGGGTCGGGGAGGCGTACCCGCAGCCGCAGGTGCGGGCCGCCCTGCCAGTGCCGGAGGAAGAACAGGCGGTCGGCGAGACCGCGCCGCCGCAGTTCCTCGGCGGCCGGGGGGATCAGCTCGCTGACGATCAGGTCGAGCGGATGCCCGGTGAAGACGTGCGCGCTGACCCAGCGGTCCCCGGGGGCCGGTCCGGGTCCGTGCCCGGGCGGGCGGTTCAGCATGGCATCGCATCCCTGTCGGACGGTGCGAACGGAACGGAAGGGGTGGGCAGTTCGACCAGGAACTCGGTGGTGCGGCGGTGGCCGTCCTGGTGTGCCGGCGCGTCCTGGAGGTCGGGCAGCGCCTCGGTGAGCAGGAGGGGGCGTCCTGTGGCAGCGGCACGGGCGAAGACGCGCAGGAGGTGGGGGTGTGCGAAGTCGACGAACACCGGCTTGCGGTCCTTGTCCCGCAGGGCGGGCCCCTCGAAGCCCCCGGCCGGGCGCGGGGTCAGGACGCGCAGGAAGCAGCGCGTCGGCAGCCCGAGCGCCGCGCGCCAGCCGTGTACGCGGACCATGTGCGCGGCCTCCGCCTCTCCCGCGCCCCGTACGGGCGCGCCGCCCGCGTCGATGAACCAGGACGCACGGCGCAGCACCACGGCCCCGAGGGCCAGACGCGGCAGCTTGGTCCAGGTGGCACCGGCCGGCCCGCCCACCGCGCGACCCGAGTGGCCGGCGCCGGGCCCGGAGGGTATCTCGGTCCGTTCGGACGGGAGCATCCGCCACAGCTGTGGCCAGTCCGACCAGAAGGCGTACGAGGTCTGGCCGAAGGCCTCCACCAGCAGCCGCGCGGGCAGCGGGAGCAGCGGCGTAGCCAGCAGGCCGAGGTGCAGGGGCCGTACGACACGGCCGGTCGGGCGGTGGACCAGCCGCAGGCGCCGGTTGCCCGGATCGTGTACGACATCGAGGTCGGCCGGGCGCAGCAGCTGCTCCGGGGGCCGGTGCGAGGCGGCACCGCCCAGGTCGATGGCGTAACGGGTGGCGGGCACACGCTGGTTGAGGGCGCTGCCGTACGCGGCGTCGAACTCGGCGTGGATGACGTCATGTTCGGAGCCACTGCCGCGCACCTCAGCCTCCAACAAGCGACTTTCGGGAACGCCGGCGAGCACCTCACTCCGGCAGGGGGCCGTGCCGGCCGCTGCGTCGAGGAGGCGGGCGATCCGGGTGCGGCCGGTGCCGTGGCCACAGGTGGCCGTGTTCAGCACCAGACCGGTGCGGCCGATGGCCGTCGGGTCGGGCCATGTCTGCACGTAGCAGGCGTGACGGTCGCCGGAGGTGTCCGGGTCAGGCCAGGTGGCGCAGAGTTCGCGTACGGCCCGAGGGGCCAGCCGGACGGTGCCGTCCGATGCGGGTGGAGTGGTGGCGATCAAGTGGTGCAGCGCATCCTGCCGTCGCGCGTCGCGCTCGGTACGGGTGTGCGGGCCGCCGGTGGCCCACCAGCCGCCGAAGTCCCGGAGGAACTGGGTGAATGGCCGCCCGAACCCTTCGCCGTAGGCCGTCACGGCATGCCGCCGCAGGGCTTCGCGCGGCGGCGTGAGGGTGTCGAACGGGGCGAGCAGCGCGGGCACCAGCGCGAGGTCGGCGAGTGCGGGACGCCAGGCATCGGCATCGAGGGTGGCGGCGGTGCCGCGGGCGAGGGTGTGGTGGAAGTAGACGGGGCCTTGCCCCAACACGCCATTCGGAACGGCTAGTTGAAGTCTTTGTGCGGCGGCCGCGGTGTGGTGGTGCAGGGCGGCGGTGATGGCACGATGCTCCCCGGGCTTGGCGGTGCGGGCCGCTTCCACCTGGTCACGGATGGCGCGGAGGTCACCGAGGAGACGGGTGAGACGGTCTTCGCGGGAGGGCGCGGGACGGCTTGCCCGCACGCCCCCTGCCGTATGCGAGGACTTCGCGCACGCGTCAGGCTCCTCACGGCCGCCCCCGAGAACCTCGGCTCCCTGCGGCTTGGCACCCCCGGGCTCCGGGCGGCCCCCTGCAACCGCGTGCGCCGCACCCGACTCACCACCCGCCACAACCGACACACGCCGGTCCAGCCACTCATGGAGCGCGGCGGCGTCGAGGTGCTGGTCCGGCACGTCCAGGTCCACCTCCAGCAGGCCGAGCCGGATCAGTCGGGTCACCACGGCGTCGGCCGCGCTTCCCCGCTCCGCCCCACCCAGCCGTGCGCGCAGTCGCCGGGGGCTGGGGGCGTCCTCGACTGCGGCGAGCAGCGCGGACAGCGCCGGGGTGGCGGGCAGGGACCGTACCTCGCCCGACGGGCCCGGCACGGTGAACAGCCACCGCTCCCCCTCCGGCAATGGCACCGGCACGGCCGACGGGTTCACCCGCAGGCGGGCCGACCCGTCCAGTTCGGGCACATGGGCGAGCGCGGCGGCGATGTGGGAGAGGGCCGCCAACCCGGCTTCGGCCGTCTCGGCCGTGGCGGGACTCTCCAGCCGCACACTGGCGCCGACACCCGTCGCCCAGTGGCCGAGACCGCTGGAGGCGAAGGTCGTCAGCGGGCTGGGCTTGGCCACCGCGCGACTCGCGTACTTGGCCAGGCGTACGGCCGCCTTGTCCTGCGGCCGGCGCACGGGTCCGTCGCGCTCCACCCAACGCAGTACGTCCTCGTACAGGTCCGGGCTCGCGTAGTCGAGGCCGCGGGCGAACGCCGGATCACGGACGAGTTCGCCGAGCGCGGCTGCCGCCGCCCGGGTCTCGTCCGGCAGGACGCGTTCCAGCTCGGCGAACGCCTCGGCCCGCGTACGCCGGAGGGCGACGTGCCCGCGCAGTCGTGCGACGAGCGCAGCGCCGAGCGTGTCCTCGGGCGGCGCCGCGTCCAGCAGGGCGGCGAGCGGTCCGTCGATCCTGGCACCCCGGTGAACGGCCCGGCGCAGACCGACGAGCACGGCCTTGTACGGGCGCGCTGACGCGGTGCCGATCACGGCGTGCAGGGCCTCGCCGAGATGAGCGGCCTCCGCGGACAGCCGCCCGTCCAACTCCACGACATGGGCTGCCAGTTCGGTACTGAGCGGGATACGGGAAGGGTCGAGCGCCAGGGTGTGCAGGCCGGCGGTGCGTACCCCCACGCAGGGAGAGACCGAAGCGGGCTCGGGGGTGGCGGCCTCCCGCGTCGGGGGCGTGGTCCGGCTCATCAGAACAGCACCGGGAGGCGGAAGGCGGCTGTGGGACGGGCCGCTCCGATGGCCACTTGGAACAGGACGGTCTCCTCGTCGGCGGCCGGTCCGAGGAGGCGCTCGGCGCTGGTGGCGTCATAGCCGTTGTGGACCCGGGCGGACAGCCCGTGGCGCGCCGCGACCACGCACAGCAGGTGGGCCACCGCCCCCGCGACCAGATGCAGTCTGCGGAAGGCGTCCGCGCCGTGGGCCGCGACGGCGGCACCCCGCCGTACGGCGATGTAGGCGGTACATGCCGTCGAGCGGAAGTTCACCGACACCCGGCCCTCGGTCTGCCCGATGCTTTCGAGGAGCGGGAGGGGATCGCCGGTGCTCGTCCGCCGTAGCCGGATCCCGTCGTGCAGGTAGTGGCCCGGGGCGGAGCCGATCACGCGCTGGACCGCCAGATGACAGGTGAAGTCACTGAACGGCGCGTCGGCGAGGGCGACATCGAGATCGGCGAGCAGTGCTCTTGGGGCCGGCGCCGGTACGGGGTCGAACAGCGCGGCGCCGGAGTGGCGGGCGCGCAGCACCGAGGCCAGGTCGGGCGGGGGCCAGGACCGCGCGGCCGGGCGCTCGACGGAGGGCAGGATCTCCAGGTACCCCATGGCGTGTTCACCCTCAGCCGTTGGCGGACGGGCGGCGCAGAGGTCGAGCAGGGTCTCCCGGTCCTGCCCGGCCCGGGTACGCAGGCCGAGGGCGGCGGCGACCAGGTGCACCGCGCCCAGCAGCATTCCGGCCTCCTGGGCGCAGAGTCGGGGGGCGTAGTCACCGTAGAGCTGGGCCGTCGGGGCGAAGTTGGTGGTGATCACGACGAAGCGGGAGTCACCGGGGTTGAGCTGCTGATGGTCCGTCATTGGCGGTGTCAGGAGCGCCAATTGATGATGCATGGGGTCGTAGCGGAAGGCGGCGGTGGGGGTCACCAGGGTGAGTTCGCCGGGGTAGCGGCAGCGCGCGGAGGCCACCGCTCGGTGGTGCGGCCAGCCGCCGGGGGTCAGGTCGTGCTGGAGCAGCCCGTAGGAGTAGTGCAGCAGCGCGGCGAGCACCTCCGGGTCGGCGAGGCTCGCGGGTGTACGCCGGAGCGGCTCCAGGTGGAGCGGTGGCGCCGCCAGGAGATGTCGCGGGCCGGGGGCGCGTGGCGCAGGGTCGACGTCGGGGCGACCCGGCACCGGGGCCCCCGTCGCCAGTCCGGCCGGGATGGCTCTGCGCGAGTACACCGCCTCCGCCCACAGCGACAACGGAAACGGGACCTCGTCCGCCGGGCCCGTCGGCTCCCCGCTGATGGCCCCGGCCCGCGTCTCACCGGGCACACTGACCCGCGCTGGCCCGTCGCCCCGCTCCCCGCTGCCGCCCCTGGTCAGGGTCTCACCGGGCACCCCGGCCCGGGCCGTCACTTCGCCTCCGCGCCGAGGAAGGCGCCGGTGACGAGATCGAGCACCGCGTCCGGGGGCGTCACGGTTGCTTCGGTCCCCTGCTGGTCGGGATGGTCCAGCCCCGCCACCTGCCGCAAGAGGTGCAGACACAACTGGTTGGCGGCCAGGGCGGCGGTCGGACCGCCGAGGTAGGGGCTCGGCGCTGCCGTGGGGGTCGGCTCTGGTGTGCCTGCGACCGTAGGGGACGGGACGGCCAGGGCCGTGCGGCGCTCTCGGTCCGGGAGTGCGGCTGACACACCTTCAGGAACCCGCACCGCGCTGATCGCGACGCGCTCCCCCCGGGCAGTCACCTGCCCGAACCACACCCCCGCCCGCATCGCCAGCGAGCGGGCGCGGTCCGCCGCCTCCGGGTCGTCCACATCAGAGGCGAAGAGCAACACACCCACGCCCGGGACGAGTTGAAGCACATCTTCTTCCAGTTCCTCGAAGCAGAACAACCCTCCTTCGTCCCGGAGCAGCTGCACGCAAGCACGCAACCGAGCCACGTCCGTCGCGGCGCCTGAGGCCATGGACATGTCGTCAAGTCGAAGGCGCACATGGGCCACACCTGAGGCGAGCAGCGCGAGGACCAACGCGCTCGCCAGCCGTCCGGAGCCGGTCACCAGCGGAGCGCACTCGCGGTACCGCTCGAAGCGGTGCTCGGGCGAGTCGGCGCGGCTCGCTATGAAGTCGATCAGCGAGGCGTGCTGGGCGCGGATCCGCGAGCTCAGTCCGTGCGGGAGATCGGTTGCGGCATCCCGTACGAAACCCTCCCTGACCAGCAGTTCCACCAGGGTTCTTACGTGGTGTGCGGCCTGCGGAGGGAGTTCCGCGGTGAGTTGGTCGAGGGTGCTCTGGCCGTCGAGGAACGGGCGGATCCGTTCCAGCCAGGGATAGATTCCGGGCGCCGGCAGGGCCGCTGTGCGACGGGGTCCACTGATGACGACACCCCGCTCGGAGGGCAGGAGATGTGTGTCGGGCAGCAGCCTCGGCCTCATGCCACCTCCGTCGGATACGCCTCGGGGACATCGCTTTCGCAGACGTGAAAGCGCCGGTTGGGGCGGTGTTCACGACCCCTCGGGCGGCCGACACTAACCGAGGAGAATGGTCTAGTCCACCCCCTTCCCACGGTCACACCCGTCACGCTACTGTCCCAACTGGACGTCCGAATAAGCCTGTTGATGCTCCATTGGGATCGAAAGGAGGCTTTGATGAACGAGAACAGCAACAGCTCGCCCTCGCTCGCTGCCGCGGTCGCCGACCTCGCGCTCGACCTCGACCTCGACACGCTGGCCGGGGACGAGCACAGCCGGTCGCTCACCGCAGGTCACGGCATGACGGAGGTGAGCGCTTCCTTCTGCTGCGCTCCGCCGCCGAACTGCTGCAACTGCAGCTGTTCCTAAGGTAGTTGCGCGTGCCGGGCGGGTTGTCGGCCCGGCACGCGCGTCAGCCATACGTACAGCCGGGGAACACACCCACCCGACGGTGCACCGCGCGCGAGCGAACTATCAGTCCCGCTCGGGGACAGCGCCGGCGGCGGGCGCTTCGGCCGGCTCGGTGGCAGGTGCTGTGGCACGGGTGACGGAGGCCGGTGGCTCGGCCGCGAGCAGCTCCCTCAGCGGCGCCGTATCGGGCAGGTCAGCGACGGCCGCGTCGAGCGCGGGCCCCATCGCCCCGGCGGTCTCCGCCGTCAGGGCCTGACGCGGCAGGTCCGACCAGGACAGCTCCCACCGACCCCGCCCCGCGTCCGCGAGTTCGACGCGCACCAGCGCGGCCAGGCCTTCGCGTACCGCGGAGCGAACGGACTCGCGCGCCGCACGGTCACCGTCCTTCGCGGCCTCGGCGTTCCGGGGAAGGCGGTCGGTCAGCGAGGTCCACAGGCGTCCCGCGTCGATCGCGTCGAGGATCCCGGTGAGACCGGGAGCCGCTCCATCGGCGGACGCCGCGCGCCGCAGCGGCTCGGCCGCCTCGCCATGGGCCGCGCGCCCGGCGCTGTGTACGAGGTCTTCCCAGCCCAGCCGCCGCATCGAGGAGGACCCGCCCACCAGCGTGGCGGGTTCGAGCGCGGCGAGCACCGCGACCGGGTCGCGCAGCAGGGTCAGGGCGCCTTCCGCCTTCGGATCGTCGGGGACACCATCGGCGGGCAGCGCTTCGATCCGCCGGACCCGCTCGGCGATCGGCGGGTGGGAGTCGTAGAGCGAGTGCTCCTCTTCGGGCAACTCGGCCCGCAGCACGGCGAGTTCGTCCGCGCGTCCGGGATCGGCCAGGATGTGCCGAAAGCCTCCGTAGAACTCTCCGACGGGCGGCAGCAGCGCCGCGTCCCACCCCACACAGGCGTAGCGCTCGACGTAGAACCCGAAGGCAGCGTGCAGAACCGGCACCTCGCGCAGCGCCGCGGCGGTGGTATCGCGGCCCACGGCACGCGCGGCGGCCAGGTCGGCGGCGATTTCCTGACGTCGTGCCACGGACTGCGACACCCGCATGTAGAACTTGCCGTACGCGAGATACACCTTGGCCATGAACGCCTGGGAGGCGCTGCCCTCCTCCGCTCCCTTGCTCAGGGCGGCAATAGTGCGGAGAACCGCATCGCGGCCTCGCATGGTCAGCCCGGCGAGCCGGGTGTCACGGTTGCTGTAGTGGCCCAGTTCGTGGGCGAGCACGGCGCGCAGCCTCGGCCGGGTCAGACCGACGAGCAGGGGCATGCCGATGTACATGCGCCGGCGTCCGGGGACGAGTCCGAGCAGCCAGGTGCGCTCGGCGACCGCCGCGTTCACCTCGCCGGTGAGGACGACCCGGTGCGGGGGCCGGGTGCCGGTGAGCCGCGCCACGTCATGAATGTCGTCCCAGAGTGCGGGCTGCTCCTCCTCTGTGACGACCAGCCCGGCCTCGCCCTTGCCGCGCCTCTCCCCCGCGCGCAGCGCGAACATGCCCCGGACGATGGGGATGGTCAGCACCAGCGAGAACCCCAGCAGCTTCACCAGGAACCAGGCCGCATGGCCTCCTTCGAAGACCTGGACCGCGACGAAGACGTCGATGCCGATGAGCACGGCGAGTATGGCGCCGCTGATCAGAAAGAACCCGGCGAGCAGCGCCAGGGCGCGCAGAGCACGCAACGACCAGGCCATGAAGAAGGTCCCCCCACAGGACGTGACGAAAGAGGCAGCCCCGGGGTGACCCGCCGGAACGCGGCGGCCACGGTGCCCCCGCCCGGCCGCGAAAGGATCGTAAGCCACGGGCGCGAGCCGTGACCAACGCGTTCTCCGCCCCCCCGGCGCCCCCCGCCACCCTCGTACACGTCGGCCGTCCCGGCGCTCGTTTCGCACGAGGGGTCCCCGGGTGTCCCACGGGTGGCCCACGGGGTGTCGACAGCACCACCTCGGCCCGGTGTTCAGGCCCAGCCGCGCTCCGGTGTTCAGGCCCAGCGACGGGAAGTGCCGCCGACAGCAGAATTCACGTCATCGAGCAGCACCGAAACCCATCACGGGGACTCTGGGGGACAGTCATGAACGAATCCGGCTTCCGGCGCCTGACAGGCTTCGCGGGGATCGCCACCGCGGCGGCCTTCATCATCGAAGTGCCCTTGTACTTCATCTACTCCGGCCCGCCGCCGGCCGCGAACGTGCTGGCCAGGCTACTGATCGGGATCGTGGCGCTGGCCTGCCTGGTCGTCTTCGTGACGGCGTTCCGCGAGCTGATCAAGGCGGCCCGTCCCGGCTACGAGTGGGTCGGCACGCTCGCCTTCGCCACCGGGCTCGTCTACGCGTCGGTCACACTGGTCTCCAGCGGGCTGGAGGCCGGCGCCGTCATCGCCGCCGACCGTCCGATCGACCCCACCATCACGGTGACCGGGACGTACATCCTCTACGGGTCGATCGGCCGTCTCATGCTGGCGCTGTTCCTCACGGCCGTCGGGTACGGGATCTCCCGTACGCGGCTGCTGCCCCGCTGGACCGGCCGCTCCGCCTATGCCCTGGCTGGGATCAACCTGGCGTTCGTGCCGTCCTTGTTCTTCGGCAACACCCCCGCGCACTTCTACGCGGCGAACGGCTGGGGCACCACCGCTCTGATGGGCGCGATCTTCAGCTACTGGCTGCTGGCGCTGGGAATCTCCACCTACCGCAGCGCCACGCGGCGCGTCCGCGTCGCCGAGCCCGCTCTCCAGCGCTGAGCCTCCGCGTCAGTCCACGTGGTGGGCGCGCCGAACCGGCCCGTCCACGTTGTCGGCGGGATCACACCCTCGTATCCGGCCAACCTCTCCGCTCCCCCGGCGCGTTCCATGACGGATGCCGCGACCGCGCCCAGCAGGCGGGTAAGTGGACTCCGTCCCCGCCGTGTTGGTGCGGCCCGGCCGAGTGCGGGACACGAAGCGGCGGGAACCGGCCACCAGGAAGCGGCGAGTTACGGACGTGGGCTGTGACACATGCGACGCTGTCCCGATCGGCCCCGTGTGTGCGGGTAGTGTGTTGAAAGGTCGAACGGATCTCCGTATGACCCGTGTTGGCGCCCTCGCGAGCGGGCGCCGTCCGAGTTCTCGTACGCGACCTCCGAAAGTGGCGCTGATGAATGTGTCGACCGGCGGCAGACAGCTGCGAGGCCGGGCTTCCGCGACAGCCCTGGCCTGCGCGATCGCCCTGATACCCGGGCTGAGTTACGCGGCCCCGCACGCCCCCGGGCCCGACCCGGGCCCCGGCGGTACGCGGTCCATCGAGCAGGTCGGCGCCGAGCTCGACGGCCTCTACCGTCAGGCGGAGGTGGCCACCGAGGCGTACAACACCGCCAACGAGAAGGCGACCGACCAGACCAAGCGCCTGGCCTCGCTGCGTGCCGACCTCACCCGCATCGAGGGCCGCGTCGGCGATCTGCACGCCCTCGCGGGCGCCGCGGCCCGGACGCAGTACCGCGGTGGCTATCTCAACTCCACCGGCGTCCAGTTGCTGCTCGGCGAGCACCCCGATCACGCGCTGGACGATGCCGCCCAGGCCCAGCAGGCCATGCAGAACATCATCAACGTCTCCGAGGCCCAGAAGGCCGCCCGGGCGGAACTCGAAGGCAAGACGGACGCCGCGGCCAAGGACCTCAAAGAGCTGAACCGCACCCTCGCCGACAAGGCGGGGGCGAAGGAGCAGATCGAGAAGAAGATCGCCGACGCCGAGCGCATCGAGGCGGGTCTGCGCAAGGAAGAGACCGACAAGCTGGCCCAGTTGGAGCGGCAGCGCACCGACGAGGCCAAGTCCAAGTGGCCGGTCAGCGGCCCGGGCGGCGGGACGTCGGACAAGGGCGGCGGGGGCACCACGACCTCGGTGAGCGGCGCGGCCGGCAAGGCCCTCGCCTTCGCCATGGACCAGATAGGCAAGCCCTACGTGTGGGGCGCGGTGGGCCCCTCGTCGTTCGACTGCTCCGGGCTCACCTCCACGGCCTGGGCGGCGGCCGGGCATCCCATCCCCCGCACCTCGCAGGCGCAGTGGCACGGGCTGACCCGCGTCAGCCTGTCGTCGGCACAACCGGGCGACCTGATCATCTACTTCAAGGACGCCACGCACGTGGGCATGTACATAGGGGGCGGGCAGATCGTCCACGCTCCCCGGCCGGGACGTACCATCACCACCGCGCCCGCCGCCTCCATGCCCATACTCGGCGTGGTCCGACCAGGAGTCTGAGCCAGATGTCCCACTTGCCGACCCCCCGCGACGGGGCGAACCTGCCCGCGCTCAACGCACCGCCGCTGGTCCGTCTCGACGCCTACGTGGCCGAGGACGGGTCGACCGTCGTCAACGGCCACCTCCTCCAGATGGGAGGTACCCGGCCGCCGAACGAGGCGATCCTCGACGCCGTCGCCATGTTCGCCCGCACCCTGGGAGCGCCGGTCGCGGCGACGGTCATCGACCGCACCGTGCAGCAGGTCGCGCGGCTGCGGGTCTACCCCGACGGTTCCAGCCGGACGATCGGCGAGGAGGACGACCTGCCGCCCGGCCGCGAGCGCATCGCCGCCGAGGAGGAGGCGTTCCCTCCGCTGGCCCGCGTCGAGCGGATCATCCAGCACGCACAGCGGGAGGAGCTGCACGCCGCGTACGTCCTGGCCAGTGCGTTGCGCGAACATCTGACGCTGCGCCGGGGCGTGGAGGACGACCTCTCGCTCGAAGCGCGGGCGATCGAGGCGTACATGGCGTACCTGCGCGAGGACTACACGGTCTCGACCGTGCTCGCGCTGACCGTCGCCCGGGTGCGCTGCCGGACCGATCTGCAACGGGCCGCGCCGGAGGTGGCCCGGGCCACCGCGGCATGGCAGCGGCTGTGGGACGAGGGCCAGGTGGTGACCCGCGGACAGGAGCTCCTGAACATGTGGGAGCGCCTGCTCTCCGAGGGCCTCGTCCAGCACTCCTCCCACCAGGCCATGGCACACGCCGTACGGACCCGTCTCGAACGGGGCAGCCAGTACCTCGCCTCGCCCTCCTCCCCTCCGGCGGCCGCCCTGACCGCGGCGCCCGCACCGGCCGCTCCGGCCGCACCGGAGGACAAGCCGCTCAAACCCACGCGCAGAGGGCTGCAGCGCTTCACCAGGCGGGCCCGCCGCACCACCGATTGAGCCCTCGACGGCGGGACGCCGCTGGAGTTGACGTTCCGTCAGATGGCATGCACGAGCGGTCTGTTGCCCCGTCAACGGGTGTGGCTCCGGGTGGTCCGTCGGGCCGGACGGCATACTGGTGGCCGTGCGAGTAGCGATCATGACGGTCGGTTCACGAGGCGATGTGGCGCCCTACGCCGGACTTGCGGACGGGCTGGTGCGGGGCGGGCACGACGTCACCGTGGTGACCCATGCCCGGTTCGAGCCCCTGGTGGCGAAGTCGTCGATCCGGTTCCATCCGCTTCCCATCGACCCGCACGCCGAACTGCACGGCGCGCGCGGGCAGGCACTGCACCGCAGCAGGACGGGGCCGGGCAAGCTCGCCCGGGTGCTGGCGATGGCCAGGACGCTCGCCGGGGAGATGGCCGACGACCTGCTCCAGGCGGCGCGGGCCGCCGACATGCTGCTGCTCGCCGGCTCGGTGGCACCGCTCGGCTGTGTCATCGCCGAGGGACTGCGGCTGCCCAGCATCGGGCTCCATCTCCAACCCCTGCACCCGACCGCCGAGTTCGTGCCGCCCATGGTCGGCGTCGGCAGCTGGGGCGGGCCGGTCAACCGGGCGGCCGGAAACGGCGTGCACCTGGCCCTGGCGCATGTCTACGGTCCGGCGGCCCAGGAGGTGCAGCGGCGTCTGGGCGTCCCCCTGCGCGGGCTGCGGACGCAGCACCGTGAACGCGAGCGTGGCCGCTGGCCCGTTCTGCACGGCTACAGCCCGCTCGTCGTGCCCCGCCCACGCGACTGGCGTCCGGGGCTGGACGCGACGGGCTACTGGTGGCCCCGCGTGCCCGATCCCCAACTCCCGCACCGGCTGAGCGACTTCCTCGCCGCGGGCCCGCCTCCGGTGTTCGTCGGACTCGGCAGCGCCACGGTGCCGGACCCGGTCGCGGTCTCGGGCGAGATCGTGCGCGCCCTGCGTGCGGCGGGACTGCGCGGTGTCCTTCAGGAGGGCTGGGCCGGGCTGCACGCGGACGACGACGACATCATCACCATCGGAGACGTCCCGCACAGCGAGCTGTTCCCGCATCTGGCGGCGGTCGTGCACCACGCCGGGGCCGGGACCACCGGGGCCGGGCTGCGGGCCGGGGTTCCCGTGGTACCGGTACCGGTGCAGTTCGACGCCACGTTCTGGGCGGACCGTCTGGTACGGCTCGGTGTCGCGCCCCGCGCCCTGCCGCTGCGACAGCTCACCGCCGCCAGGCTGGCCGAGTCCCTCGGAGAAGCCACGGGCAACCCGGCCTACCGTCTGCGCGCCCGGCGGCTGGCGGAGCGCATGGCGGCGGAGGACGGCGTGGCACCGGTGCTGGACGCGGTCAACAGGGCTGCCCGGCACGGAAGTTGTTAGCGCTCCGCGGTGGGCCTCGGGTGCCGGGTGACGTGCAGGCTGCCCAGCAGGGAGAGCGCTTCGGCGCTCGGGCTGCCGGGTGCGGCCTGGTAGACCACGAGCTGCTGGCCCGGTGCCCCGCGCACGTCGTGACACCCAGGCACACTCCGGCCCTTTCGGGCCCGCTGTCCGGAGACGCTTCTTGGCCCCGGAGTCCGCACGATTCCTAGCCCGGCAGGGTGGAGGAGGCGGCCGGGGCGGCGAGGCTTCGCCGCTTCTCGGTCGTCAAGCCCCCGGCCAGCGCCGCGAGCACCAGGGCCGTGATCGACATGTACAGGGTGACGGGATCGCCACCCCTGGATTCCGACCCCGTCCTCGTGCTGAGCAGAGCCACGGTGGCCGTAACGCCCAACTGCTGGACCACGAGGGCGAGCGCGGCGCGGCCGCCGCAGTCGCGCGGGGTGATGCCTTCGATGACGGCCGAGTACAGCACGCTGCCGGCCGTGCCCAGTCCGATGCCGAGACAGATCATGCCGGGCAGGGACGCGCCCAGGGAGCCCGCGCCCAGGTGCAGCAGCAGGACGCCGACCGCCGCGAGCAGCGGCCCCGCCACCCCTACGGGACCGCCGGCGAGGCGCGGCACCAGACGGTGGGCGAGGAGCCGGGAGCCGATGAGGAACGAACCGGTCAGGACCACGAACATGACCATGGTGCCCGCGTCGTACCCGGACCACAGGAAGCCGTCGAGCTGCGGCAGCGCGAGTTTCAGGCCGAGCCCGGTGAAGAACAGGGCGAGCAGTGCGCCGCCGCGCCCGCGGCCCCCGGTGTCGTACACCGGCAGGATCGCAGCGCGCGCGGTGTTCGCCTGGCGCCAGAAGAAGCCCGCGAGCAGAAGGACACCGGCGACGAGACACAGCGCTATTGGCGGGCTTTCCCAGCCGGCCAGCGGTGACCTGTCGACGGCGAACACGACGGCCCCGACCCCGAGGGTGCCCAGGAGCGTGCCCAGGGCGTCGAACCCGCTCGACGCACGGTCCGGCAGGTCGCGGACCAGGGCGGCCGTGCCGATGAGCGCGATGACGGCCACCAGGGCGACGGCCAGGAGGTACACCCGCCACGACAGGTACTGGGCGAGCGGCACCGCGAGGAACAGGCCGATGGCCGGACCGCCCAGTGCGGCCACCGAGTAGACCCCGAGGGCCCTGAGGCGCGCCCTGGGCTCGGTGAAGTGGACGGCTACGAGACCGAACGAGGCCGGCGTGCTCAGCGCGGCAAAGGCACCCTGGACGATATAGGCCCAGAGCATCATGTCCGGGCCGGGGGCCAGAGCCTGGACCGCGGTCGCGAGGGCGAAGCCCGTCAGGCCGATGAGCAGCGTGGTCCGGCGGCCCACGAGGTCGGCGAGGTGACCGCCGACGAACAGCAGCGCGCCGAAGGCCACGAAGTGACCGGTCACCATCCATTCTCTGGACGACGCGTCCGTACCCAGGTCGCGCAGGGCGTTGTACAGCAGCACGGTGGTGGTCAACGAGGCCATGGTCACGGCCAGTTGAGCGAGTGAGGCCATCGCGAGCGCCCAGCCGCGCCGAAGGCGCGGGCCACCGCCGTCCCCCGCCGGGGTCCCGGTCAGGGCACCGGGCGCCACCGACGGACCGTGACCGGGCGCGGGACCGAAGCCTCCCGGGGCGGTGGGTGCGTAGGCGGGCGGTGCGTGGGGAGGCGGCGTCAGGGGGTACGAGGTGGCCTGAGCGCCCGCGGGGGCGGCCGGGCTGCGCGGGTCGGGCCGCGGGCCGCGGTGCTCGGGGGTGAAGTCCAGGAGCTCCGCGGCCTTCCGCCCCAGCTGGGCGAGGACCGGGCCCGGCAGCCATTCCTCGGCCCGGTCCGTCTGCGTGCGCGCGACCACATCAGCGGGCGTCGGCCGGGCCGCCGGGTCCTTGGCCAGACACTCGCGCACGAGGTCGACGAGCGAGTCCGGTACGCCGGTGAGGTCCGCCTCCTCCTCGGCGATCCTGAAGAGGTGGGCGTTGAGTCCGGTGTCGGTGGCGCCGAAGAGGAGACGGCCGGTGGCCGCGTAAACGAGGACCGCGCCGAGGCAGAACACGTCGCTGGCGGCGGTGAGTTCATGACCTCGCACCTGTTCGGGGGACATGAACCCGGGCGAGCCGATCAGCATGCCGGTGCGGGTGAGCAGGCTGTCCCCGCCGATGCTCGTCAGCGCGCGGGCGATGCCGAAGTCGATGACACGGGGTCCGTCCACGGTGACGAGGACGTTGGACGGCTTGAGGTCGCGGTGGATCAGCCAGGCGCCGTGCACGGCCTGCAGCGCGAGGGCCAGGCGGTTGGCGAGGGTGTGGACCGAGTGCTCGGGCAGCGGCCCGAAGTGCTTGCCGACCACGGTGGCCAGATCCGGTCCCGGGATGTACTGGGTGGCGACCCAGGGCACGGCCGCCTCGGTGTCGGCGTCCAGGACGGCGGCCGTCCAGTCTCCGCCCACCCGTCGCGCGGCGGCGACCTCACGCGTGAACCGCCGGCGGAATTCGGGGTGATGGGCGTGTTCGGCCTGCACGGTCTTCACCGCGACCGTACGGCCGAGGTCGGATCGGCCCAGATAGACGAGGCCCATTCCGCCTTCGCCGAGACGGGCGATCAGACGGTAGGGGCCGATGTGAGTGGGGTCGTGCCCCGTCAGCTGTTCCACGGCGGCGGGATCAGCCCTTCACGCCGTGGGGCACGAACGCCCCGGTGGTGAAGCCGAGTTGGATGATCGGCGACCACGTGGTCGAACCCCTCGCGTCCAAGAAGCCGCGCCGGGCGGCGGGTGGGGCGGCCGTGGTCGGTCGATCGGTGCGAGTGGGCTCGATCTCGTCCTTGCTCATAACGATGGTCCCCCGAAGTGACGATGCGCGGCGATCCGAAGATCCGGCAATTATCCAAGCACGCGCGGCGATGTGGGGTGACCGATTCCAGCCGGGCCGCAGCGAGCGGTGTGCCATGCGCACTCTTGTCAGCCGCTCGACACACCACCTACCGTCGTGGCACGCCCGGCCGTGGGACCGCTCCCACGGCCTCAGGTCTTCCGAGCCGAGGGAGCCACGATGTTCTCCGCACGTGTGAGATCCCCCCGATGGATCGGCACGGCGCTCGCCGCCCTGTCGATGCTCCTGCTGGCACAACCACCCGCGCACGCCTCGTCCTGGGGTTCGCCCCAGACGGTCAACTCGTGGAACGTCATCAACGGACGCTGGACGGCCAACCACGAGTTGGAGACCTACACCCCCGACTGCGTCTGGTACGAGGGCAGCACGCTGATCATCAAGACCTACAACGCCGGTGGCGGACAGTACCGTTCGGGCCGCGTCGAGTCCAAGGCCCTTTACGGGTACGGCACTTACAGCTTCACCGCGAGCATACCGAACGGGCGCGGGCTGCTCCCCGCGGTGTGGGGCGCCTACCTCAACCCCTGGCTTCCCGAGATGGACGCCGCCGAGATCGTGGGGCAGAACCCGACCGCCGTCTACCAGACGTTCCACGACACGAACAACGCCCAGACCCAGTGGGTGCGCAACAACGCCTCGGCCTGGACGAACAGCTTCCACACCTACGCGTACTCCTGGTGGCCCGACCACATCGACTTCTGGGTGGACGGCGCCTTCACCGGCACCAAGTGGTACACCACACCACCCGGCACCGGCATGCACTTCATCGTCAACACCGCGGTGGGCGGCGACTGGCCGGGCAACCCCGACGCCTCCACCTGGGCCACCGCCGACGGCGCCCGCTACCTCAAGGTCTCCGCGATCACCTACACGCCCTACTACCCCTGAGCGCCCCCGGCCGCTTCGCGCACCCGTGCCTCCACGTCCTGCCGGGACTCGCCCTGCCGCTCGGCGTACGCGGCGACCGCGGCCTGAACGTCGCGGGCCAGATCGCGCCAGGCCCGCCAAGCGGTCTCGTACGTCTGGGACTGCCGCGCGGACCAGGGCCGCGGCCCGGGCGGACCGTACTGCTCCCTCAGCTGCTCCGCCTGGGCGTGCGCCGTGTCGGCCGTACGCTGCATCTCGACCAGTTCTTCGAAAGTGTGGGCCACGGCCGCCGATCATAGGACGGCCGCGGACGATCCCGGACGCGACCCGCAGGGCGGCCCGATTCTTCCCCCGACACCCGGGACCGAACGTGTCGTCCGGGCCTGACCAGCGCGTTTGCCGCGCACCAGGCTGACGGGCGCGGGGCGGACTATGGTCGGTGGGAAGAGGTCGCCCAGTGTGGAGGGACCGCCATGGGCCGGGTACGAGGGCTGGACGGCCGTACGGCCGTCGTCACCGGGGCGGCCCGGGGCATAGGCGCGGCGCTGGCGCGTGAGCTGGCCGGGCGTGGGATGCGGGTGGCCCTGCTGGACCTTGAGGGCGAGAGTCTGCGGGACGTCGCGCGCGAGCTGGCGGTGCCGACCTGCTGCGTCGAGGTGGACGTCACGGACGAGGCGGCGATGGAGCGCGCGGCCGTCACGGTGGAGGAGACGCTGGGGGCCCCGTCGGTCGTGGTGGCCAACGCGGGCGTCGCCGAGGGCGGCCCGTTCGCGACGTGCGACCCGGCGACCTGGCGGCGCGTCATCGACGTCAACCTGTCCGGCAGCGCCACCACGGCCCGGGTGTTCCTGCCGGCCCTGCTGCGCAACCGGGGCTACTACCTGCAGATCGCCTCCACCGCCGCGTTCGGCTCGGTGCCCCTGATGAGCGCGTACTGCGCATCGAAGGCCGGCGTCGAGGCGTTCGCCCAGTCCCTGCGCGCCGAGCTGGAGCCGCAGGGGACCGCGGTGGGCATCGCGTACCTGCACTGGACGGACACCGAGATGATCCGCGACGCCGACCGGCACACGGCCCTGCGCGAGCTGCGCGCCCACATGCCGCCCGGCGCCCGGCGGACCTACCCGGCGACCAGCGTCGCCGCCTGGATCGCCCGGGGTGTGGACCGTCGCCGCGCCACCGTCTACGCGCCGCCGTGGCTGCGCTGCGCCCAGCCCCTGCGGCCGCTGTTCCCGCCGGCCGTCACCGCCGTCTCCCGCTGGGCCCTGCCGCGCCTGGCCGAGCGCGGCCCGGTGCCGCCGACCGGGCTGCTCGGGCCCGGGGGTGAGGCCGCCGGGCCCGCTGGGCGCCCACCTGCGCAGGGCTGATCCCGTTCCCGCCGCCGCGACGAGCGGCGCGTACACGTTCAGCAACACCCCGCGTCACCGGACTCGGGGGCGCCGCGGGCGGGCCGGGGGCATCAGCGGCCCCGGAGCGCCTCGGTGCCGAGCGCGTCGCGCAGGTCCTGGAGGGCGGTGACGAGGGTCTGGCCCGCCTGGTTGACGGGGGTCAGCCGGTCCACGACGGCGCGGCTGCGGACGGTGTCCTCCGCGTTGATGCGCTCCATGATCTGGCCCAGGGTCGCCTGGAGCCGCGTCTGGTGCTGGAGATGGTGGTGGTCCACCGTGTCGATCAGGAGCCGGCCCTGCGCCTGGGTGACGTCCTCGAAGGCTCCGCGCACCTGTTTCACCTGCTCGTCAATCATGTCCTTGCGCTCCTGGCGCGCCTTCTGGACCTTGGACTCGCGGTCCTTGAGGAGGTCCGTGACCTTGGCGATGGCGATGGCCGCGAGGACGGCGGCGCCGGCCGGTACCGCGATGGTGGCGAGGCTGAGGGTGGTGGTCAGCCAGACGGCGCCGGCGGCGATGGGGCTGGCGACCCCGAGCGTGCTCGCCGCGGCCTGCACCATGCCGTAGGCGGTCAGGGGCTGGCGGTCGTCCGTCCGCAGCGGGAAGTAACTGGTGTCCAGCGGCTCGGGCGTGACCAGCTGGGAACCGGTGTCCACGCCGAGGTCCGCGCGCAGCAGTTGTCTGGCGCTCGCGTCGAGCGCGGTCAACTCGCGCTGCCACAGGGTCGCGGGGCCCGTGGGAGACGTCATCCACTGGCTGAACAGCTCGACTTGGCGCACATCGACCTCGTTGGCGTGTTCGGCGCTCAGGTTGCCGCCGTCGATCAACGCGTCGAGGTGCTCGTGCAGTTCGTCGGCCAGGGCACCGAACGGGCCGCGTGCGGTACGGATGCGGCGCTGGAGCTCGCGGCCGAGTTCGCTGCGGATGCGGTCGAGGGAGCGTTCCGCGCCCGTGATGCGTTCCCGCAGGCGGGCCTGCTGGATCTCCAGGTCCTCCACCGCGAGCTGGTGGGTGTCGAGCATGTCGGAGAGCCGGCGCTGGCGCCTGCGCATCAACCACCGTGCTTCGTCGGCCACTTGACGCAGATGGACGTGGCCCGCGCCGGATTCCATCAGACCGCGCAGGTGCTCGCGCAGGAACTCCATGCCGCTGAGCCGGGCCAGCGTGCCGCCGTCCTCGCCCCGGCCGGCCTTGAAGTCCGCCTCGGCCTCCCAGGCGGCCGACACCGGCAGGAAGCCCTCTCCGATGAACTGCCCGCCGCGCGTGCCGAAGTGTGTTCGCAGGTAGTCGTTGTTGGTGGACAGGACGCTCTTCCAGGCGGCCATGCCCTGCTCGCGCTGGGTGGCCAGGTCGATCCCCGTGAGGACCCACAGCACCCGCTTGTTGCCGCTGCTCTGCATGTGGTGGGCGTAGAGGTCACGGATGAGCTGGAGTTCGTTGGCGGTCAGTGCAGAGGTGGCCTGGCTCACGTAGACGAAGCAGTCGGCCTTGGCCCACGCCTCGCGCATGATGACCTCGTGCTCCGCGATCGGCGACTCGGAGCCGGGCAGGTCGAACAGCTTCACCGGCAGCCGGGCGTCCCTGATGACGACCTCGATCGATTCGACGCGCCGGTTGATGTGCTCGCGGCGGCGGTTGGTGACGACGCCGTCCACCGCTCCGTAGGCCGCGACCACCGCGGGCAGCAGGTCCGACCCGACTTCCTCCGTGGCGCCACCCGCGAACGTGGCGCGCAGCAGCGCCCGGCCCTGGCCCTCCGCCACCTCGTCCCCCGCCGGAATGACGGTGCACGGACAGGCCGTGGTGGGGCTGGCGGAGGACGGGAGGATGCCGACGTACTCGGCCGAGGCCATGCCGTCCTCGTCGGTGATGGGCACGTATTCGAGGCCGCCCTGCAACCCGCTGATCAGGAAGCTCTTGCCCGACGACTGACGTCCGAGCAGCGCCACGTTGAGCATGGACGACAGGGCCCGGGTGCGCAGCGCCTCGATGCGGACGACGTCGTCGGCCAGACCTTCGGCCTCCGGAAGGAACGCCCGCGCCCCGTCCTCGTCCGCCAGCCAGCGCTCGCAGCGGGTCAGCAGGTGCTTGAGTTCGTCCCTGGCTTCCTCGACGGGCATCATGCCGTACTTCTACCGCAGGACGCGGCCGGGCACCCCCCTCTTCACATCAACTCCTCTTGATGTGACCAGAGTTGCTGCCCGGTACGCGCTCGGTGCCGACAGGCCCGCCGCGGTCGGCGTCCTGCCGGACCGCCCGCACCAGCAACACCACCGAACAGACGGCGGCCCATGCACACCACGTCGAGACGTACTCCTGCCGCCACAGGGCGAAGGACACCACGGCCCCGACGCCGACCAGCACCCCGAGGAGGACCAGGCCGCGGTCGCCGGACAGGAGCAGGGAGCCGATGGTGGCGAGGAGGTAGCCGGCGATGACGAGCCCGGCGTGCGGCAGCCCCACCGAGTACCCGACGGTGTGTCCGCGGATCTCGGCCGTCACGGTCCGGGTGGCCAGCGCGTACCCGAGCACCGCCGCGGTCGCGGCGCCGGCCGCCAGCGGGAGGAGCAGCCGGCGGCGGGCGTCGGTGGGCGCGGCGCACAGCACGGCCGCGGGCACCCAGAGCGCCAGGAGCGGGAGCGCGACGACGGCCCAGGCGAGGGTGGCGGCTCCGGCGCCGCCGCCCTGATGCCAGACCGCCGCCTCGATGATCTGGTGGGCGCCCAGCACCACGGGCAGCGCCGCGATCGGCACCTCACGGGGGCGGCGGCGGACCGCCGCCGTGACCGCGGCGGCTCCCACCGCGGTGATGGCGGTACCCGCGATGAGGTCGGCCGTCGCACTCCAGCACATGGCGCTCACGCTAAGGCCGCCCGGCGTACCGAGCGCGCCGGACGCTCCGCCGCCCCCCTGATCGGGGCGGCCAGGGGGGCGCGGATGCCGGCCCGACCCAGTGGCGGCGAGCCCGGCCGGAAAGGTGCTCGCCCAGCCGGCCTTCTCGTGGCAGCGTGTCCGCCTGAACGGTCCTCGCGCACCAAGTCCGCCGCCCCGCAGGGGAGATGAGGACACGCCGCACCCCCTTCCCTGCGCCCCGGCCGGTAGTGGATGATCCGCGCATGACACAGCAGAGACCCGAAGCAGTGCCTCCGGCCGACGTCGCCATCGCCTATGTGAGGGCGCTTGGCGATCGGATGGTGGCCGACGGCTGCCGGGCGACCACGGCCACCTGGCACAACCACCCGGTGCTGCTCGGCAGCCGGTCGGACCGCAAGGCGCGGTGGTTCGGCACCAAGAGCGAGCTGTTCGTCCTGGCCGCCGCCGTCCCCGCCGTCGACGAGGCCGCGCTGGTCGACTTCACCAAATGGGCGATGGCCTACGCGTCGAGCCTGCGCAGCGGAATCGGCGGTGCCCGCAATGCCGCGATGGTGCTGCCGGCCCTGGTCAGCACCCAGGTGGCGGCTTCCGCGCGGGAGTGGGCGACGAAGGACGCCCGCGTGCTCGGCACTTCCGTGATCGGCCGCCCCATCACGGTGGAGGCGGGCTCCGGGGTCACCCGGGTCACGATGTACCGGGGCGGGTCGGTGTACGGCGGGATGTTCACCCGCCATGTGCTGGAGAAGGCGGCGCTCTACTTCTCGTGAAGGAGCCCGCCGGACGCTCTGCACCCGGACCTTCCAGGGCGTCCGCCTGCCGGCCGCCCTGACCGTCCGGCCGACACCGTGGTCCGTCGTCTGTTGGGTCGACGCTCCTGACCGTCCGCCGGCCCTTGTCCCTACGCCTTTGTCCGTACACCCCTGACACCCCCGTCCGTACACCCCCGCGTGTACACCCCTGCGTGTGAATCGCGCTGAGAGGGAAGGGGTGCATGGTGCGGGAGTTCACTCATCCTCTGTTCGACCTTGCGCGCCGCCGTCGTGAGCCGGCGGTGGTGCAGACCCTGCGTTCCACCGCGGCGGCCGTCATCTCCTATGTGGTCGCCCTCCAACTGAGCAGCGAACCGGCGCCGCTGACCGCGCCCCTGACGGCCCTGCTCGTCGTGCAGGTCACCCTCTACACCACGCTGGTCACGGCCGTACGCAGGGTGAACTCCGTCGTCGTGGGCGTACTGCTCGCCGTCGGGTTCAGTTCCCTCGTGGGCCTGACGTGGTGGAGTCTCGGGCTGATCATCCTGGCCGCGCTGGTGGTCGGGCGGTTCGTCAAGGTTGGTGAGTTCGTCCCCGAGGTGGCGATCAGCGCGATGCTGGTCCTGGGGGTGACCCGTGTCTCGGCGACCGCGTGGGACCGGGTGCTCGAGACGCTCATCGGTGCCGGCGTCGGAATGCTGTTCAACATGCTGCTGGCCCCGCCCGTGTGGGTGGACTCCGCGGGCGGGGCCATCGAGGAGCTGGCCGCGCGGATGCGCCGCCTGCTGACGGATCTGGGCGACGAGGTGGGTGGCCACACTCCGGTGGCCCGCGCTGCCGCCCGGCTCCACGAGGCGCGGCGGCTGGACCACGACATCACCCAGGTGGACGTGTCCCTGCGGCAGGCCGAGGACAGTCTGCGACTCAACCCGCGCGTCAAGGAGGGGCTGCTGTCGCGGGTGGTACTGCGCACAGGACTGGACACCCTGGAGATCTCGGCGGTCGTGCTGCGCGTCGTGTGCCGCTCGCTCACCGACCTCGCGAAGGAGCGCACGGACGAGCACCTCTTCGAGCCGGACGTGGGACGGGCGCTGCGGGACGTCTTCGAGCACTTGGCGCGGGCCGTCGAGAGCTTCGCCGTGCTGATCACCACGCAGGTCAGCACCAATGCCGAGGAGGCCGAGGAGCGTCTCACGGCCGAGCTGACGGCGGGCCGGGCCAGCCGCGACCGGGTCGCCGACCTGCTGCTCGCGCAGGTGCAGCGACACCCCCGGCAGTGGCAGCTGCACGGGGCGCTGCTCGCCGAGGTCGACCGGATCCTCGACGAACTCGATGTGGAGAAGCGCTCACAGCGCCTGGTCGAGGAGCTGGACCGGCAGTCCCGCGAGCAGGGCCGGCGCTTTCGCCATGTGCACCGCCTGCGCGACCGCGTCCGTCACATCATGCGGCTGCCCGAGCCGGAGGAGCGGCGCGGCCGGTAGGCGCGGGGGCTCCCGGCCCGTACGGCCGCGCCCGCGCTACGCGGCAGGTCGTCGCGCCCTCTTGGTCAGCGGAAGGCCTCCACGTTCCGCGTGACCCATGCGCCGAACGGGCGCGGGGCGCGGCCAAGGACTCGTTCCACGTCCGGGCTGATGCGCAGTTCGGCCGGGTTGGGGGCGGAGATGATGTCCAGGGTGTCGTCGGCGAGTTCCGCCGGTACGAAGCGCGTCATGCCGAACTTGGCCTCCTCGCGCGTGAGTTCCTCGAACCGCACCGGCGAGCCGATCGCTTCGGCGATCGCCTCCGCCTGCTCGCGCGGCGTGATGACCGCCGGCCCGGTCAGCTCGTACACCCCGCCGTTGTGCCGCTCGTCCAGAAGGCAGGCCGCCGCCACCTCGGCGATGTCGGCGGGGTCCACCACCGGCACCCCCACGTCGCCGAAGGGCGCGGCGACGGTGCGCCGGGTACGGACGGACTCCGCCCAGGCCAGCGCGTTCGAGGCGAAGCCGCCCGGGCGCACCACGGCCCACTCGAGACCCGATGTGCGCAACGCGTCCTCCAGCGCGCGCATCGCGATCCGCGTGGCGCCCCGCGGTCTGGTCGACACACCCTGCGAGGACAACAGGACGACCCTGCGCACCCCTTGGGCCGCGGCCCGCTCGATGATGTCGGCCGGCCTGGCCCCGGGGGCGTGCAGGTCGCCCGAGAGCAGGAGGAACAGCGCCTTCGCTCCCTCCAACGCCGGTGTCAGGCCGACGGGTTGGGCCAGGTCGGCCACTACGTGGCGCGCCCCCTCCGGCACCGCCGCCGCGTTCCGCGACACGGCCGTCACCTGCTCGCCCGCCTCGACGAGGGCCCGCGTCAGGGGTCGTCCCACATTGCCGGTCGCTCCGGTCACCACGATCATGTTCAGCTCCTACTGATCTTTTCGTAAGTTTGGTGGGTGTGGTGGATGGATGGTGAGTCCTGTGTGGGTGAGGAATGACCAGGGGAGTTGTGGGTTGGTGTTGATGCGGTGGATGCCTTGTTCGGT